>CAZJHT010000004.1:91835-103030 GCA_964546025.1 uncultured Clostridiaceae bacterium
TAATGGAAGAATATATGTTACCGCTCAAAATCATGGCTATGCAGTAGATAAAGAATCAATTAAAGGAACAGATTTAGAGATTACACACATAAACTTAACAGATGACTCTGTTGAAGGTATAAAACACATTCATCATAATATTTCATCAGTGCAGTTTCACCCAGAAGCCTCGCCTGGTCCGTCTGATGCACAATATATATTTGATAAATTTTTGAATTCTGTGAAAAGGGGTTAGAATGATGCCAAAAAATAAAGATATTAACAAAGTACTTGTAATTGGTTCAGGCCCTATTGTAATAGGACAAGCAGCTGAGTTTGACTATGCTGGAAGCCAAGCCTGTAGAGCATTAAAAGAGGAAGGCGTAGAGGTTGTTCTCGTCAATAGTAATCCAGCTACAATAATGACTGATAAAGAAATGGCAGATAGGACATACATTGAACCAATAACCTCAGACATAATAGAAAAAATAATAAAAAAAGAAAAGCCTGATAGTCTATTAGCTACATTAGGTGGTCAAATAGGGCTAAATATGGCTATAGAACTTAACTCAAAGGGGATATTAGAGAAATATAACGTCAAGCTAATTGGCACGCCTCTAGAAGCTATTGACAAAGCTGAGGATAGAGATTTATTTAAGAGTCTTATGGAAGAAATAGGGGAGCCTGTTTTACAAAGTGATACAGTGTCAACCTTAGAAGATGCAAAGAAGATTGCTAATGAGATTGGGTACCCTGTTATTATACGACCTGCTTTTACTATGGGTGGTACAGGTGGAGGAGTTGCTAATAACGAAGATGAGTTGGACCAAATAACACTTAGAGGCTTTAAACACAGTAGGATTAATCAAGTCTTAATTGAGAAAAGTGTAAAAGGTTGGAAGGAAATTGAATATGAAGTAATGCGAGACAGCTATGATAATTGTATCGCAATATGTAATATGGAGAACATCGACCCAGTTGGAATCCATACTGGTGACAGTATAGTTGTAGCTCCGACCCAAACACTTTCTGATAAAGAATATCAAATGTTGAGAACAGCATCTTTGAAAATAATCAGAGCTTTAGGCGTTCAAGGGGGATGTAATGTACAGTTTGCATTAGATCCAAGTAGCATGCAGTATTACTTAATTGAAGTCAATCCACGAGTAAGTAGATCTAGTGCTTTAGCATCAAAAGCTACAGGATACCCAATAGCTAAAGTAGCTACAAAAATAGCATTAGGATATGCCCTTGATGAAATAGAAAACACTATTACTAATAAAACAAAAGCTTGTTTTGAACCAACACTTGATTACGTGGTAGTTAAAATGCCAAGATGGCCATTTGATAAGTTTGATTATGCAGAAAGAACACTAGGGACCCAAATGAAAGCAACAGGTGAAGTGATGTCTATAGGGAGAAGCCTAGAAGCAGCTTTGCTTAAAGCTATACGTTCTCTGGGAATAGACAAGTATGGTTTAAGAAGTGAAGAGATAGAAAGCTTGAATGATACTTATCTTCAGATAGCTCTGGTTGAGCCAGATGACAGAAGATTGTTTGCTTTAGCAGAATCTTTTAGAAGGAATTATTCTATAAGTAGACTACATAGACTTACTGGTATAGATGCATTTTTCTTGCAGAGTATAAGTAAAATTGTAAATGCAGAACAGCAATTGACTAAGTATGGATTATCAGATGGTCTTTTGGAAGAGCTTAAGGATATAGGCTTTTCTGATAAAGAGATAGCAGAAATAGCAAACGTAGAAGAGCTTTTTGTAAAGGGCATGAGAGAGAAGAATAATTTAATGCCTACATATAAGATGGTAGATACATGTGCTGGTGAATTTGAAGCACAAACCCCATACTTTTACTCTACCTACGAAAAGCACAATGAACTGTTGCCTACTGAAAAGGAAAAGATATTAGTAATCGGCTCTGGACCGATAAGAATTGGACAAGGAATAGAGTTTGATTATTGCTCAGTTCATTGTGTAGAAGCAATAAAGGAAGCAGGCTATGAAGCGCTAATTATTAACAATAATCCAGAAACAGTTAGTACGGATTTTGATATATCAGATAGGTTATATTTTGAACCTTTAACCTTTGAAGATACTATAAGCATAATTGAACAGGAGAAACCAGTAGGAACTGTTGTGCAATTTGGTGGGCAAACTGCTATAAATTTAGCTGGGCCTTTGAATAGAGCAAATGTGAAGATTATTGGTACTAGTGTTGAAAAAATTGATATAGCTGAAGACAGAGATAAGTTTATCAAGTTGCTTGAAAGCCTTAACATACCATATCCACAAGGTGCTGTTGTTAAGTCGGTTGAGGAAGCAATTAAGACAGCTAACAAACTTGAGTATCCGGTATTAGTTAGACCTTCATATGTAATTGGAGGTAGGGCCATGGAAGTTGTATATAAAGACAGTGAGTTAAAAGAGTACATGATTAAAGCTTTAAAGGCTGCTCAGAATCAAGCTATACTAATTGATAAATATGTTTTTGGAAAAGAAGCTGAAGTTGATGCCATTAGTGATGGAGAAACAGTTATAATGCCAGGAGTAATGGAACATATAGAAAGGTCTGGAGTTCACTCTGGAGACAGTATAGCTGTTTACCCAACAAGGACAATAAGTGAGACAGCTCTTAGTAAAATCGAAGACTATTCAATAAAAATAGCAAAATCACTTGAAATTAAGGGGCTTCTTAATATCCAGTATATAGTTAATAATGATAATGTCTATGTTATAGAGGTAAACCCTAGATCTTCAAGAACTATCCCTTACTTAAGTAAAATAACAGATATCCCAATGGTTAAACTAGCGACTTTAGCCATGCTTGGTGAGAAACTTTCTGACATGGGATATACAGATGGGATTATTAAGCGAAAAGATTTTTATGCAGTTAAAGTTCCTGTATTCTCATTCTCTAAACTAGAAATGGTTGACGCACATTTAGGTCCAGAGATGAAATCAACTGGGGAAGTTTTAGGGATTGACAAAAACTACTACAAAGCACTATATAAAGGATTTATAGGTGCAGGATTAGAACTCCCTCAAGAAGGGTCTATCTTAGCGACAATTGCAGATAAAGATAAAGAAGAAATTCTTCCATACATAAAAGAGTTTGCAAAGTTAGGGTTTAAAATTTATGCTACTAGTGGTACAGCCAAGTTTCTGAGTGATAATGATATTGAATGTGAAAGAGTAAACAAAATATCTGAAGGATGGCCACATGTAGTTGATTATGTTAAGAATAATAGGATACAATTAGTCTTAAATACATTAACACATGGTAGGAAATCTACAACAGATGGATTTAAGATTAGAAGAGCTGCTTCAGAGATGGGGATTCCGTGTTTAACATCTTTAGATACAGCTGTTGCAATGTTACAAGTACTAAAAGAAGTATCAGATGGTACTAGCATTGATGTTAATTCATTACAAGATTACATTTAGATTATACTGCCAGTGTACACTGGCAGTATTTTTTTAGAAGGTGGAAAATATATGAATAATAGTAGTTTATCAAAGCGATTAAAAACAATAGCTGATTTAGTTCCTATCAGTGATGCTATTGCAGATATTGGAACTGATCATGGGTTTTTAGCTATTTATGCAGTTAAAAGTGGTAAAGCAAATAAAGTGTATGCTTGTGATATTGCTAAAAAGCCATTAGAACAAGCTAGAGAACAAATTAACAGTGCTGGAATACAGGAGAGAATAGAGACTTTACTAGGGCCGGGTCTTAAACCTTTGAGTAGTAAAAAGGTCAATGGTGTGGTAATTGCTGGAATGGGTGGCTATACAATAAAAACAATATTAGAAAATGACACTGAACTTGTAAATGAATTGAATTTTTTAGTTTTACAACCACAAAATAATAGTAAACTTGTGCGATCTTGGTTAATTGAGAATAATGAGAAAATAATAAAAGAGAGACTAGTTTTAGAAAATGGATTCATATATCAGATATTGAAAGCTGTAAAAGGGAAGTCTGAAGAGTATTCAGAAATTGAGCTAGAGTATGGAAAACTTGAACATTTTGATGAGGTGGAATTATATAAGCTAAATATCAAAAGAGATATACAGCATTACGAAAGTATTATAAAACAAATGCCAAAAGATAAAAATAATGATATTATTAAGAAAAGAAATGACTTTGCTGAAAAGATTGATTTGCTTAATAATCATCTAAACAGCTTATAGTTTTATTTTTGAATGGAGTGTTAATATGTATGAAGACCTAGTCACCTTAATAGATATTCAAAATCTGGAAAAGCAGTTGCAAGATGAGAAGCTAGTTTTGTCAGAAATAGAAAAAGAGAAAGAACTGGATAGTTTATTGATTAGATTTAAAACTATTAAAGAGAGTCTGAATAACTATAATGAGAGTTTAGAGCTTAACGTTAAAGCATATAGAGAATTAGAGATTAAGTTGATTGATGTTCAGGAGGAGCTAAGCAGCTTAGAGGAAGAAATATATTCTGGTAAAAGTAATAGCAAAGAACTACATTATATGTTGCAAGAAAAAGACAATAATAGAGAGCTAGTCAATAACTATGAAGAAGAGCTTATGAGAAAACTTGAAGAAGGAGAGCTATTTAGAGATGAAATTGATAAATATAGCTTAGAAGAAGAAAAGCTCTCAAAACTTATAGAAGAAGTCAGGTTTAATTATGCTAAAGAAATTCAAGTGTTAGAAGATAAAATTAAATCACTCCAAGATGAGATAATTAAGCTGGAATCTAAAATTTCTGATAAATTACTAAATGAGTATAAGACAAAAGGTGAAAGGCTTGGCTTCCAACTTGCTTGCTATATAAAGCAGGATGGGATTTGTGGTGGTTGTCACGTAAAGATTCCAAGCAGAACATTAAGAGACATAAATAATCACAAAACTGCTAAGTGTGATGAGTGTGGCAGATACTTAGTAATTGAAAAAAATTGATATTTGAGATAGGTATGATATAATAAATAGCTGGTAAACGTGTAAGTTGAGTAATCGCGGATAAACGCTGAAAAGCCTTATCTGAGGAAAGTCCGGGCTCCAAAGGGCAGGATGCTTGGTAACGCCAAGTGGGGGTAACCCTAAGGATAGTGCCACAGAAATAAAACCGCCTTTTTGGTAAGGATGAAACGGTGAGGTAAGAGCTCACCAGCAGCTAGGTGACTAGTTGGCTTGGTAAACCCCATCTGGAGCAAGACCGAATAGGGAGATGATAAGGATTGCCCGTCCAGTCTCCGGGTTGGTCGCATGAGGTAATAGGCAACTATTGCCCTAGATAGATGATTACTTTTGACAGAACCCGGCTTACAGACTTACATGTGCCAATGAAAATAAAGGCTACTTATATTTGAGTAGCCTTTTTCTTATATATGAAATTCTACAATGTCACCATCACATATAACATAATCTCTGGACACTTTTTGCCCATCAAACGTGTTTTTTCCCCACACCTTTGCAAAGTTTAGTTTATTTGCAAAATCTTTGTGTATTTCCATGGCAAGGTCAATTAGAGTAGCTCCTTTTCTTAAAGCTACTGGTTCTTCAAAATTTGGCTCAGTGCCAGGAGCTTTTGTATAAGCACGAATTATGTGAAGATAATTAAAAATATTGTCAAGTAACTCATTTATGTATAGGTTTTTTGTACATGAAATTTTGTGGATAGGCAATTCAACTTCTAGCATATCCTTGTATTCTAAAAATAATTCAAATATTTCGTTGCATTCATTTGAATCATATTTATTACCAATAATTATCGTATTTCTTGAGTTTGCGTCAACAAATAGCTCTTCATCGTCAATTTCTTCTTCAACATCTTCAGTTTCAAGAGGTGAAATAATATTAATATTATTTTCTCTGAAAGTACCAATTGTTTCTTCAAGCTGAGTAAGAACGTTATCGCTACTCATATCAAGAAACATCAGAATTAAGTCTGAAGTTCTTATTACTTCATTCATCCATCCAGGGCTACTTGAGTTATATGGTGGCAGGTCTATGATTTGAAACTGAACATGCTTATGTATAGCCATACCAGGGATTGGTTTTTGTGTTGTAAACGGATAATCAGCAATAGTAGACTTTGCATTAGTTACGGCTTGTAAAAAGCTTGATTTTCCTGTGTTTGCAGCACCTACTAGTACTATTCTTGCAGCACCTTGCTTATCTATTATCCAAAATGGTTTTTGTTTGCCTTGTGAAGCTTGCTTAATACTATCGGCTTTTACTTTGGATAACTGCTTTTTTATGTTTGCTTGCATTTTATCTGTCCCTTTGTGTTTAGGGATAGTCCTTAGCATTTCTTCCAAAGCTTTTACTTTATCATCGTTTGTTGATGCTCGGTGGAATCTCTCTCTTGCTTCATAAAACTGTGGTGTTAAATTAGCTGGCATAAATTCACCTCCGTCTATTTTAATTAGACAATTTCAGTGAAAATCCTTCAAAATAGCAAAAATAACTAGTCGTCTGACAGTTTTTTATTAATATTACAACATAAATAAAAGAAGTATTCCTATAATCTATTAAAACAGTTAGCTATAAAACTAGTAAAAAACTTGCTTATGTGACGTTAAACAAGTAGAATATGTATGATAAAAAAAATGATTTTAGGAGTGAGATGTCTTGGAAGACCCGGGAAGTAGTATAACGTTACTACTTATGTTTGTATTATTATTCTTTTCTGGACTATTTTCTGGTTCAGAAACTGCTTTTTTTGGAATAGCTAACTATCGTTTGAGAGAATTAAGAGATGAAGGATCAGTACGAGCTAAAAAGATTTCTTTTATGTTAGAAACCCCAGATAAATTACTTACTACATTATTAGTAGGCAATACTGCTGTTAACATAGCTTTTACTAGTTTAGTAACAGTATTTATAATAGCTCTAACTAGTGATGCTTTGTCAAAAGACCTTAGTTCAATAATAGCTACATTGATAACAACAGGATTACTTTTAATTTTTGGAGAAATTACACCAAAAGCTTTAGCAGCAAATGATTCTGAAGGTTTCGCTTTTAGAGTTGTAGGATTTATAAATCCAATAAGTGTTATTTTAAAGCCTGTTGTATGTATTGTAAACACTATTGCTAATATGTTTATAGGTAAGACTATTAAAGACAATGATACTAGGGAAGAGGCTTTCACAGAAGAAATAATTAAAACAGCAGTTTCAATAGGTGAAGAGTATGGAACCGTTGAAGAAGATGAAAAGAATCTAATTTATAATATTTTTAAAAGTACAGACTTATTAGTTAAAGATATTATGATTCCAAAAGATGAAATTATAATGATAGATGAGGAAGCAACAGTGAAGGAAGCTGCAACGTTGCTTTCAGAAGAAGGGTACACTAGATTACCAGTATTAAGTAGAAAAAGTGACATAGATTTTATATGTGGGATAATATATGCTAAAGATTTACTTGAATATTTAAGAGATAAAGAGTTTGATATTCCAGTTGCACAAGTTATGCGAGCTCCTAGTTATTGTAGACCGAACGATAAAGGTGTTTTTATGCTTATGCAGATGCGTCAAAAAGGAAGACACATGGCAATAGTTAGAGACGTTAAAGGTACGATTTTAGGGCTTGTTACTTTAGAAGATCTGCTTGAAGTTATTGTTGGTGACATAATAGATGAATATGATTTTGATGAGTTGACAGATCTTAATGTTAAAGGAGGCGCTTAATATGTCTCCGATAATATTAATTAAAATAATTTTGTTTTTTACTATGTTTGCTTTAAGAGCAATTTTTGCGGGAAGTGAAATCGCTTTTTTGTCTGTTGATAAAATAGCTGTAAAATCTCTAGCACAAGAAGGAAGAAATGATGCTATAGTATTAGACAATCTTCTAAAAGACATGCAGAAGATTATAACAATCGTGCTTATTGGTACTAACTTAACAGGTGTTATGACTACTGTTTTGGCTACCAACATTACCTTAGACTTAGGGTTATTTGGCTCAAATGTCGCAACGACAACTCTGTTAATGATATTAGCAGTATTATTGTTTTCAGAAATTATTCCAAAGAACCTGTTTGCAAAGCATGCAATGAAAATCAGTTTGAGATTTGCTAAGTTTATAAGATTCCTTGATAAAATGTTTTACCCATTGATTATCATATTTAATAAAATTAATAAACTTGTTCTTAGAGAAAGACTTAGCTCTTCGGATTCAGTGTATACTCTTACAGAAGAGTCTATAAAAACTATGGTAACTTTAGGCGAAGAAGAAGGTAGTGTTGAAGAACAAGAGAGAATGATGATTCACAGTGTGTTTGAAACAGGCGAAACATATTTAAGAGATATTATGGTGCCAAGAGTAAACATGGCAGCTGCTGATATTGAAGATGGTTTTGACGAGGTTATTGATTTAATTATTGAGTCAGGATACACAAGAATACCTGTATATGAAGACACTATTGATAACATCATTGGTATTATAAATGCTAAAGATTTAATGGACTTGACTCTAAATGAAGAACGTATAGATGAAGATATGATAAGAAATATATTAAGAGAACCATTCTTTGTTCCTGAAAGCAGACTCGTTGGAGATTTACTTCATGAGATGAGAGAAAGAGGAATTCAAATAGCAATTGTCTTAGATGAGTATGGAGGAACAGAAGGATTGGTAACATTAGAAGATATTATTGAGGAGATAGTTGGAGAAATTCAAGATGAGTATGATGAAGACGAGATACCTGAGATCTCTGAAAATATTGATGGTACTATATCTGTAGATCCAAGACTTAGCCTGTCAAAAATATCTGAATTACTTGGCATAGATTTTTCAGAAGAAGAATCCGACACCCTGTCAGGTCTGATTTATGAGAAATTAGGAAGAGTGCCAGTAATTGAAGAGGAACTTGATCTTTGCATTGGACACAAAGTAAAGGTATTAGAGATAGATGGAAATAGAATTGTCAGAGTTGTTTTATCAAAAGAGTGTGAAGAAGGTTTGTTAGACTAAAAAGAACTCAAATTTGAGTTCTTTTTTTGTTGCAATTTTAAACACATAGATATATAATCTTTCATGTAGACAAAAAAGACGTACTATAGTATGTGATAGAATACTATTGTTCGTTTTACAGGGGGATTTATATGAAAAAACACGTTGTTGCACACGAAATATTCGGAGAGAGCGTTTTCAGCGAATCAGTCATGAAAGAAAAGTTGCCTAGAAACATTTACCTTCAGTTTAAAGACAATTTAAAGAATGGAAATCAGTTGGCGCCACATATAGCAGATGTTATCGCTACAGTAATGAAAGATTGGGCAATGGATAAAGGTGCTACACACTACTGCCATTGGTTTCAGCCAATGACTGGGTTAACTGCACAAAAAAATGATGCCTTTTTAAACCCAACGGAAGATGGAGTTTTAGCACAGTTTTCTGGAAAAGAACTTATAAAAGGTGAATCAGATGCTTCGTCATTTCCAAGTGGTGGAATTAGATCTACTTTTGAAGCTCGTGGATATACAACATGGGATTGTACATCACCAGCATTTGTTAAAGATGGTGTTTTATGCATCCCTACTGCATTCTGCTCATATTATGGTGATGCTCTTGATAAAAAAACCCCATTGCTAAGATCAATTGAAGTATTAACAAAAGAAACTAAGAGACTAATGAAAATGATAGGATTTGATGAGTGCAGTGAAGTTTATCCAAATGTTGGAGCTGAGCAAGAGTATTTTTTGATAGACAAAGAACTATATAAGAAAAGAGCTGACCTAATTTATACTGGTAGAACATTGTTTGGCTCACTTCCTCCTAAAGGACAAGATTTAGATGATCACTATTACGCAACCATTAAGGAACGAATTCAAAAATTCATGAAAGAGGTAAATATTGAATTATGGAAACTTGGCGTTGCAGTGAAAACCGAGCACAATGAAGTTGGATTAGGGCAATTTGAACTTGCTCCAATTTTTAATACAGCGAATGTAGCAACTGATCAAAACCAATTGATAATGGATATTTTAAGAAAAGTAGCTAATAGGCATGATATGGAATGTTTATTACATGAGAAACCCTTCGCAGGAATCAATGGCTCAGGTAAACATGTAAACTGGTCACTTTGCGTAAATGGAGAAAATGTGCTCGAGCCAGGAGATAATCCTGAAGATAATTTAAGATTTCTGTTAGTTTTGGTTGCTATTATTAGAGCTGTAGATACTTATCCAGAATTACTTAGATTAGCAGCATCTACACCAGGAAATGATGAAAGATTAGGGGCAGCAGAAGCTCCACCAGCTATAATCTCAATATTTTTAGGAGATTATCTGTCAGGTATATTAGATGATTTAGGTAAAAAAGAAAAATCTGGATGTCAAAGGAATGGACATTTGCAACTTGGTGTTAAAACTTTACCATTATTTATGAATGATGCTACTGATAGAAACAGAACTTCTCCATTTGCATTTACTGCAAACAAGTTTGAGTTTAGAATGGTTGCCTCATCGATGTCCATAGCCGATTCTTGTACAGTTCTGAATACAATAATAGCAGATTCTTTTTCTAAGATTAGTGATATTTTAGACAATGATGAGACGCGGTCTATCATTAGCATAATTGAAGAATTATATCAAAAACATAAACGTGTCATTTACAATGGTGATGGGTATTCAAAAGTTTGGCAGGAAGAAGCTGCAATGAGAGGATTACCAAATGTTGAGTCTTTTATAGAATCAATCCCATACTTAATTGATAAAAAATCAGTTAATCTATTTACAAAAATGGGAGTTTTAAGTCAGACAGAGTTAGAATCAAGACATGAGATTTTATATGAAAACTATTATAAGTTAAAAAAGATAGAAGCTATGACTATGATTGAGCTAGTTGATAGGTATTTAGTGCCTAATATGAATAGATATCTTAAGGAGTATATAGATATATATGACTCAGTTAATAGCTACTCGAGTAAAGGATTATCAGAGATAAATAAAAAGAATATAGATATTATTGCAAACCTTATATATGAGTCTAGATTTTATAGCGATAAATTAGAAGATCTTGTAGATGAAGTAAGAAACAAAGGTATAAGCTATGAATCTGCTTATTATATTAGAAAAGAAATAAATCCTATAATGAAAAAACTAAGAGAAGCAGTCGATCTGTTAGAGAAAAAAGTTAGTAAAGACTCATGGCCATGGCCAGGTTATGATGATATTTTCTTTAGTCTAATCTAAGACAACATGATATAATGTAG
>CAZJHT010000005.1:0-89418 GCA_964546025.1 uncultured Clostridiaceae bacterium
ACTGAAAGAATATGATTGTTTTTCATAGTGGCTAACTTATTCTTGCAATCTAGGTAAATTTAATATTACAGATCAAGGAAAAGCAGAGTTAACTTCTTCTATTGATGCAAGAAATGTTGATGAATGCAAAATAAGTATGTATCTCCAAAAGTATCAAAATGGACGATGGACAATGATAAAACACTGGTCTAGTACAGAAAATGGCACTTTTTGTGGGCTAGGTGAGATTTGGTACGTAGAAAGTGGATATCAGTATAGAATGGTTTCTTATGGTTATGTATATATTAATGGCGTATGTGTTGAGAACACTCGATATATAAGTGACCTTTATGTTTACTAAGAAGAGGGTTTAACAACTCATTTTTTTGAGATGTAGGATGATTTTTTAGAAAATAAATATTACTAATCAATTCACTAAATGCATTGTAACCTAACTATGTGTCAATTAAAATGTAGCATATCCAAATATCACAATGAAAGGTGATTTGTTTTGGAAAAGAAGACTTTTAATAATAAAAAATTGTTAATGATAGCAGGACTTATTTTATTAGTTAGTGGAGTGTTAATAATTAACAACTATCTTAATAGAGCAGATACTTCAATAAATAAGAATTTCTTGTCTCCTGAAGATGTTGTGAGAAGTCATCTTAATGAAAGAAAAAATGAGGTTGGAACAATTAGCTTTGAAATTATAAACGTAAAAGAAGTTGATAAGTCTGGTTATGTTTCAATGATGAAGGATAGTGAAATATGGGAATTAAAAGGTTGGTCTACGGAAAATATAGCAGTTGTAAGGAGTTATTATATAGCTAAATATGACAATGCGAAAGTCCCATTTGTGAGTGGGAAGTTGTGTCAAGAATTCTATTTAAGTAGAAAGAATAATAATTCACCTTGGATTATACATGATGCTATGACACCATACGATGTTCAATCCTAGAATTGTAGACAACTACTATTTAAGAATAAGGATGTGATTCCATTGTATTAAAAGATAGTTAATCATTCCAAGTTAATAACTGAAGATGAAAGAAAATAGGATGTAAGAATTATGTGTAGAAGAATTATTTCACTACTAATCTGCTGCTTAGCAATTGTTGTTTCCATCGCTAACATGACTGTGTTTGCTAGTAGTAAAGAAGACCTTACCCTACTTAATTCATTTGATAAGCCTAGTATAGGTGATACCCTTAGATTTACACAAGCTGACTATATTAAATTAAATGATCTAGCTGTTTCTCAAAAATTAAGCTCAGAACAGCAAATTGAAATGACTTGTTAAATATTTTTAGCTACATTGAAAGCTTCCGTAAGGCTTCCAGCGAAATATGATAGCACTCGTCTAATTGACCCAGCAAGCTTACACAATAAGTATAACCAGTATCGTTTATCTGAACAAAAGTATTTAGTAGCAATTCATAAAGAGTTAGGTCAGAATATATTGTCTGATGATCTAGTCTTTAGTGGTTTTACAGTGTCAGTTAAAGGAAATGATGCTGTTGCTAGTGTTGTTGAGTCTTATACTTATTACAAGGACAACAGACCTAATGAAGAAAACTTCCGTCGGAGAAAGTACACTTTTGATTTAAGAAATCAACCTAATGGTTGGAAAATCACTAAGGTAGTCACCAGTGATCCATGGGAAGCAACAGAAGAAGGCTTTGAATATAAACCTATAGATGTTGAACAAAGAGTAAATGATATAAAGAATGACATGTTAAGAGCAAGATCTACGCCAATTAGGGGAGTAACAATATCACAGTCTAGATCATTATATAGTTGGTCATATTGGTCATATAAGGCTGTGAATTATGCTAAAGAATATTACAAAGGGGATACTGTACCAGGTGGTTACAATCCACTATTTGGGTTTTCTTCTGGTGTAAATTGTCAAAACTTCGCATCGCAATGTGTATGGGCAGGATTATTGGGGGATTATGACAGTGCAAGTAGTACCACAGCTTTCCCTGCAATTTCAACAAGTTATGCTGGGTCTAGTGCACTAAATGTATGGTGTAGAAACCAATCCAGTTCTTACTCTGGTTATGATAGCTCTCAGAGTTGGACTTGGGATAATGTTAGAGGATTTGCTAAAAGAATGTCATTAGACCTGACTGGTTATGAAGGGCCGAATGGTACTACATATCATGGAAACTTACTTAATGCAGATCGTGGTGATGTCATTTCTTGTGATTGGAATGACAGTGCTAGTGAAAACACACTAGATCATGCCATGGTCGTTACAGAAGCAAGTGGAACATTAGGACAACGTACCATGTCAGATTTTAAAATAGCAGCCAATACTAACTCTACTACTTCAGCGTTTCAGGATCTAACTGATTATGCTAGTAGTTTAACCGATAGTGGCTTTACAACGATAAGAATATGGGGTGGATACTATTCAACGGACGACCCAAAATAGTGACTATTAAAAAAACATAATTTAGTAACCGTATTTTTGAAGGGTTGAGCTTTTCCTCAACCCTTTTTCTACATTAACAGCGTGGATAATTTGCACGGGTTCTCTACTAAATAAGCTGAAATACTTTGCTCAATCTATTTTAACAAATCCGACAAGTGGCTGCTCTTTTATTTTGATATAGTTTCGCTAATTCAATCTTATATATGTTGCTAGATTACATTCTCGGCCTCAAGTTTGAAAAATCCATAGATTATTGAACATGCAATAGTGCATTCTAACCGTATAGATGAAAATATGACAGTTTAACATGAAGGTGCGGATAATTTTTTAGACCAAGTTAATTAAGTTTGAACTCTTTCAGTAATCTATTCGACACATTCTCCAAGTGGTTATCTAATAATCGAAGTAAGTTGGTGGATATAATATGTGGAGCTCCGCCTCCACCATTATTATCCACCACTTTCAATAAAATTGATATAGAAATTAAAAATATTTACTTTTTAGTAAATATTTTTTGTATATTTAGTATAATAATTAACAATATTAACAAACTAAACAAGAATATTGCTAACATGATTTAAAGGTTTGACATTGTAGGTCAAAATAATATAGGTGATCTGGGCATATCCATTAGTGAACATGCCCCTGTCAAGTAGACAGTAGAAATAATAAAAACCCTTTATGCATCAATCATGAATTATGATTGGTGCATTTTTTTGTGCAGCTGAATCTGATAAATATTTTCTGTATTCTATTGGACTCATACAGTTCAATCTTTTTTGATATCTATGGTTATTGTAATAATATATATATTTTTTGATAGCAGACTCTAGCTCTAAATATGTATCAAATTTTTTTAAATAGTACATTTCTAACTTTAACATTCCCCAAAATGCTTCCATCGGTCCATTGTCAATACATCTTGATACTCTAGACATAATTTGTATCATATTGGCATCATCCAACATTTTTCTAAACATTTTACTTGTATATTGAAATCCTCTATCGCTGTGAAAGATTGGCTTAGAGCTTGGATATTCTTTGTGAGCTATATCAAAGGTTTTGAATACTAATCGATTATTATTAGAATGACCTAAAACAAATGATACAATACTTTTGTCAGCAAGATCTAAAATTGCACTAGAATATGCTTTACTACTAGAACAGTACTTCATCTCTGTTACATCGGTAAGCCATTTCTCTCCAAACTCATTAGAGTTGAAATCTCTATCTAGAATGTTATCTGCTGTAATTTCTGGAGTAGATTTTATGTAGCTTTTCCTTTTTCTACGTCATACCGATTTTAAGTTTAGAATATCCATTAAACGATATATTCTCTTATGATTTACATTAAAATCATTCTCACGATTAAGTTTGATTGTCATTTGTCTATAACCAAGTATCCCATTCCTTTCCTCATAAGCATCTTTGATTAGTGGGATTAAATCTCTATTAAACTTCTCATTTATGCTTTCAGATCTATTAAGCCACTTGTAGTAAGATGACCTTTGTATACCAGCTACTTCACATAACTGTGTTATTGGATACTTCTTAGTAATATTCAAGTCACTTATTGCTAAGTAAATAGTCTCATGTCTTACTTGGCTCAATATCGACCCCTTTCTATCTCCTCGAGCTTTTTTAGAAAATCAAGTTCTATTTGCTTCCTTCTATTCTCTGCGCATAATAATTTATTTTCTGCTCTTAATTTTTCTACTTCTGACATTTCTGCTACAGATTTTCTTTTTCCTCTTTTATCTTGAAGTGCTTTAACTCCATCTTTTTTATACTTTTTCATCCAAGTATATACCTGCTGATATGATACTTGATAAAAATTAGCTGCTTTAGAATAATTATTTTGATGTTCGATACAATATTTAACTATATCAACTCGTTCTTCATAAGTAGTTTTTCGTCCTTTAATCATGATTGTTACCTCTCCTGTTCCAGAAGATTTTAACTTTTCATGACTATTATACTTCATAATCCATTTTCTTAACTGTGTATTTGACCTAATTCCATATTTTCTACATATATCATTTAATGAACCTTTATTATCAAGATAATCTTTCACAGCCATATGTTTAAGCTCTTTAGAGTAAAAAACATTTTTAGATGTAGTAGTTAGCCCTTTGATCCCTAGAGATTGATAATTTCTTATCCATCTGGCTACTGTATTTTTAGTAACTCCAACTAGTTGCGCTATATGGTAAGCAGAAGCCTCTCCATTGATACACCTTGTATAATGAACATGCAGTTAAGTCATGGTCATTACCCTTTCCTTTTTATTGTATAATTTACATAGTGTTGTGGATTGGTTAAATCACCTACAGCTTGACTGTTTAACTGAGGCTCCAACCACATCTCTGTGTTTATTTGTTTATTAGTTAGATAACGCTTTGACGTTTAATCTCGGGCAAGGATACATAACATAGAACAATGTGGAACACAACATAATAATTTAAGGATGTGTTTTTTATGATCTTTGTAGGTATCGACGTTGCTAAAGATAAACATGACTGTTTTATTGTCTCTTCTGATGGTGAGGTTTTGAAAAATGTATTCACCTTTAAGAATGACTTAGAGGGTTTTAACTCTTTTCTTGCTGCTATTCCCGATGTCCCAAAAGACACAATAAGAGTGGGTCTTGAAGCTACTGGTCACTACAGCTTGAACTTAATGAATTTTATCACCAATAATCAACTACCGCTAGTTGTTCTTAATCCTCTCCAAACTAACCTTTTCAGAAAAGCTCATACTCTTAGAAAAAGCAAGACAGATAAGATTGATGCTAAAATTATTGCTCTTATGCTGCAGTCAGGAAACTTCTCTCCCCACTCAAACTTATCATACCATTTGAGTGAGTTGAAGTCATTAACTAGACATAAATCTAGGATAAAAAAGAACCTATCAAGATACAAAGTTTCTCTTAATAGAATACTTGATATCATGTTTCCTGAGTTATCCTCTGTGGTATATTCTCTCAATCAAAAATCAATCTATGCTCTTTTAAAGGCTTTCCCTTCAAAAAAAGCTATTGCTACTGCCCATCTTACTAAGCTTACTAATGTTTTAAAAAAAAGTTCTTATGGTAAGTATGGTAAGAGCAAAGCTCTATTGATAAGAGAAACTGCTAGCAGTTCTATTGGTACTGACAGCCGTGCTTTATCTTTTGAACTTTCTCAAACAATTTCTTTCATTGAAATCTATACTTCACAAATCAATAAAATTAATCATGAAATTAAAAGCATAATGGATGAATTACAAAGTCCTATATTATCTGTCCCAGGAATCTCTTATGGATTAGGTTCAGTTATTATTTCTGAAATCGGAAGTATTAAAAACTTTGACTCTCCATACAAATTACTTGCTTTTGCAGGTCTTGATCCATCAACTTATCAATCAGGCAAATTTGCTGCTTCTAACATGAAAATGGTTAAACGAGGCTCTCCTTATCTTAGATGGGCTCTCTTAGAGGCTGCAAGACTAATTGCTATGAGAGACAAAACTTTCAAAGAATACTACCTAAAGAAAAAAGCTGAAGGCAAACATCATTATGTTGCACTCTCTCATGTAGCTAAAAAACTAGTTAGAGTTATTTATTACTTACTATCTAACAATACTGTCTTTGTTCCTCAAACCTAACATCTTTTATTAAGCAACAGAATTCTTAAAAAGGTAGTGTGTCTACCTTGTTTTGCCATGCTCTTTTTTAGGTGCTTTTATTTTAACTTTCGTCTCAAATTTATGCTTGACTTCATATAGTTAGTCTCTGGTAATGGCATATCCATTTGGGACATTAGTTAAGTCATCGCTAAATAGATCTTCAACACTTTTTGGCATTTCTTCTGCGCTAATCAAGTCCTTATTATAAATAAACCCTCTAGCTCTTAAAGAAATAGCAAAATAAGAGTTATTATCAGCTCTGAAGTTTTCTGGTATAGATTCAATTCCTGCTAAACTTGCCTCACTAAGATATCCATGAGTATCTAGGTAGCTAAGAGCACCTAAATCATTTGATATATAAATGTCTGCCCTAGTATTGTTTGATTCCTCGATTATCTGCAAAGGGCTAGCTCCATGAAGTACTTGTACATTCACACCGTGTTCTTCTGAGAAGTTATCTATCAAGTTCTGAACAAATCTTTCGTTTCTGTTTGAGTATATTACTAAAGTACTATCCTCAGTGCCAGAGTCTACAGTGCAAGCTACTAGTACGACAACTAATAAAATCATCAATGTAATAAGCTTTTTCATTTCCTCTTCCTCCACATCTCTTTATGAAAACGATTATCATTTAGGTTTATATTCTATATTAAATAAATCTTAAATTCAAGCCATTAGCAACATATTTGCGAAATTAATCATATTAAACATATAATAATAGTAAGGATTGGTATTTATGGTGCATATGTGTGATTAATATAGGGTTATCTATTTTAGCAAACGATTAGTAATGAAATCAGTACCATGAATTAGTATAATAAAGTTGTATAGAAGATAGTGATATGATCTAAACTGAATTACTTAATGTTTGAAATTTTGAAAAAGAGGTGTATATGATGACTCTATTTTACTCTGCGCTTGAAAAATACTATGATTATATTTTTCCAAAAAAGAAAAGAGTGATAAATGTTATAACTAATTTAGCAGGCAAGCCACCTAAGAATATTTTAGATGTAGCGTGTAGCACAGGAGAATATTCTTTAGATTTATTTTCTAAAGGGTATAGCATAGTTGCTATTGATCTTAATGAAAAAATGATAAGCAATTTAAAAAATAAAAACGCAATGATTGATTCGAGGGTAATGAACATGCTTGATATAGGGACTATTGACAAAAAATTTGACTTAATTTTTTGCATTGGTAATTCTATGGTTCATCTTGATAATAATGAAGAAGTGTTTCGTTTCTTAAGTCAAAGTAGGGAAATTTTAAGTGAAAATGGGACTTTACTTTTACAGATTGTAAACTATGATAGGATCTTGAAGAAAAATATAACTAGCTTACCATCAATTTATAATAAAGAGAAGAACATAGTTTTTTATCGTAATTATAAGATTAGTGACGATAAGAAAAAGGTTAATTTCAATACCATATTAGAGGTTGGAGAAAAGAAGTATCAAAATGAAGTTGATTTATTAGCATTGCAATCAGATGAACTAACTAGTTTATTACATAAAGCTGGATTTAGTACAGTGAAACTATATGGTGATTTTGCAGGCAGTAAGTTTATTAATCAAGAATCTTTTCCACTTGTAATTATCGCTACTTAATAAATCATAAATGCTTTGATGGAACAAAGGATAATAAGTGTCGTCATATAATTGAGGTGATTACAATGCGAAAACCAATTTCAATGCTTTCAGTTCTCTGTATTCTAACTATTATTTTATCAGCATGTATACCTAGTGAAACTCCATCTATTCAGATGGACCTTAATGATGATATAAGCATTGCAAACAGGCAATTTGGATTTGATATTTTGAAAGAGTTGCAAAAAAGCGATTACAATAATGATATTTTTATATCTCCATTAAGTATATCTATAGCTTTAACACTTGCTTTTGAAGGTGCTGAAGGCAAAACAAAAGAGCAGATAGCAGAAGTTCTAAATATATCTAAGGTAGAGCAACAAGAGTTGGATGAATATTATAATGAATTAATTAAATCTATGAATGATAATAGTAGAGTAGCAGCTACAAGTTTAAAGAATTCTTTATGGATTAGAGAGGGAGAGCAAATTAAAGAAGACTATCTCATAAAAGTTGAAGAAGTGTATGATGCTTATATAGACTATTTGGACTTTTCTGATGCTGAATCTGCTAAGGTTATAAACAGTTGGATAGAACAAGCAACAAATGGGAAAATCAAAGATATGTTAGTACCTCCTTTACCTGCTAATGCAGTTTTGTATTTAATAAATGCAATATACTTCAATGCAGATTGGAAACATCAGTTTGACACAAAGAAAACATACGAATCAGAGTTTCATTCAGAAGACGGGGGTATCAAACTTGTAGATATGATGAATGACTCTAGAGAGATAGAGTATTATAGCGAGAGTGGCTTCGAGGCTATATTAATGCCCTATGAAGATGAAGACTTGCAAATGATAATAATGCTACCAAATGAAGATAAGAATATAGATTCTTTTATAAATGAACTAGATGACAGTCTTTTTAATAAAGTAATAAGCAGTTTTGAGATAGTTGATGAAATGACGATACATGTTCCTAAGTTTAGCATTGAATATGGGACAAGATTATTAAATGAAGAGCTGATTAATTTAGGAATGGAAGATGCATTTGACAGCAGCGCTAACTTTAGTGATATAAGAGATGGTATATTTATTTCAAGAGTGCTACATAAAGCATTCGTTGAAGTTGATGAAACTGGGAGTGAGGCAGCAGCAGCTACAATTGTTGAGATGATTGAATCAGCAAGAGAAGAAAAGATTTTTATAGCAAATAGGCCTTTTATTTTCATGATTTATGACAGTAATGTAGATACAATCCTTTTTTTAGGAAAACATAGTTAATGTTTAGAGGGTGTAGGCCCTCTTTTTCTATGCAAAAAAAAATAAATAAGATATAATATTTCTAAGGCTTTACTGTATTAAAACATTATTAGGGGAATCATTATGAACACGAAAAAATTAGCTAGCATATTTCTATTGACCATATTGTTAGTTCTACCAGTAGGTAATATAATTGTATCTGGAAATGCTCTAACAATTTATAATGGGACAGAACATGATGAAGACGTCGGAAACTATTATTATTATAGTCCATCTATGGAAGATTGGAGCTTTTATAACCCGTATATAGTGTCTTATCTGAAGATTAATGATGATTATAAAGAAATTGATGGATGGAATGCTATTTACTTCGATGAGATTGACTATTGGTATTATTTATATTACCAAACTAGTGATGATACAATCTATCATTATAATCAAGAAACTGGAGTTTGGTATAGATATAACTATGAAAATTTTATTTGGGATTTTTACTCATTTGATGAAGGGGATATATGGGAGTATAATGCTAGCAGTCAGTATTGGCAAAAACATGACCCTCAAGAAATACAGCAACAGACAACTAATACTATTGAATTTGATGAGCAATATTCTCAAATAGAAGCAACAGATGATTTTGAGCTTTTACAGCAATGGTATTTTAGTCAGTTCTCTTATCTTGATTGGTATACATATGAAGACAGCTATGAGTATGATTGGAATAGTCAACAATGGACATTTAGTGATGCATACTATCAACAAGAACTTGATGACAAGTATTTTGATGAACTATTTGACTCGGTAATAGACAGTATATGGCAGTATTATCAAGATTCAGGGGGGGAGATTACTACCTCAGAGTATACATTTTTGGTTTATCTAAATGGAACTGACTTAGAAAGCAATAGTGGGTTGGGAACTATGGATATTGCTGAAATGTGGGACGTTGGATCTAGCCAAAATGTTAACATCTTATTCAAGACTGGAGGTACAAGTAACTGGAATTTACCACAGATTAATCCCTACATGAATCAATATTGGTATGTGGGTCAAAGTGAGATTCATTTATTGGAAGATGTTTCTAGTGTTTATGAGGAAAGTATTTGTACACATGAGTCAATTACAAACTTTATTGAATATGCTCATGAGAACTATCCAGCTGAGAAATACGTGATTATCTATTGGAATCATGGTGGGGGTGCTGTTTCAGGATATGGACACGATGATCATACTGCAAAGAGTCTATCTCTGAATGAAATCATGTTAGGGATGCATAATGCAAAAGAAAGTACTGGAATAGATTTTGAATTAATAGGGTTTGATGCATGTTTGATGGCAACATTGGAAACAATGAGTATGTTAAGTAATTATGGAAAGTATTTCGTGGCTTCTGAGGAGCTAGAGCCTGGCTATGGCTGGAACTACACCCCGATTATAAGGTCAATAGTTGAGAAGCCATGGATTAGTGGTCGAGACTTAGGAAGAGTTATTGTGGATTCATTTGCAGAATATTATTATGATAGTAGTGCTGCAAATAATATTACTTTGTCTTTAGTAGACTTAGGGAAAATAGATGAAGTAGTTAAAAATTTAGAAGAGTTCGTTAAAGGCATCATAACTGACAGAAATAATTTTGGGGATATTGATAGATTTGCACAAATTGTTCAAGCAAGAAGTAGAAGTGAATCATATGGAGGGCGATACCCAAGTGATATGGTTGACTTATATGATTTAGCAGACAAGCTAGAGCCATTTAGCAAAGAAAAAGCCTTATTGTTGAAGTCCTCAATAGATAATGCTGTTTATCACAATATTAACAGTATTAATAACCCAAATGCCAAAGGAATATCCATATATTATCCAGCAGATAATCCAGATGCCTTTTTATATAGTTGGGAGATTTATAAGGATTTATACTTCTCAAAGACTTACCGTGAATTTATAGGTAGGTATTTATCAAGGCTAATGTCAAATAGAGAACATCGATCTACTACAGCATTTATTTCAAGTATTAAAGAAAATATGAGTAGAGAGATTGAAGTTGACTTTAATATTCACGACATACCTAAGCTCAAAAATGTTGAATTAGAATTTTATATTCTAGAAGAAAAGGATAAACTTCTTGGTTCTCAAAGTGTGTTAGTAGACGTTACCGAGTCAAGGGCAATGAGCACTTTAGTAGATGAGTGGTACAAGGTTAAAGACAATTATGTAAAAGCTAGTCTTGATGAAGAAGGTCACAAAATACATGTAGACATAGAGTTAAATGATTTAAGTGCAGAACTAATATATAACAGTAGTACATTTGATTTTGTAAAAGCAGTGCTTGTGACTAGTGATCAATCAACAAAATATGTAGAGAAAGAGCTAGAAGTTGGCGATAAAATTGTGTTTGTGTATGGTGATGTTAAGGGATCCGTAGTTATTTATAATCACCATGACGATATAGAACTCACTTTACAAGAGTTGAAAGACGTGAAAATAGGTTATAGATTTGTTAGTAAGGATATTTTGTCAAAATCAACTTATTCAACAATGGCAATATTTGATTTAAGAAAGGATAGAGAGTTCTCTATGAATCTATTCTATGTTATACCAGCGATAATTATTATATTAGCTTTATCATTTATTGCACTAAAAGTTGTAACGAAGGAAGAAAAAATATAGTTTTTAATAAAAAGAAGAGTCTCAGTCAAAAATGATTGAGACTCTATCTCTCTAAGGTTGCCCTCTTTCTGCATCATATTCCATTTCAATAATAATCTCATCACCATCTAGGTTTATAAACTTGATTTGATAGTAACCAACAATACGATAGTCATTGTTTCCATTTAGAACTATTGCTTCACTTATAAAGCTTGCTTCACCAATCTCTTCATCAGTAAAAGACTCTGTATATTTAAACACACCATTTTGATACATAGTCTCATCTAAGGAGTCTTCATAGTCTTGAGTACTTCCTGGTAGCATTGTATAAACATCGATATAGTACTCATCAGCTTCTAGTATAGCGACCATCTCTTTGCCAAGTCTTTCATTTAAGTACTCTAAGTCTGAAGCGTCATACATGTCGCCCATTAGTTCAATATTGTCAGCTTTTGTATATTTCGCAACTCCTGAATAGTATCCTTGTAAATCAGTAAATGGCACGTTAACTGCGTCTTTAACTAAGTCTTCGTCGTAATACACAAACCCTGAGCCACTTCCACCAAAAAATGGTAGAACACTAGTGATTCCGCCTAATAGCTTACGGGCACCAAATGCACCTGCTGCTAAAACAGCTACAATCACAACTACTGTAACAAGTTTCTTTACTAAGCCAGATTTTTTCTTAGGCTGAGTATATTCTGGTGATGGAGCTGATGGACGAGGGCTTTGTGATTGGAATAGTTGAGATATTTGGTTGCCAGGCTTCCAATCTCCCATATTTTCATTCCAGTAAAGATCACTATTTCTAAATTCTCCAGAGCTAATTCCTTGCTTTAGCTCGTCTAGTGTGTAGGGTCCTTTTTGTTCTTGGTTTTTGTACACAAACCATTGTTCTGCCATCGTTGATGTCCTCCTTGAAATTTTATCTAGTCTAGTGGGGTTAGAACATTTGTAGCGAGCCTAAATCGCCATTTAAGTAACTAATAACAAGCCCTATTACAATAATGGCTATTACAATAAATATCATAAATTTACCGCCTGGAAAAAATCTAATCCTTGGACGAATAGAGAATCTTAGACCCAAAGGATTCTTTTTATTGACAATTCCATCACTAGGCTTATTAGAGAAACTATTTTGATTTAGTAAATTTGGCACATTTGTTGCTTGTGTCCAGTTTCCTAAAGAGTTGCTCCAAATTAGATCATCTCTACTAATGTTTCCTTGCTGCGCTAAGTTCTGTAGGTCATTCCATGAGTATGGACCATATTGGGATCCATTTCTTGAAAGATACCATTGTTGTGACATTTCTATCACACCTTTCAAAGATAGTGAGGTACTAGGGAACATAATACCTATGAGTTAATTATAAAATAAAAATGAGAAAAATGCATTCTTTAGTTTAATAAATTAATAAAAAGATTAACTATTTAATAATTTCACTCATTAAAGATTGCTAAGAACTTAAGTTATACATATAATTAAAGCACAAGAGATAATTTGTGTTTAATTTAGCAGTTGCAAGTAAATTAAAAGGAGGATATGTAAAGATTATATTTAATAGTACTTTAGTGCCCCTATACTATTTAATTGAGGAGAATGAAAATGATAAATAAAAAATTACTAACTATTATATCTCTTGTATGCATACTTTTATTAGTGGCTGCTTGTGGAGATGATGGAGCAACAGGCGCAACACCAAATAGTTCTAATCAACCAAGTTCGCCTACAGGATCTTCATCTGGTAGCAAAAATTTAGAAGTAACAGACACCCCTAGTGTGACTTTTCAATTTTCTACTCGCCAAGACTTGTTAGGAACAGATGCAGCTGTTAAATCTGATTACTATGATATTGATATAACCTGGGATGGCCTTAATTTTTCTGGTACTTCGGTAATGAATAGAGAAGTACAACATCACTCAGGAAGATATGATGTAGAAGATACAGTAACTGTTTCTGGCAAGGTATCTGAAGATTATAAGACTGTTGAAAGTATTAAGATTAATAATGAGAGAATTGGAGATATCTATCTCTTATTTGAAATGGAAATCAAAGATGTTTCTATTGACCCTGATAATGAATACCCTGAAGATTTTGCTAAGTATTATTATAGGGCCAGTGGTGAAGAAATACTGAATAATGTTATATCTTGGAGTGAAAATACAACTACAGACGAAAGAAATATAAGAGTATTAGAAGATATAGTCGAACCGATGATTACATATGATCAAGATTTAGAAGTTATTTTGTACTTTTATCTTGAGTAAATTATTGTTTATAAAGCCAAATAAAACAGGATATATTCATGTGTCCTGTTTTATTTAATTGTGGTAAAAAAAATCTAAAAAAGTACTGAGCACCATAGAATTCAAGCAAATTGACCAACCTTGACTTGATGCATTTTTAGGAGTACAATTGCTGTGTTAGAGGCTTAAATAAGGATAGGGAGATGTATTGGTGTGGGGAAGTATATTCTTAATAGAGTAGAAGGCTTTACTTATGTTTTAGAGGTAATCCTAGCTATATTAATAGCTATAGGGGTGACAATAGGCTTAATTGACCTTGTGATGTATGTGATAGAAATATTCACTACTAATGCTCACGCATCATATGATGTTTTTAAACATTTTTTAGCACATACCCTAATTTTAGTTGTAGGAATAGAGCTAATTCTAATGCTTGTATCACATTCAACAAATGCTATTTTAGAGCTAGTTCTGTTTGTAATTGCACGGAAAATGCTTATATATGCTGAAACGATGATGGACTTAGTTTTAGGTACAATTGCTATTGCCATTATATTTGCAATAATCAGATACTTAGCGCCAAAGGAAGATTTTGTATCTAGAGATTCTAGGGTTTATTCAGCTTCAACTTCAGTAAACAAAGTTCATGAGGCAACAGGATTAGAATTGCCAACTGATAGAGGGAATACCTTAGGAGGGTTAGTTTGTAGCTTGGCAGAAGAAGCTTGTCAGCCTGCAACTGAAGGCTCTGAGTTTAAGTCTGGAGATATAAAGATTAAGGTAGTAAAAGCTACTGAAGGTGTAATTGAAAAAGTAATGATTACAAGGCAAGACGATAATAATCCTAAAGAATAAAGGAAAACCTGTAGAGGATACAGGTTTTTTGCTATATTAATTCAGTAAAGTGTGTTATCATAGTTGCCAGAAACTTTAGGAGGTACCTATGAAACTAAAAGATAAAGTAGCAATTGTCACAGGTGGATCTTCTGGAATAGGAAAAGGAATTGCCATTGAATTTGCTAAAGAAGGAGCAATAGTTATTATTGCTGATATAATAGAACAGCCATTAGAGGAAGGAATAACTACTTTAGAAGAAATTAAGCAGTTTGATGGGAATGCTGAGTTTAGAAGAGTGGATGTTTCAAAGTGGGATGATGTGGATAGTCTAATGTCATCTGTCATAGATAAATATGAGAGAATTGATATCTTAGTAAATAATGCAGCATATATGGGTAATGATATGAAGTTACATGAAACTACGGAAGAAGAGTGGAATAAGGCAATTGATGTAAACCTTAAAGGAGCTTTTTATTGCACTAAGAGAGCGATTAAGCAGATGCTTACTCAAGATATTGTAAATGAAGCAAGAGGGAGAATTGTAAACGTGACTTCTCAACATGGTATGGTAGCTGCACATAATAACATGTCTTATGGAGTCAGCAAGAGTGGCTTGGTGTATATGACACGACAAGTTGCAACTGATTATGCCAAAGATTATATAATTTGTAATGCAGTTGCACCTGGAAGAATTCTAACAGGAAGGCCAGCAACACAAGAGTCAATTGATTTTTCACAATCAAGAACCCCAATGCCAAGATTAGGGACACCACAGGATGTGGCAAAAGCTACAGTTTTCTTAGCAAGTGATGAAGCTAAGTTTATAGTTGGGGTCAATCTAATGGTTGATGGCGGATATATTGCAAACTAAAAAATCTTTGATCTATCTAGATCAAAGATTTTTATATTATATTAAGCTTAACCCTTTAGCTTCTTTATACCAGTTTATTAATGAATTAATAAACTCGTCAGGAGACTTTTTAGTTGCTCTCCATGCAATCAAATCATGTAAATTATTAGAGTCAACAAATGAATCTACTCTTATCTCTGGAAATATAGATTGTTTTCTAAAACATATCTCGGTTTCAATCAATAACATTATATTATCGAAATCTTTTATCATAATACTTTCTATATCTTGATTCTTTGATAACTTATCAAGGCCAATCATTCTCACACCAATCTCATGAACACAGGTGTTGAGTGAGTTTTTCGTCTTTTCTATGCCTAACACAATTTTTTCAGGTCCTAGACTTGTGGCTGTATTAGTAGCTTCTGGACAGATAATCACGGTAAAGTCATTATAAGGGTAGGATTGAGAAAAGCTGTCTTCCCATCTACGGAATATGTCAAAGCTATTACAAAAACGTTCATGCTTCTCTATTTGAAATCCAGCCATTTTTTCTTTATAGATATTGCTATAGTCAACCCAGTTATCATGTAATAAAAGCAAAAAAGTTTCAATTATTGCTAGCGCTCTGTTCTTGTCTTTTTGTAGATTGTTAAACAAATGGTGCATCCAACCAGGAGAATACCATGTGTCCCAATACTTTGTCTCTGCAGGCCATTTTGTTGAAAAAGACTTAAAGCTTTCATTTTCAACCAAATATATTATCGACCTGAAAAGTTCATCAAACTCCATTGGAGTTACTTCAAGATAACTAGGGATTTGATAGACTAGTGTAAATATTGGCCCTTTTGCCAATGGAGAGTTCAGTGCAAAAGATTCTCCTAATATAGACATTTGGTTACCAAGTTCTTGATAAACAGGTTCCTCTACACCAGGAACAAGCCCCAAATGTTTTAATATAAAAAAGGCAGTTGATGGATACTGTGTATTTTTAAAATGAAGAGTACTCACCAATTTCTCCTCCTAACTTTAGAGATTTATAACTTAGGAACTATCCCCAATTCCAGTATTTGTTTACGCATTGCTTAGGATTATTATATCATTATTTGTTAGATAGTTAACATGTTAAAGTGCAATTTTATCGAAATTGAACAAAAAAATAGATGTAAATAATTAAGTTCATTTTTTTTTGCTTGATATTTGATATGTGTCTATAAGGCAACAGTTAATATTAGATAGCGGTCGAAACCATAAAATTATCATATCATATTTATAAAAAACATTAAAGGAAAATTAATTATTTAATGTGATAGTAAATAAGTGCAATATGCTATAATATTTATAGAATAACATGTTGATTTTTGAGATTTTGTATGTGAGAAAGATTGCTTTAGATTTGACTATATTTGTGTTTAATAGATATGAGGAGGTAGAATTGAAGAATGCTAGAAGAGATAAAGAATTTTTTAGATGAACATGGTAAAGTTCACACTTGGCCGTCAAAAATGAAAAAGAAAATAGCTGTAATTGATTACTTGGCAACAAAATTTGAAGAAGAACTTGAGTATACAGAACAAGAAGTCAATGAAATAATTGACCAGTGGCATACTTTTAGTGATTATTTTATATTGAGGAGAAGTTTAGTAGAACTGAACAAGCTTGGTAGGGCCAAGGATGGTTCAAAGTATTGGAAAATAGAAGATGAAAATGAAGAATAGCAAGAAGTCTAGGGGAAACTATCCCTAGACTTTTTCATAGGCTTTTACGATGAATCTATATAATAAATTAACAGTTAGAGTAACTCGAACACTTACCTTATTAAGCACTCAAGTGTCATATGGTGCCAAGGAGATGTTTTAGCGTTGAAATAAGTTGATGTTTATAGAAGATTTATTAGTTCATAGAGGTTTTTATCGAAAGCTAAAGCATATAACAACTACTATAGTAATAAAAGCTTTTAAAATAATTAAGTGCTTGGTTTCGATAGCATATCAAAACCAAGCACTTAATGTTGAATAAACTTCAAATAACAACCAGTTTACTTGACAAGAGTGAACTCAGTAAACAAGCAAGTTTTTCAATATATAATTATTCCTAGAAGTCCAAAGCTTGTGATTAAAGCTATGGGGTGTATCTTTGTCTTAAAAAGCAAAAATATTGCCGCCCCAAAGATTAGAATCTCTCTATAATCTACAAAAGCAGAGTGACCAGTATTTATTGCTGCAACTAATATTAGAACTACAATAACTGGCCTTAAAACCTCTAGTACAGAGTTTACGTATTTGTTGTTTGAAAATTTAGTCATGATACCTGCTATTATACCTATTAGTATAAATGAAACAAGTACCACTCCGAAAGTTGCAATTAAACCACCTAGAATACCATAAATCTTGAATCCTACGTATGTAGCACTATTTATAGCTATAGGGCCAGGAGTCATACTAGCAACTGCCATAATATTTGCAAACTCATGACTAGATATCCAACCATAAGTTGCAACTACATCACTTTGTATCATCGGAATTGCTGCAAATCCTCCACCAAATGCAAGAGCTCCAACTCTTAAAAAGGTCAGAAACAAATTAATTAGTATTCCCATGAATCTTTACCTTTCTTATTATACCAAACAAAATTGCCACTAATATAACAATTGCTGGCGGTGCATTAAGAACCAACAAGCTTAGTAATGATACTACCTCAATTGTAATATTAAAGCGTGAAATGCTAATGGTATTCCAGCACTTATAAGCAGAGTAAGTTATTAAAGCCACAACTACAGGTCTAATAGCTCTAAATATTGCCTGTGTAATGGCCAATGATGCGAAATTATTAAGAAATAATGCAACCAAGATAATAATTGAAAAGGATGGAATCATAACTCCCAAAGTAGCAGCGAATGCTCCTGGCCACCCTCTTACTTTATGTCCAGTTATAGCAGCTGTGTTAACAGCTATTGCACCAGGTACTGATTGAGCGATTGCTATCTCGTCCAAAAATTCTTCTTCTTCTACCCAATGTTTCTTTTCAACCAACTCTTTTTGGATTAGTGGGATCATTGCAAATCCTCCACCTAATGTAAAAGCACCAATTTCTAAAAACACTAAGAATAGTTCAGTAAGCTTTCTTGTATCATCCTTAACCTTAGGAAGATACAAGCTTATATTCGACATTTCCAAGACACCTTTCATATACAGCATAGTCTTACAATCAACACTGCCCACAATATAACATGCCACATGGTAAACATCAAGGGTGATTTCAGCTAATTTTAGATGATTATTTTGGTAACATTTGAAGAGTCATTTTTCATAGGATTTATTCAGACATTAGTTTGATATAATTAGTATATACGTTGAATTTGTTCCCCCTTGTAAAACCAATTAAGGTTATTTTTAACTCTTTAGCAAGTTCAATTGCTAAACTAGAGGTAGCAGCTCTTGAGATTATTACAGGAATGCTCATGACAGCAGCTTTTGATATGATTTCAACAGATACCCTACAGCTAGTTAGGAGTGCCATTTTTGAAATATTGATTTCATTAATTAAGGCTTTTCCTACGACTTTATCAACTGCATTATGTCTAGCCACGTCTTCTGTAAAAGACAATATTTCATAATCTTTCATCAGTGCAACAGAATGTGCTGCTCCGGTATTTATAAAAGTTTCAGATCGTGTAGTGAAGGCTTCCATAATTTCCTGAATTTTTGTTACTGACAACTCAATTGTAGAATACACACTTTCATCAATAGGGTGTAAATCGTTAAGGATTTGATCTTTAAAACTTTTTTTATAATATTCAGAATTTTTTAGTAAGTTACCGATATCTAAAGGAACAGCAACGTTAATTTTTCCATCAACAATTTCTAAACTTTTTATTTCTTGTTTTGATTTTATTATTTTCTGGGTAAATAAGAATCCAGTAGCAAGATATTCTAAGTTTTCTGGTGAACAAAATAGTGTAGTGATATATTTATCATTAGCATAAATGCTATAGGGAACTTCTAATATGACTTCATCTCTAGTTTTTTTGATTGAATTGTCTGTTACTTTATGCATTTCTACAAATTTTGTTTTTTTCATTGTCTAAAAACCTTTCTAAATCTTCAGTAGTATTAATATTGAGAAACATATTCCAATCTTTAGAGAATTTTCTAGCAGTGGACTCAGGAATGTATATTGTTTCTGTCTTTTTTATTAATGAATAAACTGATTGTTCCTCTTTGAGATGGTCTTCTATTAATAGTGTGATATCTTTATGATAAAAGCTATTAAAAGGCTCTATCCATTCCTTATATCTAGTTACGCAAGCTCGTATGCTAGAAGTACTTCTCTTTATCACTTTCTTCATATGTCTAATATAATCAAGGTTAATTATTGGCATGTCACAGGCTATAAAGTAAACAAAATCACTTTGAGCTGATAAGAGCCCGCTATGGATTCCACTTAGCGGGCCTTTATTCTCTATAGCATCTTTTATAACTTCAAATTTTTCATACTTGCCATTTGGCAATGAATTACTAACTAGAAGAATTTCTGAGAACTCTTCTAGTAGTATTTGTGCAATATGCTCAATAATATTCTCATCATTAAGTTGTATTAGCTGTTTATCAAATCCCATTCTACTAGACTTTCCTCCAGCCAATATCACTGCTGTGCCAAATTTATGCATTGTTTTCTACCTTAATCCACTTTCTTTACATTTACCGCATTGACTTTTAACTCTGGGATTTTTGCAATCTCGTCCAGATTAGTGTTAGTAATATAGTTTGCGGCCCCTTCTGCAAAGTGGAAAGGCATAAATACGACTTGCTCACCAATTATCTCTGTTATCTTTGCTTGTGTTTTAACTTCACCTCTTGGGGAACTTACTACTACCCAATCATCATTTTCAATCCCAAGCTTTTTAGCTGTTGTAGGGTTTATCTCTACATAAGAATGAGGAGATTTTTGATTATTACCAGCTGTTTTGCCAGTCATAGTTCTTGTATGATAATGATACAGATTTCTTCCTGTAGTCATTAAGAAAGGATATTCTTTTGTGGGTGCTTCATCACTTTCCACAAAGTCAATCGGTATTATTTTGGCTTTTCCTCTTGAGAATTCTCCTTTATGTAAATACTTAGTGCCTGGATGTTTCTCGCTTGTACAAGGCCATTGCAGTGATACATTGTTTAATCTTTTATACGAAACCCCACCATAAATAGGTGTTAAGCTAGCGATTTCTTCCATTATTTCTTCAGCACTGTTTACGCTAAAATCATCACCTAATACTTTTGCTAATTCACACATTATAAGCCAATCAGACTTTGCTTCGCCAGGTGCTTGAAGTATTTTGTTTACTTTTTGAATTCGTCTTTCTGTATTTGTAAAAGTACCATCTTTTTCAGCAAATGCAGCAGCTGGTAAGATTATATCAGCTAGTTCAGCAGTTTCTGTTAAAAATATATCCTGGACAACTAAGAAATCTAAATTATTAAGGCCACTTTTTACATGAGAAATATCAGGGTCTGAAACCATAGGATTCTCACCCATAATATAAAGCATCTTTACAGTACCATCATTTGCACCTTCAATCATTTCTGGAATAGTTAACCCTGGTTCAAGTGGAAGGCCTTTATTCCATGCTTTTGCAAATTTTTCATTTGCTTGCTCATCAAATACCTTCTGGTATCCTGGATAAACATCTGGTAATCCACCCATATCACATGCACCTTGAACATTTCCTTGCCCTCTAAGTGGATTTACACCAGCATTTTCAATACCAATATTGCCACATATTAAAGCTAAGTTAGATAATGTCATAACACCATTTGTGCCATACTTATGTTGTGTAACACCCATTGCATACAGAATGCTTGCAGGTTTTGATGCATAGATTCTTGCTGCTTTAACAATATCATTAGCAACTACATTGCAAATTTCAGCTACTTTTTCAGGAGTGTAGTCTTTAACAATTTCTACTAACTCCTCATAACCTACAGTGCGTTGTTTAATGTATTCTTTAGCTATAAGGTCTTCTTTGATAATTACATGCATCATACCATTTAGTAGCGCAATATTTGTTCCAGGTCTTATTTGTAAATAAACATCAGCATCTTTTGCTAAATCAATTTCACGCGGGTCTGCTACAATTAATTTTGCTCCTTTAGCTAAGGCTTGTCTTACTTGTGCACCAATAACAGGATGGTTTTCGGTTGTATTTGAACCAATTACAAAAAACACCTCTGTGTTTTTTACTTCTCCTACACTATTAGTCATTGCTCCACTACCTAATGTTGCTGCCAAACCGGCAACTGTAGAAGAATGTCAGAGACGAGCACAGTGGTCTACACTGTTTGTACCAACTGTTGCTCTAAAGAATTTTTGGAACATATAATTATCTTCATTAGTACATCTTGCTGATGTAAAAGCACCAATTGCATTAGGGCCATACTCATTCTTTATTGACGTAATTTTCTCTGCTATTAAATCATAAGCTTCTTTCCAAGTAGCTTCTTCGAAAACTCCATTTTTTTTAATAAGTGGCTTTTTAAGTCTATCTGGGTGGCTTAAGAAGTTATATGAGAATCTTCCTTTAACGCAAAGCAAACCGTTATTAGATGGGCCATATAAAGGTTTAACATCCATGACTTTATTGTTTTTTATATGAAGTTCTAATTGGCATCCAACTCCACAATATCCACATGTTGTTTTGTGTTTTGTAACCTCCCAAGTTCTAAACTTTTCTGGAATCTTAGGGGTTAATGCACCACTAGGGCAAACAGCAACACAATTGCCGCAAGAGACACATACAGATTGATCTAAGTTCAAGTCAAAAGAAGGACTTACATGAGTATTAAAGCCTCGCTCTGCGAAATCTATTGCATCAGTACACTGCAGTTCTCTACATACTCTTATACATAACCCACAATTAATACATTTATTTTGATCACTTATATAAAATGGGTTGGAATCATCTATTTCATGTTGTTTAACTTCTCCTGCATATGAAGTTTCTTTAATATCATATTCATAACAATAGTCTTGAAACTTGCAATCTCCAGTTTCTTGGCAAGTCATACAGTCAAGTGGATGATTTGATAATAGTAAGTCTAAAATATCTCTTCTAACGGACATTACTTCATCACTATGTGTTAGAATTTCTAGCCCTTCTGAAACTGGGGTAGTACAAGCAGTTACAATAGCATTATTATGAACTAGCTCAACTACACACATCCTACATGCTCCATTTGGCTCTAAACGAGGGTCATAGCATAATGTCGGAATATCAATGCCTGCCATCTTACAAGCTTGTAAGACTGTAAATGTATTAGGTACCGTATATTCTTGATTATTTATCTTTATTTTAATCACTTTATTCTCCTCTTTTACTTTATAATTATGGCGTCTACTGGGCAAGTTTCTTTACACGCTCCGCACTTAATACATTTTTCTTGGTCTATATAGTGCATTTCTTTAACTTTTCCACTAATAGCATTAGTAGGACAAACCTTTACGCATCTTGTACAACCAATACATTTGTCAGTAATAAAGTATTTTGTTAGTGCGGAACAAACTCCTGCAGGACACTCTTTGTCTTCTATGTGTGCTACATATTCATCGTGAAAATATCTTAAAGTAGACAAGACAGGGTTTGGTGCTGTTTGACCTAAACCACATAAAGAGCCTTTCTTAATGGAGTTCCCAAGCCTTTGAAGCTTGTCAAGGTCAGCCATAGTTGCTTTACCTTCTGTTATTCTCTCTAGAATTTCAAGCATTCTTTTAGTACCATCTCTACATGGAGTACATTTTCCACATGACTCATCTACTGTAAAATCTAAAAAGAATCTTGCAATATCGACCATACAAGCTGTTTCATCTATTACAATCATACCTCCAGAACCCATCATAGAGCCTAGCTCTATTAATGTGTCATAGTCAATAGGGGTATCTAGGTTCTCTGTTGTTATACATCCACCCGAAGGTCCACCAGTTTGAACAGCCTTGAATTTTTTGCCATCAGGAATGCCTCCACCAATTTCAAAAATTACTTCTCTTACAGTTGTACCTATAGGTATTTCAACTAAGCCTGTATTGTTTATATTGCCTCCAAGTGCGAATACTTTAGTACCTGGAGAGTTTTTTGTGCCTATTTCTTTAAACCACTGGGCACCTTTTCTTATAATTACAGGAATATTTGCAAAAGTTTCTACGTTATTAATGTTTGTTGGTTTTCCCCATAATCCTTTAGCAGCAGGATATGGCGGTCTAGGCTTTGGGATTCCTCTATTGCCCTCTATTGAGTTCATTAAAGCTGTTTCTTCACCACAGACAAATGCACCAGAACCAAGTCTTAGTTCTATATCAAAATTAAAAGAAGTGCCTAAAATATTGTCACCTAATAGATTAAGTTCTTTTGCTTTGTTAATTGATCTTTTCAGTCTCGAAACAGCTAATGGATACTCTGCTCTTATATAAATAAAGCCTTTCTGGGCTCCTATTGCATAGCCAGCAATTGCCATAGCTTCAAGCACAACATGTGGGTCGCCTTCTAAAATTGAGCGGTCCATAAAGGCTCCTGGGTCACCTTCGTCTGCGTTGCAAACAATATATTTTTCATCTCCTGGAGAGTCATATGCAAATTGCCACTTAAGTCCCGTTGGAAATCCTCCACCGCCTCGTCCTTTAAGTCCAGAGTTTTTAATCATGTCAATAACTTCTTGTCTTGTCATGTTAGTTAAGGCTTCACCTAATGCGAGATATCCTTCTAAAGCAATATACTCTTCAATATTTTCTGGGTCTATTATTCCACCATTTGCTAAAGCTATTTTCTTTTGTTTTTGATAGTATTTCTTTCTTTGACCATCTTGATATAGATATTTAGATACAGACTCTAAATCACCATTTGCTAAATAGTGTTGCACTATTTCTCTTGCTTTAACTTCATCTAACTCAATAAAAGTTACCTTGTCTCCCAAATCATCATATATTTCAATTAACGGTTCTACAGAACAAGTGCCTATACAACCACTTTCTATAATTTTTACATTATTAAGTCCTAAACTACTAACTTCATCTATAATTGCATTGTAAACAGGTCTTGAACCTGCTGAAAGTCCACAAGTAGCCATCCCCACAGCTACTCTAAAACTCCCTTGTTTTGTTTTAAAATTATTATAAAACTCTATTTGTTTATCCCTAAGATCTTGAATTGATTTCAAAGTTTTACCCACCTTTACTAGTATTTGCTTAAGATATTATTAATATCATCAAGCTTTACTTTGCCATATACATCTTCATTAATTGTCATTATTGGAGCTAACCCACATGCCCCAAGACACCGTGTGTCTATTAGGGTAAATTTATGGTCGTTAGTAGTTTCATTTAGGTTTATCTTAAGTTGCTTTTCAATTTCTTTAATAATTGATCCTGCTCCTCTAACATAACAAGCAGTTCCAAGACATACACTTATTAAATACTTGCCAGTAGGTTCTAATTTGAATTGTGAATAAAATGTTATGACTCCATAAATTTTAGCAAGTGATATGTTTAGTTCCTTCGAAATATAATCTACTGCTTCTTTTGGAATATATCCAAAAATGTCTTGAGTTTGTTGCAAAACAGGCATTAAAGCACCTTTTTCATCACGGTAATTATCAATCACCTCACTTAGTTTAGTTAATTTTTCTGTCGTAAGAATGTTTTCGCTCAAATCCACTCACCTTTTTCTTTTATATTGCACAATTTTTAATGCTAACTTTATGGTATCTAAGCTTGAAAATTAAGTCAATGAATAAATAGTTTATTTAGAAGCAAACTGCGAATAAATTTTAATTAGGATCAATTGATATTTGCACTTTAAAGGAATAAAATATAAGTAGAAAAGTAAAATTATAATGATAGGATGGGCAAAATGGATAAATGGTATGTCTATCAAAACGAGCAAACATTGGGACCATACACTCGAGATGAGCTTAGAAAAATGGCAAAGAAAAAAAATATTTCTAAAAAAGACCTAGTTTCTCAAGAAGGGTCAAATGAATGGGTGAGAGCAAATTCTGTAAAGAAGGTCTTCAAAAGTCCTTTAAGAAGAATTCTTTCATTCCTAGTCTTATTGATTTTGTTAGGAGTGGTTTTATTTGCTGGAGTAACATTTGTAAATAGTAGGGATAGTAAAAATGTAATAATAGCCAAAGGGGTATCACAGTTAAGAGATGCTGTCCAACCTAGTGAGAACAAAACTTTAGAGATAACAGACTCAAACAGTTCTGTAAAAGGGCTTAAGCTGGAAGTCTTACAAGGTTCATATGAAGGAAAAACAGACTTTGAAATTATAACGAGTGAGATTGATGAACATAAATTTGGACCCAGTTTTCAACCAATTACACCAATTATAAGTATAAAAAATGGTGGGGAGTATGCAAAAGAAGTAATGACACTGACAATACCGATAGCTCTTCCTGAGGGGTATTTTGCAAGCGCTTTTTATTATGATAGGAAGACTGGAAAATTAGAAGGCATACCAACTTATGAGTTAGAAAAAAATAAGATTGTTATAAAAACATTACACTTTTCAGACCTTGTAGTAAGTATCATTGATATCAATGAAGTAAGTGGTGATGTAATCATTGATACAAATTTTCTACCAGGTGTTGATGATTGGCAATTTACTAATTATGGCTCATCAATTGCAACAGGAGGCCATTGTGCAGGTCAAGCAATAAGCGCAATGTATTATTATCTTGAGAAACGATTAGTTTTAGGTGAAAGAGCCTTATATGGTAGGTATGATAATAATGATAGAGGATATGGAACTATAGATTTTCCATGGGATGATTCATGGGGATATCGATTAGCATCTTCTGTACAGAAAGATATCAATTGGCAAACCAATACGTTTAAGATAATGAAAGAGCTTGGTGGAATTGAAAATAACCTTACAATGATGTCTTTTGCACATGCAATGCTTTTAACAGGAGAGCCTCAGTTTGTAGGATTGTCTAAAACATATGAGTCAGGTGGACATGCAATAATTGCATATAAGTTAGACAAGAATGGACTGTATGTAGCAGATCCAAACTTTCCTGGGGAAGAAAGGCTAATCCCATATAGTGGTGGAGTGTTAGGACCATATTATTCTGCAGAAAATGCAGAGCAAATAGAGTCAGGAGAAGCTAAGGCGTATGATATAGTTGCTTATCTTGCTAAGACTTCAATGATTCCTTGGAGTCAGGTTGGGGCTAGGTTTACTGAACTTGATAAAAAATCAGTAGGAAATGATCTTTTCAAAAACTATACAATAGAAGTCAGAGAAATAGATGAAAAGGGTAGAGAGAGCTGGGTGCCTTTAGTTGATAACTTTGAGACTAGTACAGAAAAAACAGCTAGAGTTACTATTCAAACTGCAAATGGAGTTGTTCATTTAGAAGACAAACTACATATCAGAATGACACCTCAAGCAACAGATTTAGCTATACAATTAGTAGAAGGAACCGATATTGTAAAGGGAGCTTATGCTGATAGTTCTGAACCATTTATCATTGATTTAGTAGAAGGGGTCAAAGAAATAGGTCTTTTAGCAGTTCAAGAGATTGGTGAAGATTTTTTTTATGTAGATATGCAGAGATACAATATAATAAATAACGAAGTTGATATAACAGGAGCTTATGAGGGGATGTTTGTGGTTGAAGAAGCTGGGCCTGCCGTAGAGTTCTTGATAAATAGATTAGTAAAATTCTTTGCAAACATCTTAAACACAGAAGCTGATAGAGTTGAAAGTGGATCTTTAGGAAATGCTTTAGATTTTATTGAGTTTACTGAAGTTCCGTTTCAAATGACAATTTCAAACTATGATAAAAAGAGTGGAGATTGTGATATAAGAATATATGTAATAGAAGAAGATGGTACTGAGTTTGTGGTTGATACTACTGGTGAATTTAGTAAGAACCAATTAAAATTCAAATTTGTTCATTACGATGGCTCAAAAATGGATATGTTAGGAGCTTTTAATGGAAATACTTTTGCTGGTAAATTCAATGTAACAGCTTGGGGTATTGTAAAAAATGCACTAATAGGAAGTTGGAGTGTATCTAAGTGAATAAGAAACTAGCACTTCTTTTTTAGAAGTGCTAGTTGATTTAGATAACAAAGTTGCCATTTTTAAATATCTGTACTTTTTCTCCAGAAGTAGCTGTGCCTACAATTGATAAATCAGCTGTTCCTATCATGAAGTCTTCATGCATTATTGAATCATTAACACCATGTTCGATTAATTCTTCTTTTGTCATCTTATCCCCTCCATCAATTGTCATTGGGTAAGCTTTTCCAATTGCTAGATGACATGATGCATTTTCATCAAATAAGGTATTATAAAACAGAGTGTTCATATTTGATATGGGAGAATCATAAGCAACTAAAGCTATTTCACCAAAATAGTGAGATCCTTCATCTGTCTCTACTAAGCTTTTTAGCTGTTCATAGCCTTCTTTTGCTGAGAAATCTACAATTCGACCGTTTTCTACAGTAAATTCAAAATCGTCAATTAATGATCCATTAAAATTAAGTGGCATTGAACTAACGATTTTGCCATTTATTCCTGTTTTATGGGGTGTTGTAAATATTTCTTCTGTAGGGATGTTTGCAATAAACTCGTGATTACTTGTTGTATGCTCACTACCACCAACCCATATATGCCCAACTGGTAGTTCAAGTGTAAAGTCAGTACCCTTTGAATTTTTAAAATGAAGCTCTTTGAGATTTAACTCATTTAGGGTTTTGATATTTTTGCTTAAATTTTCTTTATGATCTTCCCAAGCTTTTACTGGGTCTTCTTGGTCAGCTCTTACTGCTTTAAAAATCATATCCCATAACCTATCCATTGCATCTACTTCACTCAAGTCAGGAAATACTTTAATTGCCCAAGCAGGAATTGGAGCTGCTACAACACACCAAGCATTATCATTATTCATTAGCCTGTCTCTATATTCTCCCAGTTCACGATTAAATGTTTTTGTATATTGTTGTAACCTTTTTACATCCACATCCTTCATCATTGAAGGATCAGAAGCAGCAATTGACAAAAAGGCTGCGTCTCTTTTCACATTTGTTAAGAAGAACTCTTTTTGCCAAGTAGGAACCTCATCAAATAGCTCATCTGTTCCAAGCATATAGCGAATTTTTGTAGATTCTTGGTCGCTCCACAGTATTTCAACATCATAAGCCCCAGCTTTATATGCTTCTCTTGCAATAATTCTTGTAAATTCAGCACAGTCAAGTGGAGACCTAATAACAAGCACTTGGTCCTTCTTTATATTGATACCTGATTTTACAATTAGCTCTGCATATTTTTGTAAATGTTCTTTGTTCATAATTCACCTCGATAATTTATTGTTTGTATTATACCATAAGTCATTATTTGTTTTGAGAGTAGAGAAAAAAGTAGTACAATTATATTAATGGGGGAATGAATATGGAGAAAATTTTAGCCTTTAGCGGAGCAGGTATTTCAAAAGCAAGTAATATTCCTACATTTGAAGAGTTAGGTGACCTGAGGGAAAAATTAAGTAGAAGTTATCTTAAAAATAACCCTGATGATTTTTTCAATATTTTATTAGAGTTTCATAACACAATAAAAAAAGCAGAGCCAAATGATGCTCATAAAGCATTGGCTGATTACAAAATCCCTATAATAACAATGAACATTGATGGTTTGCATCAGAAAGCTGGTAGTAAGAAGGTTCTTGAAATTCATGGAAATATGCATCATTTAGTTTGTAGAAACTGTTTTACATATTATAAGTATGAATACTTAAAAAAATCCTATAAATGTAAGAAATGCAACTGTATAGTAGACCCTGAAGTGGTTCTATATGGTGATGGATTAGATAAAATGTCAGCTGCACTTAAAATGGTAGATGATACTGACCATCTAATTATAATAGGCACTTCTTATTATACTTCTACTGCAGTTGACATATTCAACTATGCTTCTTACAGAAGAAAGAAAATAACTGAGATTAACGTTTTAGCCGAAAAGAAATTGCCTCAGTTATTAAAGAAAATAGGAGACTAAATTTAGTCTCCTATAATATATTCTTGTCCTCTTTTATGAATTTTCATTACATGTTGATCAAGCTTGTCTCTTTTTAGCCAATCAAAGATCCTATAGTCATCACCAAAATGCATAGGAAATATTACACTTTTGTGCCCTTGTGACAAAAAGTATTTCAGCGATTTACTATAAGAGTCTTCAAGTCGGGGATCAACAGGAATGAAAGCAATGTCAATCTTATGATTCTTTAGTGTTTCATATTCTGTTTTAAACTCATGTTCTTTTTCTTTGTTCCACTCATTAGGCTCATCTTCCCAGTGCCACCAGTTGAGGTCCCCTGAAAAGAATATGCAACGCTTATTAACATAAATAATAAATGCTAACCCCTCATCATTTGACCTTAAAGTTTTAATCTTAATATCATCTATTTCATACACTTTATGAGCTTCAAGCTGGATAGCATTTCTAGTCATAACTGGGATATCATCTGAAAGTATGTAGGTTACATTTTCTAAAGTATCCATCCAATCAAAGATTATTTCGTTAAAATGATCATGATGTCTATGAGAAGCAAAAACATATACTTCATAATCTTTTATTTGATCTGGATTTATAACACCACTAGTTAACTCTTTATTATCATCAACTGATGTATCATAAAAGTAATCAAAGATAAGAAATTTATCATCTATTTCAAGACCAAAACTAGAGTGATGCAGATACCATACCTTCATTATCTTCTCTTAGGCAATACTTCTAACCAATACCCATCAGGGTCAGCAATAAAGTAAATCCCCATTTTTTCATTTTCATAACAGATTACGTCATTTTTTTTATGAAGTTCATAAGCTGCTTCATAATCATCAACAACTAGTGCCAGATGGAACTCTTCATCTCCTAAGTCATATGGACGATCCCAATCACGAAGCCATGTTAGTTCCAGTCTAAAGTCAGTTTCTCCATCTCCTAGATAAACTATGATAAACTCTCCATGCTCTGGCTCATTTCTTCTTACTTCTTTAAGTCCCAAGTTCTCCTCATAAAACTTCAAGCTTTTCTCCAAATCCAATACGTTGAAATTAAAATGGTTAAATGAAAATTGCATAATCATTTCCTTTCTTCTTTCTATTGTCTAAATAAGACTCAATTTTATTGTAACTAAATATTTTAATTTAGTAAAGAGCAAAATAGCATCCATAAAAGGATGCTATTTCAAAGAAGTGGTCTATGATTTCAAATAATAAAAAGATTTTATTTTTAAGAGAGCAAGTCTAAGAGTCTTGCCTATTTTAGATTTTAGCTTCCTCAATTATTAAACCCTCCTATTATTAGAAATTAATAAACTATAAATGACATTATACCATTAATAGTAATAATTAGCAAAAAAGGATTTATTGCTAATTATACTTTATTTGCATGGCTATTTTTTTTGTAATTTAATAATTTAGAAAATAATATATTTAGACTATGGTATAATATGAAAAGCAAATTTAGAATTAAGGCGTAAGAGGAATAATATGAAAGTTTCAAGAAAAAGCTTAGATTTGACTAAAGGAAATATAAGTAATCATTTTGTAAGGCTTGTCTTACCTACAATAGGTGGGATGTTAGCATTTACGATTTTTAATTTGACAGATACATACTTTGTATCAAAACTTGGCACGGAGGCTCTTGCAGCTATGGGGTTTACATTTCCTATTGTAATGATAGTTGGGTCTATTTCATCAGGTATGAGTATTGGTGCTGCTTCAGTATTATCTAGAGCTGTTGGTAGAAAAGATGAAGAGATGATGAAGAGAACCGCTACAGACGGGATTATTCTTTCTGTGTTGTCTGTAATAATCATGTCAATTATAGGTTTATTAACGATGGATCAGATATTTACCTTTTTGGGAGCAGATTCAGTTACTCTTCCATTGGTTAAACAATATATGACGGTTTATTACATTAGTATTATAGCAGTAGTTATGCCACCAGTAAGTGACTCTGCAATGCGGGCAGTAGGAGATATGGTTAGACCATTTATTGTTATGTTAGTGTGTGCTATTACTAATATAATACTTGATCCTATATTAATCTTTGGCTGGTTTGGATTGCCAGCTTTAGGCATTCAAGGTGCAGCTATAGCTACTGCAATTTCTCGCTCTCTAGGGATGGTTGCAACTCTATCGTTTTTGCATTTCCACCACGGCTTAGTAGACTTAAAACCTGTAAAGCTCAAAACAATGTTGAAATCATGGAAGCAAATACTACATGTAGGTATACCTGGAGCTGTAATAAGGCTTTTCCCACAACTGCTAAGAAGTATTTTAACAGCTCTAGCAGCTACAGTAGGAGGTACAGTAGCTGTAGCTGCTATTGCAGTTGGGACTAGAGTTGAGAGTTTTGCAACAGTAGTTAGTGGTGCAGTAGGAACATCTATTGTTCCGATGGTGGGACAAAATTTTGGTGCTAAGAAATATGAAAGGGTAGATGAGATTCGAAAGAAGAAGAACTTCATTGCAATTATCTATGGATTACTAGCCTTTACTATAGCAGTATTCTTTGCAAAACCAGTAATTAGAATTTTCTCTGACGACCCAGAAGTTATTGCTTGGGCAATAGTATATTTAAGAATAATTCTTTTTGCTTCAATGGGACTTAATTTATATAACTGGATGGGGCAAGAACTAAATGCAATTGGCAAACCAAAGTGGTCAATATTAATTAATGGACTTGGCACATGCTTAATCTTGATTCCAGCTGTATATATGGGAGCAAATTTAGGAGGGTTTACCGGCATGCTTTTGGGATTGTGTATAGGTCAGACCCTTCTTGGTGGGGCTTCTATTCCAATAGGTAAAAAAATACTAACTGAAGAGTCCGTTTACAATATTTAGTAAGTAATTCGCTTGTCTTAATACTGTAGTTTAGGTATGATAGAATAATCATTAGACAGTATAAATAAAAAGGAAGAGGTATTAAATATGCCCTTAGATATTGAGAAAAAAGGTTTTTACACGCAACTTTTATTTTTCTTTGCACCCCTAGCAGCTACATCAATGTTAATGATGGGATCACATTCAATTATAAGTTCTACTCTAGCCAGGACAGAAGATGCAGCAGCAGCTCTTGCTGCTTACTCTGTAGCAATGAGTATAATATTTATTTTTGAGTCCCCCATATTTGCTATTAGACGAATATATATTGCTTTGCTAGACGATGTGGATTCATTTAAAACTTTAACAGTTGTTGCAGTAACAACTGTTCTAGGTGTTCTTGCGGTTATTTTAACAGTTGCATATACACCTATTGGAGAGTATATATTTATAAATATTGTAGGAATTTCTGATTCTTTATACCCTGAAGCTATAAAATCATTTAAGATATTTATGATTTTACCAATAGCTTCAGCATTAAGGTCTGTTTATCAAAGCCTATTAGTAATTAATAAGCAAACGCACTTTGTTACAATGAATATGATAATAAGACTAGCATCTATGCTAGTAATTTCTTATGTATTACTAAACACAGATTGGGTATCAGGTGCTTCAATAGGTGCTTTTGTATTAGGTGGAGGTATGACAGCAGAAGCTTTAATGTCATATATTACTGGAAGAAAACTAAGATTTAATTTACCAGAGAAGCCTGAAAATGGTGAGAAATTAACATACAAAGATACTTGGATATTTTATCTGCCATTGATAGGAGCACTTTTCGTACAAAGTTTTGTACGTCCTTTTATCAACGCAGGTTTAGCACGAACAATTGATGCAGAAACAGCTTTAGCATCTTACCAAGTAGCGTATAGTTTGTCATGGATTTTAGTGGGTGTGTCATTTAGTATCCACCAGTTAGTTATGGTATTTGTAGAAGATAAAGAAACTTTTCGTAAAGTTAAGAGGTTTGTATATGCAATTGGGATAAGTGCAACAGCAATTTTGCTTGTGATGTCACTTACTCCTATAGGAGAATGGGTTTTGGTTAATATAATAGGAACGACCCCTGATATAACTGAACCTGCAAAACTAACTATGTTGCCACTGGCTTTAATTCCTTTGTTAATAACAGTTACAGAAATGTATGTTGGTTTGTTAATGCTTGAAAAGAAAACCCCAGTTGTAACAATAAGTAAGGTGGCAAATCTTGCAATGGTTGCAATTGTTTCTATAGGTGTTGCCTCAGTATATCCAGAACTAGGTGGCCTATTAGCAGGTATAAGTATGCTGCTTGGTTTCTTAGGTGAATTCTTAGTGATATATTTTTATGGCAGAAAGATTGTGCCAAATGGCAGTAGACTTAGAAGAAAAGCAGTTTAGGCTCACTATTTAGTGAGTCTTTTTCTTTTTTGCATGTTTATTTGTAAATATAGTTGACATGGGCATATGATAGTTATATTATTTTAATGATAACCGTTATCAAATCAGAGGGAGGAGAATTCGAGTATGTCCTTACAGATAAAAAACTTAAATAAGTGTTTTGGACCATTGAAAGTATATGAGAACTTTGATTTAGAAATAGAAAAAAATAAGATCACAGTTATATTAGGGCCCTCTGGTTGTGGTAAAACTACTTTGCTTAAAATGTTAAGCGGCATAGTAGATGTTGACAGTGGTCAAATTGAGGGGATTGAAGATAACTCTATCTCCTATTTATTTCAAGAAGAAAGGCTCCTGCCGTGGATGACTTTGGCTGAGAATATTGAGTTTGTTTTAAAAAGCCATATGGATGAAGTTGCAGTAAAAGAAAGAGTAAATCAGTATTTAAGTCTTGTCAAGCTTGTTGGTTTTGAAAATTATTATCCTCATGAAGTTAGTGGAGGGATGAAGCAAAGAGTTGCTATAGCAAGGGCATTTGCTTATCCTTCAGATATTTTACTAATGGATGAGCCCTTTAAGGGACTAGACCCTAAACTAAAACAGGAAATGACAAATGTTTTTATTAGGCTATGGAGTGAAGATAGAAGAACAGTAGTCTACATTACCCATGATGTTGATGAAGCGTTGATGCTTGGGAATATTGTTTATGTGTTTTCTCAAACACCTGTTAAAATCATTGAGAAAATGGAAATCCATTCACCACATAAAGAAAGACTTGAATGTGATAAGTGTGTGAGAAAAGAAAAAGAGCAACTAGCAAGAGAATTGATGAGCTAGTCGGGGAGGATTTATAATGTCAAGTAAAAAGTTTCTACTTCTAAGTTTTGTGATAGTTTTGATTTTCACTTTAAGTGCTTGTAATGAAGAAGTAAATAATGAAAATGATTTAACAACTGTTAGAATGACAATTTCTATAACACCTAATAGCGTTCCGTTTATTTACATGGCTGAAAACGATCTATTAGGAGAGAATGTAGTATTTGACTTAAGTTTTCATAAAAATAGACAAGAAGCAGTTGCTAAAATAACTAAGAATGATGTTGATTTTACTAATCTAGCAATTCAAGAAGTTGCGCAATTATATAATAATGATTTTGATATGAAATTACTAAATATAGCGGCTTGGGGAGAATATCAATTAATGGCTAGAACGCCTTTAAATGATATATCAGATTTAGTAGGAAAAGATATATGGTTAAGTACAAGAGGTGGCCCAATAGATTTAATTACGACAGTTGTTCTTGAAAATTTAGGACTTGAAAAAGATAGTGATGTAAACTTTAAGTTCTTAGCTCAAAGAGAACTGTCTCAGATGGCGATTAGTGGTATAGGAGACTATGAGTATTTTGTGCTTCGAGAACCATTTATTAGTCAGGCAAAAATCAATAATGAGCAAATAAGTGAAGTGTTACATTTAGGTAATGAGTGGGAGAAGATATTTTCTCATAAATACCCTCAATCAGGGATATCTGTAATGGGTAACTTTTATAATCAGCATCCTGAACTGACTGACTTATTTTTAGAGAAATATCTTGAAGCTTTAGAATGGGTAAAAGAAAACCCAAGTGAAGCAGCCGCTATGGCTACTCCTCATATGCAGGGACTAGAAGAAGAAGTTGTTTTATTGGCGCTAAAGAATTTTGATACAGAAATAATGAGTCTTGATGAAGCTAAGGATTCAATTGAGCTTTATTTTGGTTATATTTTAGAGTTTAATCCAGAAATGATAAACAATAAACTCCCAGATGAAGGATTTTATGTAGGAGAATAATGAATAAAAAAAATGGTTTTAGAAAATGGAAGAATAAAATAGTTGTTGGAGTAGTGTTCATAAGTATATGGACACTTGCGTCAACTTTATACAATCCAATAATTCTACCATCTCCTTTACGAGTAGCTGAAGCATTTTTTGGACTATTAACTTCTGATGAATTTTTAGCAGACTTATTGATTACTTTGTTTAGAGGACTTGGTGGTTATTTTATAGGAATTGCTCTAGGGACAGTTTTAGGTGTAATGATGGGTAAAAGCGAGGTTATATATGAATACTTATATTCATCTGTGGTAACCTTACAGACTATTCCTAGGATTTCTTGGATTTTACTCGCTATGATTTGGTTTCCGCTAGACTCAAGTATAGTGATTTTTATCATTGTTATAACTGTCTTGCCAATATTCACACTAAATGTGTATGAAGGTATGAAAACGGTTCCTAAAGAATTGCTAGAAATGGGAGATATTTTTAAGGTTAACAAAAATCAGATTTTAAAAGACATTTATATACCATCTATAACACCATTTATTATTAGTGGTAGTAAGGTTGCTTCAGGTATAACCTGGAAATCTATTATTATGGCAGAGCTTTTAACAGTTAACACTGGTATTGGTGCTAGTATGGGTTATTCACGTTCAGCTTTAGCTACAGATCAGATTATTGCTTATACAGTTATAATTGTATTAATAAGTTTTATTCATCAAGGATTTATTGAGCTTATATATAAAAGAACAAGGTATTCAAAATCAAATAGTTAAGCTAGGTGCCAAGTTAAGAGGAAGTATTCTTAGCTTGGTATTTTTGATTAGATAAATAAAGGATAATTATTTAGTAAGTCGAATAATATTAAAGAGAACAATTAGGAGGAGAAATTATGGCGGATTATAAAGTAGAACAAGTTGTAAAGGATACATTTACAAAGATCTTAGAAGTAAATGAAGTAAAAGAAGCTCTTGATTTTATAGAAAAGGATTTAGAACAGACAATCATAGAGCAAAAAGAGCTGGTTCAGATTGAAGCTCCAACTTTTAATGAGCAAAATCGTGCTAAGCATTATGCAAAAATGTTAGAAGATCTTGGTATGGATGATGTTCATATTGATGAACATGGCAATGTATTAAGTTATCACAAAGGTGTAGGAGATGGCCCAACAGTTCTATTAGAAGCTCACTTAGATACAGTTTTCCCTTTTGGAACAGATGTTAAGCCAGTGGAAAAGGATGGAAGAATATATGCACCTGGGATATGTGATGATACTAGAGGTTTAGTAGCTAATCTATCTGTTATAAGAGCATTAAAGAAATACAAAGTTGAGACATTAGGGGATATTATCATAGCAGGAACAGTGGCAGAAGAAGGATTAGGTGGTATGTGGGGGATGAGAAAATTATTAGAAGACCATCCTGAAATTAAAGCAAGCTTATCAATTGATGGAGCAGGTGTTGATAGTGTTACTTATGAAGCTACGGGAATAAGGAATTTTTCTGTAACTTACACAGGGCCAGGAGGCCATGCATATGGAGCTTTTGGTTTGCCAAGCCCACTACACGCTGCAGCAAGAACTATAGCTAAGCTAAGTGACATGAGACCCCCAGAAAAGCCTAAAACGACCTTTACAGTTAGTGAAGTTACTGGAGGGCACCAGATACATGCAATAGCTGAAAAGGCCAATTTTAAGATAAATATGCGCTCTGATGATCCACTATGGCTAGATAAGATAGAAAAAGAGGCAATAGAAATCTTTGAACTAGGCGCTAAAGAAGAGAATCAAAGATGGAGCAGTAATGAGATTAAAGTTGAGTATGAAAAGATTCTTGACGTTCCAGCAGGAACGCAGGACAAGAATTCTTTTATTGTGCAAACTGCTTGGGAAGCAACAAAAGCAGTTGGTGTAACACCGCGGTTAGCAGCTGGTGGTTGCACTAATACAAATCAAGCAGTTCACTTGGGTGTCCCAGCTGTAACTTTAGGTAGAGGTGGAAAAGAAGGTGGCATTCACAGTCTAGGGGAGTGGTTTGATCCAGAAGGAGTTCATAGAGCTTCTCAAAAATCTTTTCTAATGTTATTAGCACTAGCTGGTGTGAAAAATAAAACTGAGCCTATAATAAAATAAAATCAAAGGATGGCTCTAACAAGTCATCCTTTTTAGCAATTTAGAAACAGAAAACACAATAATTTTCACATATAATGTAAGTACCACGTGGAAGTAGGGAGAGATATTATGTATTCAAAGGAAATTGAAAGAGCTGTAGACTATATTAAAAATAATATAGAGGAACAAATTACATTAGCAGAATTGGCTGATTATGTGGGTTACTCGCAATATCATTTCTTAAGAATTTTTTGTGAGCAAACAGGTAAGAATCCGATTGAATATGTAAGAGCAGAAAAGCTTAGCTGTGCTTCAAATGATTTATTTAGTGGACTTAAAATACTAGATATTGCAGTCAAATATGGCTATGAAACAGCAAGTGGATTTTCAAAAGCATTTAAAAAAGAATTTGGATACACCCCTACAAAGTATATTAGTCATATGGCAAGGCTTGAGTCAAAAGATACTTATATTAGTGATAGGAGTAAAAAAATGAAATTTGAAATTATAGAAAAAGGTCCGTTTAAAGTAGTAGGCTATGGGATTAAAACCAATATCAACTCAGAAAATTTCACTAAAGAAGTTGCAGCTTTTTGGGGGCAATATGATATTAATGGTTGGGAAGAAAAACTATATAGTAAGTTAAACCCTCCAAAGCATGGTGAAGTGGGGGTTTCAGCTAGTGATGAAGCAGGCAACTTAACATATGTGTTGGGAGTTATTACTGACAGTATTGAAAATGTAGAAAGTGACATGATAGTTGTTGATATCCCAGCAGCAAAATATGCTGTGTTTACAACTCCACCAGTAGATTATTCTAAAAAAAATGGTCTAGAGGGTAAAAAAGAGTTTGAAAGGGAAATAAAAAATACCTGGAGATATATTTTTGAAAAATGGTTTAAAAATAGTGGGTATCAATATGATGATTCCAAGATGGATTTTGAATATTATGATGAAAGATGTCATTTTAGAAAAGACACTGTTATGGATATTTATGTGCCTGTAATAGAGAAATAAAAGAAAATCCTTGAGACTATCTTATAAGAATAGTTTCAAGGATTTTTTAATAATCTAATTTAATATCTTTTATTAGGTGAATTTTAAATATTTTTTGGATGAATTTTAAGGTCTTTTCGACAGCTTCCTCAATAGTACCATCGTATCTATTATATAAAATGCTAGTAAGTACTCCTTCATATACATATAAGACCATTTCATTAATATCTTCAATATCTTCCATATTAAAATAGCCTAAATCTGCGCACTCTTTCAGTAAAACTAGTGCTCTGTAATATATGTCATCTTTAGTCAGCATTTCTAAAATATCATCTTCAAGGTCATCTAAATACTCAGGATAAATTTGATAAAACTCTCTTATGTTATTTGGAAAAGGTTTATTCATGTCCTTATAAAACACAGATTTATAAATATGAGGTGACGTGAATGCATGTTTACAAAAGCACTCCCATATTTTCAGTACTCTACAAATAGGGTTTTTACAGTCCTTTAAGTAGTTTGGCAAATCATCAGTATAAGGTTTAATAAATTTCAGAGAAGCCATTGATACTAAATGATCTAAATTTTCAAAATAATTATAAAGTGTAGCAATATTATATCCTGCTAAATCAGCTACTTTTCTTACTGTAACGTTTTCAATGCAATCACTTTCAATGATTTGCGCTGCAGCATCTATGAAGTATCGCATCATTCTGTTTCTCTTTATGGTCTTATTATCCATATTATCACTTCCAGATAGCATTTTTACTGCCACAATAGTATCACATAAGCAAAGTATTTTCAAAAAGTTTTGAAAATTATATAAACATGTTTGCAAAATAAACGAGTTTATTATATAATCATGTTGGAATAATTCAGCGCACTAAAGTGCAGAAAGGGGATCCAGATGAATTTAAAAATTGGAAACTTCTTTGTTAAGGATATTGTTTTTGGAGAAGAAACTAGATTTGAGAACGGACTATTAACAATAAACAAAGAAGAAGCACTAGCAGTAGTAAAAGAAGATGAGCATATCACAAAGGCAGATATTGTAATTGTAATGCCTGGTGATAGCGTAAGACTTGTACCGGTGAAAGAGGCAATTGAACCTAGAGTGAGATTAGATGGCAGAGCATTATTCCCAGGAGTAACAGGAGAGTTAGCAAGATGTGGCCAAGGAACAACACATGCCCTAAAAGGATGTTCAGTATTAGTAGTTGGTCAGCACTGGGGAAGCTTTCAAGATGGATTAATAGATATGGCTGGTGAAGGTGCGAAATACACATATTACTCACAGCTTAAAAACATTGTTTTAGTTGCTGATACTGATGAGTTGTTTGAACAAAGGGAACAGCAAAAGAAAAATAGAGCTTTGCGCTGGGCAGGAATGCGCTTAGCTGAGTATATAGGTAAAAGTGTTAAAGAATTAGAGCCTGAAGAGGTTGAAGAATTTAGCCTTCCAGGTGTTTTAGAAAGAGAAAAGTCAGATTTACCAAATGTAGCTTTAGTATTGCAACCACAATCACAAATGGAAGAGCTAGGATACAATGATTTGATATATGGTTGGGACACAAACAGAATGTTACCAACTTTTATGCACCCTAATGAAGTTCTTGATGGTGCAATAATATCAGGGTCGTTTATGCCATGTTCTTCAAAATGGGCTACATATGATTTCCAAAACTACCCAATGATTAAAAGACTTTATCAAGAGCATAATAAGACATTGAACTTTGTAGGAATTATTATGTCAAACTTAAACGTAGCTCTTGAGCAAAAAGAAAGAGCAGCTCAAATGGTTGCTTCCATGGCTAATACCTTAGGTATTGATGGTGCAATTGTTGCAGAAGAAGGATATGGAAATCCAGATGCTGACTTTATTGCATGTATAGTTGCTTTAGAAGACGCAGGCGTAAAAACTATCGGGCTTACTAATGAATGTACTGGTAGAGATGGTGCCTCTCAGCCACTTGTGACATTAGATGAGAAAGCAGATGCTATTGTGTCTTGTGGTAATGTATCTCAGCTTATTGAATTACCTCCAATGGATAGAGTAATTGGAGAGCTTGAAGCACTTGGTAGAGATGGTTTATCAGGTGGTTGGGATGATGATGAATTGCTAGGGCCATCAGTAAGAGAAGATGGTTCTATCATAATGGAAAACAATGCAATGTTTTGTGGAGATCAAGTTGTTGGTTGGTCACCAAAAACAGTAAAAGAGTTTTAGGAGGTAAGATTGTGAAAAAAGCAATACATTATATAAATCAATTTTTTGGACAAATTGGCGGAGAAGACAAAGCAGATTTCAAACCAGAAATACGTAAAGGTTTAGTAGGGCCAGCGTTATTCCTAAATACCGTTTTAGATGCTGAAGTTACACACACAATTATATGTGGAGATAATTTTATGACATCAAACAAAGATGAAGCTATAGAAATAATAATGAGTGAATTGGAAAAGCTAGATTTTGATATTTTCATTGCTGGCCCAGCATTCCAAGCTGGAAGATATGGGGTGGCTTGCGGAACGATATGTCAAGCTGTACAAGAAAGATTTAATGTGCCAGTATTAACTTCAATGCATGAAGAAAATCCTGGAGTAGACATGTATAAAAAGGAAATGATAATCTTTCAAGGTGGAAGAAGTGCTGCTGCGATGAGAAATGATCTCAAAATTGTTGCAAACTATGCTAATAAATTGCTAAACAATGAAGAACTTCTTGATGCAGAAACTGAAGGATATTTCTCAAGAGGAATAAGACATCAGGTATGGAGAGAAGACGGAGTTGTAGCTGCTGATAGAGTTATTGATATGTTACTAAAAAAGCTTGCAGGAGAAGAGTTTAACACAGAACTTCCTATTCCTAGCATGGAAGCTGTACCAATAGCTCCTCCAATAAAAGATTTGTCTAAAGCAAACATAGCTTTTGCAACTTCTGGTGGTATTGTTCCAGTTGAAAACCCAGATAGAATCCAATCAGCTTCAGCTACAAGATGGGGAAGATATGATATATCAGACATGGATAGGTTAGAAGCAGGCGTATTTAAAACAATCCATGCAGGGTATGACCCAGCTGCTGCAGATGCAGATCCGAATGTATGTGTTCCATTGGATGCTTTAAGAGCATATGAAAAAGAAGGTAAAATAGGAAAGTTACATAATTATTTCTATTCAACTGTTGGAACAGGAACAACACAAGGTGAGGCTGCAAGAATGGCTAAAGAAATGATAGAATACTTTGTAAAAGAGAATGTTGACGGAGTAATTCTTTCATCAACCTGAGGAACTTGTACGCGTTGCGGTGCAACGATGGTTAAAGAAATTGAAAAAGCAGGTATCCCGGTTGTACAAATGGCTAATTTAATACCAGTAGCAAAATCAGTAGGTGCTAATAAGATGGTGCCAACAATTTCAATACCTTATCCCCTTGGAGATCCAGCTACACCTAAAGAGGATCAATACAAACTTCGTTATCATAGGGTAGGAGTAGCTTTAGATGCTTTAGCTGCTGAAATTTCTGATCAAACTATATTTAAAGTAAAGATATAAGGTAAGAAGTTTAACTTCTTGCCCAATCTTTTTACATAGAAGGGAGATAATATTATGAAAAAAGCTGGAGCAGTATTTATCATCTCAATATTAATAACATTAGCAATAGTACTATGGGGGTTATTAATACCTAGCGGTTTTGAAACTGCAGCTAATGCAGCCTTTAGTTATATTGGAGATAACTTTGGTTGGTTTTACATAATTACTATGTTTTCATTTGTAGCTTTTGCTATATATTTGGCTTTTAGTAGATATGGAAAAATTAAACTTGGAGATGATGACTCTAAACCTGAGTATAGCACTTTATCATGGTTTGCAATGTTATTCTCAGCAGGTATGGGTATTGGTTTAGTTTTCTGGGGAGTAGCTGAACCATTAAATCATTTTGTAAATCCTGTTGGAGTAGCTGGAGGGACAGCTGCGGCTGCAGACTTCGCTATAAAGAAATCATTTTTCCACTGGGGACTTCATCCTTGGGCAAACTACTCAGTATTAGCATTAGCACTTGCATATATGCAGTTTAGAAAAGGAAAACCTGGCTTAATTAGTAGTGTGTTTATTCCACTAATTGGTGAAGAGAGAGCAAGTGGACCTATAGGTAAGGCTATTGATATTTTAGCAGTATTTGCAACCGTTGCAGGCGTAGCCACATCATTAGGGCTTGGTACACTTCAAATAAACAGTGGTCTAAACTTTTTGTTCAATGTGCCAGAGACAGATATAGTGAAAATAGCAATAGTTGGTATTGTTACAGTTTTGTTTATGATTTCAGCTATAACAGGATTGGATAAAGGAATTAAATTTTTATCAAACTTAAATGTATCTATTGCCACAGTTTTACTTGGAGCTACTTTAATAGTAGGGCCAACGTTGTTAATAATAAACACATTTGTTGATGGAATTGGATTATATGTAGGTGGGTTTTTAAGAGATAGTTTCCAAATCAACGCATTTGGGGATAGTAGTTGGTTTACAGGTTGGACAGTGTTTTACTGGGCATGGTGGATAGCTTGGGCTCCTTTTGTAGGGACATTTATAGCAAGAATATCAAAGGGCAGAACAATTAGAGAGTTTATTGGCGGAGTGTTACTTGCGCCTACATTAGCTTCATTTTTATGGTTTGCTGTTTTTGGTGCGACAGGAATTAACCAAGGAATGGAAGTTGCAACTGGTGCGATTGAGAACACAGCTACGGCTTTTTTTGCAGTAATGCAACATTATCCACTAGGTTCACTACTATCAATGATAGCACTTTTACTTTTATCTACATTCTTTATAACATCAGCAGACTCTGCTACATTTGTTTTAGGAATGCTTTCATCTAAGGGGGACCTTAATCCCACTACAACTAGAAAAGTAACTTGGGGGTTTATCCAGTCTGCACTAGCATTAGCACTGATGCTAGGTAGTGCTAATGGCTTGCAGATGCTGCAAACTGCTTCAATTGTGGCAGCTTTCCCATTTGCTTTTGTAATGATATTTGCTATGTTTTCATTAATAAAAGTACTAAAAACAGACCCAATGAGGTCAAAATAAAGCAAAAGGCTCTGCTTTTGGAAGCAGGGCTTTTTATATATCTTACATATAGTACTATAGTAAAAAACAAATGCAACCTTGTTAAAAATGTAAATCAAGGTTAATATGTAGCTATGAGATAGTGAGGTGTATAAACATGGAAAGATCGATTAAGAAAGCAGCTTCTATTGCTGGTGTAGTTTTTGCAGTTTTGTTTGTAGTATATTTTGGCTTTAGATCTGTTGGTATAAATATTTTTCAAACTACATTTGTCATGCAAATAAGGAACTTTTTTAATATTATTTTTTCTATTAATATTTTACTAATAGCTGTTTTTATTTTTTTAGAGAATAAAAACCCATCAAAGACTTTAGCTTGGCTTTTGGTTTTGTTTCTGCTACCCTGGGTAGGTTTTATTTTATATGTTTTATTAGGAAGAACAACATTTAAGAAAAAGAGTTTGGCAGATAAAGGACTAAAAGATCCTATGTATCTAGCTGAGACAGCTAAAATACAAATTAGGGCACTTAAATCTCATGATATATTTGAAGATAGGACAAATATTAGAAAACTAATAAACTTACTTTTACAAAACTCTAGCTCAATTATTACGTCAAATAACGATATTGAAGTATTGACTAATGGAGAAGCAACTTTTACTTCCATGCTTAAAGCAATTGAAGAAGCTAAGCATCATATACACATGGAATACTTCATTATAAAAGATAGTGAAATAGGAGAAAAATTCAAAAGGCTTTTAATGAAAAAATCTAAAGAAGGTGTCAAAGTACGAATAATATATGATGCAGTTGGTTGCTGGAAACTCTCTGATGCTTTTAAAAGTGACTTAATATCTGCTGGTGTGGAAATAGAGGCGTTTCATCCAGTACTATTTCCTTTGCTTTCAAGAGACCTTAACTATAGAAATCATAGGAAGATTATTGTTGTTGATGGTTTAACAGGGTATGTTGGTGGGCTTAATATTGGAGATGAATATTTAGGTAAGAATAAAAGACTTGGGTTTTGGAGAGATACACATCTTAAAATTACTGGAGAAGCTACTTCAATTTTGCAGTTAATATTCTTTAGTGGCTGGAGCCATGTTACAAAAGAGGAGTTACCATATGATTCACTTTACTATCCGCCATATATAACTTATGGAGATACTTTAACACAAATAGTTGCAAGTGGACCAGACTCAAGTTGGCAGAATATTTTGCAGGCATATTTTAAGATGATAACAATATCTGAAAAAAGACTTTGGATAACAACACCTTATTTAGTACCTCATGAAGGTGTGTTGTTAGCACTTAAGACAGCAGCTTTAAGTGGGATTGATGTTAGAATTATTATCCCTTCTAAAGCTGACCATTTTTTAGTATATTGGGCCTCTCAGGATAATATTGAAGAACTACTTGAAGCGGGAGTAAAAATATATAGATATACAAAAGGATTTATCCACGCCAAAATGTTTTTGCTTGATGATATCTGTACTTCTATAGGCACAGCGAACTTAGACTATAGATCACTTGAATTAAGTTATGAGGTAAATGCATTTATATATGACAAAGAAGTGGTTTCAAGGGTGGAAAGAGATTTTAGAAATGACTTTATGGATTCAGAAGAGATTACATTAGCTGAGTTTAGGTCAAGACCATTAAGAAATAAAGCTTTAGAGGCATTGGGAAGATTAGTGTCTCCTTTGCAATAATGCGGAACAAATATAACAAGGTCCCGTCTTACTCATAAAGGAATAAAGGAGATTATCAAAAATGGGAAAGATAGTAAGCTTGTTGCTGGTTCTAGCACTTAGTATGACTGTGGCTTTTGCTAATGGAGAAGGTGTAATTATACCAATAAGTGTTGAGATGCCAGAAGATGAGGTAGCAATACCTATTAGTGAAGAATTTGAGGAAGATGAACAAGAAGAAGTAATAAAAATGCAACTTGAAATTGAGGAAATAAACGATATACAGATGGTTCATATCCGACCAGTACTTGAAGAATTTGGCTTTAGCGTTAAATACAATAGCGAAGATAAAAGTGTAGAAATTATTCGAGGGCCATACCATTCTATAGTTTCAGTAAACAAAAATAGCTATTATAAGTTGAGGATGGCACATAGGAAGTTAAGCAGCGCTCCTATAATTAAGAATAGCAAAATGTATGTACCAGTGGAATTCTTAACACTTATGACTGATATAGCGGTTGATATTGAAGATGATAAATTTATTGCCCATAATGGAGACTTTGCTATTTATTCAGGATATGTTAGTGAGATAAGAGAGTCTGACGGTAGGAAGACAATTGTTTTATCAGATGAAACTTTAGAGTATGACATGGAAACAGCGAAGATTATCCATTTGAATGAGAATACTTTATTAAATGGATCATATCAACTAGGAGAGTTTGTTGAGATAGTTTCTCCACCGATAGTGTTGTTAAGTTTGCCTCCTCAAATGGGAGCAGTAGTGATTTTTCAGTCTGAATAGTCAATTTAGCCATGAGATTTCATGGCTTTTTATTTGCCCAATTAATGAGTCATGATATAATAAAATACAATAAATAGAAATAGAAGTGAGGAAGCTTATGAGTGATAGTTATCCTGTAGCACTATTTAATGGTGTTGTTATAACTGCAAATGGAGAATACAAAGTAAGTGATATTACTAAAGAAGATGCAAAAGCATTGGTGGATAAATTAGGTTTTGTTTCAGCAGTAGGGCATGAAGCTACTGCGGCTGTATTTTCTCAAGTTTTAGAAAAGGAAGTAAAGATGAACAGAATACAGTATAGACAAGCTCCTAATCAAAATGCAATTGCTTTAAAGCTAAATCAAAGACCAGCAGAAGGTAGTGTGCTCAATATAGAAGAAGTAAATAGAATCGGATACAAACTGAAATTAATCGAAAGAGTTAAATAAAGATTGGAGAAATCCACTCTTTTTTTATTTTCTAATTAATGGAACAAAATCAATCTAAATGAGTCATATATATTAACAAGGAGGTTGTGTAAAGATGAGAAAACTATTAGTTTTAATGCTCGTGTTTGCATTTTTGACAGTAGGTTGTACAAATGGTGCTAATACTGACATTGAAGAACCAGAATTTAATGTAATTAGTATTGATGACATAGAAGATGAAGACATTAATCAGTGGTATCAAGAGAATTTCCAAGAACATGGATACTACGTATATGAAGGAGATAGTGAGAGCTACTTACTAATATCTGCAGGGGAAAGACCAACTGGTGGTTATAGCTTAGAGCTTAAGAATGAACAGCTAATTGATGGTAAGTTTAGTGCAGATGTAGTGTTAAATGAACCGACTAAAGATGATATGGTAATAATGATATTAACTTATCCTTCACTACTAATTAAGTTTGAAAACCTGACATCTCTAACTGTAGAGCTAGATTTGGAAGATTTAGAACAAGATATAGCTACTCCAAGTGAATACAGACAAATTTTGGCTAGGTTCAATGGCCAAATTGACAATAACTCTATAGAGATTGATACAAGTATAGGTTTCCATTTGCAAGAACTTACAAATGAAGAAGATGCCTTAGCAGTAAGATATAATGAAGAAAAAAGCGATGAGTTAAGAACTATAATAGACACAGTGAATACAGGCGAATGGATATTATTTGATGGACACAAAGATGAATTTGAAAGATTAATTCTTGATGAGGTACTAGATATTGGACATGAAAACCAAAGTCATATTATCTCAGGTATTTACACAGGTAGAATTGACAACAACTTTATTGAAGTAGAAATAGCTTCATATCCTATAGTGTTTATGATTCATGTAGAGACAGAAGAAGAAATACATGGAGAAATTGAAGCATCATCAGAATTAGTTATTCAGTATAAAATTAGTGAGAATGGTCAAAGAATAATTGAAGACTTTATTGTTAAATAGTAAAGAAAGAGCACTGCCGAACTAAAATTTGGCAGTGCTCTGATTTTAAAAAGTTTTTCTTCTAAGAGGCATACTCATACATCTAGGACCACCGCGGCCCCTGATAAGTTCAGAATCAGCTATTTCTATAACATCTATGCCGTAATTTCTCAGTACATCATTAGAAGCTTCATTTCTACTATAAGTGACTACTTTTCCTGGAGCAATAGCTAGTGTATTAGTACTATCATTCCATTGTTCTCTAGCAGCAGTTATTGGGTTTCCTCCACCACTTCTAATGAGTTCAATTGGGGTATTTAGAGACATACTTAAGGCTTTAGATAGCTTTTCATTTACAACCTTATAAACAGGCCCATCATTACCTCTTTCAATGCTATATATTTTAACGAGAGGCTCTATACCTGGATAGATAGTAAACTTGTCATAATCAACCATGGTCAGTACTGTATCTAAGTGCATAAAAGCTCTAACTTTAGGGATTTCTATTACTAAAACTTGTTCAAGTTTTTCTAAATGCTCAAAAGCTTTTTCAGCCAGATCTTCAATAGCTGGTGCTGATGTTCTAACTGAACATCCTACAGCAATCGCCTTTTCACTTAAAACTAATATATCTCCACCCTCTATGCTAGTAGGGCTATTAACATGGTGTAACAAAGGAGTATTATTTGCTTTAAATAAAGAATGATTATCAAAGATATATTGTAATAAGATACTTTCTCTTTTCCTAGCCTTTGAAAACATAGTACTAACAGAAGTAGCATTTCCTATAACTGCAGCAGGATCTCTCATAAAATATAAGTTTGGAATAGGGTTTAGAAAAAAGTTTTTATCACTTTGAACATAATCAGTTAATGTCATTACTCTTTTCCCATCTGGAACTTCATTTTTTGCCACCCCAGATATAAAGCATTGAATTAATTTATCAATATCAAGTCCATAAAGGTAATCAAATAAAAATTTTTCTAATGTATTGTTAAAGAGTAAAGCATTTGCTAAGACATCTTTTAAAAGGTTTTCTCTAACATCATCACTTGCAAGGATATCTTTTAAAAGATTTTCCACATAAAAGACTTCTGAGCCATTATCTTCTAATACTTTTGCAAAACCATCATGTTCTGCCTGCATTTGTCTAACCCAAGGGATATCTTCAAATAGAGACTCAGCTAAAGTATCAGGAGTGAGCCTTTCCATTTCTTTCCCAGGCTTATGTAGTATTACAGCTTCTAAATTACCAATTTCAGATTCTATTCTTAGCTTTATATTATTCCTCATACAAATTCTCCCTATCTATCAATCTAGAAATAGTATAGCATCAGGGTGTTTATTTAACAATGAAACTAGCGAAAATGGATAGAATTACATTTTAGTGTAATAAATCAAATTTTTAATTGCTAAAATCAAAATTTAAACGTATTATTTACAGAAATAGATTGCAAAGATTAAGATATTTTGATAGCTTGTTAATATAAATTAAATACATTTCCAGGGGGGCTTTTTTTGAAGGCTGAGATAAAAGACGTAATCTTTTGACCCTTTAACTTGATCTGGTTAATACCAGCGGAAGGAAGGACTAAAATAACTACTAGACATCCTTCGGGGTGTCTTTTTTTTAGGAGGAAAAAGATGAAAAGGGTTCTAGCTATAGCAGGTAGTGATTCGTCAGGTGGAGCGGGTATTCAAGCAGATGTAAAAAGTATTTCTGCAAATAACGCTTTTGCTATGACCGTTATTACAGCAATAACTGCACAAAACACAATTGGGGTAAATGGTATTGAAACTGTAAGCGATGAAATGGTAGGAAAACAACTAGATGCTATTGCCGATGATATAAGGGTAGATGCAATTAAGATAGGAATGCTCTCAAAAAAATCAATTATAAAAGTAATTGCAGATAAGTTGGACAAGTTTGAAGCAAAAATTGTACTTGATCCTGTAATGGTTTCAAAGAGCAAGCATTTATTATTAGAAAAAGAAGCTATAAGTACTTTAGTAGAAGAGTTATTGCCTAAAGTGTATTTAGTAACACCAAACTTAATGGAGGCCGAAGAACTAATAAACAGCAAAGTTGATAATTTGGAATCTATGAAGCAAGCTGCAGTAAAAATATCAAAGCTTGGAGTTCCAAATGTGCTTATTAAAGGTGGACACCTTAGTGGAGGCGTTGCAATTGACTTGCTTTATTCTGAAAACAAATTCTATACCTTCAGTGAGCAGTTTATTGATACTAATAACAACCATGGAACAGGATGTACGTTGTCAAGTGCGATTGCAGCCAATATAGCAAACGGATATGCCCTAAATGAGGCTATAGGAAAAGCGAAAACATATATTACACATGCTTTACAAAGTGGGTTCAAAATTGGCAAAGGAGTAGGTGTTCTTAATCACTTTTATAAATTTGGAGGGAAGAAATAATGAAAAGAGATTTTATAAAGAGTCTAAAAGAGTTGAAATCTATTAACCCAGTTGTGCATTCTATAACTAATTACGTGACAGTAACTGATGTTGCTAACAGTATTATAGCCATCGGGGGTTCACCAATTATGAGTCATGCAAAAGAAGACTTTCCAGAACTTTTACAAATTATTCAAGCAACAAGAGGAGCACTAGTACTAAACATAGGCACTCTTGATAATCAAAGAATAGATCAAATGATAGAAGCTGGTAAAATTGCTAATAACCAAGGAGTTCCAATTGTTTTAGATCCAGTAGGAGCAGGTGCTACTAGCTACAGAACTAAAGCAGCACTAAGATTAATTGAAAATTTGGACATAAATATTATAAAAGGAAACCTATCTGAGATAAAAGCTATAACTGTAGGTTCTAGTGAAACAAGAGGAGTAGATGCAATTAGCTCAGTGGACGGTGAAGCTAGAGAAATCGCAATTGAAGCAGCAAAAAAGCTGAATTGTATAGTTGCTATTACCGGGAAAATTGATTTTATTTCAGATGGCAGTAAAACCGTAGCTATAAAGAATGGGAGCTCAAGTTTAAGCACTATAACAGGAACAGGTTGTATGACGACGGGATTAATTGGAGCATTTAGCTTCTTAGATGATAAGCTATATTCTGCTGTTTATGGAGTTGCAATAATGGCAATAGCTGGAGAAGTAGCACAAGTAAGTTCTAATGGTCCAGGAAGCTTTCATGTTAATCTAATAGATGCTATATCAAAAATAGATGAACTAATAATAAAGGAGGTGGCTAGAATTGAACTGGTCTAATGTGCTCTATTTAGTGACTAATGAGTCTAGAGAAACAGAAAGTTATTATGAAAATATCAAGAAGGCCCTTGCTGGTGGAGTAGATGTGCTCCAATTAAGAGAGAAGAATTTAGGTTCTAAGAAGTTTTTAGATAGAGCAAAAAAATTAAAGAGTATGACAGATAGACATAATGTTTTATTTATTATCAATGATAGAATGGACATCGCTTTAGCAGTAGATGCAGATGGGCTTCACTTAGGGCAAGATGATTTGCCAATAAATGTGTGTAGGAAATTTATGCCTAACAAAGTAATTGGGGTGTCAGTTAGCAACAAGAAAGAAGCTATCAAAGCATATGAGCAAGGAGCAGACTATTTGGGACTAGGAGCTATATTCCCAACTGAATCTAAAGATGACTATAAGTTGCTCAGAGAAGAAATAGTAAATATAGTCAATTCTGTACCTATCCCAATTATAGGGATAGGTGGAATTAAGATTAATCATGTAAGAGATTTAAAAAAGCAAGGTTTAGCTGGTGTTGCAGTTATTTCAGCAATCCTTGAAAAGGAAGATAGTTACAATAATTCAAAGATGCTTAAGAAAGTTTTAACTAAAGCTTAAATTACCCTTTATTAACCTTTGTTTTATGTTATAATTATGTATGCGAATATAGTAATTTACAAGGGGATGGCAAAGTGGTTAGACCGACAAAAAAAAGAAGAATAGAAAATTTACCTAACATAGAGTTATTTAAACCTGCCGGGGTCCCTAACTCCCAATTAGAAGAATTTAATCTCACTTATGAAGAATTAGAATCTCTTCGACTTAAAGACATCGAAGGTTTAGATAATATAAGTTGTGCAGATAGGATGCATATATCAAGGACAACATTTCAAAGAATTTTAGGAAGTGCTAGGAATAAGATTGCTAGAGCCTTGATTGAAGGTAGTTCAATTAGGATAGAAGGTGGCAATTATAAATTAGCAAAACGGAGATTTAGGTGTGGAAGTTGTGACTATGAGATGGAAAGACCCTTTGATGGAGTCAGAGCAAAAGATTTATCATGTCCTAAGTGCAGTAAAAAAGAATTGAAAAGAATTGAGTAAGTCAGTAATGAACTGGCTTATTTTTTTTCGCTATTAATGGACATATGTCATTAACTTAGTTATAATTAAGAAAAAGATATGGAGGAATAAAGTATGAGAATAATATTACCATCAGCAACAGATAAAGAGGGTAAATCCCTATTAAGTAATCGCTTTGGTAGAGCAAGTTACATGACAATTTATGAAAATGGTTTATGGCATACAACACCTAACAGTGCTCTTAAATCAATGGGGGGAGCAGGTGTTCAGTCAGCACAGTTTATTATCAATCAAAAAGCAGATGTTCTAATTGCACAAAACATTGGTCCAAAAGCATGGCAAATATTGAGCATGGGCAATTTAGATATTTATGAAGGGATAACTGACACTCTTGAGAATAATTTAAAAGCCTTTAGGGATAATAAGCTAAAGAAAATAACAGCAGCAACAAACCCATCAGGTGTGAATAAATAAGACAGAAGGAGTGATTATTGTGAAAATTGCTATTCCAACAGTAGGAAAAAGTATTTCTGAGCATTTTGGAAGGTGTGAAAAATATAGTTTTTTTGTAGTGGAGAATAATAAAGTTGTTAGTCAATACGAAGTAGATAGTCCGCAGCATGCTCCTAATGTTATTCCTGAATTTTTATCAGGTGAAGATACAGACTTAGTAATAACATCTGGGATAGGTAAAAAGGCAACTGCTTTGTTTGAACAATACAAGATAAAAGTAATAACAGGTTGTAGTGGGGATATAGGTGCAATAATAGAAAACTATTTAGCAAACACCTTAGTTACTGGAGATAGTACATGTAAACATGAGGAGGAAGAATAGATGAGACTGGTTATAGCAAGCGGTAAAGGTGGCACAGGTAAGACATTGGTTTCAACTCATCTTGCTGCTTCGCTTAAAGAAGAAAGAGAAGTTGAATTATTAGATTGTGATGTAGAAGAACCAAACTCTCATTTATTTTTTGATTTAGAAGTACAAGATATTGAAGAAATCAAGACAGTCAGCCCTAATATTGATAGCAGTCATTGTATTGGCTGTAATATTTGTAGTGAAAGATGTGAGTTCAATGCTCTTTCGGTTGTTAATAAGAATGTAATCTTTTTTCCAGAATTGTGCCATTCATGTGGTGGTTGCATCCTATTTTGTCCAACAGATGCAATAACAAAAGGTGAAAAAGTAATCGGAACAATAGAGCATGCAAAAGCAAAAGGCTTTCCAGTTATAACAGGAAGATTAAATATTGGATCTGCACTTGCACCTGAACTAATTGAAGAAGTAATTGAGCGTTCAAATAAGAACAAACTCAGTGTAATAGATTCGCCTCCTGGCACATCTTGCTCAGCAGTGGCTGCATTATCAAATGCAGATTTTTGCTTACTTGTAACTGAACCAACACCATATGGATTACATGATTTAGAGAAGGCTGTGTTAGTAGCAAGAAGGCTAGATGTCCCAACTGCTGTAATAATAAATAAAAGTCAACAAAACAAAGATTTAATTACAACATATTGCGAAAAAGAAGAGTTGCCAATTTTGCTAAAGATTCCTTACAGTATGAAAATTGCACAAGAATATGCAGAGGGAAGATTATCAAGTGAACTCTTAGATAGCATAAAGCTTATTATTAAAGATATAGAGGGGATGATATAAATGCGTGAACTAGTAGTGTTAAGTGGAAAGGGCGGCACAGGAAAAACTAGTATAACTGGTTCTTTAGCTGTATTAGCTAATAACACAGTTTTAGTTGATTGTGACGTAGATGCAGCTAACTTGCATTTGCTATTATCTCCAAAAATAGAAGAAACGTTTGATTTTTATGGTGGAATTAAGGCAATGATAGACACAGATGCATGTATAAATTGTGATAGATGTAGAGAAGTATGTCAGTATGGAGCAATTAATAAGAATGAGTATTATGAAGTAAATGAGATGGGATGCGAGGGATGCAAGGTATGTTTTTATGAGTGTCCGGTAGATGCCATATCAGTACATGATCATTTAACTGGTGAATACTATAAATCAAGCACAAAGTATGGTCCTATGGTCCATGCTGAAATAGGTGTTGCAGAAGGCAATAGTGGAAAGCTAGTTGCTGAAGTAAAAGAAGTAGCAAGAAGCATTACAGCAGAAGGTCAACTTATATTAATAGATGGCCCTCCGGGGATTGCTTGTCCAGTTATTTCATCTTTATCTGGCGCAGACTATGCTTTATTGGTAACTGAACCAACTGTTTCTGGTATACATGATTTGGAGAGAGTTTTAGAGTTAATTAAGCAGTTTAATGTAAAACCAATGATATGTATTAACAAAGCTGATATATCAGAGATACAAAAGAACAGGATTGTAAAGTATTGTAAAGATAACAATCTTGATATAGTAGGACAGATTAATTACGATGAAGCTTTTATAGAGGCATTAAAGCAAGGAGAACCTATCGTAAATTATGATGCAGAGAGTTCATCCTCTGTGGAGATAAAAGAAATGTGGAAAAGAATACTGGAAAGAATCGACTATAGTAATTGACATATGTCCATAACTATTATATAATGAACTTAGAAAAGACAAAAGGAGGTGCTAAAATGCCAGGATTTGACAGAAGTGGTCCAAACGGAATGGGTCCTTTAACAGGACGAGGTATAGGTCCTTGCGGGGATGGTGTTCCAAGAGGTAGAGCTTTCTTTGGTAGAGGCTTAGGCCGTGGTCGGGGCTTTGGCAGAGGCTTTGGAAGAGGTTTCTTTCAAGGATATGCAGCATCAGATATTGATGACAAAGCTTACCTCCAAGAGAGAATAAATCAAGTAGAAGAAGAGCTGAAGAGACTAAAAGAATTAGATAATAGTCAAGAGTAGATTGAAAATATGCCACAAGGATTTCCTTGTGGCATATTTATTAATATTTACCAAAATCATTATCGTCTAGATCAATCTTTATTTGATTTTCATTAACTGAGTTTTTGCTAACAGCAGCATTAACCTCTTTTTTTACATTAGTAGACTTTTTGACATTTGCATTTTTTATTTTGAACTTCATTACTAAGTTATTGAGCATTTCAGCTTGAGAAGCCATCTCTTCACTAGCTGCTGCACTTTCTTCTGCAGTAGCAGTATTTGATTGGGTCACTGTAGCAATTTGATTTATGCCTTCATTTATTTGAGCAATTGCTGATGCTTGCTCATTAGAAGCATTGGATATATCCTCTACAATTTCTACAGTTTGATTGACACTCTTTACAATCTCATCTAAAGCTTTTGCTGTTTCATTTGCAATTTCTGAACCACCGCTTGCACGTTTGATTGATTCATCAATCATCTCGGTTGTCTCTTTGGCAGCATTGGCACTTCTAGCAGCTAAACTTCGTACTTCTTCAGCCACAACAGCAAATCCTTTACCATGCTCACCAGCTCTTGCCGCTTCAACAGCTGCATTTAATGCCAGGATATTTGTTTGGAAAGCTATGTCGTCTATGACTTTAATTATATTGCCTATTTTAGTTGATGATTCATTTATGTTGTCCATTGCCAAAAGCATATCACTCATCTTTTCATTTCCTGTAATTGCAATGTCTCTTGCTTTAGAAGAAATTTCACTTGCGCGATTGGCATTGACTGCATTTTGCTTTGTTTGTTCTGCAACTTGAGTAATTGATGCTGAAGCTTCTTCCACCGAACTTGCTTGTTCTGTAGAACCTTGTGAGAGACTTTGGCTTGAATCAGAAACTTCATGAGCACCCGCTCCTACTTGATCAGCAACAACTTGTATTTCTTTTAGCACGATATTAAATTGATCAATTATATGATTAAGTGATACCTTTATTTGATTAAAATCTCCTAGGTATTCTCTATCAATACTTAAGTCGAAATTATTATTAGCCATTTCATTCAAAGTAAATGAAATTTCATTAATATATTCTTTTATTGAGTTAGTTGTAAGAGTTAAACTATCACTTATCTTAACGAAATTGTCTCTTATGCCTTTTGTATCTTCATCGCCTTGGCTAACAACTAAATCTATGCTTAAATCGCCTTTGGCAAGTTGTTCTAAGCTTGCCATAAGTTTTTCAACTTCTTCAGACTGATATACTGCTTGTTTTTCCTGTATTCTTTGGGCAGAGATAATCTCAGTTTGATCTATGATGACTTCAAGTGCACCAATTACATTACCTTCTCTATCTTTAAGAGGAACTCCAGTGTATTCAATTTCTAAAGATTTATCACCTGGATTTGCAGTAGTTTGTTCTATAACTACATCACTTTTTAGTATAGCTTGGCTGCATGCGCAATTGGCAGTTTGACAATCTTCTGTCTTAAAGAAATCATAGCATTTATTACCAAGTATTATTTCGGGCGAAGCTTCTAAAACTTTTAGTGCTGCATCATTAAGAAACTGTATAGTGAAATCTTTATCAATTATCAATGCAGGAACAGGAATATTATTAATGTGGCCAACTAATGTATCTGTCAGAACATTAATGCCATTAATCAAATCTTTATAGCCACCTTCAAACTGTAAAGCATCGCCTCTTTGATCAAGCTTTCCTACTATAGCTAAGCGTACAAGATTATCCGCTTCATCAAGAAGTTGCTTGAGAGAATGGGCTACTTTGTTTAAGCTATTTGTTAAAACATCCTTTTCAGACTTAGGGATTAAATCTATCTCTAAATCACCAGATGCAATTCTTTCTGCTGCATTAGTTTGCTCTTTAATATTCTCTACCATATTAATAAAAGAACTTACTAGTTGCCCTACCTCATCTTTGCTGTTTACTTCCAGTTCAACATCAGTGTCACCTAGTGAAAGCTTATCTGCAGTTGTAGTTAAACGTGAAATAGGATTTATTATAATAGAACTAAAAATACTAACGAGTATAACTATAACTATAAGGCTTATCATTATAATTATGAGTAGCCTGCTTTGGAAGCTACCTATATAGCCAGCCATCATTTCTTGAATCTCTGATTGCGGTATGCCTAAGAAAATTATTCCTATGACTTCATTGTTTTGCTCGATAGGGTGATAAACAGTTTTATAGGGCAATCCGAGAATATCTGCTTGACCTATATAAGTTTCTCCTCTGGAAACTGGTGCGTAAGCTGCACTATCTTGACCTAAAAATGTACCAACAGCTCTTTGCCCTTGATTATCAATAATATTAGTAGCAATTCTTTGAAAATCGTCTTCGGACTTAATAAAAATAGTTGCAACATTACCCATATCAGAAAGTAATTCATCAACCACTTGTATGTCATTATCAAGAGGCTGATTATTGCTATCAACTAGATGTGAGCCATCATAAGTAATTTCACCATAATATAGCTCTACATATTTTTGCGCAATTTTGATATCAGACTCAAGTTTTTGTTCAAGTAAATGATCACTAATGTCAATCATGTTTTCTGAAGCAGCGCTACTTGTGAATAAAAAAAGAGCAATGCACATTATTACAATTAGAAATCCTACAACAAGGGGAATTTTAAGCTTAATACTTAAATTCTTCATTTAATCATCTCCATAAAATAGTTTATTACTATATCGGAAAACATTCACTTAATTGAAATAAAAACTACATAACGGACATATGCTGTCTTTTTGTGTGTTATAAATAATGCTATATTGATAATGTTTTTCATAATTGATTTAATTAACTAAATTCTATATAATTAGAGTATAGAGCATATGTCTGCTCTATGGTGATACAAATATCTTTCAAAAGGAGAGATGATATGCCAAAAGAGTTTCAAGCAGGTTGTAGGGTACCAAAAATGCCTGAAAAAGAACAACCACAAGTAGACAAAACCGAAGAAAAGATTATTCATAGAAAGGACGATAAAATGGTTAAATTAGGAAAAGTAGCACCGAGTTTTACAGCTCCAGCTTATTATCAAGGTAAATTTGTAAGTGTAGATTTAGAGGAATATAGAGGCAAGTGGGTAGTATTATGTTTCTATCCTGGCGATTTTACATTTGTCTGAGCAACAGAAGTATCAGCAGTTGCTGATAGATATGAAGAATTTAAAGAGTTAGGTGTAGAAGTATTATCTGTAAGTGTAGATAGTCCATTTGTACACAAAATTTGGAATGACAAAGAATTATCTAAGATGGTAGATGGCGGAGTTCAATTCCCAATGCTTTCTGACCAAGGTGGTAAAATTGGTTCTTTATATGGTGTATATGATGAAGAAGCTGGCACTGAAAATAGAGGTCGCTTTCTAATTGACCCAGATGGAGTTGTCCAAGGATATGAGGTGCTTACTCCTCCAGTAGGAAGAAATGTAGATGAGACAGTTAGACAAGTTAAAGCTTTCCAATTAGTTAGAGAAGCTGCTGGTTCAGAAGCTACTCCATCAGGATGGCAACCAGGAAAGAAAACATTAAAGCCTGGCCCAGAATTAGTAGGTAATGTATGGAAAGAGTGGAATGTAAAAGATAATTACGGTAAATAATTAATTAATGGGAAAAGCTAAGGGCTAAATAAAGCTCTTAGCTTTTTTAGTATTTAATAAGTTGTAGTATAATTATATACAATACGAAAATGGAGAGAGTAATTATGAAAATTATACACACAAGTGACTGGCATATAGGGAAATTAGTACATGGGCTTCATATGACAGAGGATCAAAGATACATACTTAAAGAGTTTGTAGAAGTTGTTAAAAGTGAAAATCCAGATGTTATTGTCATTAGTGGTGATATATATGATAGGTCTGTCCCACCTACAGAGGCTATAAAGCTTTTGGATAGTGTTTTAGCGGAGATTCTCATAGATCTTAAAGTGAAGATAATACTCTTAGCAGGAAATCATGATAATCCAGAAAGGCTAGGATTTGCTAGTAAAATCCTAAAAGATCAAGGATTATATATTGTCAGTAAAATAAAAGATATATATAATCCAATAGTATTAAATGATGAACATGGCGAGGTGTATTTTTTTGTATTTCCATATGCAGACCCTTCAACTGTAAGGAGCCATTATGAAGATAACCAAATAAAAACACATCAAGATGCATTAGCAAAGTTACTTGATGAAGTTTCCAAAGAAATAGACATTGCTAAGAGAAAAGTAGCCATATACCATGGTTATGTAAGAGGTGTTGAAGAACTAGAAATGAGTGATTCAGAAAGACCTCTAAGCCTTGGTGGTACAGATATTGTAAATGTAGACATGTTTTCTAAGTTTAACTACACAGCTTTGGGACATTTGCATGGGGCACAAAAAATTAAACACGAAAACATTCGTTATGCAGGTTCGTTGCTTAAATATTCCTTTTCTGAGCACCTACAAAAGAAAAGTGTATCAATAGTTGAGTTAGACCAGTTTGGAAATACTGACATTAAGCTAGTCCAGCTAAAGACACTTAGAGATATGAGAAGGGTAAAAGGAAGCCTAGAAAACCTTATTAAACATGGTGAAGAGTCAGATGACTATATAGAAGCGATATTAACTGATCAAGGTGAAATAATAGATGCAATTGGCAAATTGCGAGCAGTGTATCCAAATATTTTATCTTTAGAAAGAGAAAGCCTTTTTGAAATAGAGGCAAGGCAGACTTCAGCAAACAAAGACTTTAAGAGCATGCACCCTATTGAGTTATTTGAAGATTTTTATCAAAATATTATGGGAAATGATTTACCAGAAGGATCACAAGATTACTTAACTGATCTCTGGAAGGATATAGAAATAGAGAAGAGGCAAAGTTAATGCAACCTAAAAAATTAAGGATGGTAGCTTTTGGACCATATGCCAGAGAAGAAATTATAGATTTTGATACGGTATTAGAAAATGATTTATTCTTAGTAACTGGCTCTACAGGATCTGGAAAAACAACAATATTTGATGCAATTTGCTTTGCAATTTATGGTAAGGCAAGTGGAAGTATGCGAAGAGCAGATAGCTTAAGAAGTCAATTTGCCTCAGATGATCTTCTGACTGAAGTTGAGCTAGATTTTAGTATTAGAAACCTTAACTATTCAATAAAAAGAGTTCCTTCACAGCCTCGACCTAAACTAAGTGGAGATGGCTTTACAGAACAAACGCACGATGTAGAACTTAAGATACATAGCGACCCTAAGAGGTTTGTTACGGGTGTCAAAAATGTAGAGGATGAAATCGAAGGCATAATTGGTCTTAATGTAGATCAGTTTAAGCAGATAATGATGTTACCACAAGGAGAGTTTAGAAAGTTATTAACATCTGACTCTCAAGATAGAGAAAAGGTCTTACAAAAGCTTTTTGATACTAGTGATTATAATATGCTTCAAAACAAGTTGGATATAAGAGCAAAAGAGCTAGAGAGAGAAATAAAAAATGAACATATTATTTTAGATAATAGTCTGAGATCAGTTAGTGCTCTTGATAGTAATGAGTTGGAGCTCTTAATTAGTTCAGATGATTTAAATAGAGAATACATTTTTGAAACTCTTAAAAAATGGCTTATTGATTATAAAGTAGTACTAAATACAGCCACAGAAGAAAAAGAAGAAATCAGAATAAAAAGAGACGCTAGTCTAAGAGAACAAGAAAAGGCAAGTGAAACAAATAGGAAATTTGATTCTTTAGCTGATTTAAAAAATGAGTATAGTGAATTGCTAAATGATGAAGAAAAATATAAAAGATTAGAAAAAGAGATTTGTCTCAATGAAAAAGCTAATTCATTAAGGTATCAGATAGAACAAAAAAACAAGTTGATAAAAGAGATAACAAAGAACAAAGAGATAAATCAGCTATATAAAGAAGAATATGAAGAAGTCTTAAAAGAACTAGAAAAGGTCAGCTTAGAGTTTGCAAAGCAAAATAGTGATGAAGAAAAATCTATTAGAAAAGATCTAAGTGAAAAAATATATAATCTAAAAAATTTAATGGGAAAGGTAAATGATTTACTAAACATAAGCAAACGACTGACAACAAAGAAAGATCAAAAAACAGAGGTTCTAAATAAAAAGCAAGAGTTAGTTGATAAAAAAGAGCTACTAGGCAAGTTGATAGAAGAAATAAGTAACATGCAAGAAGACAAAATAAGTCATTTAAATGCTCATGCTGAGAAAAAAGAAAGATTACAAGAAGTTGAGAAAAGCCTTGAAAATATAAACAACGGTATTGTGTTATTATCAGAAATAAAAGATCTTGAAGAAACTTATAAAGATAAGAAAAATGAAGAAAGTAGTTTGGTCAAAGAGATAAAAAGAATTGAAGAAGAGCTAAAAAAGACAAAAAGTGAATATTACTCTAACCAGGCATACTTATTAGCTAAAGATCTTAAACAAGGAGAAGCATGTCCTGTTTGTGGCTCAACGCACCATCCTAGTATTGCTTTATCATCTAAAAAGGGAACAAAGCTGGATGATTTGAATGAAAAAGAAATCCAGCTTGACACATGTAAAAATAAATTGCGAAAATTAGAGGTGCAAATAAATTCTTATGAGGATAAAATAGCAATAAGACAAAATGACTTTGAAAAACTCTTTTCAGATATAGAAGATTTTCAAGAGAATTATAAGGATAAGCAAGATAGTCTTAAAAAAGAGTTTGAAGAATGTAAAACTGAACTTGTTAGTATTGTAAGTAAATTAGCCAAGATAGAAAGCAGTGTTACTAAAAAGCAAAAAGATGTTGATGAACTTAAAGAAGTAGAGGAGAAAATATCTGAAATAGATGAAGAGCTCAATTTAGTAAGTAGTTTAATTAGTAATTTAGAAGGACAAGAGGAAAGCCTTGAAAAAGATATTCCACAAAAGTATAGGTCAAGAGAAAACTTAGCTTCAGCAATAGATGGTTATAGCAATGAGCTAAGAAAGAAGGAAGAAGCGCTAAGTAAAGCTAAACTACTTAAAGAGGAATTAGATAAAAAGAAAAGCACGCTTGTAACTAAAATAGAGGAAAATGAAAGTTTTGTGAGAAAGCAGGAAGAAAACTTGATTTTTCAGGAGAATGAGTTGAATAAAAAACTTGAGGTCTCAGGGTTTGCTTCAGCAGCTAATGCAGCAGATATGATGGTTGCCCATGATTTGTTAGATGAGAAGAAAAGAAGTCTCAAAAAATATGAAGAAAAGTTAAGTAAAATAAAAATTCAGATAGAGCAGTATGAAAAGGACCTTGCTAATCTAAAAATAATAGACATAAATCTGCTATCTGATAAGACGGATGAATTGACAGAAGAGTATCATAAGATAGAGAAAAAGGTTAATAATTTAGATACTAGTATAAGAAGCAATCAAAAAATTTATGATAAAGGAATAAAATTGTATCAGAAAATTTCAAAGAAAGATAAACAATATCTCGTTATAGGAGAGTTAGCCAAGGTAGCTAGAGGTTTTAAGCCTAATCCTATTGGGATTACATTTGAAAGGTATGTTTTAGCAGCTTTCTTAGAAGAAATACTCAAGGCAGCAAATGAGAGGTTATTGTCTATGACATCAAATAGATACAAACTGTTTAGAAGTGATTATAGGGATAGAGCAGGTCAGCAAAGCGGTTTAGAACTAGAGGTTTTTGATAATTATACAGGAAAAATGAGACATGTAAGAACGCTATCTGGAGGAGAAAGCTTTAAGGCTGCTTTAGCAATGGCCTTAGGCTTATCTGAAGTTGTTCAGTCATATGCTGGGGGAATAGAGCTCAAAACAATGTTTATTGATGAAGGGTTTGGAACTTTAGATCCTGAGTCACTTGATAGCTCTATTGACTGTTTATTAGAGCTTAGGGATTCAGGAAGGAAAGTAGGAATAATTTCACATGTGCCAGAACTTAAAGAAAGAATACCTGCACAAATACAGATTGAGGCAACTTCAACTGGGTCATATGTGAGATTTAAGAGCTAAAATGATAATAGAAATCCTCAGCAAATCTGCATACTTGCTGAGGATTTATGTGTAATATAATAAGGAAAAACCTTCTTTAATAGATACGCTTTATTTTAATACGCCTTTTTTATGCATTAAATATAGTACCTCATCAAGCGGATCCACTTTAAGTTTTACTCTTTCTGATTTGATATCTTTAGGTGCATTCTCATAATGAGAATATTGGGTGCTAAAAATACCTTTACCCTCAGTAAAAGCTTTAAGTTTAAGTTCATAGTTTTGACAAGTTTCTGCTGGGATAATTCCGCATATTAGATAACTTTCGCTTTTTTGTTCTGGCAAGTTAAATTTTGCATTCATTTGACTTAGATCCGATAGGGTTTTGCCTAAGGCAAATGAAGGAATTTTTAACCTAAATTTTAACATTGGCCAAAGCAATGATGTATCTGCTTTTTCCAATGCTTGCATAAATACAATAGGTGCTAAGTTCCTAAAATCAGACGGAGTGCTGTTAACACTGCAATAATTGCCATTTGCAATAGTTATTTTTAAGTTAGTAAGTGGCCACCCCTTTAGCCCTTGATTTATATAAGAATTGACCCCATCAAGTATTCCATTTTGAAACGTTTGTGGCAAACCCCCTGTTGATGTCTCTGAAACTATCTCAACACCTTGTCTTTGAGATAAAGGTTCTACTCTAATTTCGATTTCAGCATAAAAGGGGTAATTTTTGTCATAAAGAGCTATTTGTGAAGAGGCTGACTTAACTGGAGTTTCTTTTAAAATTGTTTGAGCATCATGAAATGCTACAAAAACATTAAACTCTGTATTGAGCCTAGACTGCAAAATCTCTAATTGTATTTCGCCAAACACATTTATGAATATGCTATGGGTTATCTCAGACAGTTCATATTCTAAAAAGGGGTCTTCATCAGCAATTGTGTCAAGTGCAACTAATAATTGATAGCGAGTTGTTTCACCTATAGGTTTAACCTCTATTTTAATAGTCGGAAGAATGATGCTTACTTTTTGTCTGGGTAAGTCTCCAAAGCTTGTATTCACCTTCAAGTTAGGGCCATAAACAATTCCAATATCATTGGCAAGTAGGTCTTGTGATTGGATTTCTTTCCCACTTTCAAGTTTCTCGATTTTTGTGATTCTTTCTCCAAACAAGTAATCTCTTGTTTTTAGACATCCTCCAAAAAGACGAACATAAGTCTTTCTTTCTTGACCATTTCTTTTAACTTTAAAAATAGAGCCTGAAACTTTCCCATCTATTAATTGCTGCTTATCTGGAATGAACAAGTTTATAGCTTCAACTAATTGGTCAATGGCTAGTCCCTTCAATGCACTACCAAAAATTATCGGATAAACCATAGCCTTTTTTGTTAATTCAATAAATTCATGTACTAGTAAATCCCTACAAAGATTTCCCTCAACAAAGCTTTCAAAAACTGCGTCTGATAAGTCAGATAAAAATTCTAGAAGCTTTTCATGAGAGCACTCAAAAAGCTGACTAACATTTCTATTGTTCTTTTCAACATTTTGTATTGGGAAGCTAAATTTCGAGAGATAGGATTTTATGTTATCACAAACATCATTAATCTCTACTCCAATGCGATCTATTTTATTAACAAAGATCACAGTTGGTATTTCGAGCTTTTGTAAAGAATCAAATATTACACTGGTTTGTGATTGTACTCCTTCTCTAGCAGATATAACTAAGATCGCACCATCCAAAACATTCATAGATCTTTCAACCTCAGCAATGAAATCAGCATGGCCAGGGGTATCTATTAAATTAATCTTAGTATTATTTAGATAAAAGGAAACAGGAGTCGCTTGGATTGATATGCCTCTTTTTTTCTCTAAAGCTAGGCTGTCTGTATGAGTTGTTCCATCATCAACTCTTCCTACATCCTCAATGATTCCCATTTTGTGTAGTAATTGCTCAGTAATTGTCGTTTTTCCTGCATCAACATGTGCATAAATTCCTATATTTTTTATATTCATATACATCCTCTTTTTATTTTGTAGGATGATACGTAAACTTTAATAGATTAAAATACCATCCTTATGCTTTAAAATTCCTGTTACGTGTATTATCAATTGTAGTTTTCTCATTTTTTTGTCCTCCTTGAGATTATGTTGTTATTATAATACTTTATTTAATAATAAGATGTTCCTAGATTGCTATAAAAATTTTGAGGATTATCTAAAAATTATATGGAAATATATTGTCTTTACTGATATCATGTAAAAGATAAAAGTAAAAACATTATGAAAGTAATAAAATTCATAGAAATTTAATAATTGGCTTTAGGGGGAGAATTATGTCTGAGAAAAAATATCCAAAGTTTGATATAGCTGTTATTGGAAGTGGTCCAGGTGGCTATGTTGGTGCGATTAGGGCAGCAATGCTAGGTGCTAAAGTAGTAATGATTGAGAAGGGGGATATTGGAGGAATATGCTTAAATGCAGGATGTATTCCAACAAAATCTCTTGTTCGCTCTGCTGAGATACTTGACCATGTAAAAGATGCAAGGGGTTTTGGTGTTAATGTAGATGGGTATTCTCTTGATATGAAAAAGGTAATAGCAAGGAAAAAGAGAATTGTAAGACAGTTATCTATGGGAACAGAACAGTTAGTTGCGGGTAATGGTGTAGAAATTATTCGAGGCAAAGCATATATAATAGATAAAAATAGCGTAGAAATTACTAATGATGATGAGAAATTCACAATAGAAGCAGACAATATTATCATCGCTACTGGTGCTAAGTCCTCTACATTGAATATTCCTATAGAAGACCATGGCAATATTATATATAGTAGGCAAGCACTAGAAATGGATGAGTTGCCAAAATCAATTGTAATTGTTGGTGGTGGTGTTATTGGGATGGAGTTTGCTTTTATTTATAGTACGTTTGGAGTAGAAGTAACAGTTGTAGAATATTTAGATAGAGTTCTTGCCATGCTAGACGATGATGTTACTGACGAGTTAATGAAAGTAGCACGAAGAAAGAAGATTAAAGTTATCACAAACGCAAGGGTTGAAGAAATTATTGACTCTGAAGATGATGGTTGTCTAGTAAAATATATGAACAATGATGAAATGCATGAAATCAAGGGTGACAAAGTACTCCTAAGTGTAGGGAGAACACCTTTTGTTGAGGGATTAGGTCTTGAAAATGTTGGTGTTGAGCTTAATGATAATAAAAGAGGCATCAAAGTGAATGACAGAATGCAGACCAATGTGCCTGGCATTTATGCAATTGGTGATGTAACAAATATTATTCAATTAGCACATGTTGCTTCTCATCAAGGAATTGCTGCAGTAGAGAATATTATGGGTAATGATATGATTATGGATTATACTGCAATTCCAAGTGCGATATTTACAAATCCAGAAATATCTGTTGTAGGATTGACAGAAAGGCAAGCACGAGAGCAGGGAAGAAATATTTCAATAGGCAAATTCCCATTTAGTGCAAGTGGAAAAGCACTTGTATATGGATCTAGAGATGGTTTTGTTAAGGTCATTAAAGATACAGAAAATGATATTGTTATTGGTGCTACTATGATAGGGCCACATGCTACAGACTTAATATCAGAGATGACTCTAGCTATTCAAAATAATATCACAGCAAAACAGATAAGTCACACAGTGCATGCGCATCCTACAACAGCAGAAGCGATTCATGAAGCTGTCTTGTCAACTAATGATGCTGCACTGCACTTTATAAATAAGAAGTAGTACCTTAAGGCATCTGACAGGGTACCTCCTAAGTAGACTAGGTAAATAACCAAAATCTACTTAGGAGGTTTCTTTATGGGATGAAAATCAAAATGTACTGTTTATGAAAAGCTATCTGCTGTTGAAGATTATAAATAAAAAATCACTAGGATAACCCCTAGTGATTTCTATTAATGGAAATTTTATTCGATAGCCCAAAGCAAATCGAGCTCAGCTAATTTAGCCTTTGTAGGCACGCCTTTTTCATCCCAACCCATTAAGTTATAATAAGCTTTCAAAGCGACGTCAGCTTGAGCTTTATCTACTATAGCGCCTTTAAGTGGATTGTCACCTTCTATAGGCTCGTAAAAACGCTCTGGTAAGTAGTCATCTTTTTGCTCAAAGTTTTCTCTTAAATTAAATAGTCTGGTTAAATTAACTACTCTCTCAGTTATTTGCATCATTTCAAGAAGAGAAGTTTCCCATCCTGTTACTGCCTTCATTGCCTCTTCTAATTGAGAAGGAGACCATGGCAAAAATTGACACAGCTCAGAGATATTAGAGAAATGTCTCCAGAGTGATCCTACTTTTAGCATGTGAGCTTTTTCTTCATCTAGTTGACTTGCTGGTAAAGGCTTATTCATACCAAGAGGGAACATGCTTTCAAGGCCAGCACCCATTTTTGTGTAAGCAGTGTCATGTAAATTATGACAATGATCTGCACCTGTAGGGCTTACCATGTAACCAATACCTAAGCCTTGCTTTAGTCTTGGTTCATGCATTGGAAGTTCTTGCCCTTTTACTTCCATGGCATACTTTATTGAACCTTTTCCAATTTCATTTGCAGCAAAGCGTGACCCTTTTGCAAGTAGAGCTCCAAAGCCTTCTTTATTGGCAATTTTTTCAATTAGTTTGACCATAGCATCGCCATTACCAAAATTTAGCTCTAATCCATCTGTGTCTTCAGTTGTTAATAAGCCATTTTCAAAGCATTCCATTGCAAATGAGATAGTAACTCCAGTAGATATTGTGTCAAGTCCAAGAGCATTGCATAGCTCATTCCCTTTACAGACTGCTTGTAAATCATCAACTCCGCAGCAAGAACCAAGAGATCCCAAGGTCTCATATTCAGGCCCTCCAAATTCTGGACTTACCTTGTATCGATCATCTATTTCTACGACTCTCTTACATTTAACAGAGCACATATAACATCCATCATTAGATTTTAGATATGTATCTCTCATGGTTTCTCCTGAAATGTTATTAGCACCTTCAAAAGAACCAGCTTTAAAGTTATATGTAGGTAATCCACCAACAGCATTTAAGCTATTAACTATACCAGTTGTTCCAAGCTCAGTCATGCCTTTCATGTTCTCTTTAATATGAATGCCCATGGCTCTATTGAGCTCGGTCAATTTATCTGAATTTTTAACTTGAGGTAGGCGAGTTCCTCTAATTCCAACGGCTCTTAAATTTTTAGAACCCATTACTGCACCAATACCGCTTCTTCCATAAAAGTGCGCTAAATCATTAACAACATTAGCTATTAGTACTTGATTTTCGCCTGCAACACCTATTTGCGCAACTCTTACTTTGTCATCTTCCATTTCGTCTTTTATTGACTTTTCTACTTCATTGGTTAGTTTACCCCAAAGGTGCGTAGCATCTTTGATTTCAACTTGTTCATCTTTGATAGAAAGATATACTGGTTTATCTGACTTTCCTTCAAAAATTATTGCATCATAACCAGCTCTTTTCATCTCAGCTCCAAAGTATCCTCCAGCTTCTCCATCACCATAGGTGCCTGTATGAGGAGATTTAGCTCCAACACTATTGCGTCCACTACCAATCATTGAGGTTCCTGTTAAGGGACCTGCAGCAAAGATAAGTAGATTCTCAGGACCTAGTGGGTCAGCCCCTTTAGGTACTTCTTTCATTAAATAATATGAAATAATACCTCTACCACCCATGTGCTTACGATAAAAGTCTTCACCAGGATTCTCTTCTTTAATAGTACCGGTTGTTAAGTTTACTCTTAATATTCTATTATGATAACCAAAAGACATTAACATTCCTCCTTCATAAAATTTAAATCAGTGTGAGGCTAAATTTCTTTAGCTACTCTAATTAATAATTCTATAAAACTTGCGAAAATCCTTTTTTATATTGAAAAACAGCATATTAAGGGTTTGACACATTAGTAAATAGCGATATAATTATAAAAAAAATGAGGGAAGAAGAGGGATATGGTGGAGATAGACTTAATAGTTAGTAACTTGAATAAAATTCATAGTTCTTTGTCGGGAGAATTTTATTCAGCACTAGATAATAACCATGTAATAAAAGCAGAAGTAATTGAGGGGTATGGATCAGAAGTAATGTATTACTATGATAACGTATTAATTATGGTATATTATTACAATAATATCAAGGGACTTGATATGGGAAAGTTTTGCGACAATATAGATAATCAAATTGAAAACTTAGATCCTGAAAAATATGAGATTATAACTAATAACAACTATGAACTGGTTGAGGGATTTTTAAAACATGGTTATCGTGAAATTGATATGGGAAGTGAGTATCAGTTAAATGAAACTAGCAGGTATACAGATGAATCTATAAATGTGCAAGGTTATGATGAAAGTAAAGTTGATCAGTATATTGATTTAATTGATACATGTTTTAATCCCCTGCGAATGGAGATGGGTAAAAGTATTAATTATAGAAGAAGGAATTTTGATAAAACAGTAGCAGAATTCAAAAAGTTTGCTAGTAACGATAGTTTTATTACATTTTATAAAGATCAATTAATCGGATTGGCATTAGTAGACGAAAATAGAATCGATACTTTAGTAATTAATCAGGGAGTGCAGTCAAATGGTTATGGAAGTAAAGCATTAAAATATTTAAGTGATCTTATTCTTAACAAAAGAAACTATAAATGTGTTAAACTTAATGTTGTAGAGAAAAATAAACGTGCTAAGAAGTTTTATGAAAAGCATGGATATAAAATTAGCGCAGAATACAGGGTGTTTCAATAGAAATCTTATGAAGGGAAGATGGCTTAGATGGATGTAAAGCTTGTATTGCCAAGCTGTACATGAGTAAGCGGCAATAATTCTACAGAGGTAGAAAGAGTACAGTCTGCTTTTGCAAACTCAGGGCTTAAATATGAATTTGAAATAGTTGATGATTTGGGAGTGGCGCTGGAGTTAAATGTATTTAATCCTCCTGCAATCTTAATTGATGGACAGATTGTATTTGATAAAAAATGGCCAAGCCAGGAAGCTTTAGAAAGATTAATAGAAATATTAAAGTAATAAAAATCGCACCAAGAAAATTGGTGCGATTTTTTATTGTTAGAATAGTAGATTAAATCCAATAAATAAAGCTAGTAAACTCATAACATAAAATAATATAACAGTTCCTTTTTCGCCTAAGACCTTCTTAAATGCTTCCACCTTAAAATTGTTCCAGACAATTCCAGGTTTTGCAAAAGCAGAGTATGCTACGACTAGTGCATAAATAATGAGTATTAATCCTAAAAGTTTCAACACAATCACCTCATCACTTTAATCTATTTATGTTTTAATTATATCATATATATTTATAAGATATCTAAAAATACTGATAAATTTGCTACCAATTTATTGATATTTTCAACATTGATATAATGTCGAGTACTTCGTCCTTCAAGCTTTGACTCTATCAAGTTAGCTTCTCGTAAAATTTTAGTGTGGTTACTAACAGTTGGTCGTGTAATATTTAGAAAATCTGCCATTTGTGTATTGTCCATACTAAAATGTCTAATAAGGCGCAAAATTTTGATTCTTGTAGGGTCAGATAATGCTTTAAGACCGTTGGTAAGTTCAATAACGCCTTGGTCAACTTCATGGAAATAAAAGAAATGATTATTACAACCAACCATAAGGTAATTGTGTCTTAAGCTTGTTACACCATGATAGTTAAAGGGGTCTACCCAGTAAAAAATGCCTTTGTTCTGTCTAGAAACTTGCTCAGCAATCTCTCTAGACAATGTAAAAGGTAAGTTATTTAAGTCTGGGGGTCTTTCTGATTTTTCTCCACCTAGGTCTTTTATAGCCTTTTGATAATAAGCTTTGATGGCTGATTGCCTATCAGCTCTCCATGGTTTTAATATAGAGTAGTAAAATTCATCAATAAGTTCCCAGAATTTTTCATGTAAGGGCTCGTCTTTTAAAACTAGAATAAGGTTTAAGTATTGTAAATAATTATTCTTAACAAAGGTTGAATTATCATCTAAGGCAAATCCAACTTCTTTATGGTCAAATTGTCTAATTTTAGTTGCCAACTTAGCAAAATTCTCATGTTCTGATAAGAAATTATCAGAAAGCAAGTCATAATCATTAGCATGCTCTAAAATTCTTTTATAAGCCGAAGCAAAGTTAATGGATTGCATTTTCTTTTTTGCTATTTCATAATCAGTTTCAAATATTGCGTCAGCAATATCAGCTAAATGAGTTATGATCACTTGCGGTTTAAAGTCTTCTGACCATAAATCTTGCCATTTCTTTATAAATTCGTTAGGTATATCAGGAAGCATAACTTTTAGATAATTACTCCACTTTTCATAAGCTTCTTTTTGATAAGGCGGCAATTCATATAATTCAGTGCATATTCCAAAACTTAATTCTAACATTATAGATTGACCAACTAAGAAACCACCATTCATAGTATCACTCTTTTCGTAGGTACTTGACTACGCTTATATTAACAAGTGTTGTTTGGTTAGTCAATAAAAGCTTGCTATGAAAAGAAAATAGCAATATAATATATTTCCAAAACCTAAGAGGAGGCTGAAAATGTTAGGACTTGTAAAAGGTGAATTCAGATTAGTAGATTATGATGCCAAATGGAAAGAGCTATTTGTAGAAGAGAGATGTAGGTTAGAGAAAATGCTAGGAAGTAATATATTAAGAATAGAACACGTAGGCAGTACGTCATTAACGATAATGGCAAAGCCAGTCATTGACATGGCCATAGGAATGGATGACTTAGAAAAAGTTAAAAATTGTGTTAAAATATTAGAAAGCTTTCCTGAATACGTCTACAAGGGAGAAAACGGAATAGAAGGTCGGCATCTCTTTGCAAAGTATAACGGTGCTAAAGGGACTCATCATATACATTTTCAACTAATAGGTTCAGCAAACTGGGAAAATCAAATCCTTTTTAGAGATTTTCTGTTAGATAATCCTAGGGAAATGCAGCAATATGAAGCTTTAAAAAAGAACCTAGTAGTAACAGCTAAGACTAGATTAGAGTATACAGAGAGTAAAGATGAATTTATCAAAAAAATCATAGTAAAAGCTAAGGAGGCGGGATATAGTGCCAAGATATAGTTTGAAATGTGTTGATTGTGATTATGAATTTGATGTGAAGTGTAAGTTTGAAGAGCTAGAGGGCCAAGTATGCCCTAAGTGTAAGAGTGAAAATCTAAACAGAATATATAAAAGCATTGGTATTAACACAGGCACAAACTTTAGCCAAGAAAAATGTAGTACCTGACCATATGCTAAATAAGCAGTTGCTTATTTAAACTCTGCTCTTTTATATGAGTAGAGTTTTTTTGTTACAAAATTTAAGGAAATTTATTAAAACTACTAGACATGCAAACATATGTTTGTAGTATAATAGGTTTAGGAGGAGGTGAAATTAGTGATTGTATTTCATGTAGATGTTAATTCTGCTTATTTAAGTTGGGAGGCTGTATACAGACTGCAGCATGGAGCAAAGCTTGATTTGAGAGAAATACCTTCAGCTATTGGAGGAAATGAGAAGAATAGACATGGAATTGTTTTAGCTAAATCAATTCCTGCTAAAAAATTTGGTGTGAGGACAGGAGAACCCTTGGTACAAGCTAGGAGAAAGTGTCCGAATTTAGTTACTGTTCCTCCTAATTATTCTTTATATATGCAAGCAAGTAATGTCTTATATGAATTATTACTAGAATACTCTTCTACTGTACAGCGGTTTTCTGTGGATGAATGCTTTTTAGATTTTACTAAGCAACAACATTTATGGAACTCACCAGTTGAGGCTGCTGAACACTTAAGAAATAGAGTAGAGAAAGAACTTGGCTTTACAGTTAATATTGGAGTATCAAGCAATAAGCTGCTAGCAAAGATGGGCTCAGATCTTAAGAAACCAAATAAGGTTCACACATTATTTCCTAGTGAGATGAGTAAGAAAATGTGGACTCTTCCAGTTAGCGACTTATATATGGTAGGGAATGCAACAACAAGGAAGTTGTTGAAAATGGGAATTGTTACTATAGGAGACTTAGCCAATACGAATAGAGCTTTGTTAAAGGCTCATTTTAAAAGTCATGGTGACGTTATTTGGAAATATGCTAATGGAATAGATGATACAGCAGTGCATGGGGGAGAATACTTACCATATAAGGGTGTGGGTAATGGAACAACTATTTCTTATGATGTTACTGATCGAGAGGATGCACATATGGTATTACTTTCACTAGTGGAAAGGGTAGCAATGAGACTGAGGAAAAGTGAGCATGTTGCAGGAGTTGTTGCAATATCTATAAAGAATAGCTCTTTGATAAGATATTCTCACCAATCTACCTTGAAGAATCCAACAGACATTACTAATGATATTTATCAAGAAGCATGTAGGCTGTTTAATCAATCATGGCGTGGGGAACCAATTCGGCATTTGCGAGTTAGGTTATCGTCTTTAATCCCGAAACATTTAAACCAGAGAACATTTTTTGAGGCAGCAAAGAAAGAAAAAATGCAAGATTTAGATAAAACAGTGGATATTCTTAGAGAAAAATATGGAGATCATGTTGTTAAAAGAGGGGTTTTTGTTAATAGTAAAATGAAGCCCATTATGGGTGGAGTTGGGGATGAAGAAGATTATAAAATGATGACTAGCATACTATAGCTTAGGGAGTGTTAATTATGAAAGTCATATCTAAACCAGTAGAAGTTATTGCTCATTGTACGGTAAGTGGGATACCACAACCAATTAGATTTAGAATCACAGACAAAAAAGAAGAAGATGTAGTTGTAAAAATTTCTAAAATAATAGAAATAACAGAAGAAAAGTTAGCAGGGAATAAAATGTATGTCTACCGCTGTGAGTCTAAAATTAACGGTAGACAAAAAATTCTGGAGCTAAAATATGAATTATCGACTTGTTTGTGGTATTTATATAAGATTTAGAGCATTGCAATAAACTCTCGTAAAGATTCCTCAAATTCATTGTTTGCAATATCTTTATCTTTAATTTTTATCAGAGTTCTTATATTAGTATCAGGAATTGGCAAATTAGTTACTGTTGCACTTAGATCACCACATGTGATAAGCCACGCAGTGTTGGGTAGGTCAAATTGATTGCAAAATGTTCTTATAGCAGGAGTGATAGACCCAGCCCAAAGAGGTGAGCAAAGTATAACAATATCATACTCTTTTGGATTTATATCAGTTTTTTCAATGATTGTTTGTTTTTTCCTGTAGGCTAAAAAGCCACCTCTGAGAAAGCCAACAACGCCAGAATAATTTTTTGTATCTTTTATTTCAATGAGATCTCCATCAATCATTTTTGCAAGAGAGTTGGCGGCTTTTTCGGTATGACCAGTTCTTGAAAAGTAAACAATTAATGTGCGATTGTTTTTTATCATAATAGACTCCTTTATTTTGCTAATATCAATATAATAGCACAAAAAAAGACCTTGATATACAGTAAATAAAATGTAGGAGTTTGTAGCGCAATGTGCTATAATATCAACAGCAAGGAGGTATTGCTAATGAATGAAAATAAAGACATTAATATTGATGAAGTAGAAGAAGTAGAAGAAGTAGAAGAGATTATTACAATCACGTTAGATGATGATAGTGAGTTAGATTGTCATGTTTTATTAACCTTTGACATAGAGGACAAAGATTATATCGCTTTATTACCTGTTGATAGTGATGAAGTATATCTATACAGTTATGAAGAGATGGAAGATGGCGAACTAGAATTGGCTAACATTGAAGATGAAGAAGAGTTCCAAAAAGCAGCAGATGAGTTTTACTCTCAATTAGGAATTGAAGACGACGAGTGCTGTGGCGATGAAGATTGTGATTGCGAGAGTTCAGACGATTGCGATTGCTCACATCATTAGAAGAAATTAAAATAGTCTGTGGTAATTATACCGCAGCTATTTTTTTATTATGCAGGAAAAAAAGAGTGATAAGAGAATATGTAAATAGGTTCTAAAAAGGAGGAGTAAGTATGAAGCTAAATAGTAAGAGAATAGAAAACTTTGAGAAATATCTAGAAGGAATGATTAAAAAGCATAATATACCTGGTATAACTGTTGCAATAGCTTATGGTCAAGAAATAAAGTATGCAAAGGGCTTTGGCTATAGAAGCAAAGAAGAAGAAAAAGAAATTGACCCAGATACTATATTGGGGATTGCATCAATTAGTAAATCTTTTGGAGGATTAGCAATTACGCAATTAGTTGAGGCAGGGAAAATGTCATTTGATGATTCTGTGACAAAATATTTTCCAAACTTTGATGTTCCTGGAGATTTAGACCCATCAGAGATTAAGGTCCATCATATGTTAAATCATACAGCAGGCTTTCCCCCACTTGAAGCATTAGGCTATTCAATAAGAGCAAATACGGCGCCAGATGAAGGTGAAGATAGATCAGAATACACGGAAGATCATTTGGTAAACACTATTGAAGAGCTAGCTGACTTTATGAGCTTGGGAAAATATGAACTACTAGGACAACCAGGAGAATATGCAAGTTATTCTAATGACTGCTATGGTCTTATAGGGGGTATTGTAGAAAAAGTAAGCGGATTGTCTTTTGATAAATATGCTAGAAAATTTATTTTTGAGCCTCTAAAAATGAATAGAAGCACCTTCAGTCTAGAAGAGATGTTTGAACTAGGTAATGTAACTAACTTATATTATGAAAAAGACGGAGAAGTAAAAATGTCAGAAAATTGGCAAGAAGCTCCTCCCTACTTAGCTTGTGGATGGGTACGATCTACTACTAATGATTTAATTAAATATGCTCAAATGTATGCAAATAAAGGTAAGCTAAATGATACTATAATAGTTACTGAAAATGGTATTGAGACTATGATGAATGAAGGTATTCAATTTACATCACATAATATATATGGTTATGGGTTAATGACGCAAAAAGACTACAATGGTTTAACCTTAGTAGAACACGGGGGTAGCTTAAAAGGGGTTTCTTCTCATTTTGGGTTTGTTCCAGAAAAAAATATTTCTGCTGTTGTGTTATGTAATTTATCTGGAGTTCCTGTTTCAGATATATGGTTAGCTGCAATTAATACTGCACTTAGTATTCCTATAGAAGCAAAAAGAAGAGAATATGATACTTATGAGTGGAGCATGGATGAGATTGAGCCTTTATTGGGAGAGTATATTTCTGGAGAAGGCGCTAAGATAAATGTTTTTGTCAAAGAAGATAAAATAATAATAAATATGAGTGACAACGATTATGAAATCACTATGGTAGAGAAAAATCTAGGCACCATAGATATTAATGGTAGAACAAGAGAAGTAGTGTTTTACCAAGATGAAGATAAGGAAGCTTGGGCACTTGGGTATGGTTATAGAATTATTCCTAAGAAAAAGATACAATAAAAAGAAACAATCCTAGGGTGGTCATCTAGGATTGTTTCTTTTTATGGAATGGAGGAATTAATCATGTTTAAGCGATACGATGTCGTATCCAAAAATAGTCAAAGTTGCTTCTGTAACGCCAGGGGTTGTATCCTCAGGCATAAAGTTCCCCTCTATATATATGGAATATCCAATTCCTTTATATAAACCTGACCCGCCGTCATCTGCGCCATTAGTAATCCTTGCTATTATAGGTTTGTTGTAATTTTGAAACACAGAAACATAGTCTGCTATAAAAAGAGTAAGGATGATTATTAAGGCACACAGTACAATTTTTTTCACTAGTATATCCTCTTTTCTTAAATGAAACAAATAAGTCCATAATGTATGACAGTAACAAATGTGAAAAAGTTCCATAGAAAATAAAAAAATATAAAAAAAGATTAGTACCAAAAAAATACTTCTATAATTATACACATATAAAAATCTAGTTAATAGTTTACGTTTTATTTATAGTGATTTTGTTAACATTATTTTCTTTATGTTGTATCAAACGTAAATTCAGTATATTATAAGTATATAGAAAGGGGATGTTCTTATGAAGAAAGTATTATCATACGCTTTATTACTGGTATTAAGTCTTTCAGTAATGGGCTGCATAAACAGAACTCCTTACACAACAGATGAAGAGGAAGAAGGCAAAGTTGTTTTATCAGTTTTCATGACAAAACAAGAGATAATTAAAAAGCTTGGGGAAGAATACACATTGATAACCGAAGAAGGAACTTCTCATAATAATTATCATACAAAGCTACAATATGAAAGTGTGGTTTTTCATTATTATCATGAAGAGGAAGAAATGGCTGGTGATTTATTGCCAGAAACCATATTGTTAACAGGCAATGATTATACATATAACTTTGATATTGAAATTGGCACTTCCGCTCGTGATATTATTAGAAGCTTTAGGCTACAGTTTGACAGATACTATGATATGCACAGAGGGGATATAGCTTTTGATATATTTAAGTACCGAGAAAGAAGGAATGGAGCAGTAGTTGATACAAATTACTTAGTACAGCCAGTTTATGAAGATGATAGGTATTATGAGTCTATTGATGATATTAGTAGTGAATTAAAAGTTGTTGGCATAAAGATTTTTATACCAATGTAGAAAGGTATAGGGTATGTATACTATTGATGAAGTGGAAGAGATGCTACATGAAGTTGTGGATGGGTTACCTAAGGAAATCTATGGGAAACTCAATGGTGGAGTGATACTGCTTCCAGAAACAAAATATAACGAAGTAAGTGAAGATAATGATTTGGTGATTTTAGGTCAATACCACTCAGGAGGTCCTCTAGGAAGATATATTTCAATATATTATGGATCATTTATAAAAGCTTATGGAAATAAGAGTAAAGAAGTGTTTTTTGATAAACTAGTAGAAATAGTAAAGCATGAGCTTACCCATCATTTAGAGAATTTAGCAGGTGTTAAAGATCTTGAAGAAGATGATGAGGATTTTTTAAGAGATTTTATGAGGAGAAAATTTAGATGAGTAAAGTCTTAGTTTTGTCTGGCTATGGATGCAGAGGAGAAATTTGGGATAGTATTATTACAATTGATAAAACCAACATTTTTAGCGAGGCTATCTTTTTAGAGTGGCCAAAAGAAAAGCTTAGTGATTTCCATGATGTATCAAATTTTTCAAGATGGATTATGAATGAAGTCGACATTACTGACTTTGATTTTGTAGTTGGACATAGTATGGGTGGATTAGTAGCACTTGATTTGGCAGGAAGAGTTGGACAAAATCTTAAAGAGATTATATTAATAGAGTCTTTTATCAAGACGCCTTCTGAGTTTTATCAAAATTTGGTTATGGATAATTTCTGTTGTGACACTAGAAAGTCATTAGTAGAAATGCTTAGAACAGAATCTACTTTTTATTCTGACAGATTAGGCCCTAAGCTTAAAGAGTTAGATTTATCAGATAGAGTCAAATCTCTTAACGTGAAATTAACCTTAGTTTATGGAGATAGAGGATATGATATGCAGAAAGTTATAGAAGAACTAGGTCTTGATGAAGAAGTACTAAAGCTAGTTGATGTGAAGACTGTCCATAATGCTTGTCATTTTCCTATGATTGAAAACCCAAATGAATTATTAAATAACATAAAAAGTATAAGGAAGACTAATTAGCAAAGACTAACTAGTCTTTTTTAGGATAATATCAAGAATCACTGAGAATACAAAAAGGAGAGATGTAGCTTGAACTGGAAAGATATAAGAGAACAGTTCCCAATCACTAAAGAGTATGTCTTTTTTGATTTGGCTAATAAATGCGGCTTACCAAAGTTTGTCAAGAAAACAATAATTGACTATGTAAATAAGCAAGAAGAGTTTGGGGGAGATAAAGCCGAATGGTTTAAGACTTTAGAAGAAGCAAGAAGTAATTTTGCTAAGCTTATAAACGCAAACCCAAATGAAATAGCTTTTACAAAGAATACTTCTGAAGGACTTAATATTGCTGCAAATTGTTTACCTCTAAAAAGTGGAGACAAAATATTACTTAATGAAAATGAGCACCCTAATAATGTATACTGTTGGCTTAATCTAGAGAAAAAAGGAATCAAAGTTAAATGGATTCCAACTAGTAGCGGATCAGTTACAATAGAAAACATTGAGAAGATATATGATAAAAGTGTAAAAGTCATATCATTCTCATCAGTCACATATGCCCCAGGAAATAGAAATGATGTAAAAGCAATTGTAGATTACTGCAGAGAAAAAGGAATATATACAGTGGTTGACGCAGTGCAGTCAGTAGGGACAATGCAAGTTGATGTAAAAGAGTTAGGAATGGATATTTTATGTAGCAGCGGTCATAAGTCTCTTTTTACACCACATGGGGTGGGTGTGCTTTATGTGAGTGATAGGATACTTGATAAGGTTGAACCCATTTATGTAGCACGTGCAGGAATGGGTATGGCTGCGCAGATAGAATATAAGAATATCGAATATAAGCTAGATCAAGCAGATAGCGCAAGAAAGTACGAGATAGGAAATTACAATTACTTAGCTATTACCGCCTTTAATGAAGCGGTAAAGTTTTTACTTGATATTGGTATGGAAAATGTTGAAGAGAGAATTTTATATTTATATGATTGCTTGGTAGATAAACTGGAAGACACAGATGTAGAGATTATTAGCCCAAAAACAGGACCATTTAGATCTGCAATTCTTTGCTTTAAACCAAGCAAACCAAGAGAAATGCATAACTACCTCATGAAAAATAACGTCATAAATACACTGCGGCGAGATATGATAAGGATATCCCTTGGGTTATATAATAATGAAGAAGATATTAATGCTTTAATCAGTTATATAAGGAAATTCAAGTAAGTAAGAATATTAAATAAATCAAAAATACGTTTTGATTTTTGATTGTCAAATATATGATGTTCATTTTAAGAATGGAAAGAGAGTGCTAGGGTGATGCTTTCAAGTCACTTTAGATGTAAGAGAAATTAACAGTTCGATTAATCAAGAAAAGTTTCGAATTAAATCATTAGAAAATGAACTATTAAGGGTAGCTTCTGATATAGAAAAGCAAGAGCATATAAAGAGCTAGCAGAAAATAATGTATTATTAGCAGAAGATAAGCATGCGCCTATCGAAGTTTCTATACTTGAGACTAATCAGTTTTTTCTGCCAAATTTGAATGTAGACATCAGCATTAAAGTCTTTGAAATAATTGAATGATAATCACTCGTTGACTAACTTATTCTGTTAATGTATAATTTACTTTGCTTATAGGCACCCATAGCTCAGTTGGATAGAGTAACGGACTTCGAATCCGGGGGTCGCAGGTTCGAATCCTGCTGGGTGCGCCATTAAAAAACACTGTAACTACAACTATTTTAAGATTGTATTTACAGTGTTGTTTTTTGTTTTATTAATTTTGACTGCAATTTGACTGCAACTTGTAGTGCATTTAGTGAAATCTTCATACCAAAAGCGAAGAGCCTTGCTTGATATATGACAAGGTTTTAGTTATGCAAACAACCAAAGAAGTGTAACTATCAATAAGTAGTTACTGCTCATTCCATCTATATTTCCTATTATTAAGAAGTATGTTAATATCACAGTTTAGACAAAGGCCATTATGACAACATATCAAATCTCCGCATTTTTCACACCGCCATTTTAAACCCTCACTTTCTAAAAAAGCTTCCATGCCATATTCATCAATAACTTTTAAATTATCTATCATACTCAGCTGGTATTTGGTGCGATATCGTTTGTCTAAAGATTTAAGTCTTTTGCATGGAAATTGATCGCATTCTAAACAAAATCTTACTTCACCATTACCAACTAAATCACACTTGCTTTTCATGTGAAGGCAGTTTTCTCCTCTATCAATGCATCCAGGGCAATACATCCTATGAAATCCTTTTTTATTTAAATCTTTCTCTTTAAAGTGAAAAGCTATGCATAGGCTGCAGTTCATCCCACAGGGAGCGATATGTTTTATTTCTATAGGACCTTTCAAAATGTACACCTTCTCTCATAAGTTCAACAGCATTTCATTATCATACCTACATTGCTTCTAGACAAAGCCTCATTATCCTTTTACATTTTGCTGATTAAAAGTGCTTTATCGTAAAAGTTAGTCTAGATGTTAATTTGAAGTAATTAAGAATCTGATCAGTTCTTCTTTTTCTAGGGGTCTACTAAAGTAGTATCCTTGTATAAGATCTACAGATAAAGCATTAGATATCTTATAGTGTTCTTCAGTTTCTACACCTTCCATAACTATATTCAAACCTCTATTTTTAAATCCTTTAATAATATTTGATAAAGTAATATATTCCGTTTCAACACTCATTATATAATGCAAAATGCTTTTATCAATTTTTATTTCATCAAATGGAAGTTTTGCAAGTTTTACATAATTAGAGTAGCCTGTGCCATAATCATCTAAAGAGATGCCAAATCCACGAGATCTTAGTTCTTTTATAGTATTATATAAATCATCATAATCAGATATCATGATGGACTCAGTAAGTTCGAGATTTAGTTTGTTAGCAGAAATATCATTATCTTTTAGTATCCGTGTTAGGTTTTTAGCAAACGCTTTATCAAAAAGTTGTATAGAGGATATATTAACTGATAATTTTTCATATTGAATATTGTTCTCTTCTAGCATTTTCATAAGGTTACAAACTTCAGAAACTAAAATATTACCTAGTTCAATTATTAAGTAAGTATCTTCAGCTAAGGGTATAAACTCATTGGGTGATATACTTCCAAAGTTTTTGATGTTGAGTCTCATTAAGGCTTCAATGTTTAGGTATCTTTTTTTCTTTAATGAATATATGGGTTGATATTCAACTATAATGGTTTGACTTAACACTTGATTTCTAAGCTCTTGAATTACCATATTCCTTCTTTTTATGGAAAGCAAAATATCGTCTGAAACATAAAGCACTTCTCGATTCAGTACATTTTTTGATTTTGAAGTATAGTGGTCTAATACTGTAATAATATCTTCAAATGATTTTAAGCTGTTGGGGAATTCCATTGTTGCAAAGGAGCATTCAACATTACTAGTTTCACCACATATTATCCATCCATTCTCAATTTTTGATTTTATAACACCTATAGCTTCATTGTAATTTGTATGTTCCTTATCTTGCAATATGATAACAAATTCTGTATTTGTATATCTAAAAGAGTTCTTTTTGCCAAAACTGCTGGCTAAGAAATCACTAAACTCTTTAAGAAAAATATCTCCAAACTCATAACCACATTTATCATTTATTTCGCTTACATTACTTAGGCTGATAAGAATAATGCCTATAGGCTCGTTTTTTTTGGTGTAGTATTTTAAAGTGCTTATCATTGAAAATCTATTAGGTAAATTAGTTATGGTGTCTAGAAGGTTTTCTCTGGTTTGTAAGTATAAAAACAAAATAGTAATAGATATAGTTGCTATGGTTCCACTTAGTAAGATTCTAGGGATAATTTTATATATCAAAAAAGCAAACAATAATAAAGTTGAATATGAAAATATAATGATAAAGTGCTCAAGTTTAAGATTATCCTTTTTCTTTCTTATGATATTTATCAAAGAAAGAAGATAGTACATACCAAGCAAAAAATATAAAATATCTAGATAGATTACTACGAAGCTTTGCCCAGTAGTTGATTCTAATACTAGATTTATAAAAATGAGAATCCATAGTAGTATTGTTGGGCTTATAAATAGAAGTATGTTTTTTTCAGGTTTATCATAGAAATCATATATATAATAAAAAGCATAAATAGAGAAGAAAGTAGGAATCAAGGGGATAGTAAGCAGGCTTAAGTGCGTAATAAGTGAAATCAAAGTGTCACTATACAGAGTCGAATGATTTAAGATATGTGAAGAAGCTATAGATACTAGAATAGTTGCAAGTACGATGTATATTAAATATTTAAATAATCTGTTACGAAATGTTGGAGCATAGTGTAGTTGTCTAGAAAAAAACATTAAAACTACTAGATAAAACAGAGAAATATATTCGCCTGTAGGATCTATAACTGGATAAGTGTTCATGAGCTACAACTCCTTATATTTGCTAAATAATATTTTATCACATTACTTAAAAAAAGTAAGCGATGTATCATATATTAGTAATTTCTCTCGAAGTAAAACTATACCTAATTTCAATGATTCATAATAAAACTATCGTGTGAATACCAGTATTTGAGTCAAACGATTGAAATAATCATGATTAGAAAGATAAATAAAGTTAATTGCTGTATATAGGTTTGGTATTAAAAACTGTATATTAACAAGCAATATTGAGAATGTTTCTTAATATTGTCTGAAAATTGTAAAAAATTTAGAAATTTAAGCATTTTTCTTAGTTAATCAGTTAAAAAATAAAAGGAATTCTTAGTATAATGTAGAATAATAGTAGAGAGCATACAAGTTAACAACTTTGTTATATTAGAAGGGAGGCTTCATGTTTTTATAGTCGAGTTTTGCTTAAGAGAATAAAAATACAAGGAGTGGAGAAGATACATGTATAACAAATTTCAAAAGCCATTTGCAATTATTATTTTAGTACTATTTATTTTTAGTATGACTGCATGTAACAACGATGCAGATCCAGCGACAAACGGTGATGGAGACGAAGGCCCAGCATACAAAATCGGTATTATGACAGGTACAGTATCACAGGGTGAAGAAGAATTTATGATGGCTCGTAGAATGCAGGAGAAATATGGTGACATGATAGTTCATACAACATATCCTGATCAATTTGCTACAGAGCAAGAAACAACAATTACAAACATGATGTCAATGGCTGCAGATGAAGATGTACAAGCTATTGTAATGGTACAGGCTGTTATCGGTGCTATGGCGGCTTTAGATAATGTAAGAGAGATGAGACCTGATATGTTAATCATTTTGGGAGCTCCAGCTGAGCATCCAGAAGAAATCTCTCAAAGAGCTGACATTTTATTAACAACAGATGCATTCCAACGTGGTGTTTCTATAATGGAACAAGCACACTCAATGGGTGCAGAAACATTTGTACATTATTCTTTTGCTAGACACTTATCTTCAGAAAGTATTTCTAGTAGATTAGGCGTATTAAAAGAAACAGCGGCAGAATTAGGTATTCAGTTTGTTGAAGCAGATGCTCCAGATCCAACTGGTGATGCTGGCGTTACCGGTGCTCAGCAGTTTATTATGGAAGATGTTCCTAGAAAAGTTGAAGAGTATGGTCCAAATACAGCAATTTTTGCTACAAACTGTTCTATGATGGAACCTCTAATTAGACAAACAGTTGAATATGGTTCTATATTCCCAGTTCAGTGTTGTCCATCTCCGTATCATGCATTACCAGGTGCTTTAGGAATTTCTGTTCCTGAAGAGAATAAAGGTGATGTTGCTTGGATTCTAGAGCAAATTGATGCAGCTATAGTAGATAAAGGTGCAGCTGGTAGAGTAGCTACATGGCCAGTACCTGTAAATATGGCTTATATTGAAGCTGGTGTTGAATACGCTAGAAAATTTATTGAAGGCGAAACAACAGAGCGTTGTGATGAAGATCTAATTAAGCAAATTCTTACTGATATTGCTGGTGTAGAAATTACTCTAAATCACTGGCCACTAGCTGATGGCGGTTCTATTGAGAATTATCTAATGTACCATTCTGATTATATTACATTTGGTACTGGACAAGTTGGTTCTAGATAGGTTAGAACAAAATAGGCTGCATTTATTGCAGCCTATTTTTTATAAACATCGGAAAGGGGGCTATTATAATAGATAAGAAGAAATTACTATCTATGCAGAAAATCACTAAAGATTATTCTGGTGTAGTAGTATTAAAAGATATAGATTTAGAAGTTGGAGAAGGCGAAATCCATGCTCTTCTTGGAGAGAATGGGGCTGGGAAGTCTACATTGATGAATATCCTCTTTGGCATGTCTGTAATCCATGCTACAGGTGGTTTCCAGGGAGAGATTCATTTTGCTGGAGAGAAAAGAGAGATAAGCACACCACTTGATGCAATGGACCTGGGCATAGGTATGGTTCACCAAGAATTTATGTTAATACCAGGTTTCACTATTACAGAAAATGTTAAGTTAAATAGAGAAATAACAAGGCCAAATGTATTAAGCAAGGTTTTGGGTAAGCAATTAGACACTTTAGATTATGACCAAATGAATAGCGATGCGAGAAATGCGTTAGATATCTTAAATATTGGTATTGATGAATACACCAAGGTTGCTGGGCTACCAGTTGGATATATGCAGTTTGTGGAGATTGCCCGAGAGATTGACAAAGAAAACATAAAATTACTAGTTTTTGATGAGCCAACAGCTGTGTTAACAGAGTCTGAAGCATCTAGTTTGCTTGAAGCAGTGAAGATACTTGCAGACAAAGGTATAGCAATTCTTTTTATTTCACATAGACTAGAAGAAATAATGGATATTGCAGATAGAATTACTATACTTAAAGATGGCCGGTTAGTTGATACGACGAATAAAGAAGATACAACACTAGTAGAAATAGCTGAAAAAATGGTTGGAAGAAAAATAGAAAGAATGGTCCGAGAAGTAAGAAGTTCAGAAGATAAGCCAGTCATTTTATCTATGCGTAATTTAAAAGTAGACATGCCTGGCGAAATGGTGCTTGGGGTAGACCTGAACATACATGAGGGTGAAATATTTGGAATAGGTGGCCTTGGTGGTCAAGGTAAAATAGGCATAGCTAATGGGATAATGGGATTATACCCTACTAGAGGAGAGATTCTTGTAGAAGGTGAGCCACTTCAACTAAATAACTCAAGAGCATCACTAGAAAGAGGTTTTGCATTTGTTTCTGAAGATAGGAGGGGTATTGGACTATTACTTGATACTTCTATTGAAATGAATATTGTAACAACTGCAATAACAGCTTTTGATAAGTTTATAAAAAGATTTGCTTTCTTGACCCAAGTTGATCAAAGAGGCATAAGACAGCATGCTCGACAAATGATTGAAGAACTTGATATTAGGTGTCAGGGACCAACCCAGCACACAAGAAGGTTAAGTGGAGGAAATCAGCAAAAAGTTTGTATAGCAAGAGCACTTACTTTAAAACCAAAAATCATATTAGTTTCAGAGCCTACTCGTGGTATTGATGTAGGTGCGAAAAAGATAGTGCTAGATACCTTGATAAAGTTGAATAAAGAAACAGGGATGACAGTAGTAATAACTTCAAGTGAGCTTGCTGAGTTGAGATCAGTTTGTGATCGGATAGCAATTATCAATAGAGGTGTTGTTACAGGAGTCGTTCCTCCAGATGCTAGTGACGCTGAATTTGGTTTGCTAATGGCTGGTAGAAAGAGGAGGGCGAAACAAAATGATTAAAAGTAGAATTCAGAGTATTGGATGGCCAAGAATAATCATTTTTGGATTCCTCTTAACACTTAGTATTACAGCGATTGGATTAGGTATTCCTATGGACCAATTACTATCATCTACTCTAGTACGTGTAGGAATGAATGGTATTCTTGTTTTAGCAATGGTTCCAGCAATTGTAAGTGGTATTGGACCAAACTTTGGTTTGCCACTTGGTATAATTTGCGGACTACTAGGAGTACTTGTGACTATTGACTTGGATATGAGTGGTTACTCAGCGCTCTTTACTGCTATGATTATATCTATTCCACCTGCTGCAATTATAGGTGCTGGTTATGGATGGTTGCTTAATAGAATTAAAGGTTCCGAAATGATGATCGCTACTTACATCGGATTTTCTTCAGTAGCTCTTATGAATATCGGATGGATACTGTTGCCATTTTCTAGCCCAGAAACAACATGGCCTATTGGACGTGGTTTAAGGCTTACTATTTCATTAGAGGGTAGAATAGCATCTTTGCTTAATGATTTCTGGAAGATACCATTTGGGAAGAATCAGTATATACCAACAGGTATGTTACTATTTTTCTTGCTTGCTTGCTTCTTAATGTGGTTATTCTTAAGATCAAAAGCAGGTGTAAATATGTACACAGCCGGAGTAAATCCAAAATTTGCTACATCTTCAGGTATTAATGTTGATAGACAAAGATTAATTGGTACTATGATGTCAACTGTTTTAGGTGCAATAGGTATTGTTGTATATTCTCAGAGTTATACTTTCTTACAACTTTACTTAGCTCCTATGTATATGGCGTTTCCTTCAGTTGCTGCGATTTTAATTGGTGGAGCAAGTACAAGGAAGGCTTCAATTTCACATGTAATCATTGGTGTGTTTTTATTCCAGGCTTTACTAGTAGTAGCTTTACCAGTAGCTAATGAGATAATGCAAGAAGGAAACTTAGCAGAGATCACAAGAATAATTGTTAGTAATGGTATTATCCTTTACGCTTTAACTCAAGCAAGGAAGGGTGATTAAGATGAGTGATAAAAAGATGAAGTTAAAAAATACTTTCAAATTTGATAAAAATGAAGTGAAAAAGTTTTTGGTAAATAATATGGTAACAATTTTATTTATAATAATCTGTTATCTTGGATTTAAGTTTTCAGGACTTTCTTTTCATTTTTATCTAAGAGATATTACAACAAGAGTAGGGCGTAATTCATTTCTTATTTTGGCTTTAATAATACCTGTTTTGGCAGGTATGGGGTTAAACTTTGCAATTGTTATTGGTGCAATGGCGGGTCAAATTGCTTTACTACTTGTAACATTGTTTGCAGTAGACGGTATTCTTGGTTTCTTATTGGCAATAGTGATTGCAACTCCGTTTGCAATCTTGTTTGGATATCTTCTAGGCGCGTTGCTTAATAAGACAAAAGGACAGGAGATGATAACAAGTTTAGTGTTATCGCTCTTTGCAAATGGTGTTTATCAGTTCATATTCTTGATTCTAGTTGGTGGTATTATTCCTTGGCCAGATCCTAGCATGCTTCTAAACAGAGGTTATGGTATTAGAAATACTATAGGACTTGGAGATGGACAAGGTGTAGGAATCAAAGGAGTTCTTGATAGTATTATTAATTGGTCTGTTCCAGATGCAATGATAATTTTTACAATTCTTGCATTTGTGGGAGTAGGAGTGTATTACTTAATTAGGAAATCAAGAGGAATTACAGCTGTTGAAACTGATGTGATAGGGAAGAAGAACTTAATTCTGATAGGAATGTTAGGGTTTGCTGCAATAGTTTCTGCTATCTACACAAAGGCAACTGGTAGTCCAGTTAATAATGTTACTATACCAGTGTTTACCTACGGGGTAGTCGCGTTGCTTTGCTTGTTTACTTTGTTTATCGTTAAGACAAAGCTTGGGCAAGACTTTAGAGCAATTGGAAATGATATGCATGTAGCTCAAGTAGCAGGTATTAATGTTGAAAAAACAAGAATAAAAGCGATTGTTTTATCAATTGTATTTGCTTCCTGGGGACAAATAATATTCTTGCAAAATCTTGGTAACCTTAATACATATGGAGCTCATACACAGGTAGGTATGTTTGCAATAGCAGCAATCCTAATTGGAGGAGCTTCTGTAGTTAAAGCAAATGTAGGACATGCTTTACTTGGTGCAGTATTATTCCACACACTATTTATTGTATCTCCACTTGCTGGAAGAAACTTGTTTGGTGATGCACAAATAGGTGAGTACTTTAGGGCATTTGTTGCTTATGGTGTTATAGCACTTGCACTTGTAATGCACGCATTAAGAAAAAGATTGCAATCACAAGATCTCATAAGGATGAGGGAAGAAGAGGAGCTTGAAGAAGCTACGGATTAATGATTGTAGTTAGTAATAAATAAACTAATAAGCATAGACTTAACTGGAAAGTAGAGTCTATGCTTTTTTTATTAGCATTTTTTTATAAAGTATGCACCAGGAATATATTGATTAGTCTTTGATACATAGGTATGCCCAGGGTGAATGGAAAACCCAAGTTTTATTTTCACAATATAGTTTTCTTTCTTATCATAGCTTGACCAGCTTCGCATTTGGTATGCATCATTTTCACATGAGAGCTGATAGGCATGCTCTTGTAAAGAAGAACCGATGCCCTTATTCCTAAAATCAGCATTCACAAAGAACGTTTGAACGTAGTATTCATAAAGAAGCTTGTCATTTTTATAAAGTTTTTGTTTATTAAGCGTTGGTATTTCAAGTAGCTGTTTCTTTATTGTTATATGAGCAACTACGATTTCATCGACAATCTTAACTATGTAAATGTAATCATTGTTGTCAAACTCAATATGTTGCTTCATTCTTGCTTCTCGTAAATGATCTAAAAAAAGCTGCCAATACCTACTGTTAGGTGTTATTGATGTAATCACATTTTGCACTCCTCTTCAAACAAACATTCAACCATATTTATAAATGACTCATCAAAACTCTTTGAGTAGTACTTATAATTATCAATATGTGGCTTTCTAACATGTATAGCGTCTAGGCCAACTTTATGTGCACCTAAGACGTCTGCTTGATAATTATCTCCTATCATAATGACTTTACTCTTACTAGGAACTGATTTTAGTGCATAGTTATATATAATTTGATGAGGCTTTTCGTAGCCAATTATTCCAGAAGTAAAAATATAATTAAAGTACTTACTTATATTAAGGCTCTCAACTAATGAAGGCAGTTCAGGAA
>CAZJHT010000006.1:0-88712 GCA_964546025.1 uncultured Clostridiaceae bacterium
CAATTAGACTAAAAGAACAGAATGTATGGATGCATGACTTAGAAGAAAAAGCAATTTTTCGTATTAATCTTGCAGGTTTAAGTCAAGATGCTTACTGTATTCCCATGATGGATATTGCTATGAAGAGAGGAATAATCATATTAATTGGTGAGGAAGCATTCAGAACTTATATTAACTTTGAAAACCTGACCAATCATACCTATAGTGATAAATTAAAATACATAGATGCATTTTATGTTTTTTTCGCAGACAGAGATTTTTTAAGTTCAGCAGAGAGAAAAATAATAAAAGAACTTGGTATAAAATTTCGAGGTAAAGGAGAGTGGATAACTTTTGAAAGATATTGCCCAGGCATTGTCCCGCGGATGCTAATAGATAGTGAAGTATTGAAACTAGCTCAAATACTAGAGCAGCTTTATCATTGTTTTGAAGCAGGCAAAAACAAAAATCTTCCAGTAATAGGCCCCACTGAGGTTTATTCAAGAGAATTTGATAAGAAGAAAAACTCTTGGGAGATTGGAGTCTTTGATACTGATATTATTGATTATGAAATATCTGTTCCTTTACTTAATGACGAATATATTCTAAATAAGTTGAGGGAAGCTGGAGAGTCTGATCTAGAGCTAGAAATTGATACTGCATTTCTAGAAATTCAAAAAAACATAATTATTCCTACTACTTTTTTTATTGACGCAAACGACGGCGAAATTATGGAAAGAAGACATTCTGAAGATGAGCATTATTTTGAAGGAGCTCTTTCACTTTTGATTGATCACATACTTGATTTTGGTGCTCCCAAACGTATATATGTAAAAGATTTTGACTTAATGCAAGTTTTCTTTGCTTTTGCAAATGACCTTGAAATAGAATTAGTTTATCAAAAAGAGCTATCTTTAATGGATAGTTTTATTAAAAGGTTAGAAGAAGAACTTTATGAGCTAAAATAATATAAGATTCCCCATAAGATATTAAGTTGAAATCTTATGGGGAATTTCTATTTTTTCAAAGGCAGTTTATGAAACTCTCCTTCTAGCAAGTCTACATATAAAACTTCATTTCTAATCAACTCTCCCTTATCCAACAGCACTTTAGTAGCTTCAGAAACTTCAATTGAGGCTACTAATGCAGGAGTATATGATGGATTCCCTAGTTTTTTTTCTTCACCGTGATTTACATCACTTTTATAAAGATAGTCCAAAGAGTCATCTCCTGGCATAATTGTGCATACTTGTCCATACCATCCTGCTATAGCTCCGTGGATAAAGGGAATACTTAAAGCTTTAGCTTTTTCTTGTACAATCCTTCTCGTGTTTATGCTATCTAGTGCATCAATAATTAGATCGTGCCCTAATAAAATTTCTTCTGCATTTTCTTCGTTTAAAAATTCTATAATAATATCTACATCTATCTCACTATTAACATCTTCTATCCTTTTTTTTGCAGCAACTGCTTTGTATTCTCCTAAGTTGCTTTCAAGAGACAACAATTGCCTATTAAGGTTAGTCTGGTCAAACCTGTCTCCATCAACAGCCGTTAGCTGACCAACACCTAATCTTGCAAGTAATTCTAATACATAACCACCTAATCCCCCACAACCAACAACGCAAACTCGTGAATTTTTTAGCATTTCTTGCTCTTGTTGTGAAATCATTTTTTTGTTTTTAGAATACCTATTATCCATTATCCGCCTCCTACTGGAGGAAAAATAGAAACAATATCACCATGTTCTAGTTTTTTATCAAGAGCTGCATCTAATCCATTTACATAAAGGATGGATACATCTTCCACATTAATCTCATAATAATCTAGTATGTCTTTTGTTGTTACGCTATCTTCTGTTACATAAGTAGTTATTTTGCCTCTGCCTTCTCTAAGTGTTGCAAAGAATTTGACTGTTATTTCCACAAAAAACCTCCTCACATTTTGAAAGGGCTTAGAAAAGCCCTTTCTATCTATATACCTAATTCCTTTTTCTTTGCATCTGTTGGAATACCTTCTTTTGACCATCCTCTTATTTCATAATATTCAGGTAACATTTCAGAAAGCCTTGTTACATGTCCTTTCGAAGGTCCTTCTGATATGCCATCTTCTAAGAGCCTTTTTGGTAAAGTATCTTGTGAAGGATCTACACCAGCTTCTAGATTAAATAGTCTTTCAAGATTCCAAATTCTTTCTCCTGCTTGTAAAATATCATCTGCTGACCACTCTGTACCCATAACTTTATTGATTATTCTAGCATATTCATCTGCACCCATTGCAAACGATGTAAACAAACATAGTCCAGTTGAATCTATTAAAGCAGTTAAATCTTGGAATATTTTTGCCCAAGTTGCTTTTCCATCAATAGTAAGTCTATCAATTTTTTCTGGCTCACCAAGTATTTCTGGGGATATTAGATATCCTCTTACATGACAACCGCCTCTATTTGAAGTTGCATATTGCAATCCTTGTCCCTGTATTCCCCTTGGGTCATAAGCAGGTAGTTCTAGCTTTTTAACAGACATTGACAATTCAGGTACACCATAGCTTTCAGCAAGCCTATATGATCCTTCTGCCATCTTATCCCCTAAGCCTTCACGATTACCCATTCTCTTTGTCCATTCAATAATTGCTTCTGAGTTTCCAAACTCTAAAGGCATACCATCTGTATCTTCTTCTTTAATGTAACCTCTTTGATAAAGCTCCATAGCTGCTGCTATTGTTGCTCCAGCTGAGATTGTATCAAGCCCTAGCTCATTACACCAATAGTTAGCTTTTATAACAGAAGGCATATCTGCTACTCCACAGTCAGCACTGAATGCCCAAATTGTTTCATACTCAGGTCCGCCGCCCTCAATGTCGTCTACTTTAGTATACCTTCCACAAGCTATCGGGCATCTATAACAAGGGTCTTTTTTGACTAGATACTTCTCTGCTAAAGTTTCTCCACTAACATCTTCAGCTTGTCCAAACTGAGACAGTTGGAAATTCTTTGTTGGGAATACACCTGTTTCATTTATGATATTTACCAAAACAGCTGTTCCATAAGCAGGAAGACCTTCACCTGTTACACCATTTTCTCTTATTCTCTTAAGCATCTCAAGATGTGCTTCTTTAAGTCCTTCTTCATCAGCAACTTTAACTTTGTTTGTACCTCTTACTGTAATTGCCTTTAAATTCTTTGAACCTAAAACAGCTCCTACTCCTGATCTTCCTGCAGCACGAGACACATCATTCATTACTGCAGCAATTTTGGATAACTTTTCACCTGCTGGTCCAATGGCTAATACTCTTGATTTCTCAGGAACTTCTTTTTCTAAAATTTTAGTCGTTTCAGAAACAACCTTACCCCATATATGAGCAGCATCTCTAATCTCGACTTTATCATTTTCTATCATAATATAACTTGGGTTTTCTGCTTTACCCTCAACTATTACCATGTCATACCCTGCAAACTTAAGCTCAGGAGCCCAGTATCCTCCTGAATTCGAAGATGCAATAGTATCAGAAAGTGGAGATTTTGTAACTACCATATATCTCGCTGTAGTTACAGTTGGTGTTCCTGTCAGTGGCCCAGTAACAAATAATACTTTGTTTTCTTCTGATAAGGCATCCACTTGTGGCGAAACCTCATCGTAAAAAATTTTTGTACCTAGTCCTCTACCACCAATAAACTTTTTAGCTTCCTTTTCATCTAGTGGCTCAACCTTAACTTCTTTAGTCGTCAAATTAATCCGCAAAATTTTACCAGCATAACCAAACATCATTTACCTCCTTTTTTTATTAACCTGTAAAGTATTAGTTCCAGAATCATAAACTTAACCCTTTCCAAGTCACGGGAGGCATGTCAGTTTCCTGAAATACCCAACGGTTAAGACTCATCACACACTGTGTCTAAGACATCTTAACTCGGATTACAAACTAGATGATTCTGTGAGATAATTATACCCTTTAATATGGTAATTGAAAAGAGTATTGATATAAAATTAGCCTAATTATTCCTGTACTTACAACATAAACTGACAAACTCTTGCAATTATTTATGAATAAGCTCATAATAGATGAATAAATAGCACAGGAGCATATTATGGTTAGACTAGAACAGATAACAAAAAAGAACTACTTGTATTGCATGAAACTCAAACTGCCAAAAAACCAACAGGATTTAGTAGCAAGTAATGCCTTTTCCCTAGCACAAGCTGGCTTTCATCCTGAATGTACACCCTACGGCATATATAAAGAAAAGACCATGGTTGGTTTTCTTATGCATTGTATAGACGAAGATGATAATAATCACTGGGTATGGAGATTAATGATCGATCAAAACCATCAAGGAAAAGGCTATGCTTTTGAAGCAATGAAGCTACTTATAAACTTGATTAAAGAAGATGAAACCAGAGATAGAATTTTAATAAGTTTTGTTCCTGGAAATAAAGCTGCAGAAAATCTTTACAAGAAACTTGGTTTTGTTCATACTGGAAGATACGTTGATGATGAGAGAATAATGCAACTTAAGTACTAGGAGTGATTAAATGAACTATGATGTTAGAGAGACTAAGCAAATAAGTAATGAAAAAATTACTGAACTGTATAAGTCAGTGGGCTGGTCAAAATATATTGAAGATGTTGATAAGATGAAACGAGCATTTGAGAACTCTTTACTTGTTTTGAGTGCTTGGAAGGATGATGAACTTCTAGGGTTGGTTAGAGTCATAGGAGATGGAGAAACTATTCTATATATTCAAGATCTATTAGTGAAGCCTTCTGCAAAAAGACAAGGAATTGCTTCAATGCTCGTAAAAAGTGTAATCGATAAATATCCAGGAGTTAGACAAAAAGTACTTATAACAGATGATAATGTAGAATCAACAAGCTTTTATCAAAGCATTGGATTTAAGGAGTCTACAAAATTAAACATTAAAGCCTTCGTAAAGTTTGAACTCTAGTTCAGACCTACAAAGGCTTTTTCTATTATAAATAAGCATTGCTTACTGTTAAATCTTTCATATTCATCCACTAACTTAAAGCCTAATTTTTTAAGTAGCCTGATTGAATGATTATTATCCTTTTGCGTTTCAGCAATGACGTCTTTAACTAATAATCTCTGGATTTCTATAAGTATATTAGAAATTGCCTCATAGGCATATCCCTGATGCCAATGCTTTGAAAGAAATTGAAATGATAGATCTTTATAAATTGTATCTATATAATCATCAATACTGACAATGCCAATGAACTCTCCACACTTCAATCTTATAGTAAAATACCAGGCTTCATCATTTTGATTTCTCGCTACCCATTTTTTTAATTTATAGATAGCTGTATCCTCATTAATAGTTCCTCCAAGATACGCTCTTGTTCCAGCATCTGTAAATAATTCCTTCGCTTCATGAATGTCCTTTCTATCTAGCAAAGAAATTTTAAGCCTTTCTGTGTACATATTCAAATAAACTCCCCCTATAGAACAAACTATATAAAACTATACATCCTTGATGCTATGCTTGCTAGTGAGAAAATTTTTCTCTTTCATTCAAGCTGATTATTTACTGATCCTTACCATTAACTTACTTCTTTGCATTGTTTAATGTATCATACACGAAATTAGGAACTGTTCCAATTCTCCACAGGGAAACTCCATCTAAAGCTAACTCGTCAACCAGCATAATCTTCCTTTTTATACTTTCTTCGCTTTCCATAAAAATAATACTTTCAGAATTTTCTTCATTAAATTCTACATAGCTAACAGAACTTTCAGGGTGCCATTTAATCTGTAAATCCTCTTTTGCTATAAAACTCATAACAGAATCTAAATAAGGATGAGTTATTTGCCAATTAAAATATACTATCTCTTCTGCTGGGTCATTGCCCAAAACGTCATTATTTTCAGTTGCACCTCTTTGATATCTGATGGCTGGCAATCTAATGCCCATTGATATCTTACTACCTGGCACATCATTACTGATAATCTCTAGTCCTTCTCTAACTTTTTCAATAGGAGCTGTTGCACTTGGTAAGCTTCTATCATGATAATCATAAGACATAACAACAATCTGATCAGCATATCTCGCAAGCTCCTTAAAGTCATATCCTTGATAAGCACTATTACCAGGGGGTGTAGTTATCACTAACTTATATTCTCCATTTAGCTCCTTATGTAAAGCAGCTACAAACGAGCTATATGCTTTTCTCGTATTGCTTATTATACTAGGGTCACTTGATAGTCCTAACCCTTCAAAATCAAGGTTCACACCTTTGTATCCATACCTATCTAGCTCATCGATAATTGAACTAATTATACTTTGCCTTACTCTTGTGCTGGTTAACTGATTTACCAAATCTCCGCTGTCTTCTGCAAAAATCATCATTATTGGTTCTTTTCCATTTTTGCTTATATTATTAATAACATTTTGAAACCCAGCAGGCTTATTGAATCCATGAGCACCTCCAGAACTAGCCAGCACTCCCTTTCTTAATTCATACCATCCTAAATATACGCTTCTGTACAGTTCTAGTTTTGGATTACTTGAAACATCTGGGTAGCTCTCTCCAAACAACTCTTCCCAGCTTGACCTGTGAGCAGTCCCCAGGGCATAAAAACCATCAATATTCATTTCAATTTCATATTCTTTATTATCAACAATTTGTATCTCCCTAAGTTTATCATTGTAATGCACCTCTAAACCAAATGCCTGTGAAAAATCTCTTAATGGAATTACAGTTCTGTCACCAACTATATTAGGAGCTACTAACATTTTATAGGGATTCCGATCTATATACATTATTTCTTGGGAAATAGTCATCTGAACATCTATGTTCATATTATGTGCAAATATTTTCTTTGAATCACTTATATACTCCACATTTACTCCTAAAGCCTGTGCCAGCTTCCTAAATGGTACCAAGGTCCTACCTGATTCAACTATAGGAGGTACATCATCAAACTCAATCTCCATTGAGTTATAATACACTTTTATATCCTCCTGACATTTAGCGGGCTGAATTAATATCATAAGTAAAAAAACAAACGAAGCAACTGTTATAAACTTTTTCAAATCAATCATCTCCATGTTCATTAGATTCAAGAATTCTTATTGTTAATATATACTCTGCCACGTCTTCTACTATATATGTTTCTATCGAATAATCGTATACTGCGAACTCTTCTACTTCTACTTCTATCAAAATAGATGATCTGTCAATACTAATGTTTTCCATCAGAGCTCCATATGGATAATCTTCTCTCAATAAAGATGAGTTTTCTATTGGCGTTTCGATTTCGCTAAGTCTTATATCAAAAAGCTTATTGCTATTAGTAACTATGTCATGATTATCTTCACTTACTACTACCCCAAAGATTCTTAAACCCAAAATATTACTCTCCATATTTACTATTGTAAAAGGAAGCCTATGTCCACCAGCGGGCACTTGCCCTTCAGGAACGACTAGTCTCATAGCAACTTCATCATTTGTCACGGTAATATCTACTAGTTCGTGTTTCCACGAAAATGGGGCTCCAAAAACTACATCTCTATCTATAAAGAGTTGCTTTTCTTCTGAACTTCTAGTCTCTATGTCATAAACTACTTGATAGGGAAATTGCAAGTTTCCTACATCATCGCCGCCTTTAGCATAAAAGATAATCTTCTCTCCTTCAGCAAACTGAAATCTTGCATTCTCAGTTATCCCGACAATTGTCTCAATATCTTCTGTGTAAATATCATACAAAGCGTAAAGGTAATCTTTGTTATTTACAATCTCAAATAATACCTTTTCACCAACCTTGTATTCGTTATTTAGGACCATATTTGGATAATTCTTGTTAGCCTTATCTTCATATTTCTTATAAGAATTAATTCTAATGTTTCTATAGATATAACTATCAAACATGTATTCATCATTGTCCACATACCATGCTAAAAATTCTGCAATTTTTTCTTGTCTTATAGGTATAAAAAAAACTGTCCTAGTTCGAAAGTAGTTATGTGAAGGAGGTCGATATGAGTTTTGATTATTAAAGTTTGGCAATATAAACAATAATGCCATTAAAATACACACAACTATTATTACTAGTAATGTTATTTGGTCTTTACTTCTCAAAAAAATCTCCTCCTTCTTTAATAGTTTTGTAATATATTGTATTCTACATTATAAAGCACTACTTATCCATTATTCATTCACTAGTAAATGTAAAAAACCTCTTGGCTTTTTTACATTCTAACAGTTGTACATTAAGAGGTTTTTGTTATTTAGATATTTCAAGCTCCCAAGGACCATATACTATCAATCTTGGATTGTAAAATGTCAATTTTTGCTTTCCAAGAAAGGTCTTTGGTACATATCGATAGCTTACGATAGTAAACTCTTCGCTCAATTTTGAAGAATAGCTCATTCCTTGTAGTGAAAATGATTTCAGCTTTATATTTTCATCTTCATACAGGTCTACATCCATAATTACATTTCCATCATCATCCATCTTAATTGTTGTGATTCTTGAAGTATATTCTAGTACAGAAAATTCTTTGTTTAACGTTGCAAAATCATCTGGGATATCAATTCTAACTGACGTAGATTCATAAACTGTTATTAGTATCTCAGGTATAACTAGCTTGAGTTGCCCACCTCTGTACTCACTTAAGTCAAACGTAAAATCACTCAACGGAGAACTGTAACTGCTACGATGACTTAAAGGGTAGCTCCTACCTTCTTCATCCACCAATTCTATTTTTTCATGCACATATGATTGAACTCTGCCATTTTGCACTCCTAAATTAGCAAGATTAACAACCAAGCTGTTATCACTAAAATTAGGGATTGCAACAATTGTGATATCTTGAACTGTAGCATTTGGTCCTAAAAGAGAGATATCCTCGTAAGACCGTGCTAGCTTCATGTCTAATTGCAAAACTATTTCCTGGGAAATAATGCTATCATAATAATGTACATACACACTCTCAACATCATTAACTTTGTCAAAAATGAATGTGCCTTCCCATGAGTTGCTTGACATCCCTATACTTGAGCCAAATGAGCTTAACTTTTTATCATCAGCAATTAAGTATATATTACTTACTAAGTCTTTTGAGAACCTATCATACACCTCTTTATCAACGTCTTGATGCTGCCCTCTTATATTAAGAATTGTCTTCTGCCCATTCACATAAGCTCCTACAATATCTATTTTGTTATCACCAGACTCAAAACTAACTGCTTCACTAAGTACAAAGTTATTAAGTTCTTCACTATCAACTACTACGTTGAAGCCAGGTATAAAGCTTAGTGCTTTCTGTATATTAGCATACACATTAGCTGGTCCAGCTAAACTCAAAAGCATAACTGCTAACATGACTGACGCAGCTAAAATCATCTTTTTTACTTTATTCTTCTTTGGCGACGTTTGTAAAACTGCATATGTTCTTTTCTTTATCCTATCTACATCACTTCTAATTAATCTACCATCTGGATACTTGATTTCTGATTGGATATCTGCTTCTTCTAAACTATCCATCAAAGTAAATATAGTTTTATCTTCCATAATTTTATTCACCCTCAAAATATGAGCTTAGCTCATTCTTTATTTTGTTGTTCATTCTATATAGTCTATTACTAACAGCTGCTTGGGTCATTTTGTACTCTCTTGCAATATCTTGTATCGATCTATAATAAAAATAGCGCTGGTAAAACATGTCCTTATTTATCCTTGGTTCCTTTTCTATAACTTCTATAAGTTTTTCTTTTTCTTCTCTTTGCAAAACCTTATCTTCTACATTACCTACAGATATATCATCACTGAATTCAACTTCTTTTATCTTGCGTGAAATTTTTCTCCTTAAATCAAGTGCTTTAAACTTTGCTTTCATACATATCCAGGATTTAAAACTTGCTCTATTTAAATCATAAGTCTTGATTTCTTTCCAAACAGAGATAAAAACATCACTTACTGCTTCCTCAATGTCTTCTTTTCTCGCATCTACGCAAATCTTTTTAACTATCGTATACAACAAGTTAGTGTATTTATCCATTACATATTCAAGAACCTCTATGTCTCTATTTAATAATCCATTTATGATTTCTTCTTGTTTCAAAAGCCACACCTCTTTCGTCTATTATTAATACGTTGCTAATAAGTCTTTTCTCTCGATATTTTATTCTTTATTTAAATTATTCTTACATATATTATACAGTATTGTTTTTCTCTTTAATTAATAAGTACTTTCAATTTAATATGACCTTCTCTTTTCTCATTTGGTTCCTTTTTTATGATAAAGTCTATAACTGTTATAAAAGTATTTCTTATGAAAATTTAATCAACATTAACATAATCATAAAACATCCTACTTTACTTGACCAAAAGATATTGTATTCATATAATGATAACTGTAAATAAAATCTAGGAGGATTTTCATGAAAAAAGTTGTTGTTTATGGTGCTCATTGGTGACCATCTTGTGAACCAGCAAAAGAGTTTCTTTTGGAGAATAATATTGATTTTACTTATTATGATATAGAAAAAGATGAGAATGCTTTAGAGCAGTTTAACAAGCTTAAGGACCAACACTCTCTTTATGATGCAGTAAAAGCTGCAGGTAAAGTAGGGCTTCCTACATTTGTAATAGATGGTAAGCCTTTCATTAATATCTTAAATCAAAAAGAGGTCATAAAAGACGCATTAGGAATATAGTTACCTTAAGCAAACAAAAGAAAGGTGACTAAGTATGTTTAAACTAAGAGATATGGTATTTGAAGACTGTGAAGCATTACTACCTTGTGGTGTAGATGAGGAAGCAAGGCAGTTCTTTGATCCTTCTATTTTCGTTGATTTAGAATCTTTGCAGAGAAGTGCTAATGATTTTTTCTTAAAACTTGCAGAAACCACTATTGTGCCTCCTCAGATTATTGAGGTTGACGATAAAGTTGTTGGTATCATTTACTTCTGCTATTTGAAAGAAAAAGATGGGCAAAATCAAACAGAATTAGGGTTTGTACTACATAAAGATTATCGTGGTAAAGGAATAGTTAGCCAAGCATCGAAAGAGATGCTTGACATAGCTTTCAAGCAGTTAAAAGTAGATTTTGTATGTATTAGTTGCTACCCAGAGAACTTAGGCTCTATTGGAGTTGCAAAAAAACTAGGGATGTCTTTTGATCATTTCTGGGAGTCAAATGGGGAGAAAATCTGTTTATATAAGATTAATAAAAGTGAATATAGTAGTATTAAAAGAGGGGTTTAGTCCCTCTTTTAATACTACATAAAAGGAATTTCTAAGTTATAATTAGAAATTCCTTTGTGCTAACCCTTGTACTATTTTTTTGACTAAAAATGTCTTTTAACTTTGAAGCGATACAACTCATACTTCTCATAATCAAGAAGTCCCGCTTTTTGTCTAGCAATCTCTATTTGATGATTTATATCCTTTACTCCATCTAAATCTGGCAACAATAAACCCTTTCTAACACCCTTTTTAACCACAACACCATACTTCTTGATATCTAGCTGGTCTTTAGAATCAATTTTTTCAAGTTCTCCTAATACATCTACTTTAACCTCAAGGTGCTCTAACTCTTTTTCATTAATTTTAGGGAATCTAGGATCTCTAGTTGCAGCAGAAATAGCATTAGCAATAATCTCTTCAGCCAAACAATCTTTAGTAGGCTCTGTTGTTCCAATGCACCCTCTTAGTTCTCCATCTTTTTCTATAGTAACAAAAGCTCCTCTACTAATGCTTGTAACTTCTTTTATAAACTGATCATCAAAACCTTCTTTCATATCAGCCCATTTTATTCTTTTCTTCTCTTTTATATGTTGCTCAATTACTTTTCTTGCTAACTGGACATAAGCATCTTCACTCTTTACTCTTTCATGATAATTTGCCTTTATTTCATTGTTAATCTTATCAAGCCTTGGGTGCTTAGATACCCCTATTATTCTCTCTACTGCATTAAGATAGCCAACACCAAAGCTCCCTTCATAAGAGAATATTTCAATCTCTGTTTGATAAGCATCACTAATCCCAAGTGCAAATGCATAGCTATTATACCCACATTGCCCTGCATTTTTGATAGTTTTCTTAGGTATGCTAAAAATCTTTTCTGGCTTATTTTCACTAAAATACTGTCTTACTAGCCTATCAAACTCCACTCCATCTGGATGATACTCATACGGACCAGAGTCTTTTAGACAATGTGATAAATCAGCACTTGCTATCACCGCATAGGTTTTATCAATATTTTCCATCACTTGTGAAAAAATACTTCCTGCACTATACAAATCTAGTGCATTTATAAACCCTGGAGTTATATGTATAACTTCATAATCAAGGTACTCTTTATCAATATAGTACAAAGGCACTAGTGCACCATGGTCTAACTCTAACTTTAGTCTATACTGCTTAGCTTCAAGTTCACCAATAAAAACATGTGGAGTGCCTTTTTTAAGCCACTCTACTTGTAGCTCTTTTTTTATATCTTGAAAAACTTTCTTTTTAAACTTTTCTCGATACCCAAACTGTGTTAAACTTCCTGTTAACTCTTCAACATCAATAATGCTAAGTGCATCTTTAAAAGAGTTGCCATGTGGTGATACTATTACTAAAATGTCTGGCTTCCAAGACGCAATTTCTTTTGCTCCTCTATAAAATCCTTCAATAGTCTCTTTGATTTTTTCTTCTTGTCCCCTACCAACCTCTGGTATAGCAACAGGTGGATGAGGCATATATACCGTTCCTTTATAATTCATATTTTATCCTCCTTATACATTACCAAGGTACACATTTTCTAAGTAATTCTCTGCTATTTTCTTTATTTCTTGCATTAACATTAAGTCAGTTGCGCTTTCTCTAAACTGATATCTTGGAAAATATCTAGCTATATGAAGTGGGATTCTTGTGCTTTTCCTAGATATCCAACTAAACATTTTATCTAGTTCATTCAAGTCATCATTAAACTTAGGCACTATTAACGTTGTTATTTCTACATGTGTATTATCTGCTGCAAGCATAATAGCATTCTTAATATAGTTTAAATCCCCATGACAGTATTTACGAAATCTCTCATTGTTAAAGCATTTCAAATCAATATTCATCGCATCAATGTATGGGAGAAGCTCTTTTAGTGGTTCTTCATTAATATAGGCCGCTGTTACCAAAACATTGTTAAGATTATATGATTTAGCTAACCTAGCAGTCTCATACACGTATTCATAGTTAATTAAAGGTTCATTATATGTGTAAGCGATAGATTTTTGCTTATTCTCAATTGCTACTTTAATAATCTCTTTAGGAGTAACCTGTTTTGTATAACTAGGCTTACTTTGTGATATATTAAAGTTTTGACACCAAGGGCATCTTAAATTGCATCCATAGCTTCCCACTGACAAAATATTAGTTCCAGGCAAGAATCTTCTTAAAGGCTTTTTTTCAATAGGATCTACAGCAATTGATGTTACTTGAGCATAACTCATGCTTTCTAGTTTCATATCCATATTCTTTCTAATACCACATATTCCTATTGAACCTTTTTTTAGTCTACACATATGTGGACACAACAAGCATTTTATTTCATCACCTTTTACTTGATAATACATAGCTTCTTTATTCATAACTCTTCACCTCCAACCATATTTCCTCTTGTTATCATTAAATCACTTATTTTGATGTTTTTCCACCTTAATGAAAAAAAACTTCCAAGGTAATTTTACCTTGGAAGTTTTATTAGAATGAAGTGCTACCTGTCCATTTAACATTTGTAACATGTATAGCAGGTAAGAACGATGTGAAAGTACTCCACCAATCTCGTTGTAACTTTCTTTCTTTTGATATCATATCTACATTACTTAACATTCTTAAAACACTATCTGTTAGCCTCATGTTCATTACTGAGTGCTTAATCTCTCCATTTTCTATATAAAACAAACCATCTCTAGTAGTACCAGTCATAACAACTTCTCCTGGTTCTGGACAATGTGTATAGTGGAACCTTGTTACTAATAGTCCCTTCTTAGTATTTCTAATCATCTCTTCAACACTAGAATCACCACAAGCCATCACTAAATTAGCAGGGGCTTCATAGTTTCCTCCACGTCTGTATACAGAATGTCCAGTAGCTTCTTTTTTATATTTTGTTGCGGTTGAGTAGTCATATACTACCCCAGTTGCAACACCTGACTCTATAATATCAACTTTTTTCTTAGGAACACCTTCAACATCAAAAGGATTATTTAGAGTATTTACATCAAATGGGTCATCCCAAATTGAAATATTATCTCCCATTATTTGCTGTCCCATTTTTTTTGCCATATAACTACGTCCTTCTTCAAAAGGTTGTCCACCAAAGCCTATATAAGCAGGGAATCTAATTATATCCGCTACAGCATATGGTAAAAATACAACTTCATACTCGCCAGTCTCTAAAGGTTGAGGATTTTGTGCCATTTGGCACCTCTCTACTGCTTCTCTTCCAATAGCGTCCGCGTTAATGTTTGCTACATTCCTATCAAGCATGTCAGCATACCCTGTTCCTTGCGGACCCTCTACTACTGTTCGCAAGTATGCATAGGTACTTAAGTCATATGCATCAACACCTTCTGAATTCATTATAGCTATTTCATCTTGTGTTGTAATATGAGCTCCAAAAACACTAAAACCGTACTTGTCAGCATGTTCTGTAATTCTTGCAATATCTACTGCTCTCTGATCAGCAGAATATTCTGCTGTCTCTTTGTAGAAATTTTTAGTTTCTTGATATTCATTTGCTTCTGGGAATGTTTCAAAGTCATGATTTTCTTCTGCTACTTTTGCTAAAAGCATTGCTTTGTCTACAACTTTTCTAATTGATTCGTCATCAAAATTATTAGTAGTAGCTACACCAATTCTTTTACCAATAACGACTCTTACTTGTAGCTCTGACAAGACCCTATTCATGTTTTGATGAATAGTAGAATTTGCAAATCTAGTCAAATTGAAGTTTTCTCCTACTAGCTTTGCTTCAATTTTTTCTGCAGTAGAATATTCAATTACCTTTTTTAGTACTTCACTACATTTCTCTTTGCCTAACATTAGTGGCCCACCCCCATCTTAATGTCTTTAAATCTTGCAGGGGCTGCGCCATGTCCTACGTGAGCTAATTGTACTGGTTCTCCCTTAGCACAAGAAGGTAATCCCCAAACATGCCATTCATCTTCATTTGCGATTGCATCACAACCACCCCAGAAATGAGGTGTCATATCTGTATAAGCTGGATTCTTAAGCATGCGTATCCTCTCACCATCAACTATTTCATAAGCTAGCTCACTTCCAAAGTGGAAGTTTAGTCTCTTATCATCTAATGACCAACTCTTAGGAGCTTCCATAAAAATTCCATGATCAGTATCCTTAATAATTTCTTCAAGAGTCCAGTCTCCATGCTCAAGGTTGACATTTGTCATTCTTACCATTGGCAAATTTGAGAATCCTTCAGCTAAACAAGTTCCATTACTCTCTTGACCAATCATAGAAGCTGTCTCTCTAGATGTCAGATAATCCATAAATAAACCTTCTTTTACAATCTGAGTTCTTTGGGCTTTAACACCTTCATCATCATAACCAAAGCTTCCTAAGCCCCTAGGTAATGTAGCATCTATAAATATATTAACTTCCTCAGATCCATACATAAAGTTACTTTGCTTCTCAGGTGTTAAAAAGCTTGTTCCTGCAAAACTTGCTTCGTATCCAAGTACTCTGTCTAATTCTATAGGGTGTCCACATGACTCATGAATTTGAAGAGCTAATTGCTCTCCACCCAAAATCAAGTTTCCTTCTAAGATTGGACAAGTATCTGCTCTTAGTAAAGCAGATGCTTCATCTGATAAATCGCTTGCAATTTCATGTAAATTTCTATTTTCTGAGAAAGAATATGTTTCTTCTAAAAATTCAAATCCACCCGTTACGCTGTCCTGGTATTGTCTTCTCTGAACATCTCCATTACCAATAGCAGTTGCCGCAATACCGATGCCTGTTTCAAGCAAATCTTGTTCGATCTCATGACCCTCAGTACTCATAAACAGTTTATGTTGTTTAATTGCATGAAGCCTCGTAAAAGAATTCTTAACATCAATATTTGTTCTTAACTGATCATCCAGACTTTTCAAAAAACCTACTTGCTCTTCTAAGTCCATTTCAAAAGGGTCTTTTTCTCTCTTAGTTTTGTAGTTATCTTTAATACCTTCAATAGGTTTTAAATCTATCGGCTTAGCTTGTACTCTTGCACTAGCTTTTGCTGTAGCAATTGCCTTTTCTACCGTTGCAAACAAATCTTTTTCGGTAATCTCAGCACATGCAGAAAATCCCCATGCTCCATTTACCATTACTCTTATTCCAACACCTTTACTTTCTGTTGATGAAATAGAGTCAATTTTGCCATTCTTTATTATAATCGGTTGCTTTTGTCTGTCTACCAGTCTAACATCTGCATAGCTTGCACCTAGTGATTGAGCTTTTTCTAAAACTCTTTGAAATAAGTCTTGCAAAACAACACCTCCATAAATTCCTTCTATATGAACCTTTTTATATTCAACAAACTCCTTGGTATTCCTTCATACAATTTTACTTCGCAAGCAAAAATAATTGTTTTAAGCTAAAACTTCAACCATTTTTTCAAGAGCCTTTACGATTAAAGAAAGGTCCATACTAGCAAAGTTTTGTGGTCTGTCCTTAGCTGCTACTTGCTTTGGTATAAAGGGTATGTGAACAAAACCTACAGGTACGTCTAAACTATGTTTATCCATATAATATCTTGCAGCATAGAAGATATAATTGCATAAATATAAACCAGCTGTATTAGATATATATACAGGGATATTATCCTCTTTAATGGCTTTTAGCATCTCTAATATTGGAAGTGTTGAAAAATATGAATTCTCACCGTCTTCTCTAATAGCTTGTTCATCTCTTGCAACTCCCAAGTTATCTTTTCCCATAGTTCTATTTACAGCTACTCTCTCAAGTGCTATAGCAGTTCTTCCACCAGCCTGTCCCACTAAAATGACAGCGTCAGGCTTATGCTTTACCATTGCTTCTTCAAATTTTTTGTCAATATCATTCCATACAACAGGCATTTCCTCAGCAACCACATCAATACCATTAATTATTTTTCCATTCAATTTCTTCACTGCTTCAAGTGATGGATTAATTTCTTCTCCGCCAAAAGGCTCATACCCTGTTATTAAGACTTTCATTCATAATCCTCCTAATTTGTAACTAACTCTTTAACTATATGATATAAAAGTTTGTTAGCTTCATCTATATGTTCTTCACTACTGAATTCTTCTGGACAGTGACTAACTCCATCTCTACTATTTACAAAAAGCATTAAAACATCTGTTAAAAGTGTCATATTCATTGCATCATGAGCTGCCCCACTTACCATCGTATGAGCTTTTATATTTTCTTTTATAGCAAGATCTTCTGCTAATTTAATCAAATCTTCATTGATTTCTGCCGGTGGCACAGAAATTATATCTGTAATTCTTAGGTCTAAATCAAGATCTTCAGCAATTCTTTGAAGCTCTTGCTTTATTTCCATTACAGCCCACTCTCTATCTGTTATGTTTGTGTCTCTAACATCAAATGAAAACTTTGCATAACCTGGAATAACATTTGCTGCACATGGCTTAACTTCTATTTGACCTACTGTTGCTACTGTAGTCTCTCCAGCCCTATTAGCAATGTCTTCTGCTGCAATAATTGCCTTAGCTGCACCAAGCAAAGCGTCTTGCCTCAAGTTCATCGGTGTTGCCCCTGCATGGTCTGCTTTTCCAAATAGCTCTGCATCAAAGCGAACTATTCCAGCTATCCCACTTACTATGCCAACTGGGTAATCAATATCTTCCAATACTTTAGCTTGCTCAATATGTACTTCAATATATGCTTTGAAATCCTCAGGATATCTTCTTGCCTTACTCAAATTATCAGGCTCGTATCCATATGCTTTAAGCGCATCATAAGCTGATATGCCTTCTTTGTCTTTCCTACTTAAAGCATCTTCTTCTAAAGTACCTGTCATTACCTTGCTTCCAAAGAGACCTCCGCCAAAACGTGCACCTTCTTCATCACTAAAAACAATTATTTCTAGTGGATTATTAAACTCTACATTATCTTCAATCAAAGCTCTTAAAGTATTTACTGCTAAAACAACTCCAAGAGGACCGTCAAAGATTCCTCCATTAGGGACTGAGTCAATATGTGACCCCAGAGCAATTGCTGGACCTTCTCCACTTCCATACCTTGCAATTATATTGCCAGCCTCATCTTCTCGTATTGTCATCCCCAACTCTTTCATCCACATAAAGATTCTCTCTCTTGCTTTAACATCGTTATCACTAAAAGAAAACCTTGTTACTCCTCCATCAGCAGTTTTACCAATTTCCCCTAACTCTTCTAACATTGCCATGTTACTAAATTTTGTTTCCATAGTACCCCTTCTTTCTGATTAACTAAAAAGAGCATAAAAATGCTCTTTATCTACGCTTACTGCGATTTATTCTTTTTTTATGCTTCTTTTTGATAGGTTTCTCTTGCTTATCAGGCTGCTTGGCACTTCTTTTTTCCGAGATTAGTACAAAATATCCATCAATTTCATTTACCTGAACTCCACCAAAAATACTTGTTAATTTATTCTTATACCATAAAAGCCTTTTAACTACCATTATCATACTTCCACCAATGTTTAACTTAAGAAAACCCTTCTCTATAAAGTTTTTTGGCACACTAAAATCTTCGTGATAAGGCGGATTTGATAATATAAGGTCATAATCATTATCTTCTACATCAATCATTCCATTAGATAACCATACTTTCAAATCAAAGTTATTAGACTTTATATTCTTCCTTGCATATTCTATTGCCAAAGGATCATTATCTACCATATGAATTTCTATATCAGGATAGATAGTTTTTAAGTATATGCCAACAAAACCATACCCGCAACCAAGATCTAATACCTTTTCATTTCCTTTAAGAGAAACCTTACTTAACATCGATAAAGTACCTAAATCTGCTCCTAAGGGTGAAAATAAATCCAAATGTGTACTAAACATCATTTCTTTATCCAAAACTACATAGTTAAACTGGTTACTCTTCATATAAATACATTCGCAATCTGTAGAAGAATCCCACTAAGTATAGATGATTGTGCTAAATTATATAAATCAGTATTATAAGTCATTATAATTGGCACGACAAAAACTACGCCTATTACTGCTAAAGAGATCCCTATTACTGATCCTGAGATTAACCCAAAAAATCTATTTACAAACCCAAGCGGTTTAGACATCTTTGCTAGTCCACTTATTGCTGCACCAATAAGACTTATGACAAGCTTAACAGCCAAAAATACTAGCAAAAATCCTAGAGCAACACTAATTATATTAACGATTACTGCTGTTACCCCTTCGGCGGCAGCTCCTATTGAATTTGATTCGGACATTAAATTTTGATATATCGGGTTTCGTGTAATTAGCGCTCCAAACTCTGTATCATTGAGTATTTGAGTTGTAGCTTCTGGATCCATCCCGCTAAAACCCATATTAGCTAAATTTGAATTAATAGATCTTTCTAGTGATTCCATCACTCCTGTGCCTTTTAGAGTTTCACCAATTTGATTTCCCCAAATCCTAGCTGCTATAAATGCTGCTACATAACCAACTAAACCAACTATAGTTGAAACAAATCCTTTAGAAAATCCCCACAGGGCAAATAGTCCAATGATTGCTAATAAAATAATATCTAGGGTATTCATGTTTTGCCCTCCTTGAAATATTGTGCTACCATTATACAATAATAATATAATCAACTACAATGTTTTAGATATTTTAGATAAAGAAGGTTTTTAATTTGAGTACATTTTCTATTGTATTACTGGCATTTGGGCTATCTATGGATGCTTTTGCTGTTTCTGTGTCATGTGGACTGAATGACCCTGATTTATTAATTAAGGAAGCCTCTTTAGCAGGTATTACTTTTGGGTCATTCCAAGCAGGGATGACTGCTCTAGGGTGGATTCTTGGATTTACTTTTACCAATTTTATATCCTCTTACAGTCAAACAATATCTTTAGTTCTTTTGTCATTAATTGGTATCAAAATGATTTATGAGGCTTTTGCAGAGGAACCAAAAGTCTTTTCACTAACAAACATCATGTTGCTACTTTCTCTAGGAGTCGCTACTAGCGTAGACGCTATGGCCGCTGGAGTTAGTCTAGCATCTCTAAATATAGGACTTACCTTCCCTGCAATGATAATTGGTCTCTTAACTTTTTTAGTTTCATTCTTTGGAGTAATAATTGGCTGTAAAATAACTCAAATTATAAGTCTTAATAGAATAATGAACATATTAGGGGGAGTTATTTTGATTTCTTTAGGGATTAGAATATTTATATCCTAGATATAATGATATAATCTTAATGTATTAGCTATAGGAGGATATATAGATGGAATATATTGTATCAATTATTATAGGTTATTTATTTGGATGTTTTCAAACATCTTATTTTTTAGGAAAATTGATAAAAGGGATTGATATTAGGAACCACGGAGTTAATAACGCTGGGGCATCTAATACGGTTATGGTATTAGGATTTAAGTATGGGTTGTTTGTAGCTATAATGGACATCTTAAAAGCTACTTTTGCTGTGCTAGTAATAAAGAATTTTTATCCTGATGTAACTAATGCTTGGTTTCTTGCAGGTCTAGGTGCTTTCTTAGGGCACTGTTTCCCATTTTTTATGCAGTTTCGAGGAGGAAAAGGAACGGCTTCATTAGTAGGTGCAGCTCTTGCAATTGATGTGCGGGTTGGACTTATTACTATGCTTAGTGGCATGGCAGCAGCTATTATTTCTGATTATATATACATTGGTACATTAACTGTTCTTACCATGTTTGCAGTCTCATCATTCTTTTATGATTATGGTAACTTTGCACTTATAGTAGCTGGAATTATGGCAGCAATCAGCATTCTAAAGCATCTTAACAATCTTCAAAGGTTGTTTAAAGGCAAAGAAACCCACGTAAGTGATCATTTAACATTCTTAAAACGAAAAAAGAAATAATCCCCACATAAAATGGGGATTACATTTTTTATTCTTCCTTTAATAAGAAAAGCTTCATATTTCTTCTTCCAAAACGATATACTTCAGGGTAATTTCCAATATATACATCAATTTTGTTTCCTCTAATTGCTCCGCCAGTATCTGTTGCAAGATACTTTCCAGTATATTCTCTGCCCACACTGTCCAAACCTTGTACATATACTTCACTAAAATAAGGAATGACTTTAGGGTCTACAGCAATATGCCCTCTCTCTATTGGAACCCCTGTAGCAGAGATACCATAGTAGGGATGGTCTGGTGTTTTTCCTGTGCATGGATACATCTCTGTATAAGCAGTTGCTTCTACTATAAAGACTTTTTCTATCTCTCTCATAGCTCCATCCACTTCAATTGTGTTAATTGTACCAAAACCTATCACTTCATCTACAGGCTGCATTGCTTCAACCAAGTTTTGTTCTCTTACAGAAATCTTGTCATTCTCTACAACAACCGATAGTCCAAATAGATTGTACCCATCTCTTCCAGCTTGAAGTAGTTTTTCTTCAGTTACATATAAAGTGTCCACAGCAGTTTTCTTATGTTGATGAGGGATAATCTCTTTTATCTCTATGTTTAACTCCTCACCATGCTCTAAACTCTCTAAATTAACCTCTCCAACCACTTCAAAGCCATGGCCTTTTAGAATTTGCTCTAACTCATCAAACCATTTTTCATAGTTTGAGCCGCTTTCTATCTGTTCTATTTCTCCTAAATCTTCGATAGCTATTGCACTTGGAGCTACGCCAATGGTTGCAAACGAACCAATTGCTAAGACTACAAACGCAAAAGACATCATTTTTCTTGTATTATAATTAATCATATTCCCACCTTACTTACAAAATACTTGCATTCATTTTGCATTAGTACAATATACATCAATAAATCTTTATTGGCAAGTTTTTTGTCAATTTATGGTATTATGCTTATTAATTATCTGAATCTTTGTTTAAACTATCCAACACATTCTCAGTATAGTTATTTCATAGAGACAATACAAATGTCCCTGCTGTCTCTATGAAAAGGGTTTCCTGTGACATCTGCAAAGAATTTTATATCTTGAAAGTCAATTAAAACTTCTTGTAGTTTCGCTCTATCATAAAGCTGCTTGTAGACTCTGTGTTGCTTAATTGTCTCATTTGTAACAATAGTGTATTGCTCTAAGTATGTTTCATGTGCCTCATAGTAAAAGGTTTGCTTTAACTCAAGATGTTCTAATTCAGCAAAGAATCCCTCTCCTTCTTTCTCATAGTTAAAACTACTGCCAACGTTCATTTTGTAATTGAAACTGTGTACATCAAATATAAAGATACCTCCTGGCTTAAGTGCTTTATAAATCTTTTTTAGTAACAAGTCTCTTTCTATGTTTGTTAATGCTCCAAGATCACAATAAATAAGAAGTACTGCATCAAACTCTTCCTTATAATCTATATCTAGATAGTTTTGATAAATATACTCAGTATCTAAACCTCTTTTTCTCGCATCTTCTTTTGCATAATTAATAGATCTTTTCGAATAATCAATTCCTATTACCTTTTTGCCACTTTCAGATAACATATTAGCATAAAGTCCAGGCCCACATCCTAAATCTAGTATTTCGGCTTCATTTTCGACTAATGTATTAATCCAGTCTACTGATTTTTTTATTGTATCGTGCTTTCTACTTGCTGCATCCCACTCAGGGTTAAGATGGGCTTCAAGCATAAATTTAGATATATGCTCATCATCCCAAAAAGCTTCCTTGCTTTTTTCAAAAACTTCTGGTTTTACTATTTGCTCTTTGATCTCGCTTAACATTTCTTTTCTTCTCCTTTGAACTTATAATTATATCCTGTACAAATAGATGGTGGTGTTCCATACAAATCTTTTACCTCGTACTTGCTTTTTATCACTTCTAGCTTATCAATTGGGCAAGTGCCAAAAGTATAAAATATTCCTACTTTATCTTTTTTGAGATCTCTTCTTATTCTTTCATTTAGCGTTGTGTAAAACTGCCAATGGCTTTGTATTTTTTCCATTCCTAGTTTCTCATAGTATTTTTGCGAATCTGACTCTTGTGACCAAAACTCCATCCTTGATATATCCTCTGATAAAAGCCACTTTTCTGCCTCGCTTATTAATTGCTTAGCAATTCCTTTTCCTCTATGTTCTTTCACTACTCCAAACTCCCAGACAAATCCACATTTACTATCTTCAATTAAACCTAATTCCCCAGCTTCTTTTTCTATCTCAACAAATATAAATCCAACTATTCTACCATTTAAGACTGCTACGATTTTTTTGTTTTTTCCTGTATACTCTGGTTCTTTATGATGTAAAGTTTGCCAAGCAAGTGACTCACTGGCTATATCTCCCCATAATCTTAGCCATTCACTTCTTTCATTTTCTTTTAAATCTCTATAGTATACTTTGCCAAACTCTTGTGCTGAGTCCGCTTCTTCCCATGATTTACTCCACTGCTCTGTGAAAACAATATCTTTTAATAACTTTCTATCTTCTTTTATTGTGTCATCTCCATAACCGAGAGCTATTAAATAATAACAGCGCCATTCATTAGGCAGATTCAAGATACTGCTTGCTTTATGAATGTCTAAATATCCAATCCAACAAGTATCTAAACCTTCTGCTTTTGCTGCTAGTTGTATATGAGCTCCTGGGATAAGACTATTTGCATTTGAGTATAATAATCCTCTAGCATAATCGTTTGGAGCCCCATATAGCCATTTTGTGTTCTCTTTTCCCCAACGCAGCTCATTAACTTCTCTACTAAAAGCTGTTTCTTCTGATGCTGTTTGCAGTTTCGCACAACAAGCAATAATAACTGGTGCGGTCAATAACCACATCTGTTCTCCTGCCGCTTTTGCTAACTCTTCTCTTCTTTTTTGATCTTTAATTATTCCAAAAGACCATGCTTGCCCATTGCCGCCTGATGGTGCCCATCTGGCAGACTCCATCATTCTTTGAAGTGCTTCTGTTTGCACTTCTTTGTCTTTAAAGTTTCTTATAGCTCTTCTTTCTCTAATTGCATCATATAAATGTTTTTTCATCATATACCTCCATTTTTCTTTAAAACAAAAAGCTGCTAGGTCAGGATTATCTCCTAAGCCTAGCAGTTATATTACTTAAGGCGATTTAATTTGGAGATAATCCTGAATTGTTCTAAAAATTGCATAGCAAATCTAGATGTCTTCTGACATCTTTATTAATACAATTTTTAAGTTTTACAATTACAGAATTTTCTCCGTCCGAAGTAGCCTAAACGAGGCTAGCCGGGTAAATCACGTCCTTTTTTCTTTTATGCTAGCATTTTAATTCTCGAAGAATATTTTGTCAAGCTTTTTTATAATCCTTTTCTTGCTGGATATATCACTCTAGGTTGATATCCCCATTTTTTAATCTCTAAATAACCATATTTTTCTCTATGATGCGTGTTTACTTGTAATTCACAACCATTTCTAGTTTCACACTTTATGCATTCAACACATTGTGTTGCCTCAAAACCTTTTGTAAATGGACAAACAGTAATACAATTTGAGCAACTAGAACCGTTTTCTTGCCAGAACTTCAAACAAGTCTCACCATTTATGTACCATTTTTTTACTCCCCCATTATTGTTATAACAGGTTTGGTCAAATGTTTTATCATTGTAGCTAATTGATTGAGAAGGACAATGTTCAGCACATAATAAACAGTTATTGCAAAATGCCTCAACTCCAAAATCTATTGGATAATCTTTATCTAAAGGCATGCTAGTTAGTATTTTTGCTAACCTTACGCTTGGGCCAAACTCTGGGGTTACCAGTATGCCATTCCTACCTAGTTCACCAAGTCCAGCATCTATTGCTAAAGGGATACTAAGAGCTGTGTCATTCACACAAGGAATAGCTTGATAACCTAAGTTTCTTATATACTCTGCTAAAGCAATTACAGTTATTGCAGCTCTTGAATAACCAAATGAAGAAGCCGCACTTGCTTTTAGCTTTGGTGACTCATCTTTTAGCTCTGCATTCATTGCAAAAGCCAAAACAATTGCATTCTTGATTTCTTTTGATATAACAAACTCTTTTTCTGATTCAAATGATTCTGCTACTTCTTTTAATACAAACGGCTTAACTAAATCCTTCTCATAGATCCAATTTTCATTCAGTGATGTAATTCCTACTAAGTCTGCTCCAAAATAAATAGAACCCTCTTTTATCATCTCAGTTAGTTCTTTTCTGTTTTTTGTTGTTTTTATTGCTTTAGCATCATCAGGCAACAAGCTTGATTTCCATTTTAAGCAACTTTGATTGGGCTTCCCATACTGCGCTAGTAATAAGTTTAGACTATTTGCAGCCATATCAAATGCATTGTCCTCTAGGGAATATCCATCTTTCTCTTTACTAATCTTATCTGATAGATTTTTCATCATTTTTTTCATAAAGGAATTATATATTGGATTGTTTTTATCTTCTAAGTCGACACTAACCAAGGCTTGTCTAGCAACAGGAAATCTTTGATATGTATCACTGAAAACATAAGGAACTTCATTTCTTTTAACTAAGTGTCTAGGTATCAAATTTATCTTCCTTTCAAAAAAGCTTGCTTAATGATATTGTATCATCAAGCAAGCTCTTAATCACGCTAAAGCATTAAGTTTTACTTCTTCATAAATCCGCCACTAACTGATTTGACTTCATTTATAATTATTACAGCATCTTCTTTATTCTGTTTAATAATATCTACTGCCTCTTTTATTCTTCTTCTCTTTAGGTGAATTTGAAGAATTTCTTTTTTATTTTCTTTTCCTTCACCTTTTATTATAGTTAAACCAAAGCCATTTTCTCTTAAAGCTTCAATTAGTTCTTCCCCGGTGCCTTCTTTTATGATTGCTTGGACTGAAGAAAGGCCTAAAGCAAGCTTTGATTCTATAGATACCCCGATGTAATTACCTATTGCAAATGCAGCGCAATAAACAACAGCTCTTATGGGGTCTTCATTAATTCCATTTAGTACTGTACTTACAATGATGATCCAAATAGTAATTTCTATAAATGCTATGAATGAAGCTTTAAGCTTCTCTCCTTTTGCGACAAACATAATTCTTATAGTAGCAATAGCTACTTCAATAATTTTAGCCACAAATATTATTAAATAGGACCATACTCCTAATTCAGTTAAAAGCTTTTCCATTTTATGCCCTCCCTTTTTTAAGTATCCTTAATTATCATATCACATCTTAACATGTATTTGGCTTTATTGCTATCTGTATGTTGATTAAAAATCACTAATATAGAGTTTGCATTACAGATGTGAAATAATCTATTCAGATTTTAATAAAGCATACAATTTTACAAAAAAGAAGGTGCTGATTTTGCTTATCAGCACCTTCTTTTATTATATCTTATCTGATTATATTAAGCTGTATCTATCACTTCGTCATATTTCTGTATATAGTTTCTAAAAGCATTACTTTTATTATTTAGCTAACACACTGTAATCTTCTTTTACTAAAAAACGCTTTCATCGCATTTATACACTTAAAGGGCATATTGAAAAACTTTTTAGTAACACATCATTTCTTAAACTCTATTAACTTCTCTTTTTCATAATTTCAGGTAAACGACTGGCCCCTCTTGCTCCTACGTCTCCAGACTCTCTTGGTCTTCTTAAGAATTCTGCATGAGGGTCTTCAGCTAAAACGAATTCATATTCATACTCATTTGCATTGTTAATATTTATTCTATGCATCGTAAACCGATAACTTAAGCTCTCCGATTCATCTCCAAAGTCCTTACTATCCCACACAATTTGCTCATTATTTAGCTTTGGATAATACAATGGTATTAGTTCAACGATGTTTTTGTCCTCGTCAATATTAATCCTCATCGCAACATCCCCTAAGGCTATCATTATGTAGACCTCATCATTTGTCTCATATTCTTTAGGGTCAAAAATGTATCCATATGAGTGAGACATCACTCTCTCTTCAATATATAAGTTAGGTATTTCTTCTGATACTCTCTCTGGCAATGTTGTTTCTCTAGGCATAAGTTTCTCTACATCATCTTCAGATAAGTTTAATATAAAAATACTACCTATCAATACAAGTACTACAACTAAGAATATATACTTTTTCAAGAATTAAACCTCCTTAAATGCTAAATATTTACACCCTTGTGTTTATATGACTTAAGAATACCATAAAAGTTCCATAATTTAATAATCAACCTTTTATTTAACTGATAATGTAAGTTGCTTTATTATATGCACTAGATGTCAAGCTAGATGATTTTTTTGCCACTTTGGCTAAGATTATTAAATCTTTACTTAAACCTTCTTACTTATACTATAAAGACTTCTCTAATAAAAGTTAAGAACATACTGTATATTGTTGGAAATTCATAGCATTATAAGCAAAAATACTCCTCTTTATATATAACAGTTAGCAAATTGAACTGTTAATTACAAAGGGAGTATTAGTTTCTTAGTCTGACTTTTCTTAAATTTCACTAAAATCGCTTTTTAAGCTAAAATTTTACTAATTTGACTAATTGCAAAATCAATATCTTCTTTAGCTATGTCAACATGCGTTATCATTCGGAAATTATGCCTACCTATTACTTTTACTTTTACACCAACCTCAAGTAACTTGCTCGCAAAAACTTTTGCTTCTATTGCTTTTTTTTGAAGACAGACTTTGACTATATTAGTTTGTACCTGATTAATGTCTACTAGAGACTCATCTATATTTAACAGACATTTTGCTAAATATTTAGCATTGTCATGGTCTTCAATCATTCTATCTTGCATTTCATGAAGAGCTACTAAAGCTGCTGCTGCCATATGTCCTGCTTGACGCATTCCACCACCAAGTCTCTGTCTAATCCATCTAGCATTATCAATAAACTCTTTACTGCCTAATAAAATTGAACCTATTGGTGCAGCTAATCCTTTTGTTAAGCAAAATTGTAGATAGTCAATGTTTGCCGTTAAATCAGCTACATTAGTATTTAGTGCAATTGCAGCGTTAAAAATTCTAGCCCCATCAAGATATAAAGGGATATTATTATCCTTTGCAATTTGTGCTACTTTATCAAAGTACTCTTTGTTTAATACTAATCCTCTATTTAGATCATATGTGTTCTCAAGTGTAATCAATCCTGTTTTTGGGTTTTGTATTCCTTTTGCCCTAATTGCTTCCCTTAAGTCATCTAAGTCGAATTCACCATCTTTAGTATCTAAAGTATGTGCTTGAACTTGAGATAACGTGGCCAGTGCACCCCCTTCAAGATTGAACAAGTGACTATTTTTGCTTAGTATCACTTCTTCTCCTCTATTAGTGAGTGTCATAACAGCTATTTGATTAGCCATTGTTCCTGACAAAACAAATAGTGAAGCTTCTTTTCCAAAAAGTTTAGCGCAATATTTTTCTAACTTCTGAACACTGGGATCTTCACCGAGAATATCGTCACCAACATTAGCGTTCATCATTGCTAATCTCATTGATTTAGTTGGTTGAGTAACAGTGTCACTTCTAAAATCTATATATTTCATCCACTACATCTCCTATACTAAGATAGAAATGTTTCTGCCGCTGCCTTTGCAGCTGTTCCTATTTCTACCTTATAACCTAGTTTAAAGAGTGCCATTTCTATTGAGCTTACAATTGCAAGCACTTCTGGTTTATGTAAGTTTCCCAGATGGCCAACTCTGAATATTTTCCCTGCTAACTTTTGTAATCCTCCTCCAATTATTACATTGAAGTCACTAGCTAGTGTATTTGCTAAATCTTTGTACTCAATATTTTCTGGCAGGCAAATAGCTGAAACTGCATCTGAACGTGCTTTGTCATCCTCAACTAATAGACTTAGACCCATAGATTGAATCGCATTTCGAATAGCTTCTGCATTTTGCCTATGTCTAGCTAATACTTTTTCTAATGTCTCATTTTCAATAATCTGAAGGGCTTCTTTAAGAGCAAAGAAATGACTAATAACTGGTGTGTATGGCATCTGACCAATTTCCATTCTTTCTTTAAGTGGTTTAAAGTTCCAGTACCACTTAGGCATTTTGGCAGATTCCTGCAATTTCCATGCTTTTTCACTCACGCTTAAAATACCTAACCCTCCAGGTAGCATGAGTCCTTTTTGCGATCCCGTTACTACTATATCAATTTTCAAATCATCAGTAGGCAAATCCGTAATTGCTAGAGAACTTACAGCATCCACTAGAACAAGTGTAGGATGATTTAGTTTGTCTATTGACTCTCTTAATGCTCTAATATCATTTGTGACAGCCGTAGCTGTTTCATTATGGGTTAATAGTACCGCTTTAATTTCATGATTAATATCAGCAGCTAAAACCTCTTCTAGTTGACTCGGTTTTAGTGCCTCTCCCCAATTAACATCTATCCATATTACTTCGGCACCAAAAGCCTCAGCAATTTTTCCATATCTTTGAGAGAACACTCCCATGTTAACACCAACTACCTTATCACCTGGAGACAACGTATTTACAATAGAAGCCTCTAATGCACCGCTACCTGATGAAGGGAATATGAGAATATCATTCTCTGTTTTAAATACTTTTTTTAGTTGTTCAACATTATATGCCATAAGAGAAGCGTATTGGTCTCCTCTATGATTTATAGCTTTTGAGCTTAATGCATCTAATATTGGTTTTGGTATGTTCGTCGGGCCAGGGATCTGTAAGTAAGTTTCTCTATACATAAGTCATACCCCTTTCGTTCTTATAATACTATTAAACTAAATACTGCTGCAAATGCTACTCCACCAATTGCTATAATAAGTAGGTCTCTAAATATTTTTTGTTTATCCATTTCTTCAGTAGCTCCTGCAAATAATAATGCTCCCATAGTTGAAATTGGGCTTGGTGTTACTAAGTGAGAACCGATTACAATTGCTGCAATCAATGATGGAACAGATCCTCCACCTAGTGATGCTACTAAGTCTGGTGCTGAACGAATCATAGTAGGCATTACTACACCTGAAGCACTTGAGAAGAAAGACATAATTCCAGAAATTACAGCGATAAAAGCTGGCGCTGTTCCTGCTGTCATAAATTGACTTAAAAATTCTGTTAAAACAACTAATCCACCTAATTCAGAAGATACAGATATTAGTACTCCTGTACCAGATACTAAAAGTAATGTTCCCCAAGGAACTCCCCCTAAAGAAGTTTTTTGTGGAGCAACTTTTAGTAATAATAAAAGCGTTGCTACTGTAAATGCCGCTAATCCTATATTGTAGTTTCCGATGATTACTGCAATTACTAATAAAGCAATACCACCTAAAGTAATTAACTGCTTTTGGTCAAATGCTTCAGGTTTTTCTTGATTAACAAACCCTTCACTCTTTTTCATCTTAAAACCGCCAAGAATGGTAAATACTATAGCTGCATAAATAGTTGTTGCAGCTATCTGTCTTATCCAAACAAACATTCCTGTATCAAGACCAATCTCTGCTGCTAACTCTACTCCAATAATTCCTGTAGGAGCAATTGGTGATAATCCACCCGCTACAGCACCACAAATCATAACGCCAGCCATTAAAGACGGATTAATTTTTGTCTCTGATGCTACTGCCATCGCAATTGGTCCTAATAAAGCTGCTATTGAAATATTACCTGGTCCAATAGCTGCCAGTCCTAAAGAAAGTAAGAAGAATATCCACGGAATAACCTTTACGTTTCCTCCACTTAGATAAACAGCTTTTCGTGCTAGCTTTTCCATTGTCTTGTTCTCTTTTGCAATACTAAATACAAGTGTTACTCCAAAAAGTATGAAGAACAATCTTGTTGGCCAATAACCAATAATTTGGTTTGCTCCGATACCTGCGAAAATATTTCCTATAACAAATGCAAATGCTAAACTAACTAGTCCTGTATTGACTTTCATAACAAAGCCTATCGTTATAGCTATTACAATTCCTAAAAGTGATATATGTGCCAAAGTCATTATTGTGCCTCCTACGCATTGTTTTATTTACTATGGTAAGATTCTAACAATAAAACTTTGTCACTTCTTTATTTAAACCTCACAATAAAAATGTATCTTTTTTGTAATTGTTTATAGTTACTTTCTAATTTGCTCCAGTTTTATAGCTAAAGCTATGTTTAATTTTGTCTCAGTGCTTGTTAAGTCAACACTTAAAATTTTAGCTATTCTATCATATCTATATTTCAGAGTATTATAATGAATGAACAAATCTTTTGCTGCAGTAGTTAAATTCCAATCATTTTGGACAATTTTCAATAGAGTATAATATAGCTCTTGATTCCTCTTATGATCATACTTCTTAATCGGCACTATATATTTACTTATAAATTCTGTTACTATCTCACTATCTCCAACTGAAGCAAGAAGTTTATAAGCGCCTAAAGATGAGTAAAGGACAGCCTTATTCCTTTTATAAACCTCTCTGCTTAACTCTATTGCTGTTCTAGCCTCCTTGTAAGCTTCATAAGTTTTAAGAAGGGAGTCTTTTTTTTCAGAAATACCTATTGTTACGGTAAATATGCTTTGTTGTTCAATTAAATCTTTAATTTCTTTAGCTCTATAATGTAAATTGTCTTCATTGTCTGCTTCTAATATGAATACAATACTATCACTAAATGTCGTGTACATTATCTTATTATAATGGTTTGCTAGTTGTGTTCGGGCAATAAAAAACAAGTTCCTAATTTTCTGCTCAAGATAACTAACTTCTTGCTCATTTTGTGCTTTTACATATGTCTGTTTATAATCATCTATATCTACTACACATACACAAACGGTATCTAGCTCAAAATTATAAAGAGACATTGTTCTTTTATGTACTTCTTCTATAGATTTGACATTATTAAATAATAAGTCTTGTGCAAGCAAATCTCTATATCTTGTTTCAATTTGCCTATTAGAAATCTTCATTTGTATATCTAACTTAAGCACTGTAGAAGCATGCTCTATAGCTAGTTCTAGCATGTCCAAATCTTCTTTCAGTATTCTCATCTCGTCAATAACCAACACACCATAGAATACATCTTTAATAGTAATAGGGTAACACTGATGGTTTTCTAAATCACAAACCTCTTCTGGTAAAACGCTCTCAATAGTAGATTTTAATCTTTCAGAAGATGTATAGATTTTCTTCTCATTAAAGTAAGTATCGACATACGCAATGTCAGTATCTAAAATTCTCTCTAAAGTTATAATTATCTCTCTTACTTCTCCACCATCTATAACTAGCTGCGTAAATGCTTTATGAATTTTTTCAGATAGCATTAGTTTTTCAGCTTGCTTATTAACAATTGAAGTTAATACGCTATTTATTATATCTACGAAAGCTTTGTCCTGCGGGATAATAAGCAAAGGGAAATCTAGCTCCTCTGCCTTTTCCAATACTTCTTGGGGGATGACATCAATGTATCTTTTTATTTTTATACCAAGCCCTGTAGCTCCTGCAATTTTTACTTCTTGTATTAACTCTATTAGTTTTAGAGGATCTTCCTTTACAAAATATGCTGTTGTAATTAAAAGCTCCCCTCCTTTTATCCAACTAGCAATATCTGGTACATCTACAACATTAATATTTGAAACTTCTTTATCAAGTCCCTTTTCTCCAGCAATTATTTTAAAGTCCCTATACTCTGCTGTATTTAACATCTCTCTAAGAGTTAACACCATTATTCTCCTTTAAACTTTAAGGCATGTCATGGATGACATGCCTTAAATAATTAGATTCTTTCTACTGCTATTTTTACTTCATGTCCATTTAAGTTTGCTTCTTCGCTATTATCATTTTCCACAAACATCAAACTTTTCGCCAGCGTTTCTGATTTAATCCAATCTGAGTGGATTTCTAGAGCACTTTTAACTTTTTCATCTCCTTGATAATATATGTTGATATTATCAGCAACTTCAAAATCGCTACTCTTTCTCATTTGCTGTACTTTTGACATAAACTCTCTTGCCAATCCTTCTAAAATTAACTCTTCTGTTAAACTAGTGTCTAAAATTATAAAAACATTTCTTTCTAGTCTAACATTGAATCCTTCTTTTGCTTCTAAATCTACTTGAACAAGATTGTCATCTAACACAACCTCTTCTCCATCAAGGTCTATTTTATATTCTTCCTTAGCCTCAAGAGCAGAAGCTACTTCAAAAGCATTTAACTGATTCAACGCTTTACTAAATAATCCTACCTTCTTTCCAAACCTTGGACCTGCTTCTCTAAAGTTTGGTTTCAAGCTGAATTTCATATATTTAGACAGGTCCTTTGCAAATATGACTTCTTTAACATTAAGCTCTTCCATAATTAAGCCTGTCATATCTCCAATTAGTTCTTCATATTTACCATCAACTAATACCTGACCAATAGGCTGCCTTACCTTTATATTTACTGATTCTCTAGCTGACCTTCCTAGCTTCACTAGGGTTCTTACTAAGTCCATTCTATTTTCAGTATGTTGATTTATTAACGTTTCATTTACTTCTGGCATTAAGCTTAAATGTACTGAGTCCTCACCTGTTAAACTACGATACAGTTCTTCTGCTGTAAATGGTGCAAAAGGTGCCATAAGCTTTGATACCCCTAACAGCACTTCATAAGTTGTAGCGTAAACTGCTTTTTTGCTTACATCAAGCTCAGAGGCCCAGAACCTACGTCTATTTCTTCTTATATACCAGTTTGACAGATCTTCATTTACAAACTCTTGAAGCTCTCTTACTGCATTAGTAAGGTCATAATTATCTAAACTTTCAAGTACCTTTTTTGCTACATTGTTATATTTTGAAAGAAGCCATAGATCTATCTCTGGTCTCTGTTCGTAATCAATCTCAAAGTCTCTTGGATCAACATCATCTGTATTTGCATATAATTCAAAGAATTTGTATACGTTCTTAAGCGTATTAAAATACTTGCTAACAACTTCAGCTACACCTTCTTCATCAAAGCTTGTAGGCAACCATGGTGGAGAAACATGCAGCATATACCATCTTACTGCATCAGCACCATATTTTTCAAACATCTCAAATGGATCCACCGTGTTACCTTTTGATTTAGACATCTTTCTACCCTCTTTATCTAAAATCAAGTCTGTAACTAAGCACCTCTTATAAGAGGATTTACCAGTTAAGAAAACTGATATAGCTAATAAAGAGTAAAACCAGCCTCTTGTTTGATCAATAGCTTCACTAATAAAGTCTGCAGGATATAACTCCTCCATAAATACTTCTTCATTTTCAAATGGATAATGGTGCTGTGCAAAAGGCATGGCTCCTGAATCAAACCAACAATCAATTACATCTGGCACCCTTGCCATCTTTCCACCACATTTATCGCACTCAAGGTGAACATCATCTACATAAGGACGATGTAATTCTATATCTAAGTCAATATCTTCAACTGCTCTATTTTTTAACTCTTCTCTTGAAGCAACTGTATCAAAATGACCGCAGTCACACTTCCAAACATTTAACGGTGTGCCCCAGTATCTACTTCTGGAAATGGCCCAGTCATTTAAGTTTTCTAACCAATTACCAAAACGCTTCTCTCCTACATAATCTGGATACCACTCAATTTCTTTATTAGCAGCTATGAGTTGGTCTTTTATTTTAGTCATCTCTAAATACCAGCTCTGTCTTGCATAGTATAATAATGGGGTTGAGCATCTCCAGCAATGAGGATAATTATGATCCATCTTTTGCTTTGTATACATTTTATCATTGTCTTTAAGCCATTGAACTATGTGAGGGTCTGCATCCATAACAAATTGACCCTTCCATGGTGTTTCTGTATACTTCCCATCTTGGTCTACTGGTTGAAATACAGGAAGGTCATACTTGGCTCCTGTATCATAGTCATCTTGCCCAAAAGCTGGTGCAGTATGTACTATTCCTGTGCCGTCCTCTGTTGTTACATAATTAGCTAGTGTAACGTAAAATGCCTTTTCATTTTCTCTTGTCTTGACAAATGGCATAAGTTGCTCATACTTTTTATGCTCAAGGTCTTCACCTTTATATCTTTCTATTATTTCATACTCTCCTACAAGTACACTTTCTAATAAGTCTTCTGCTAAGATATACTTATTCCCATCTTCTTTATCCAAAACTTTTGCATAAGTTAGTTCTGGATGAACTGTTAAAGTAACATTTGATGCTAATGTCCATGGGGTTGTTGTCCATGCTAAAAAGTAAGCATCATCGCCTACTGCTTTAAACTTTGCAATAACTGTTTCACTTTTTATTTCTTTATATCCTTGAGCAACCTCATGAGTTGCAAGGCCTGTTCCACATCTAGGGCAATATGGTAATATCTTATGCCCTTCGTATATAAAGTCTTTTTTATGAAATTGGTCTAATAACCACCATACAGATTCTATATAATCATTCTCAAGTGTTATATATGGGTTATCCATATCAAGTAAATATCCCATTTGCTCAGTCATTTCTCTCCATTGGCCTTCATACTTAAAGACTGATTCTCGGCATTTGTGGTTGAACTTATCTATACCATAATCCTCAATTGCCTGCTTGCTATTTAATCCAAGTTGTTTTTCCACTTCAATTTCAACAGGAAGACCATGCGTGTCCCAGCCAGCTTTTCTCTTAACTTGATAACCTTGCATTGTTTTATAACGACACACAGTATCCTTTAAGGTTCTTGCAATGACATGATGAATACCTGGAGTACCATTAGCTGTTGGAGGGCCCTCATAAAAGACAAAACTTGAGGATTCTTCTCTTTCAGAAGTACTTCTCTCTAATAAATTAATCTCTTTCCAATACTTTGCTATTCTTTGTTCCATTTCAAAATTTGTTTCGTTCTTCATTTTTGGAAATTTCATTTTTACACCTCTTTTAAAATAATAAACCCTGGGAAATAAAACCCAGGGACGAAAGGACTCCGCGGTACCACCCCGCTTGCAGAATAAATTCTGCCGCTCAAATTCTTTAACGCAGAAGTACGTATGCCCCTACTAACTTCAAGGCATCGGCTCATGGATGATCTCTATTACCATAAATGTAGCTACTTTCCAGCCTAGAATAGCCTCTCTATAACATTTTCTCTGTAATAGCATTCCAATCATTGCTTTTAATATAGCTGTATTATACATTAAATATTTATCATCATCAATAACAACAGCATATAATATTATAGTTACAACAAATATATTATTAGTTTTAGCTTATGGATTCACATCAAACACTATTTTTGCTAGTTCTACTAATAAAACTTGATTAACTTCATTTCCAAAACTCCTATTTGCATTATTATATAATGTAAAATCAAGACCATTTCCATCTTTAATTGTTGCTTCTTGTCCTTCAATAGGCCAGCTAGCTGAGTATATCTCTTTTGGGTCTAAGTTCCTGTAATAGCTTACCCCAGGATATAAAATGGCAATCTGAAACCTACTATTGATTACACTAATCTCATAGGAAAAGTAGTCTGGCAAATCATTAATAGTATCCTCAAGCTTTTGTTTAAATAATTCAGTATCACTAACTATATTAGAATAAACAATTTGGTAGGCTCCATAATTATATGCTGCATCGTATTGATAAGTCATTTCTTCAGTAACTAATCGCTCTATCTCAAATAAAAGCTTTACCATCTCACTTTGAACTACTCTTGTTTGAGCATTCTTCATGCTTTGATTAATTCTTGGTAAGCTTATACTAAAGATAATAACCATAATCAACATAACTGCTAGCAATTCAAGTAGTGTAAATCCCTTGTTTTTCATTTTTATATACCTATCTAACAGAAATTTTAATCGGTGAAAACTGATCAATATAGTCTACTCTAAAGCCAAGTTCTTGTGCTATCATCCTTAATGGCACCATAAGCCTTTGATTCTCGTTCATATAAGGAGCTACTGGCAACCTTCTTCTTTCCTCATTGATATATCCATAGCTATTTCCCTCTTGAAGCCTAATTGTCGTATTAAAGCTTGTATATGTAACTGTTTTGGTACTATTGTCCCACTTCATTTCAGCCCCCAGGTCTTCTGCAAATCTTACAGGGACCATTGTTGTTCCAAGTACTAAAGTAGGAATACCATAGTCTGTACCTCTGCCTATAGTCAACATAATTGGATCTCTTTGTTCTTGATAATACACCTCTACATGATAATAGCTGCTGTTTTGTCTCATGTCTTGTATTCTAACATAGATATCATTCTTGCCAGGTTTAAGATTATCTACCTTTGCAGTATATGTAGTTACAGGCAAAAAATAGTCCTGTCTTTGATTATTAACAAAGACATATGCCATTGGAACGTCATATCTTATTCTTAAACTTACTTCTGGAGAGTATACAATATCTGGAGCACTCACAACTGTCTGACTTGGTTGTGTTGCGCTTCTCCTAACTGCTATTTCATTAAAGTATCCACTCACATCTGTTTCTAATCTTAAATTTAAAACATTAATACTTGAAGAAAAATAGTACTTATATTCGCCATTATTATCTGTTTTATCTACTAAAGTATCATTAACGTATATATCTCGGCTAATCAAAGGCTCTCCCTTTGCATTCTTATACGCTATTTTTATCTCAGTTGCATTTGTTGTTAGTTCTGCTGGTTCTGTTAATACTTGTGCTCTGTTTACTGGAATACTATATACTTGCATTCCTTCTCCTAGATAAACATTAACTCTTGGCTCAACTCCTGCTTGGTTTATTTCTTCATAGTTAAGATTACTAACTAGAATTTCTAGTTTGTATTCATCACTACCTGAAATTTTTCCAAATATCTCTTGACTACCATCTTGATCAACAACTCTTAAGCTGGAGCCAGTTCCTCCATTTACCAATTCTAAATAGATATCATCTGTTATTCTTTGATGATTTAATGAATCATTTATTACAAACCCTAATGGCTCCCTTATTGCTTCTGTAATCATTGGTGATAGCTGATCAAATATAATATTTGGGTTAGAAACGTTAATTTTTGCTTCTCCAGTCTGCGAAGAAGACTCATCTCTAACTCTGAAAGTTAAATCTTCTTTTGTCGTTACTCTAGGGGTATGAATGATTCTAGTTCCATTTGCAGTTTGATTAGCGTTTATTTCTATTTGATTGATTGTTCTGTAAGCTAACCCATCTTCAAATATATCTATAGCATAGGGCACTACTTGCCTTCCTGAACTATCTCTTACCATTATATGAAATGTTTGCTCTTGCCCAGGTCTTACAAAACTATTATCAACTGTAACCGTATATACTTGGTCGCCCTTAACTTCTATTGCGTTTTCTAATACTGCCATTCTAGTAGCTTCATTATTGCTGATTTGATAAACAATTATATTATACTTTCCAAGTTCTGGCAGACTAAAATCTTCTACTACATATTCTCCATTTTGGATGTTTTCTTTAGCTGGATCAAGAAATAAATATGCTCTATCTCCTTCATATCTACCACTTTCATTCAACCCTGGAGTAGAAGGCCGTTTTTGTGTTGGGCTATTAACACCGTAGCTATTTTTCCCAATGTAGATTAAAGCATTGTTAATAGGCTGCATAGAATCATCTTTTATTATGATTTTCTGGATAGATTCTTTGTTTACATACATCAAATCATTCTCTACATCTACTTGATAACCAGTTATATCAATACTGTCAACAACTCTATGAATAACCTTATAGGACTTGTTTTCAAGTGCATATACCTCAAGAGTATAATTAAAAACACCGCCTTGATAGGTTGGCACATCGATTATAGTTTGATTTATTCCTAAATAATCTCTTTGATTAAGCCCTGCAGGCAAGTCATTTGGATAAATATTTGAGCTGCTTTCAGTTCTTAATGTATGTACTATCTCCTGTGACTGTCCTGGGGAATTATACTTAAGAACATAGCCTCCGTGAATAGTTGAACTGCTTCTTGTTGTTTGTACTGGTTTTCCACCTTTATAAAAAACGATGTCGTCACTTGTTGTTGTATTATCTTCTCCGCCCAAATCAATTGAAATAGTTCCTGCATATGAGTTTTTCAGTGCCTCATTTACTAAAATATCTGTATCAGCTCTTAGTACATCTAGCTTTAGATCTTTTTGATAGATATCTTTCCACTGGTTGTTAAATCTACCCATTAATGATATGACTACTCTATATTCTCCTACTGCTAACTCTCGTAACCCTCTATAAGAAAGTGCTTCATAATCAAAACTTTGAGATTCTCCACTTCTTATAAGTATATTCTGGTTATTCTTTGAAGAAATTAACTCTTCACCTTCAAACAACTGGACCCTAAACCTATAGTCACTTTTCAAACTATTGTTTATTATATACTCGCTAGGTATATCCTTAATATTAACTTTAATGTTTTTATTAATTATACCTCTTGAAAAACTAGATTGGCTTATACTTGCATTTAGTTCTTTTCCTACTACTTTTCCTTCTTTTATTGCTTGAAAGCCGTTTCCATCGTTTATATCAAGAACCAGCTCAATGCCTCCAGCATAACTAAACCTTCCAGGAGTTACCAATATTCCAAAAGATCCATTTTCTCCAATTATATTAGTTGCTAAAACTCCCTCACCCTTATATCTAACTCCTATTGTTTTACCTTGCATACCCTCAATTGTTCCTACTATAGCATGAAAATCGTCATCTAAGTCAAATTGAAGATTTCCTTCTAAAGCTATCTCTGGTATAACGAAGAACTCTGGTGGGATTAAGCTTGGCTCATTACTATCTCTTTGATTATTCTCATTTATATCTAGATAATACCCTACTTCATCTCTCTTTATTCTTTGAGATTCTACAAACTCATACTTATACTGTCCATAGTTATTAAGAACGGCTTTGGCTAAGAAGTATCCTCCCCTTATTTCATAAGTTAAGTTGGTCTCTAAATCTCTAACTTTCTCCCCATTTAGATGCCCAATATGTTCTCCTGTACCATCTGTAACAAAGCCATCTACATTAACAATATATTGACCACTTTTTCTTATTACTACATTTTCATACATTTCTACGGTTATATCACTTGTTTGTGCACTTACTAATGGGTATACCATTAATAACACAAGCACTAATAATATTAACTTCTTCATTTTAGTCACCCTCTTAATAACGTATTGTTATGAGACCTGTATTATTGTTATATGTAACACTAGCTTCGAATATCTTCTCAAACACTTCTCTTGGTATGTATACTCTATTATTTTTATACTCAGGCTTGTTATTGATTAAGTGTGCTGTTCCATTTACTATGGCTATATTTGAATTTATAGTGAATATAAGCTCTCTTCCATCAAATATTCTAAGTTGAGCAGTATTTATATTCCTGGTTATTTTAAGATCATAAAACTCTTCCAAAATTCTTGCAGGCAACATCAAATGGTTGTCATCATTCAAATAACTTCCTTCTATCTCATACGTCTTATCTAAATAGAAGAATGAATTGCTCCCTAATACAGTCTCTACAAGCCTTTTTTCTGGAACTGTTAATATAAAAATTGCGTTTGGGTTATCTTCAATGCAAGCAAATAAGCTACCATCCGCTCTTCTAAAATAATAAGGAATCAATGTTTTCTCTTGGTTTTTTTCATTAATAGATATAATTCTTAAGTCCTTTTGCGATATATCAGAGCTAACCGGAAACCTTATTTCTGCTAAATCTGTTTCTTTAGAGCTTACTTCATATGAGTCTATAATTTTAATATTCATTTTATTTAATTCTTTTAGCTTTGCACTTGTTAGTGTACTACTACTAATTTCCCAATTACCTCTACCTAGGTTTATATCCTCTAGTTCACTAGCTCTAAACCTAAACACAATCCCTTGTGGGTTTGTATATATCAAATCAACTCCTTGTTTAGAGAGATCTTCTCTTTGCATAGGTGTAATAATCTGAACAAACTTCTCTATTTGTTCTTCTTTATCTTTGGGATATTCTGTTGCGTAATAATGACTATGTATTTCTATTCTACTATTATCTCTTTTTAATACTGGTATCCCCATTCTCCATCTAGTTGTTATAACTTGAGATGTATGATTTATCCTAGTGAACTCTGGTAGATTTTCTATATTTCTGCGATAAATTAAGTCATTATCAGAAAAAATCTTGTCATACAAATTGTCTTTAGATCCTTTATATTGATAATGTATTGTACCATTTTCATAATCAACATCTACTCTTTTACCATCTTTTTGGTATAGTTCTACAGCATCAAACTCAATTGTAGTAAAACCTGTTTGGTTGATTGTTCTATCTAAGCGAAGTTCTAATTCTGTTTTAATTTTGTTCAACGCTAACAGGTCTTGCAAGAAAAAGTTTATTTCAAGAATAGAGTGGTCTCTATTCTCGGTAATCTGACCTCTCTGATAAGACCCTACAGGCAAACCCTCCAGCTTATAATTAATGATATTTATCTTCTTGTGATCAAACTTGATTCTAAATTGTCCAAAAAGTACTTCTCTTGATCTAATAATATTAATAGGCATAGTTATGCTATCTGTTGTATAATCAATTGTCTTAGTTTCTAAATTAATCTTTGCAGTCCTTTGGGTGCTATAAGAGTAACTTTCACTATAGTGATATTTTCCATTAATGACATAATACACTGAGAAAAAGTAGTGCTTTCCTTGTTGAAGTTCATCTAAATATAAAGAAAAGTTTGTACCTTCAAATGGTTTTCCACTCATTCTTATAAAGTTAACATTCTGCTCTAATATTGGTGGTAAAGGAAATTCGCTATATGCAAATCCATATTCACTTATATTATCAAAGTTATTGACCCGTCCAATCAAATATACTGAGTTATCTGACACTTCTTCAACTCTTACCCTCGCAAGCTTTGGGTTTGCGTAACCTACCGTAATAAATAGAAAAAGTACTAATATTAATGCAATCGTTTTATATTTCATGTTGATTCTCCTCACACAGAATGTGTTATTATAGAAAAGGGTGATATTATGTACTTAAATAACGGATTTGAAGAACTTAACAAAGAGTTCTCAAAAGAATATTTTATAAGACTAGAAAACTTCATAAACAACCAAACAGACGATGTTTTCCCTCCAAAAGATAAGATATTCAATGCTTATAAACTCACTAATTTGAATACTTTAAAGGTTGTAATACTTGGGCAAGACCCATATCATCAGCCAAACCAAGCCAATGGGTTAAGCTTTTCGGTAAATAAGGGTGTTAAACACCCCAGATCATTAGTTAATGTTCTTAAAGAAGTCTCAAGAGATTGTAATTGTAAATACCCTACCCATGGAGACTTGTCACCTTGGGCAAAACAAGGGGTCTTCTTATTAAATACTATTTTGACTGTTTCTAATAATAAACCAGCCTCTCATAAAGCAAAAGGATGGGAATGTTTCACAGATAGAACATTAAACCTAATAAACAATGAATGTTGCAATATTGTTTTTATGATGTGGGGAAACTATGCTAAATCTAAAATAGAATTAATTGACCAATCAAAACACTTAATTCTTCAAGCTAGTCACCCAAGCCCTTTTTCTGCACGACTTAGCTTTAATGGCTGTAGTCATTTTTCAAAAGCAAATGATTATCTAATTGAACATGGAATTAAACCAATCAATTGGTGTTTAATATAAACATAGCCACCGTCAAGGTGGCTATTAAATATTTAAATTATCATTAAACACTTTATATAGCCCTATATCTACTAAAAGACCCTCATTTAACTAAGTGTGTTACTTTTCTTTAAGCTCTTTTCTTATTGTCTCTAGTTTGGTATATAAGCTATTAATTTCACTTAAAATACTATCAACTTCTTTGGATAGCTTTTCTACTTTTTCTCCCTCTGAGTTGCTCACAAGAATATCTTCTTCCTTTACTTCCTTGGAATCCTCTTTGGGGTCTTCTGTAAGAATAGCCTCTTGTGGCTTCTCTATCTGCAAGCACTCATCATATACTTCACATTCAGTGTTTAGACAACGAAACTCTATGACTTCCTTGCCTTCCTTTATAGTCAATCCATATGATCCATTATAAGGGTCATTAATTAGACATCTAGAACTAGAGTTTAGTTCCATTATTTGCTTTTCTGTTAGACCCTTTTCCCTTGCGTTTTCGATAGATACCCCAAGCTTTTCTAAAAGTTGCCAAAGAGATTTTTCTCCTTTTACTCGTTTCACATACTCTAAATCATCTAAGAGCTCACCTTTCCTAATATAAACATTGCTTATTGCTTTTATATTAGATCTCATAAGTTTCACCGCTATTTATTCTGTATGCAACAGGAACTGACTCAATAACATATTGCTCATGTGTTGTTACTGGTTGTTTTGTGCTGCCAAAACTAATTGTTAGATTTTGATCTTCATTAATATACATTTCTAAAGCAACTGTTTCATCAATAAATCCATATACAGGCGCTTTTATTAAGTGTGCTAAATCTTTAACAAGAAGAACTAATTGTGCATATGGCTGGTCTTCAGTTAAACCAAAGTAATAGATTTCATCAATATCCTCAAGGTTTTGGTTTTTGTTTACTATAGCTATTTGTGAATCATCTGCAAGTATAATCTTAATATCTGTGTCTAAAACCAAACCTATTGGTTCCATAAAAGCTTTTATATTACCTAGTGCTCCTTGCCATTCACAAATACTCATGTATTGCAGGACATCAATGTCAAACTTATCTCTAAACTCATCAATAAACCGTGGTGCTTTCACTCCGCATCCTGTTAAAAACATGTAGTCAAACTCACCAATATCTAAGCTATTGTTTAATAAGAACTGATTTGTGAGTTTTTCTATTTCTTGATAGACCTTGTTTAATACCTTGTAGTATTCTTCTATCATCATTGCTTTTTTAAAACCAATAACGTTTTGAATGTTCTTAATGTTAATCTCTGCAGAAGGGCGTTTTAAAAATGCTTCTTTGATCTCACTTACATTTTTAGATATTGTATTTTGCTCCTCTTCTGTCAAGTTTTCCATTTTGATATTAAAATCTATGTTTTCGTTTAGTTGCTTTATTATAAAGCTAGTCAAATGACTATCCATATCATAAAACTGTTCCATATAATGATCTTCACATTGAATGCTTAAAATGCCTTTATCTAAGACCATTGAATAAATGCTTAAATCATTTTGACTAACATCCACGAGTAAATACTTTCCTTCTTCTAGTTCACGATAGTGGTTCTTTATAATTGATACAGGTCTTTTGAGCAAATCAATAATATTCAAATTAGCAATTTCTCCTGCCTTTTTGAAATATTCTTTATATTTATCAGTATTCCTTTTGTTTATAGATATAACTGTCTTAATGATTCTTGTATTGTTGTATTTATTTAGTATATATTCTTTAATTTCTTCCAAAGCAGCAGATAATAAATCCTCTTTATTCCACTTATGCCCTGCTATGTCATACTCTTTATTTGAATCTATAAAATTATAGACTGAATTAAAGTATAAATCTCCTTCTTGTTCTTGCGCTTTTTTTGCAACAAGAACTTCTCCTGACTCCCTATTAATAGAAATGCCGGCAGGTATTGGCCTATTGTTATAAGTAACATACTCTATTTCACTACTTTCTTCCATAGAGAAAATAGCTATTGATGTATAATTTCTTGTAAAATCTATCCCCAAGACAACTTGGTTTCTGTTATCTATGTTACTCATTAGAATCGCCTCCTAGGCTATTACTTTAATTGATCATTTTATCAAATTATATCATCAAACTATTGCTCTTAAAAGATTTACCCAATAATACTATTAATATATCCTTGCTTTGAAGATTTTTTTACATCTTTCCATAGAAGATTATAATAATATGCTTCTTATTATGATAGAATATACTAAGTTGACAAAGGTGGTGTTTTAATTGGAAGATTTAAAATTAGCTATTAGCAAAGATAAGTGGCTACATGATTACAAGATGAATCTAACTGGTAAAAAGCTTCTTATATCATTTGTTGCGTTTATAGGTGCACAATTAGTATTTGGAATTATAATTGGACTACTAAAATCAAGATTTGATTTAAATATAAACTCTTTAATGTTAAATATTATTATGAATGGAATTATGATTCTTCTTATACCAATAGTTTATTCCTTTAGAGGCTTTTCTGCTGACTTTCTTAAGAGAGGAAGTTTTTCTTCAGAAAACATACAGACTGGCATATTCTATGGACTTGTATGTTTGCTAGTAAACCTCATTGTTGGAACAATTTTAGTATATTTATATGCTTTTCTGGGTGTAGAACCCGCAGAACAACAAGCTCTCCAAATGATAAGCAATCTTGGGAGCAGTGACGTGCTTTTAATAATATTTGGTATAGTTATAGCTGCACCTGTAGCTGAGGAGTTCTTTTTTAGAGGCGTAATACAAAGAACTTTTGCTATTAACATAAGTATGAGAAATGCTGTAATTATTAATAGCTTGATTTTTGCACTGATACATCAAGACTGGTATCAGTTTCCACAAATATTTTTATTAAGTGTTGTACTGTCAATTGCCTATAATAAAACTGGTAATATAGTCACTCCTATAATTGCACATATTATCTCAAACTCTTTGTTTCTTTTAGCATTTTTCATTTAAATCAAAAAAGAGCATTAGTTACATATCAATTATATGTAACTAGTGCTCTTTATAATTTAAAATTTTTATACTACATTAGGCTCTTTAACAAGTTCTCCTCTTTCATATCTTCCTAAATCATAGGTCGATATAGGTAAGCTTGGTTCAAGTCCTAACATCTGTTCTGCTATTAATTGTGCTGTCATTGGAGCAATCATAAAACCATGTCCACTAAATCCTACTGCTTGATAAAACTTCTCTAGATGTGGTGTGTTTCCTAAAATTGGTGCTGCATCTGGAGTTATATTATATAAACCTGACCATTGTCTTACAACCCTTAACTCTTTAAGTGGAGGCAGCAACTCTGTTATTATCTCCGCCATTTCCTGCATAAACTGCCATGTACTCTCTATATTGTACCCCTTAAGTTCATTTGGATCTCCCAATCCCATAATGAAGCTACCATGAGGTGTTTGCTGACAATATATACTGTGGTGGAAAGACATTACCATTGGATCAAGAATCTTTTTAACTGGTTCTGTAACGAGTATTTGATGTCTTTCAGAATATACAGGAATGTCTATCCCAACCATCTTCGCAATTTCTTTTGACCAGCCTCCAGCTGCGTTAACTACTCTTTCTGTATAAATATCTCCCTTTGTTGTAACCACTTTTTCAATCTCACCATTTTTAACTACTATATCTAACGCCTCTGTGTAAGTTAAGAATTCCACACCAAGCCTTTTAGCTGCTTTATAGTAAGCATCCGTAACTTTAAACGGGTTAGCGTGACCATCTTTTTGGTGGAATGTCGCTCCTGTTAGACCTTCTATATTTAGAAATGGAACAATCTCTAATGCCTCTTGTGGCGTTTTAATTTCTGTCATAACACCATGTTTATGTTGTAATTCTACATTTTTTAAGAACTGATTCCATTGGTCTTTACCATATGCTAAAAGTAAATATCCACCTTGATGAAACTCTATGTCTCCGTCATAATCAAGCTCTTCATTCATTCTTTCAAATGCTTCACAACTCTTTTTAGATAATAATATATTACTCTCTAATCCCCATTGTTGTCTGACACCCGCTCCACAACGTCCTGTCGCTCCACTGGAAAGATAGCTTTTTTCGACTACAGTGATATTTGTCATACCTCTTCTGGCTAGTTCATAAGCAATTGCGCAGCCAATGACCCCGCCTCCTATGATTACTGCGTCTCTAGTCTTCATGTTTCTCTCCTTTCTCAGCAACAGCCATTGTACCTAACTTTATGCCTTTGATAGGACCTCTTTGCTTATGTGGTTCTTGTTGATCAACCTTTATGCCTGTAATTTTTGCAATTTCGCGTTCTATTACATGTCCACATGTCTTACTTTGACAAGGCCCCATACCAGCTCTTGTTATTCTCTTAATTTCTTCTACGCTTGTATATCCTTGTTTAATTAAGTCTTGAACCTGTGCTAGTGTTACGTCGCTACATCTGCAAACAATAACATCTTTTGATTTATCCATTGATTGACCTCCTATCTATACTCCTGACTTCCATCATTTGATCATGAGGTACTGCTAGATGGATAATTCGGGTTCTATCAAATATTTTGCTGTCTTGTACATTTACTACTCTTCCTTTTCCTATTTCTTCCCCTGCTCTATTAAGAGTTTTAACTACATCTCCCTTTTTTGGTACAGGTATAAACTCCCACGGCAACTTAACTAAAGCTTCTTCTTCACTATAGCTACCATCTACGACAAAGATAGCTAAACCTGGACATCCTGATACACATATAGCGCATCCATTACATTTATCAAAGTCAATTCTTGGTTTTTCATTTATATCTTCCATAGGCAAAATGGCGTCTCTTGGACATATTTTTGAGCATGGATTGCAAGGTATCTCCTGAAAACACTCTATAATGGCTACTCCACCTTGCTTAAGTCTCTGTTCACTAGGAGTTGCTGATTTAACATGATCCGGTGTCGGAACACCTGTTCTTTCTAACATTTATCTTACCTCCCCTAGCTTACGAATACCTTCTCTAATTCTTTCGCCAACTGGACCGTTTCTCAACTGAGCAAGTTCTTCGTGAGCCTCGTTAATAATCCTTTTAGCTGTTTCTTGTTTTATACCCAAATCAAGCGCTGCTTTAGCACCTGCAAGTTTTCCTTCAACCATAGCACTACTAGCTTCTTCAACTCCAGCTATATCTCCTGCAACATATACATTATCTACTGTTGTTTCAAGTTCCTCATTATGTATAGGAATATATCCACTTAGTTCACCTATATAAGTGATTTTTGCACCACTTTGGCTAACCAGTTCAGTTAAAGGAGATAATCCAACTGCTAAGCAAATTGTATCTACTTCATATGTTGTTTCACTACCCTCAATAATATTCCAGTTTTCATCCATTTTTGCAATCACAGCACCTGTAACTTCTGTTTCTCCTAAAGCTTCAACTATAGTGTGAGATGTTAAAATAGGAACACCCATCCTTCGTACTTTTGATGCATGTACAAGATACCCTCCTATATTTGGTGAGCCTTCAACTATTGCTACAACTTCTACACCAGCTTGCATCAATTGATATGAAACTATTAGCCCGATGTTACCAGCTCCAACCATTAACACTTTGTTTCCTGGTTTAACTCCTGAAACATTCATTAAGGTCTGAACAGCACCAGCTCCATAAACTCCTGGCAAATCATTATTTGGAAAAGCTATAGTCTTCTCAGAAGCCCCTGTTGCAACTACAAGTTTCTCTGGTTTTATTTTAATAAACTTTTCTAATTGATTTACTCCTAGAACTCCATCTGGATAATATCCCATTGCTGTTGCATCCAATAATACTTCTATGTTTTCGTCTTTCATAACTTTATCAACAAGCATTAACCCTATATCTACACCACGTTTTCCAGCATATTGTTTTTCACTACCAAAAAACATGTGCGTTTGCTTAACTAATTGTCCGCCTAGGGCACTATCTTGTTCTATTAAAACCACTTTTGCACCAAGCTCTGCTGCTGTTAATGCAGCTACAAGACCTGCTGGGCCTCCACCTACTATAGCAATTTGTGTATTAATCATTTAGGCAGTTCTCCTTTCCCCAGTTGCTTTTGTACCTGCATGCCTTCCTTAAGCTTAACTACACAGACTCTTACATTAGGCACTCCATCTACAACCATTAAACATGAAGAACAATTACCAATTGCACAATACAATCCTCTTGGTCGATGCAACTCTTCACTTTCTCTCAGTACTCTAATTCCATTTGCATGTAAAGCTGCTGCTATTGTTTCTGTTTCATAGCCTTCAAGTTCTTTTCCTTCAAAGAAAAATCTAACTTTTTTTCCTTTGTCCCACTTTAATATGGGATGGTTCTCAATACGCATATTTGCACCTCCGAGTTTAATCTACAATTCCTTTATTTCTTCAACTAGTTATTACTTTCAAATGTTGATTATATCATATTATTTAGCATACAGTAATAGTTATAAAACATGTTTATTGTTAATTTTTTAGGTATTTTTTAACTATATTAGCAAAGATAGCCATGCCGTATGGAATACAATCTTCGTCAAAATTGTATTTAGGATGATGCCCTGGATACGTACAGCCTTTTTCCTCATTCCTGGCTGATAATCTAAAGAAACTAGATGGCACCTCTTGAGAAAAGTAGCAGAAGTCCTCTCCACCCATTGATGGTTTTGGCTCATGTATTACATTTTGCTCTCCAATGATACCAATAGCTGCATCTTTTACTAAATCCGTCATCAACTCGTTGTTTACTACAGAAGGTATTCCTAATGAATAATCCAGCTCATATTCACACCTTAAACTTTGACAGACTCCTTTTATTATCCTATCAAATCTATCTGGCATAGATTTTCTAATTTCTTCATTTAACGTTCTTATTGTGCCTGTTATCTCGACTTCATCTGCAATAACGTTGTGTCTATAGCCTCCCTTAATTGTACCCATAGTTATTACTACTGGTTCTAAAGGATCTATTTCCCGGGAAATAATTGTTTGTAAAGTTGTTAATACATGCGCTGATGCCATAATTGCATCGACAGATTTGTGTGGGTGAGCTCCATGTCCGCCAAAACCCTTTATTTTTATTTTTGCAGTTCCAGTTCCAGCAGATCTTGGTCCGGATCCATATTCAATTTGTCCTGCTGGCCCTGTTGTGGTGTTTATGTGAAGGCCAAACATTGCCGAAACCTTTGGGTTCTCTAAAACACCTTCTTTTATCATAGGCAAAGCACCACCTGGACCTTCTTCAGCGGGTTGAAAAATAAATTTTACATTACCATCTAAGTTATCTTTATATTCCGATAAGAGTTTTGCAGCTCCCATCAATATAGCAGTATGCCCATCATGCCCACAAGCGTGCATTTTACCCTCTACAGTAGAAGAATACTTTACTCCAGACTGCTCTTTAATAGGCAAAGCATCCATATCAGCTCTTAATCCCACAGTCTTGCCTTCCTTTTTACCTCTTAAAAGACCCACCACACCTGTATTAGCTACATTACGAGTTACTTCTATACCCAAAGACTCTAAAAAGTTTGCTACAATTTCTGAAGTGCGAAGTTCTTCCATGCCTAGTTCTGGGTGTTTATGAAAGTCTCTTCTGTATTTTACAAACTCTTCTTTGATTTGATTTGCTCTATCTAAAAAATTCATTTAATTCACCTTTCTAAAATAATGATAAAACTTGCATTATAATTATTGGCATAAAAATTGCAGGTAGCAAGTTTCCTACCCTTATTTTTGCTACTTGTAAAATATTGAAACCAATGGCAGCTATTAATAATCCTCCGACAGCACTCATTTCAACTATTATATAAGGTGATAAAAATTGATTTAACCACCCTGCAAGCAATGTAATACCTCCTTGGTATACAAACACTGGGAGAGCTGAGAACATAACTCCAATTCCGAGTGTAGAAGTAAAAACTATAGAAGTTATTCCATCGATCATCCCTTTTGCTATGAGTGTACTATGATTGCCTTCTAGACCACTTTGTAAGGCTCCCATTATTGCCATTGCTCCAACACAATAAACTAAACTACTAGTGACAAAAGCTCTAGCAAAGTCATCTTTACTATTCTTAGAGAATCTTTTTTGTATCCATTTTCCCAGTTTTTGAAGTTTGTCTTCTATATTTATCAATTCACCTATCAGTGCCCCAACTCCCAAGCTAAATATAACAACTAAGAGTTCCTCACTTTTAATTGCCATCTGAAAGCCTATTAGTATAACTGCTAGGGACATCCCTTGCATTAATGTTGTTTTTAGCCTATCTGGTAAACCTTTTCTAAGCAAAATTCCTATAACTGAACCAATAATGATTAATATTGCATTTATTATGCTTCCTAATAACATTATACTTTTACCTTATTCAGTTTTTCCATTATTCTTTCTAAATCCTCGTTTGAATAGTAATCTATAACAATGCATCCTTTTTCACCAGAGTTTTTTATTTCTACTTTTGTTTTTAGATTACTTTGAAGACTTTCCTCAAATTCTTTGATTATAAGACTTTTTACGATGTCTTTTTGTGGCACTTCTCTTTCTTTTTTTGGATCTTGCAGTTTCTTTACTAATTTTTCTACTTGCCTAACATTGAGTCCTTTTTTCACTATTTGATCAGATAATTCAATTATAGTCTCTTCATCTTCAACTGTAAGTAGTGCTCGTGCATGTCCTACACTAAGCTTTTCTTCTTCAAGAAGATTTAACACATACTTTGGTAACTCTAATAAGCGTATCATGTTTGAAACATAAGACCTACTTTTACCAATTCTATCTGCTAAATCTGTTTTGCTTAAGTTTAAACTGTCTACAAGAGCACTTAAAGCACGTGCTTCCTCAATAGGCAGCAAATCTTCTCGCTGAATATTCTCTATTAATGCAAATTCTAATACCTTTTCTTCTGGTATATCCCTAACAATAGCTGGTATTTCTTTTATTTTTGCAAGTTTTGCAGCTCGATATCTTCTCTCCCCTGCAATAATCATAAATTTATTATCTCTTGGAGTAACTACTATTGGCTGAATCACACCATTTTGCTTTATAGAAATACTTAATTCTTCTAATTTAGCTTGATCAAATCCAGTTCTAGGCTGATTCTTATTAGGAAAGATATCACTAAGCTTTATTGACTTCACTAAATCCCCTATTGCTTTTTCTTCTTCATAAAGAGGCTTATCAGGCAGTAAAGCACCTAATCCTTTTCCTAATTTTTTTGTTTTTCTAGTCAATTAACAACACCTCCTTTGCTAAATCTATGTATGAAACAGAGCCTCTACTACTTGGGTCATATATAATTATAGGTTGGCCATGGCTTGGAGCCTCACTAAGCCTAACATTTCTATGAATAATTGTGTTAAATACTTTGTCAGGAAAGTATTTTCTGACCTCATCTGCAACATCTAATGATAAATTAGTTCTGCTATCATACATCGTTAAGATAACGCCACCTACTTTGAGGTTTTTGTTTAGATACTGATTTGCAAGTTCTATTGAGTTAAGTAGTTGTGTTAACCCTTCAAGAGCATAAAACTCGCATTGTATGGGAATTAAGACATGTGTTGCTGCTGTTAGAGCATTAAAAGTTAGTAATCCTAGAGATGGAGGGCAATCAATAAATATATAGTCATAATCTTCTTTTATATACTCTAAAGCTTCATCTAATTTGCTTTCTCTTGATATTTTAGGTACTAGTTCAATTTCAGCACCTGCTAGATTAATAGTTGCAGGTGCTATTTTAAGATTTTCAAGTTCAGTATCTCGAATAATCATCTCAATTGGATATTCATCTATTAATACATTATATATACAGTATTCTAATTCTAGTTTATTAACTCCTAAACCACTTGATGAGTTCCCCTGAGGGTCAATATCTATCAACAGTACTTTATTACCCATATTAGCAATAGAGGCAGCTAGGTTAACTGCTGTAGTTGTCTTTCCTACTCCCCCTTTTTGATTGGCTAATGCAAATATTTTAGTCATTATTTCACTCCAAACTTGATTTTTTAGATTTTTAGTAGCAATTCTTCACTCTAGCTGTAATTATACACAAAAAAGATTAAATTATCTCGTTATTTTTATTTATTTACCGTTTCACGTGAAACGCTTTTTTAAAATCATAAAAAAAAGAGCACTTGTTTAACCAAGTGCTCGCGTTTCACGTGAAACGTTATTCTTCAAATGCAATTTTTGCAATTGCCTTAATTTTGTCTGCCTCTTCAAGGTTTTGGATTTTAACACCTCTTGTATTTCTTCCATACTTAGGTATCTCATCAACGCATATACGAATTATGATGCCCTTTTCTGTTACCATCATAATATCATTTCCATCATCAATAATTTTAAATCCTACTAGCTTTCCTGTTTCTTTAGATGTTTTCATCATAATAACACCTTTACCATATCTATTTTGGCTTCTAAACTCGTCCATCACAGTTCTTTTACCGTATCCTTTTTCTGTTATACTTAAAACTGTGCTTCCTGGGATAACAACATCCATTTCAGTAACATAATCTCCATCATCGAGCTTTATGCCATTTACTCCTCTTGTTGCTCTTCCCATTGGTCTGACTTGATCTTCATCAAATCTTATGGTTTTTCCATCTCTAGTAGCTAAGATTACATCATTTTTACCATTTGTTAGCTTAACACTAATTAATTCATCATCTTCTTCTAAATTAACAGCTATTAAGCCTCCCATTCTCATGCTTTCGTATTCAATACTCTGTGTACGTTTAACATAACCGTTTTTAGAGCAAGTCAATAAATACTGATCCTCTTTAAACTCTTTAATAGGCATAGTTGCTGTAATCACTTCATCTTTTTTAAGAGCTGTAATATTTTGTATTAATACACCTCTAGACCTCTTACCTGTAACAGGTATCTTAAAGACTGGTATGCTATACATAATACCTTTATTAGTGAAAATTAATAAAGTTTGATGTGTAGTACTTATAAAGAGTTGTTCTACAAAGTCTGAATCAGATGATTTTACTCCAGATTTACCTCTTCCACCTCTTCTTTGACTACTATATTCACCTAAAGATTGTCTCTTAATATAACCCTGATGAGTAATTGTTATAACTACATCCTCTTCAGCTATAAGGTCTATAGTATCCAATTCTCCTTCTTCAAGCAATATATCTGTTCTTCTGCTATCATTAAATGTTTCTTTAATTTCTAACATTTCATCTTTGATAATCTGCATGAGTAGCTTTTCATTACTCAAAATTGATTCTAGCCTTGCAATCTCTTTAAGTAACTCTCTATACTCTTCTTCAATTTTATCTCTTTCCAGTCCAGTAAGCCTTTGGAGTCTCATGTCTAAAATAGCTTTAGCTTGAATCTCTGTTAAACTAAACTGTGTCATTAAACCATCTTTAGCTTCTTCTGTTGTTGATGATGCTCTGATAAGTTTAATAACTTCATCAATATTATCTAAAGCTATTCTGTAACCTTCTAATATATGTGCTCTTGCATTAGCTTTATCAAGAAGATATTCAGTTCTTCTTCTTACTACCTCTTTTTGATGTTCTATATAATGTCCTAACATTTCCTTAAGGTTCATAACAATTGGCTCATTATTATGAAGAGCTAGTAAAATAATACCAAACGACTGCTGTAAATGGCTATTTTTATATAATTGATTCAAAAGAACATTAGGTTCTACATCTTTTCTAAGCTCTATTACAACTCTTATACCATCTCTATCACTTTCGTCTCTTAAGTCAGTTATTCCATCTACTTTTTTATCTCTAACTAAATCAGCAATTTTCTCAATCATTCTTGCTTTATTGACATTATATGGTAACTCGTTAACAACAATTCTTGTCTTACCATTTCTCATGTTCTCTACATGAGTCTTCGCTCGAATGGTTAATACACCCCGTCCAGTTCTATATGCATCTTTTATATCATCTCTTCCCATTATAAATCCACCTGTAGGGAAGTCTGGTCCAGGTATATACTTCATTAGCTGATCAATTGTTATATCTTGATCATCAATAAGAGCAACACAGCCATCTATAACCTCTCCTATATTATGTGGGGGGATATTGGTAGCCATACCAACAGCTATACCGCTTGACCCATTTACTAATAAATTAGGATACCTTGATGGTAAAACAACTGGCTCTTCGAGTTGCTCATCAAAGTTTGGTCTAAAGTCAACAGTGTTTTTATCAATATCTTCCAGCAACTTCAGAGCTAATGCTTCCATTCTAGCTTCTGTATAACGCATCGCTGCTGCTGAGTCTCCATCGATAGAACCAAAGTTTCCATGTCCATCTATTAAAGGATATCTCATACTAAATTCTTGAGCCATCCTTACCATTGTGCTATATACTACTGTATCACCATGTGGATGATATTTACCTAATACTTCACCGACTGTCCTTGCTGACTTTTGGTAAGATTTGTTAGGAGTTAGACCCATCTGATGCATAGCATATAAAATTCTTCTGTGAGCTGGCTTTAACCCGTCTCTTACATCTGGTAAAGCCCTTCCCACAATAACTGTCATAGCATATGTTAAATATGACTTCTTTATTTCATCAGTTATATCTACCGGTAATATGGTACCATGTTTAAATTCAGACATCTAACCACCCCTACAGATCTAAATCTTTTATTTTTTTCGCGTTATTTACAATGAACTCTTTTCTTGGCTCAACACTACTTCCCATTAAAACTGTAAAAATATTGTCAGCTTCTATAATATCTTCCATTGTAACTTTTAGTAAAATACGATTATCTGGATTCATAGTAGTTTCCCAAAGCTGATCTGGATCCATTTCACCAAGACCTTTATATCTTTGAATTCTAACACCATGTCTTCCTATTTCATTTAATACTTTATCTCTTTCTTCGTCACTATATGCATAATGTTCAGCTCTGCCTTTTTTTATTAAATAAAGTGGCGGCTGCGCAATATAGATATATCCAGCGTCTATCAAAGGCTGCATATATCTAAAGAAGAAAGTTAAAATTAATGTTCTTATGTGTGATCCATCAACGTCAGCATCCGCCATAATAATTACTTTATGATATCTTGCTTTATCAATAGCAAAGTCTTCATCAATACCAGTTCCTAGAGCTGTAATCATTGTTCTAATCTCAGTATGATTTAGTATCCTATCAAGTCTAGCTTTTTCAACGTTAATTATTTTACCACCAATTGGTAAGATAGCCTGAAATCGCCTATCACGACCCATTTTTGCTGAACCTGCAGCAGAATCTCCCTCTACTAGATACAATTCTGATAATGAAGGATCTTTTACTGAGCAATCTGATAGTTTACCAGGTAAAGCAGATACTTCAAGAGAGTTCTTTCTTCTTGTCAATTCTCTTGCTTTCTTTGCAGCTTCTCTTGCTCTAGCAGCTCTCAAAGATTTATCTACAATCTTCTTTGCCTCAGTAGGGTGCTCACATAGATATGTGTACAAAATATCTCCAACAGTTGATTCGACAAAGCCTTTCATTTCACTATTTCCTAGCTTTGTCTTGGTTTGTCCTTCAAACTGTGGGTCTGTTAACCTTACACTTAAAACTGCTGTTAGACCTTCTCTAATATCGTCTCCAATAATATCAGGATCTTTATCTTTTAGTAGTTCATGAGTTCTAGAAAACTTATTAACTGTTCTGGTTAGAGCAGATTTAAACCCTGATTCATGCATACCACCTTCAGTAGTCTTAATGTTATTTGCAAATGACAATATATTTTCAGAATAACCATCATTAAATTGAATAGCTACTTCTAATTCATTACTTCCGTCATTACCTTCCATGTAGATTACGTCTTTATTAATAATTCCTTTGTTTTCATTTAGTTTTTCTACAAAAGATACAATACCACCTTCATAACAATACTCTACACTCCTAGGCTCTTCTGTTCTTTCATCTGTAAAGACGATTAATAATCCTTTATTTAGGAAAGCTAATTCTCTAAATCTACTTGAAAGTGTTAAGAATTTAAACTCTGTGGTATCGAAAATCTCTGGGTCTGGTCTAAACATTTGGATAGTACCTGAAATATCAGTATCTCCCACTCTCTCTACTTCAGAAATTGGAATACCTCTTTGATATTCTTGAACATAAATTCCACCATTACGATGTACTTCTGCTTTAAAATACTCCGATAATGCATTTACTACTGAAACACCTACACCGTGAAGTCCTCCTGAAACCTTATATCCTTCTCCTCCAAATTTTCCTCCAGCATGTAAAACTGTCATTACTACCTCTAGAGTAGACTTTTTCATTTTAGGATGCGGTCCTACAGGAATACCAACACCATTATCTTTTACGACAATAGCATTGTCTTTAGTAATTGTAATATCGATTCTATCACAGCGGCCTGCCATCGCCTCATCAATACTATTATCTACTACCTCATATACCAGGTGATGTAATCCACTTTGAGAAGTAGATCCTATGTACATACCCGGTCTTTTTCTAACTGCTTCTAAACCTTCTAATACCTTAATTTGCGACTCATCATAAATACCAGTGTTAACTTGATTCAAAGGCGTCATCTCCTTACGCGGTGAGAGTAAACGATACAACTCACCATTATTTTTACCTTTATAAAGTCTTAAAACCGCGACAGGAGCGGTTTAAATCACTTATACATTATATCATATTTGCATTAAACTAAAAAGGGTTATGGCCATAAATTTGCATATCTCAAAATCTTTTTACAAATCAAGATTCTAGATGAAATTTACCACCATCAACCCTATAAATTGATGCTTCTTTTTTAATTGTTTCGTTCAATAAACTAATGTCTGTAGTAGCTACAAATGTTTGTGTACTTCCTGATGCATTATTAAGCAATAAGTGTTGTCTTTCTTTGTCTAACTCGCTCAAAACATCATCTAAGATAAGAATAGGTAATTCTCCAGTTTCAGACTTCATATATTGAAGTTCTGCTAGCTTAAGAGATATAACTGTTGTCCTCATCTGTCCTTGAGATCCAAATCTTTTGATATCTCTTCCATTTACTATGCATGTAAAATCATCGAGATGCGGTCCTACTAGGGTTGTTCCTCTTTCCTTTTCTCTATGTTGCTCACTTTCTAGCTTATCTTTTATCAGATTCTCAATTTCTTCTTTAGTTATCTTATTTAACTTTCCTAAAGGGTCATCAAATCCTATGTTTGAAACATAGTTTATTACTAAATTTTCTTTAGTCTCTGTGATATGTCTATGAGATAGGTTAGCTAATAAGCTCATTTTATATAAGGTCTCTATTCTCTTATGTACAATTTGTGATCCAAGCTCTATTAACTGTTCATTATAAGATCTTAAAAGTGTTCCTTGGTATTCTTTTTGATAGTTTTGTTTTAAAAATCTATTCCTTTGCTGTATCAAACGACTATATTTATTTCCTAATTTATAAAAAGAAGGTTTTACTTGGCTTATCTCCATATCAATAAAATCTCTTCTTTCTTTAGGACCTCCACTAATTAAATCTAAGTCTTTTGGAAAAAAAGAAACAACATTTAAGTATCCAATTACGTCTGAAACTCTTTTTCTTGTAGCTCCATCTATAGATAGTGTTTTTTTATTGTCATTTAATTGTAGATATAGTCTATGATGATTATTCTTTTTCTCTAAATCAATACTTACCTCTGCATGATTTGAATCAAAACTAATCATATCTTCATTTTTACTAGCTCTATGAGACTTTCCAGTAGCAAAAATAAAAATTGATTCTAAGAGATTTGATTTTCCTTGAGCATTTTTTCCAACTAATATATTTAATTTTGGAGATGGTACTATATCAGCTTCTCTAATATTTCTAAAATTATGACATTTAACTCTCTGAATCTTCATTTATTACCACCAGCTCTATTTGCTCATCTATTACAACAACATCTCCGTCAACTAGCTTTCTTCTGTATCTATCTTCAACCTCACCATTTACTAATATCATACCATGGTCGACTAAATGCTTTACTTCTCCTCCACTCATGACAACATTAGCTAATTTAAGAAATTGCATTAAATTAATAGTATCTGTACTTATGAATACTTTTTCCATATTAATCTCTTCCTGCTACTGGCATTAGTAAAGAAAAACACTTATCATCATTTTTTGGCTTAGTAACAAGCATATTATACTTCTCAGCAAATTGCATTATAAGTTCTTCATCTTCATTGTGCTTTACCAATTCTCTTAGATATCTAAGAGTGAATGATACTTTTATTTCATGTCCTTTTAGATCAACAGCTATTATTTCTGTATGTTGGCCTAAATCTGCAGATCTAGCATTTATAGTCAATGTATCATTAACACAGTTTAAATTTACTACACCTTTTTTTGTATCTCTAACAATTAAGGCAGCTCTTTCTAAACTTTGTTCTAAATTATCATGACTCACAGTCAAAGTGGAATGATACTCTTTTGGTAAATATTGGATGATATCAGGATATTGGCCTTCTATTAACTTTGAGTAAACCTTAATTCCATTAATATCAAGAGCTAACTGTCCACTACCGAAAGTAAATATTGCATCTTCACTATCCGAACTATTCAATAGTCTCATAATTTCTCCAGCATTATTACCAGGAATAACTAATCTTCTACCTATGCCTTTATATAAAATATCTCTGCTAATAGAAGTTATTCTAAAGCCATCTGTTGCACTAATAGTAATTTCATCTTGTTTAAGTTCTAGCAAGATGCCGGTAAATATTGGACGCATATCTTCTTTTGCTGCTGCATATACTGTGTAATTAAGCATATCTGAGAGTAATGAACTTCCTATAGAGAATCCATCTTCAAACTCTCCGCTAACTATCTCAGGGAACTCAACTCCTGGTAATCCTGCTAACTCCATCTTGAAACGATCTCCACTAATAGCTGTTCGATAATTATTATAATCAACTTTAATGCTTAAACTATCAGTATCTGCTTTTCTTACAATATCAGCAAACACTGAAGCTGGTAAAATAACACTGCCTTCCTCTTCTACTTGGCAGTTTATGTTTGTTTGGATGGATAAATCTAAATTAGATCCTGTTAAAGTTAAAGTATTATCATTAACCTCTAATAATAAACCTCCTAAAACTTCTAAAATATCTTTTGAAGAAACAGCTTTTGAGACGATACTAACAGCTTGATTCAACTCATTTCTATTTACGATAATTTGCATTAGTGATCCTCCTTATTTATATATATAAAAAGTAATAATAGTAATAATGTCTGTGTAAAGTGTGGAAAACTGCATTTTTGTATGCTATTCATAAGAAAACTGGTGTTGAAAAATTGTTAATAAACTTCTAGGAAATCTTAAGTTGTCCACATTACAAAGGTTTTATTTTCTTCTTCAATTCTGTAACAACTCCAATAATATTAGAGTCATCTTCTAGTAATGTAGATATCTTATCACATGAATGAAGAATTGTTGAATGATCTCTTCCACCAAATTCTTCACCAATCTTTGGTAAAGAAGAATCAGTTAATTCTCTTGCTAAATATATAGCTATTTGTCTTGGTAAAACAATATTTTTACTTCTTTTGTTTGATATAAGAGTTGTAACAGTCATATTATAATAATCTGCTACTACATCTTTAATTGAATCAATTGTAATAGGCTGAAAATTATCTTTAGGTAATATGTCTTTTAAAACAGATTTTACTAACTCTATGGTGATAGGAACATCATTAATTTCAGCAAAAGCATTAATTCTCGTTAAAGCCCCTTCTAATTCTCTAATATTACTTGTTATATGTTCAGCTATAAAGAATGTAACTTCTCTTGAAACGTTAATGCTTTCTAGTTCAGATTTCTTTTGTAAAATAGCTACTCTTGTTTCAAGTTCAGGTTTTTGGATATCAGTTTGAAGACCCCATTCAAACCTAGACCTTAATCTATCCTCTAACTCACGTAACTCTTTAGGAGGTCTATCACTTGAAATAATAAGTTGCTTTTTTGAATTATATAAGTCATTAAATGTATGAAAAAACTCTACCTGGGTTCTTTCTTTGTTTTCTAAAAATTGAATATCATCAATCATTAAAATGTCTACATTTCTATACTTGTTTCTAAACTGAGATGTAGTATTATTCTGAGTTGCTAAAATGAATTCATTAATAAATTTTTCAGATGAAATGTATATTATTTTTAGGTCTTTATGTTTTTCCATGACATAGTGACCAATTGCATGCATAAGATGTGTTTTACCCAGTCCAGAGCCACCGTATATAAATAAAGGGTTATATGATTCAGCAGGATTTTTAGATACAGCAAAAGAAGCTGCATGAGCAAATCTATTAGATTCTCCTATTACAAATGTATCAAAAACATACTTTGGATTAAGTCTTAGTTCATTATATACATGAAGTGGGGGATTATCATTTGGTATCTTTAGTTGTAGTTGTTGAGTTGACTCTTCATTTGAATCTTTATGAGAATTAATAATTTGTACATATCCTTCAACTTCACTTTTTTCAATAAATTCAATCTCATAATCTTCTTCACATACTTCATAGATGGATTCTTTAAACATGTCTAAATAATTTTTATTAAGCCAGTTTATAAAAAACGAATTAGGTACCTCTACAGCAATAATATTATCATACTTAATTATTGCGTTTGTCTCTTTAATCCAAATATCAAATTCAGATTTATTTGTCTTTGTTTCCATCAACTCCAAAACTCTTAACCAAAGAGTATCTACATTTAATGACATATTCTTCACTCCAGTATGTATTTTATTAAACAGGTTATCAACACCTAAAATATTCCATAAAAATTTATCAACCCATAGTATACAAGTTATCAACAGTATAAAAAAAGCAAATCAGAGCCAAGCCCTCTACTTTTCCACAGGCACTTAACAAAAGTACAGGATTTCATTAATTAATACAAGATGATTAGAAAAAAAAAGCATCCACATTAAGAAAATAGGGGCTTTTGGGGACAAATAAAAAAAGTTTTCCACAGGTTGTTAAAAAATGTTGATTAGTTAGTATTAAATATAATAACAAAATAAACATTCTTGGGCAATAATTCGCTAAAATAGACTTGAATTTTAACAGATCTTTATGTTATTAATGAATTCTATGGAAAAAGTCAAATACCTCTTTTAAAATAGAAAAAAAGAAGAAAATCTGTGGAAAACTTTTTCTATTAAATCAGGTTTTATATGTTTTACTTGTGGATAACTAACAAAACACAAGATATTGTGGATTAAAAATGAAGCAACCACAAGAAGAACAAAAATTAGTATTAATATTGTAAAAAGTGCTAAAAACATTTGTTATAGAGCCAATTTAAAGTTATAATCAACTTTGCTCTAGTAGAAATTATTAGTATTAAGGATGATTTCTTGACCTAAGGAGCTATAATACATATAATTATGTAGAAAATTACCAAGGAGGTGTTTTAATATGAAGCGAACATATCAACCAAATAACCGTAAGCGTAAGAAGAAACATGGTTTTCGCAGTCGCATGAAGTCAGCTAACGGACGTAATGTATTAAAAAGACGCCGTCAAAAAGGCAGAAAAAGATTGACTGTATAAGAAAGGCCATCGAGTTGGTGGTCTTTTGTATTATAGTCATTGTTTTAGAAAAGGAGCGCGATCATGCGCCGAGAATACTCAATTAAAACTAGTAAAGACTTCAGACGGTTGTATAGACATGGAAAATCTAAAGCAGACAAATACTTAGTGGTATACGCTATAAAAGGTAAAGATATAAGTAGAGTCGGTTTTTCTATTAGTAAAAAGGTAGGAAAAGCTGTTACCCGAAATAAGATTAAAAGGCGGCTACGAGAGATATTTAGAAACAATGTAAATGATTTCGTAGATGTTTATGAAATTGTAGTAGTGGTTAGAAAAAGTTCTGCAAGTGCAGACTTTAAAACCCTTCAGAGTTCATTTCTAAATCATCTAAAACGTTTACAAGTTATCCATGATAAAGGAGATGAATAGGTTGCAAAAGGTACTCATGCAACTAATTATTTTCTACCAGAAGAACATCTCACCTATGAAGGGAGCTACATGTCGCTTCAGACCAACTTGTTCAGATTATTCTTTGCAAGCAATTGAAAAATATGGGGTTATTAAAGGTGGTTTAAAATCTCTTTGGAGAGTTTTAAGATGTAACCCGTTTGGTCGTGGAGGATATGATCCACTAAAATAATAAGAGGAGGAAACCCTCAATATGAAAGACATAGTTATTAATATAGTCAATTTTTTCTATGGTTTCACAGGAAACTATGGAATTAGTATAATTTTATTGGCTGTATTAGTAAGATTAATAATACTACCTTTTAATATCAGTAGTATGAAGTTTACGCATCTCACCAAGAAATTGAATCCTCAAATGGAAGAGATAAAAAGAAAATATAAAGACGACAAAGAAAAGCAGAATCAAGCTACGGTGGAATTGTGGCAAGAACATAAAGTTAATCCATTATCAGGATGTTTGCCAATGCTTATTCAAATGCCAATACTTATTCTGGTAATAAGAGCTATGCAAGATCCTTCATTATATCAAGTAGCTGAACCAATGTTCTTTGGATTAAACTTGACAATTCCTGATGAAGTATATGCATGGAACTATGGGATGCAATACTTAGTATTACCAGTACTATCTGTAATTACAACATATTTTAGTTCAAAAATTATGTCTGCAGGTAACCCTCAAAATATGGGAACAATGAATATAGTAATGACACTAATGATGGGTTGGATTACGTTAAGATTCCCAGCAGGTTTAGCTTTATATTGGGTAGTTGGTAACTTATTGCAGATGTCACAGCATGTAGTATTTAATAAATTTATGGAAAAAGAAGAATTATTACCAGCAGAAGGAGTTATTAAAAGTGAAAAAAAGCGTAATAAAAAGCGCTAAAACGGTTGAAGAAGCAATCAAGATTGCTCTAACTGAACTTGGCACGACAGAAGATAAAGTAGATATTGACGTGATAGAAGAACCTTCATCTGGCTTTTTAGGAATTTTAGGAGTAAAACATGCAATAGTAAAAGTAGTGGAAAAAGAAGATAATGAAAACTCGTTTTCTACAATAATTCCTAAAAAAGTAGATAAAAAAGTCCAAGAAGTTAAAAAAGACATTAAACCCATAAAAGAAGAAGCAAAGAAAGAAATAAGAAAAGAAACTCAAGACGAGAGTTTCGATATAGTAAGTTTTTTACAAGAAGTATGCGATGGAATAATGCCTGGTTGTGAGGTTAAAATCGAATCTGAGAATAAAGAAGAGATCAACCTAGAAATTGAAGGCGACAACCTTGGTTTAATTGTCGGAAAGCATGGAGAGACACTTAATGCTCTACAATATATTACTGCTATGGTATATAACAGTAAGTTTGACAAATTTAAGAGAGTAAATGTGGATGCTGGTGGATATAGGAAGAAGAGAGAAGAAAAGATTGTGGACTTTGGAGTTAAAATGGCTCATAAAGTTAAGAATACAGGAAGAAGAATTTCTCTTGAACCAATGAACTCTTATGAAAGAAGAATAGTTCACTTAGCATTGCAAGACATTGATGGAATTAATACATTTAGTGAAGGTAGAGAGCCACATAGAAAAATTGTAATTACTTCTACTGGCAAACCTAACAAACCAACAAAGTCTTATAAAAACAAAAGAAATAATGATAATCAAAAGAAAGATAATTATCAAAGTCAAAAAAAGGATAGTTATCAACAGAAGAAAGAAGATCATGCAAGAGAAGAGAGACAATATAAGTCTTTAGAGAAGCAACATGATCAATTAAATGGACAAAATGAAAAAGCTGAGGATAATAATCCTTATGAACACTATTATAGTAAATATGATAATAGGATAAAGAAGAAATAGTTTAGAAGATAGGTTGTGGGCATTATGCCACAACCTTTTCTGATAAAATGGAGGTGAAGAATATGGATACAATAGCTGCAGTTGCAACTGCTCTAGGAGAAAGTGGTATAGGTATTATTAGGCTTAGTGGAGATAAAGCAATTGAAGTTGTAAGTAAAATCTTTCGTCACAAGAAAGGAAAGAACTTAAAAGAGCTTAAAAGCCATAAGATGTATTATGGAAATATAATAGATGAAAACCTGAAGTTAGTTGATGAAGTATTAGTTAGCATCATGAAAAAACCACATACATACACAAGAGAAGATGTTGTTGAGATAAATTGCCATGGTGGAAGACAAGCCATAATGAATATTTTAGAGCTAATTCTCAAAGATAGTGAAAATGTTCGAATAGCAGAGCCAGGTGAATTTACAAAAAGAGCTTTTCTCAATGGCAGAATTGATCTTGCACAAGCAGAGTCTGTAATAGATATTATCAGATCTCAAACAGACAGTTCGTTAAGGATGTCAATGGGACAACTTGAAGGAAGATTATCACATAAAATTGAAGCAATTAATGAAAAGTTGCTTGATATTCAAGCAGAAATAGCAGTAGATGTTGATTATCCAGAGTATGAGGATGAGCAAAAAACCTCTATAAACTCAGAAAATGCTTTAATTGATGTCAAAAAAGAAATAAATGATCTTTTGAAAAGTGCTAAAACAGGAAGAATAATAAAAGAGGGAATCAAGACTGTAATTGTGGGTAGACCAAACGTAGGCAAGTCTTCACTTCTCAATATGCTTTTAGGAGAAGAAAGAGCCATAGTAACTGAAATACCAGGAACAACAAGAGATACTGTAGAAGAACAGTTGAATTTAGGTGGAATACCACTTCATATTATTGACACAGCTGGAATTAGAGAAGCAGATGATCCAATAGAAAAAATTGGTGTAGAGAGATCTAAAAAAGCCCTAAGCTCAGCAGATTTGATTCTCCTTGTACTAGATTCCTCACAAGAATTAAATGAAGATGATACGGCGCTTTTGAACAGTATTCCAAAAGATAGAAGTATTGCTGTGCTTAATAAAACAGATTTAAATCCTAAGATTAATATAAATGAGATGGAAACATCTATACCTGTTGTTTTGGTTTCAGCACTAAAAAGTGAGGGTGTTGACAAATTAGAAGAAGTAGTAAAAGAACGCTTTGTTAGTGGCGACTTTGACGTAGTCAATGATGTAATTGTCAGTAATGTTAGGCATATTACACTTTTAAGAGAAGCTAATAATCTACTTGACCAAGCACTTGAAACAATTGGTATGAGCTTACCTATCGATTTAATAAACATTGATATAGAAAACTGCAGACAAAAATTAGGTCAAATAGTTGGTAAGTCAGTAGAAGAAGACTTACTTAATCATATATTTAATAACTTCTGTTTAGGAAAATAAGCAAAGCTCAGTGGATAGATTTATATCCAATGAGCTTTTTCTTTTACAAATCAGGAATAGATATTTTATCAGCTTCAACTATCTCAACAGGCAAGTTAAAACTCAACTTAGAGTCGCTTTTCGTATAAAAAGTGAAGCCTTTGTATGTAGTTAAGTATTTATAATGCTTTTTAAAAGTACCACCGTAATGGAATATAACTAAAGCATCTTCGTTTTTTGATACAACTCTTCTAAAATCATCTGGAGTGACAGATACAATAGAACCCATTGCTTTTAGAGCATTTTGTTGCATCAAAGCAACTGTTATTGCTGCATTTGACATATAATCCCCCTTAACTCAAAGTAGTAAGTTTCAATTAATAAGTTTCCACGCTAAATCTTTCGTAGGTAAAGACTTTTCACCTATTGCAATCTGAAAATTATAACCAAAATCAGATAAAGCCTCAATATGAGAACTAAAGTTTTTGGTATTAAGAACATATAAAGAACCACTAGGTCTTTGGTCATAATACTTAAAGCCATATCCATCTAAAAACTCAATTAAATCAAAACTACCCGCTTGATTTTCTTTGTTATCTAAAACATCATGTGTAGTTTCTTTAGTAATATGTGGAGGTTCTTCGTTTATTTCTATAAAGCTTTGGCTTTGAGGTAGGGTTTCATCATCTTCTTGCACATCTTCAAAGAAAGCGTTTTCAGACTTCAAAAATACTGTATCAGTATTATCTATTGATTCAACTTGAATGTCTTCATCTGAATCTTTAGCACTAGGCTTTTGCTCGTTCTTAATAATATAAGACCTAGTGTTAATATCATCTAAATAGCCAAAACTCTCAGTTGAAGTTATTTTACTTGACTCTCTTATTACAAACTCTTTCTTTTCTTTATCCTTTATATCAAATAATTCCCCTAACTCCTTTGACAGGTTCGATGTATAAACATTCTCAAAGCTGCTTAATAGGCTTTCTAAGCCATCTAGTTTGTCAAAGTAAACAACAACACTAAACATTTCCATAAGGCCCATTAGCCCGTCAATATTGTTTTTTACTTCATTTGCATTGACAATTGCATAAGGCGTTTTTGTAAATGTTAAAAGATCAATATTTACATTATTTATGGTAAGTTTTTCTTTTGCAAATATGTTGTTATTAAATAATAAAGTATCAAGTCGAGGATCTATATTTATAGTATTATTGTTAACTTCTTCAAACATATTAGTGTGTATGCTAGAAAAATTAGAATTATTAATATAAAACAACTGTTTTTTCGCTTTAGTAGCTAAAGTATAAAGAAGATTTGAGCTCATTTGCTTCTGACTAATTTGGTCCATAACTAATATATAGTCGCTAAAAGGCATAGATTCTAGGTTGCTCCTGCTGTAAACATTTGATTTTGTTATATCGTTATTTAGAACAGAATAGATTTCTTGAGACATATGTCGTGCAACTTTCTCATCATCAACAAATATTGATAGAGAAGTTTCCTGTTGATTGTTCTTAGTAAAATTATATAGGTTTGATAGAAGCTCAAGTTGCCAATTATTCTTGTATTCAAAACTACGATTAATTAAAGGGTATCCTAGAGACATATTAGAAATACTAATAGTTTTTTTTGCAAGCTTATTCAAAAAGCTACTTATTGCTGGAGTTTTCTCTACAAAAGACTTCTTATGAAACACAATATCTTCAAAGGATGTTAAAATTTCAAATAAAGTGAACTCTCCGCTAAAGAAATCAGGATAAACATCTGGTAAAAGAGTACTAAATATTCTGACATAGTTTTCAAATTCATCATAACTAAACTTCTTAATACGACTATCTCCCAAGACGATAGCTTTTTTGCAATAAGCTAACAAAAGCAAATCCTTCATGTCTAAAAATTCAGCTGAATCGATAATTAATAGATCTATTTTCTTTTCTAATGAGTTAATAAAATCAAGAAATTCATGTAACAGAATCACATCTATATTAAGATCTGGCTTAGAGACAAGTTTCTTGTTAGTGTTCTTAATATTCACCAACTCGTTTTTAATATTATCAAGTAATAGAATGCTATCATCTGGTTCAAATTCTTTAGATAATGAAGCGTCTCCGTGAGAAATTTTCATTACTTGATAATTGATAATTTTTCTTAGATCTTTCACACCACCATTTAATAAAAGATTGATTAGTCCATTTTCTATATAACGGTTCATGTTTTCTGTTAAAAACCTTTGCCAATTAAAACCAGCATTAATAAGTTTATCAAAAATAGGTTTCCATTTTTTCTCATACCATGAAATAGAGACTCTTAAGGTATTAAAATAAGAGTTTACTTGCTTTTCAAGAACCTCATCATCTTTTGATAACTCTGCTATATCAAGAGGAACCATTAATTCATTCCATAGGTTTGAAAGCTTTTCCTTACTCTTATTCATAAGAAGTTGATCAGTTATCGCAATAAAATCATCAGTATTTTGGGGAACTTTGCCATCAACTGTTATTTCCTGTGTAAAAGTTCTCCAACTACTCTTAATACTAAATCCAAAGCTAGGAAGTTTATTGTTTTTATTTAAAAATTCTAATATTTCTGCTAAAACATCTTCTTGATACCTACTAATATGTGAACTGAATGTCACTGTTGCTGAATTTTCTAAGGCATTCTTCCTATATTTTTTATATGTTTCAATTGAATTTAATAGAACTTCCCATTTTTTTCTGCAAGGGGAGTCACTACAATCTTCTGCAATTGTAATTGTAAAAGGATGTGTTCTAAACACATCTATTAATATGGTATTAAGTGCAGCAGAAAGCTCTTTTAATAAACCTTTCCTATATACAACGTTTTCTTGCCATAACTCGTCGTAATCAAGTATTTCATTTGTGCCGTTCTCTAAGTTAATTTCATCTCCATTTTCATCTTGAATAAAGCTGAATATTTTCCTTCTTAAGGTTTCTTCAATTGTTTTATACTGTTGTGAGGCTGTTTGATCTTCAATAGAATAATCATATAGGCCATTTCTTAAAACATGTTGGTATTTATTTTTGTCAAATTTTAATTTGCTTAAAACCAAAATGGAGTCATTTTCTTCACATGATTTTAGTAATAAGTTATTAATGAACTCATCAGAGTTGCTTGCGGAAACCTTATCAATTAATGCAATTTGCTCAGTTTTTAAGGTCTTAAACAAGTCGTCAAGAGCATCTATATCAACAAACTTTCCATTTTCTAATGTATTTTTAGAAAAAACCTTTGCTAAAACACTATCTTTAGATATATCATTATTTTTTAGTGTAGTGTTAACTAGGTCATTATAGTTTAGTTGTTTATCTATAGAAAAAAGTGTGACAGTATTCAGCAAACTTAAATTTCTATGATTTGTGAACCCTAATGCTTCATAGACCTTCTCTAAGATTTTTGAAATATATGATTCATTTATTGATAAAGAATTCAACTCTTGGTTAATTTCTTTAATAACTTTTATGGTTTGAATTGAAAGATTAGGGATCTTTCTTATTCCATCTATATTAATAAAAGGCTTTCCGATTAAGGAACATTTAATACTAGTATCCTTCTCAATAGACACTTCTTGAATAATAATAGGTATAGAGAGGCGGTCTTTAGGCAATTTAATATTTAATTGGCCAAGACCTAAATAAAAACCATTTTTAAAAGGGGATAACTTGCTTTTTGATATATAATAATCAAACTTATTAAAAAGTTCTGATTGGATCTGATCATGAGTATTAGTTTGGTTCTTTGTGATTATCTCTTGCCATTCATCTGTTGATGATTTAATAAGGTCTGAAGCATTAAAATTAAAAGAACTAAGTAAGTTTTTATATGGTGAAAGCTTATTAAGGCCTTTTATGTCTCTTAATTTCTCAGGAGTATTCTCTATCAAAAAATAATCATGAAAGCAGTTAGTTTCATTGACATACTCATATAGAGGTATACTGATAAAGTCAGAAGCATCATCTAATACAACATAACTATAGTTTGTGTTATTTAAATATGTTTTTAAATATCTTAAAAAGTACTCAGTTTTCTTTGGCATGACACAACCCCCTTGTCTAAGTAATATTTTACACTATAAAAGTACTATAGTTAAGCAAGTATATGAGAAGTAAAACGAGATATTGCATAAAATTTAGAAAAAGTTAATTATATTTAGTATAATACAAATATCTAACCATGAAGGTGATTAAAATGTATAAAGGTAGAGATTATGACGTTATAGTAGTTGGAGCAGGGCATGCAGGGATTGAAGCTGCACTTGCTAGTGCAAGAATGGGTGCAAAGACAGCAATGCTCACACTTAATTTGGACAACATTGCTTTGATGCCTTGTAACCCATCCATTGGCGGACCAGCAAAAGGACATGTAGTATGCGAAATAGATGCTTTAGGCGGAGAAATGGGTCGACTTATCGATAAAAGCTATATTCAAATGAGGATGCTTAATAAAAGCAAAGGACCTGCTGTTTATGCATTAAGAGCACAGGCGGATAAGCAGTTATATCAGCAACTGACTAAGAAGTTACTTGAAGACCAAGATAACTTAGATCTTATCCAAACACTCATCGATGAAATAGTAGTTGAAAATAACAAAATAACAGGTGTAATTAGTAATTCTAAAGTTTTTTATGGAGCCAAAGCGGTAATACTAGCTACAGGAACTTACTTAAGAGGAAGAATCATTTATGGGGATGTTGCATTCACAGGTGGCCCAAATGGACAGTTTGCTTCCCAAAACCTTAGTGATAGTTTAACTAAACAAGGTATTAATCTTGATAGGTTTAAAACAGGGACACCACCAAGAATTAATGGTAAGACTATAGATTATTCAAAACTAATTTATCAACCAGGAGACCAAGAAGTGTTAGGCTTCTCTTTTAGAGGAGAGAAAATACCAAGCAGGCAACTTCCTTGTTGGCTTACATTTACAAATGAAGAAACTCATCAAATTATAAGAGATAACCTAGAGAGGTCTCCTTTATTTGGTGGTATGATAGAGGGAAGAGGTCCTCGATACTGTCCTTCAATAGAAGATAAGGTAGTAAAATTCCCAGATAAAGAAAGACATCAAATATTTCTGGAGCCTGAAGGATATAACACGCATGAGGTATATGTAAATGGTTTGTCTACCAGTCTTCCAGAAGATGTTCAGTGGAAAATGCTAAGAACAGTACCCGGCCTAGAAAAAGCAGAAATAATGCGTGTTGGGTATGCTATAGAATATGATTATATTATCCCAACTCAACTGGACATAACTTTAGAAAGCAAGAAAATAAGAGGATTATACGCTGCAGGGCAGATCAATGGTTCATCAGGGTATGAGGAAGCTGCTGGACAAGGTTTATTGGCTGGTGTGAATGCCGTTGCTAAAATTAAAGGCTTAGAGCCATTAATATTAAAACGATCAGAGGCTTATATAGGAGTTTTAATAGATGACCTTATTACAAAAGGAACGAATGAACCCTATAGGCTGATGACTTCAAGAGCAGAATATAGACTAATATTAAGACAAGATAATGCAGACTTACGACTAGCTAAATATGGTTATAAATATGGTCTTTTATCAGAAGAAGATTGGAAAAAATTTAATAATAAACTAAAAGACTTGGCTGAAGCAAGAGAGTGGCTAAAAAGCTCATTGATAATTGCAGATGAAAAGAGTGAGAAGATCTTAGAGGATCTAAATACAAGCCCTCTTAAGGAAAATACACCTCCTTATCAATTGCTAAAGAGACCTGAAGTTACAGCAGAGGTGATAGTTAGCTTACTGCCAGAATTTAAAAATTGGCCAAAAGAGGTACGAAAGCAGCTTGAGATAGAAATCAAGTATGAAGGATATATAGTTAAACAGGAAAAAGCAATAGAAAAGTTTAATAATCTCGAAGAAAAACTTATACCTAAGGATTTTCCTTATCTGGACCAAAAAGGTTTATCAACAGAGGCTAGGGAAAAGCTTAATGAAATTAGGCCAAACTCATTAGGGCAAGCTGCTAGGATTTCAGGAGTTTCTCCTGCAGATATTGCTGTTTTAATGGTGCAAATGGATTCATTTAGGAGAAGTAAATGAGTAAGATAACAGAAATTTTAAGAGACAGCTTGATTGACAAAAAAACAAAACTTTCTGACGAGCAGTATTTTAAGTTGTCAGAGTTTAATGATTTTTTACAACAAGAAAACAAGAAACATAATCTAACAGCAATTACAAATGAGAAAAGTGTAGCTATTAGACACTTTTTAGATTCTTTAATGCTTGCAGAATGTAAGTGGTTTCAAAAAGCAAAAAAAATCCTAGATATAGGTAGTGGAGCTGGATTTCCTGGTATTCCGCTAGCAATAGCTTATCCAGATAAAGAGTTCTTTTTGGTAGATTCTTTAAGAAAAAGAGTTGATTTTATTAATCAAGCTGTAGATATGTTAAAACTTGATAATGTCATTGCTATACATGATAGAGCAGAAACCTTCTCTAGGGAGGAGTCCTTCCGAGAGACATTTGACTTTGTTACTGCAAGAGCGGTTGCAGAGATGGCTATCTTATCAGAATACTGTTTGCCCGCAACAGCTATCGGAGGGCATTTTGTAAGCATGAAGCTCACAGATAGTGATGATGAGCTTGAAAAAGCAACTAGCGCAATTGAAATCCTAGGCGGGAAAATCGTAGATTCTTTTAGATATCAATTGCCTGATGATAAAGAATATGAGTTAATTGTAATAGAGAAAGTTTTTAATACGCCAGATAAGTATCCAAGAAGACCTGGTATGCCAAAAAAAAGACCTTTACTGTAAGAATAAGTTGTCTAGTAGCAACAAAGACTTTTTGTTATAATAAAGTAGACTACATAAAGGCAGAAGAAATAGCTTAGGAGGTAGTTTAATGAATCTCTTTGGAGGAAAGTCAAATAGAGTGATAGAGATACGTACAGATCAGATTGATGTAAACCCATATCAACCACGTAAGCACTTTGATCCAGTACGTCTTAAGGAGTTAGCAAGGTCAATTGATGAAATTGGCTTGTTACAACCAATTATTGTGCGTAAACATCACGATAAGCCTAGTATGTATGAACTTGTTGCAGGAGAAAGGCGATTAAGAGCAGCAAAACTAGCTAATTTAGATGTTATTCCAGCTCTTATACGTGAGTTTGATGAGTATGAAATTGCTCAAGCAGCAATAATTGAGAATGTTCAAAGAGAGGACTTAAATCCTATAGAAGAAGCTATAGCTTATGATAAGGTTTTATACAAGTTTGGTATGACGCAGACAGAGTTAGCTGAGAGAGTTGGGAAAAGCCAATCAACTATAGCTAATAAACTTAGAATACTGAAGCTTCCAACTGAGATTAAAGAGCTTATATCTGAAGGACATCTAACAGAGAGGCATGGCAGGGCTTTGCTATCGATTGATAATCGTGCAGATGTTTTAAAAATAGCACAAGATATTATTGATTTTGATTTAAACGTTAAACAAACAATTGATAGAATAGAGGCTCTAAAAACAAATAAGGTTAAGAAGAAACGAAGAAGAATTGGATTTATAAGAGATGTGAGGATATTTATAAATTCAATCAATGATGCCTATAGTGCTATGAAAGAAGCAGGAGTGGATGCTGAAATGATAGAAAATGACACCGAAGACTATCATGAATTTATAATAAGAGTTCCAAAATAAACATAATCAGTCTTGACAAAGAAGTCATCCTTTTGTCAAGGCTTTTTTGAGTATTAAAGGGTATCAATTTGCCTCCAATCTTATTATTGTTAAAAATTTACTTTTAACATAATTCATTGTCAATATTATATTTATGCTGGTACAATTAACAAAACAGATAAAGACATAAGACTAAAATATAAATGACTATTCCTTTTAGTTAACCCATGTATTATTTTTAATTTGCATACTAAAAATCTAAGAAATCATTTATAATGTTATTTAAAGCATACAAAAAGAAATAAAGAATAACGATTACTAAAAGACAAAATTGATGAAGAGGTGATAAAGTTGAGAAAGAGAGTCTATGTTGTAGCATTCATTTTAATTATTGGAACAATATTATCTGGATGTCAATTAACTGGAGAAGAGTATATACAAGACAATCTTGACAAATTAGATAGTAGCAATCCTTTTACAAGACAGCAAGGGGTTGCATCTCTTGGAGCAGCTTTAGATCCTAGTGTGATTGAACCAATAGCTAATCTTTTAGAGGACCCAGAGCAAGCTGTTGTAGAACAAGTCTATAGAGAGTTAGAAAGATTTAATACTATAAACCTTCCCGTTAAATCTACGCTAATAAAAATGATTACAGAAAAAGACCAGAATTTTGCAGAAGCCGCACTAATGGTTTTAGACTATTTAGAGGGCGATAATTTTACTGACATTGTTCTAGAGAACATTGAAGTTATCTCAGAAAACGTTGAGAAATTTGAAAGCTTATTAGTAATAACACAGCTCAGAGAAGGAATGCTACTTGATAGATTATGGGAAGATAATGATTTGAGAACAAGTCAAAAAATTATTCTTTATCTTGATACTTTAGGGTATACTCCAGAAAAAGAAATCTATGCTACTATTTTAGCTAGTCTTGAAAATGTAGAAGAAAGCAATGAAGAAGAGAATGCAGTAAGCACAAGTATACACTTGAATGAATATAACACCGAGTTTATACTAAGGCTGCTGATAAGAGACAGCTTTAATATAAACTATGAAGTAGAAGAAAAAGTAATTATTGAACTGGCTGAAGAGTTAACTGTGGTAAGTAGCAAAAGCATAAGTCACGACAGATGTGAACAAGCAGATATAATATATGAAGCATTTCCGGGAGAAGTAACAGCCTTAACAAAAGTATTTCTTTTAGACGAAGAAGACAAGTTTAGATCGTTTTATGAAATCTTGCTAAAAGAAGAACTTTATAGCATTCATCATAAAATTAAGGACTTAGAGTATTTAGAGGGTGATTATAGAGATAAAGTTTTGAGTTTTATTACTCAAAATCAAGATCTTAATGATGAAACAATAAATAATTTGGAGATAGATCAAATAATGGCTTCCGTGTATGTAGAGGCTTATCCAAAGGATGAATTATTAATAGAAACTGGAATATTGCCAGTATATTCAAATGGCGAGTTTATCCCGGAGCTATATTGGCAGATACCTAAAGACTATAGGCCAACGGAAAAAGAGCAAATTAGATATATTTTTAGTGTGCCACCAGTAGATGGATTATTAATTTGTACAGATAGATATTCTGGAGAGGTAATAATTCAACAAGAAATTGGAGAAGAAACAAACCTCCTTGAATACTTAGAAGAATTAATTAAAACGATTGAATAAATAAGAAAAGCTTGGCAAATGCCAAGCTTTATTTTGGTTCTAATAATACAACAACAGGGGATATATTCATGATATTATCTTGAGAAATCTTTATGCAATTAGTGTTTTCTTGTTGGTAGGTATCTATAAGTTTCAAAAAATCATCTACAGGTCTTAGATCAATTTTAAGCTGACTAGTTTTATAGTGCATAGGTATTACAACTTTTGGATTCATTTTCTTTACTAGTTCATAAGCTTTTTTCCCATCAATAGTATATACAGAGCCTACAGGGATAAATAAAATGTCAATGTTGCCCAATTTTTCAATTTGCTCAATTGAAAGCATATGCCCGAGATCTCCACAATGAACTATGTCTAAGTTATCCACTTTATACTTAAATATTCTATTCTCGCCTCTTTTTGAACCTTCTTCTTGATCATGGTATGTATTAATACCAGAAATAGTAATATCATCTACTACTCTTTCTTCAATACTGTCTATAACTTGAAAAGAGCCTAATACCTGGTCGGTTGCGTTATGATCATGGTGCTCATGACTTTTCGTCACAATATCTGCTTTAACATTTGGAACCTTGTAACCAATGTCTGGATTAAAAGGGTCGATAACAATACGAGTTCCATTATCACTTTCTAATAGATAGCAAGCATGTCCTAACCATGTGATTTTCAAAGCAGCTCCTCCTTAGTTTTCAGGATCTTTGTCCTCTTCTAGATCATCTAAGTCATCAATTTCATGAAGGTCTTCATCATCTAAATCGTCAAAATCATCAATTTCATCAATTTCGTCTAACTCATCAATTTCTTCTAAGTCATCTAAATCGTCTAACCCGTCTATTTCATCGATATCATCATCAATTTCTTCTTCCACATCCTCTTCGTCATAAGGAACTAAAAGGTCGTCATCATCGTCATCATCATCATCGTCATCATCGTCATCATCAAGCCATTCATAATCTTCTTTAGAAGGCTCATAATCGTCTTCTAAAATATCTAAATCCTCTAAAATATCAGATTCATCTTCAGGAGCTTGTGTTTTTAAAACCCAACCTTGATTTTTTAAGAATATAAATCTGCCATCAAAATTCAACTCATTATGTAATACACTTAATGTTACTGCATTTTTAACTTCGTCAAGGTTGTTAAATATCTCGTGAAGATCCTTCAACATTAAAGGCTTGTCTGCTTTTTTTAGTATTTTTACAGCTGTTCCAGGTATATCTAGGGTCTGCTTTTTTCGAGGTGGTCTAACTTTTGACATTATTAATGTTCCTCCTAAGAAATATGTAAAATATATCGTTAATAAAATTATAGCCTCACGGTAAAACATTTATACACAAAAAATTCTATAATGTCAATAATTGAGAAAGGTAAAGGCACAAATATTAGTAATAAATTTTAGAAATTCATTAAAAGCATATGTTTCTTTCAATGAAAAGAATTTATTATTGTTAAAAACATCATTACTAAGTTGAACTAATAGGTTAATGATGGGGCTTATAGTTAAAGAAGTGTCTTCTTTCTCAAGCACTTCTGATAACTGTATTAAATAAGGAAAAAGTAAGCTTTCATCTAAACAGTTACTTCTAAGTGCTGTCTTTTTTTTACTCTTATTTACTCTAGCAATTGTATATGCAGTCAAATAATACTTATTTTTTACATTAAGTGCAAGATCATTCTCATTAAGAATAAGCTTTTTAGAGTAATTTCTACTTAGAAGTGCTAAGTTTAAAAAGTCAATTGAGTATAAATCCATCAGAGAATCATCTATATTAATATCAGCTATAGAACTACTAAAAGCAAAGTCATCAGCTTTAATCTCAAACTTAACGTCGTCTCTTATATTAATGTCATTAATAAGATTAGTTTCTGCTTCATAACCATAAAAGGAGAGTAAATTTCTTATAATCTCAAAAATTTTTATTACATAAATTTTTTCTAGAGAAGAACTGCTTAGGTAATAAATATTTATTATGCACTTTTTAAAGCTAGGATTTTTGTGATTAAGGTAGTCAATAATCTTAGAGCATAATTCTTTTTGAATACTACTAGCAAGAAAAACATTGATATATAAGTCATTAATTTCAATGGAAAAGTTTTCTAAAGATAAAGAATCAATTAATTTAATAACTTGTTCTTTTTTTTTCTCACTTTGATTAAACAAGATAGTGGAGCTAAAACAGTTCCTACTGAAATTATAATCAAAATCAAAGAATAAACTGTGACCTAGTTCATTTTTTAGTGCCCTATTTAGGGATATTTCAATTTTTTGCTTAAAATATAAAAGTGGATTATTCATAATAGACTTCCTTTTCTTAATAAATTATACATTAGTGACAAGTTGTTAGAAAGTATTTGCAGGAAAAAGCAATAGTTAATAGAATAACCTAGTAAGTATTTTTGGAGGTGAATTTGATGAAGTTAAAAGAAATTCCAAAAGTTAATATTGCTTTTTTACCTACACCTTTACAAAAGGTAGAGCGTTTGTGTAAAGAGCTGGGTTTAAAAGAGCTATATATTAAAAGGGATGATCAAACAGGACTAGCATTAGGTGGAAACAAAGTTAGAAAACTTGAATACCTAATGGCAGATGCATTGGCACAAAAAGCAGACGTAATATTCACTTTGGGTGGGCCACAATCAAACCATTGTAGACAAACCGCAGCAGCGGCAAGAGTTTGCGGTTTAGAATCAGTTTTGATATTTGGAGGAGACGAAATCAAGGAAGTCCAAGGTAATATGATTTTAGATGAGCTTCTTAATAGCGAATGGTATTTTGCAAAAGACATGGATCGTGAAGAGAAACTTAGAGAAGTTGTTGCCGAGTATGAGGCAAAAGGAAAAAAAGCATACTCTATTCCTTTAGGTGGTTCAAACGCATTAGGGGCTATTGGTTACGTTGAAGCTGGACTAGAGTTAGCTAAACAATGCGAAGAAGAAGGAATTGATCCAGACTATATTTTTTGCGCTACTGGATCAGGAGGTACTCAAGCAGGTTTAATTCTTGGAGCCCATCTTGGTGGGTTGAAAGCTAAAGTAATTGGGATTAGTGTATCTGGCACTTCAGATGAGATAACTGAAAAAGTTAACAATTTGTTAGTAGAGTTGGGCATAAAACTAGATGTAGATATAAAAGGGTTACATAATGTAGCAGTGTATGACGAGTTTGTTGGAGACGGTTATGGGCGTCCTACAGAGTTGTCTACAAAAGCACTTAAATTGATTGCGCAAACAGAAGGGATTATAATTGATCCAGTTTACACTGCAAAAGGATTAGCAGGTTTGTTGGGTATGTTAGATGATGGAAGAATTAATAAAGATAGCTCAATTGTGTTTTTACATACAGGCGGTATGCCTGCTTTATTTGCAGATACTGACTTGTATTGGAAACCAGATGTAGATATAAAATAATGAAAAAAAGAGAAAGATGGCAACTTATATTAGTATTGTTACTAATATTGTTTGCCATCTTAATCATCTATTTAACCTTGAAAGATGTTAATATTTTCAAGAGCTATTACATCTAGTATTAAAAAACCTCATCTAAAAAGATAATTTTAGCATCTATATCTTGATCCAAAGTTAGAAGAGCCACAGAGGACCCTCTTGGGTCTTTTGGTACTCCACATGACCCAGGGTTTAGGTATATTCCATTGACTGTGTTTTCAAAACTAGGAAGGTGTGTGTGCCCTCCAATAACTAGATCTGCTTCTTCAAACCAAGCAAATGATCGCGCAATTCCGCTTTCACAGACATCACCATGGTGACCATGGGCTATACCTACTTTATAACCATTAATATAAACAACACGATTTTGACCCAGTTCGTAAGCCATTTTTGCAGAATCTCCATTTCCTGCTACAGCAACAACAGGAGCTATGGCACTTAACTCTTTTAAGACTTCATCACTATGAATATCACCAGCATGAATGATTAAATCAACATCACTAAATATTTTTTCTATCTTTTCAGATAGTTTAGCCACTTTATCGGGAAAATGAGTGTCTGATATAACACCAACTAACATTTTACAAACCTCCTTAAGTTTTATGTAAATTATAAGCTTTAAATAGATTAAATGCTAGACAATAAGAATATTGAGAAAGGGAGAAGTCAATGAAGAAAGAGATAAATGTAAGCTTAGAAGAAGCAAAACACGAAGTAGAATTAGCAAGCAGAAGAATCGGGATGCTTCATATTGCTTATGCAAAGTCTATAATAGAGACTCTTGGAAAAGAAGAAGGAGAGAAAGTGATATTAGATTCAATAAAAAAGTATGGTGAGATGATAGGAGAGCAAACAAAGAAAACCGTACTTGAGGAAGGGCTTGAGTTGACTCCAGAAAATTTTGGAATTGAAAAAGCAAGAAGTTTGCCTAAGTTTGGGTTAAACGATAAGGTTGTTGAAGATGACCAAGGAAGAAAAGTATATGGTTGTACTATGGCAAAGGTCTGGAGAGAGCTGGGGGAAGAAGAATTAGGGCAGTTATATTGCTTTATAGATGTTGCAAAGTATATGTATTATAACCCAGACTTCAAATTGGCACATAAAAAAGCTATGCCTGTTCATAAAACTGATTATTGCTTATTTTCACTTGAAGAAACAACTGAGCAAGAGAGAAAAGACTTTTTTGGTAATAAAGACTGGCGATACTTAGACAAAGAAATGATAAAGGAGTAATAATATGTTTAAAGAAACAATAGAAAAAATCACACCAAGAGCTATTGAATGGAGAAGACATTTTCATCAGTATCCAGAACTTGGCATGCAAGAACACAAGACGGTTGAGTATATTGAGAATGTTTTATCTGAACATAAAATAGAGTATGAAAAGTTAGACTTCCCAGCTCTTATCGCTACAATAAAGGGAGGAGAACCTGGAAAGGTTATAGGACTTAGGGCAGATATGGATGCTTTACCAATGCAAGAAGAAGTAGATTTGTCTTTCAAATCTAAGGTTGATGGTGTAATGCATTCTTGTGGGCACGACATTCATACTGCTGTTTTATTAGGAGCAGCAGTTGTACTAAAAGAGAATCAAGAAAAAGTAAAAGGAACTGTTAGGTTATTTTTCCAACCAGCTGAAGAAGGCCCAGGTGGCGGTTTACCGATGATTGAAGCAGGTGTGATGGATAATCCAAAAGTAGACGCTGTTTTTGGTTTACATGTTTTCCCTGTGGATAAGCCAGGAACTTATTCAGTAAAAAGAGGCGTTGCTTCTTCAAATAGTGATAGTGCTACTATTAAAATAATAGGCAAAGGTGGACATGGTGCTGCGCCAGAACAAGCGATAGATCCTGTATTTATCGCTATGTATATAGGAGTTGGTCTACAGAGTATTGTTAGTAGGAATGTTTCTCCGATGGATTCTGCTGTAGTTTCTATTGGGTCTGTTCACTCTGGAACAGTTGCAAATATAATACCAGCTTCTGCAGAAATGAAGCTTTCGATAAGATCTTTTAGCAAAGAAGTGAGAGATCTTTTACATAAAAGAATAACTGAAATCGCTAATGGAGTATGTGAATCTATGGGAGCTACGTGCGAGATTGAATACAAGTTTGGTTATCCTATGATGAATAATAGTTCCGAAGCGGTGGACTATTTAATAGAAACATTAGGAGAAGACAGAATTATAGAAGTTGACAAACCACTTGGAGGTAGTGAGGATTTTTCATACTTCCTAGAAAAGGTACCAGGAGCCTTCTTTGGACTTAATGCAGGTACTGTTGGAGGAGATAACTTTTATAACCATCATCCGAAATTTAACCCTAATGAGGGATGTATTAAGTACGGAATTGAGGCATTTACAAAGATTGTGATGAATCAAGAGAAATTATTAAATAAATCATAGTAAAAAGGAATGATTTGCTTGACAGTTATGAGCATTTGCATTAAACTACAAGTACCAAAAGAGATTTGAGTGATGTATTTCACAGTAAATCCTCTTCCTTTTAATGACGTTTTTCGTCACACATTGGAGCCTAGCTAACGCTAGGCTCGCTTTTTTTGTTTATTAAAGCCAAGTTGGCTTGTTTGATTTAAAGTTATTAAACTCTTCTAGGATTCTTCTAATACGCTTTTTAGACTGATTCATTTCATGAGGTATAATTCTTTTTGTCCATACAAGTGTAGAAATTATTGTAGCAGCAAGATAAACAGAGCTAACGGTTAGAAAATCATTGGATAAAGCTTTGCCAAAATATCCATTTAATTGCCCGTGACAAAAAGGGATTGATAGTTCACTGCTATACATGTACATCTTAACAAATTCATGCCAAGGGTCTCCATAATCACATCTGTTGAAATCTATTGTTCCAGCATATTTATTACTATGAATAATGATATTTGAAAGATGAAAGTCATCGTGTAAAAATAAGCTTGGTCTATCTTCTAATAGTTCAGTATTTTCTTTAATAAAATGTAATACATATGCCTCTTCGTCAAACCGAATATTACTTTGCTTATAAATTTCATAATACAGCTTGTGCTTACTTAAAAACCTATCAGACCAGCAAACTACAGAACTATCGCTTTTGATACTGTTAATTAGTTTCAAATCTTTCCCCGATTTTACTCCAACATCAAACTGATCATTCTTAGATAGTTCCCTTATAGTTTTTACTCCATCACTCCCCTTTATCCAACTAAGTAAAGAATAAAAACATTCTTTATCACTTGTTAAGCCGTATCTAATAGGTTCACTGCATTTTACTCCTAAAGAAAAACATTGGAGCATCTTTTCTAGCTCATCAAACTTTCTTTTCAAATCTTTAGGCTTAGATAGACGCAAAAGATACTTTATTCCGTCTGAAGTAGTTAAAATATATTTTTGCTCATCTGAATAGCCCTCGTTTAGAAATGAAATATTAACTAAATTATTTAACTCGTTTAATGTAGAACAAACTTCAGGAAGATACTTTTTCATTTTTTTCTCCATATTAAAAAGAAGTCTCACACGAGACTTACTCTTTTTTCCTATTAAATAATCCATCATCTTCTTTTCTAGTTTCGCTAATCGTGTCAGATCTAGAACCAGAAGGGGGGCTGTTGATACTTCCTTTGAAGTCGTTCAATTGTGTTTGTAAGGCACTTATTTGACCTTCTTGATTTGTTACTTTTTCTTTTAGCTTCGCATTTTCCTCAGTGAACTCTGAAACTTGCTTTTTGAGTTTACTAATCTGCCAATTTCTTGATTGAATTTTGGGTATCGATATTAGTAAGCTTAACAGAACACCTATTACCAAACTGAAAATAAGTATTAAGGCAAGAGAACTAGTAAACTGCCATATAAAGAAATATACAGTAACCATTGCCGTATTTTGTATAGCAAAAAACACAGTGATAATAGCTATTATGAGTGCAAATATAAGAAAAAATTGCATTAATACTCCTCCATTCTATCTCTTGTTCTTTTATTATATCATTATAATACGTAGTTATAGTAATAATTTCTTATATTTATTGATTTTTAGTCTTATTTAGTAATATGTCAATTACTCCATCAACAGGTCCAGCACCCATTGTTACAATCAGTTCTCCAGGAATAATACTTTGATCAATAAGATCTGCTGCTTCTTCATAACTATCAACGTAATGTACATCATCTTGAAACTTCAAGATCGAACTTGTTAAAATTTTTGAATCAGCTGTTTCATCATATGGTTCTCGAGCTGCGTATGTAGGGGTAATAATTACTCTATCTGCTCCGGAGAATGCCTTTGAAAAATCCTCTAATAGATTTTTAGTTCTTGTATATGTGTGAGGTTGGTATATAACAGTTAGTTTTTTTGGGCTATGACTATCTCTTGCTGCGCTAATAGTTGCTTTAATCTCCTTAGGATGGTGAGCATAATCATCTATTAAAAAGGCACCTTTATATGCTCCTCTTTTTTCAAATCTTCTGTGTGTGCCTACAAAACTTGCTAGAGCCTCAAAGGGTTTTTTTAGATCAATATTCAGTGAATGACAACAAGCAATTACTGATAATGCATTATAGATATTATGTTTCCCTGGTACTATTAGCTTAAGAGTATCAATGTACTCGCCATTATAATAGATATCTGACTTGCTTCCTCCAGCATAAAAACTACAATTTTTTGCCTGCCAGTTTGCTTTTTCATCTATTCCAAATGTAACTGTATTAGATTTGTTGCTTTCTATAATCGACCAAGCATATTCATCATCACTGTTTATTACTAGAAATCCATCTGTAGGAATGTTTTGCGAAAACTTACTAAAAGAACTTATAATATGGTTTATATCTTTGAAAAAGTCTAAATGGTCCAAGTCAATGTTCAAAATTACTCCTATATATGGGTAAATAGATAAAAAACTTTCTACATATTCACAAGCCTCAGTTACAAACACATCACTCTGGCCAATTCTGACGTTTCCTTGTATGTCAGCAAGCTCTCCTCCAACAAGTGCTGTAGGGTCAACTCCAGACTTTATTAATACAGATGTTATCATAGCAGTTGTTGTGGTTTTCCCATGGCTTCCAGCTATAGCAATTGAGTTCTTATATCCTTTGGACATTTTTCCAAGATATTTAGATCTTTCATAAACAGTAGCTCTTGAATTTATGGCAGCTACTAGTTCAGGGTTTTGTTTGTTGATTGCTGCTGTATAAACAACAATATCTGGGTCAACTTGTTCAATATTCTTAGCTATTTGAGAATCAAAAAATAGAGCACCCTTTTCAATTAGTCTTTCAGTAAGAGAGCTTTTCTTTAAATCACTCCCACTAATTTGGTGTCCTTGTTCTTGCATTATCTTAGCAATAGCACTCATGCTTATGCCGTCAATCCCTATAAAGTGTATTTTCATTGGGTCATCTCCTAAAAAAAGTAAAAAAAATTTCGATACTATTTAATATTTTACCATATTAAATAGTGCATAATTTCTTATTTATGATTATAATAGTATTAATAATACATTATTGCAATAACGCAGTAATGCTTAAGGAGGGAAAGAAGTGAGTAAAGAAAATGAAAAGGTCATGACAAAGCAGCTTTATGAAGCGATGTTATCATTAGAAAATCTTGAAGAGTGTGAAAACTTTATGCATGACATTTGCACAGTAGCAGAAATTCATGCAATATCTCAAAGACTTGAAGTAGCTAAGCTATTAGATGAAGGTCATACATACGAGGAGATTGAAAAGCGTACAGGAGCAAGTACGGCGACAATTAGTCGAATCAAAAGATATCTAAACCATGGCAAAGATGGTTACAAAATTGTGCTTGGTAGAATGAAGTAATATTGACAAAAAGGGAAAACTAAATAAATTTTAAGGGCTGCTGTTTAGCAGCCCTAGTGATTTTAAAAGAATATGCTTAAGTTTAACAAAGCCTAGTATTTACTCCTCGCTTTTCTTATCTTTATATAAATTTGGTCTAAGCTCCCCATATAAAACACTCATGTCTGTTTTTGTTAAAATTGGTGATTCAAGTTGTTTTTCTTCATCCATTAAAAAGTTTGCAATTTCAGGCCCCTTAACAATTGGAGAAGTGGCTTCTAAATCTATAATACTAGCTTTTATACTAAAAACTACAAGTGGTGTTATGGGAACACCTTTTTTTATAGAATCTATTTGCTCTTGCACTATTTCTTTTAGATGTTTTAATAATATAAGTGGATTTTCAAATTCTTCAGACTTTCTTTTACCCGTATCAGTCCAAATTTCATCCTCTTCAGTTCCAGTAATTTTTCCTGTTCTATCTTCCATATGAACTAAATATAAACCTGCTGGAGTTATTATTAGGTTTTCTACATAATATACTCTATCTCCTTCTTCGTCATGTACTCTAAAACTATTTCTAATTTGATATCTTCTTTGTACTTTCTTTAATGATATCTTTGCTTGTTGAAATACATTTTGCCTCATTTGAGCTAGTGTTAGTACGATGACTAGGAAAATAAGTGCAATAAAAGATACAGGGTCATTAATTAATAATACAGATACAGGTATGTTAAACAATAAAATCACTCCTCTCTAGCTCTATTTTACCATGAAACGAATAGTTTATAAAACACAGGCATGCAGGATTTGTAGCACTATACATTTATATAAGGATAACCAAAAAAAAAACCGGAGAGCAAGCTTTAATAAATTGAAGAAAAAGCATTTTTGAATTATACTTGCTATATTAGTAATGTTGAAATAACATTAAATTTGCAAGTAAAGCCATAAGGAGTGGGTAAGATGGATATGAGAGCGCCTAGAGGTACATATGATGCAATGCCTGGACAAATTGAGAGATTCCAGTATATCGAGAATGTATTTAAATCAGTAGCAGAAAGATTTGGTTATCAGGAAATAAGAACACCAGTTTTTGAACATACAGAATTATTTGAGCGTGGAGTTGGAGATACTACTGATATAGTACAAAAAGAAATGTATACATTTTTAGATAAGGGAGAAAGAAGTGTTACATTAAGACCAGAAGGAACATCTCCAGTTGTGAGAGCTTTTGTAGAACATAAAATTTATGGACAAGCAGCAATGCCTGTGAAGTATTATTATAATGCTATACCAATTATGCGCTATGAACGCCCGCAAGCAGGAAGATTAAGACAACATCACCAGTTTGGTATAGAGTTATTTGGTACAAATGATCCTATGTCTGACGTTGAAGTAATTGACTTGCAAAACACTTTTTACAAAGAGCTTGGTCTTAAACAAGTTGAACTACAAATAAATTCAGTTGGATGCAAAGAGTGCAGAGAAGATCACAGAAAAGCTTTATATGATTATTTATTTGAAGTAAAAGATGAACTCTGCTCTACATGTCAAGATAGGCTTGATAAAAACCCAATGAGAATACTGGATTGCAAGAATCCAAAAGATCAAGAGTTAACAAAGGATGCTCCTATGATGATAGATTATCTTTGTGGAGATTGTGACGAACACTATCATGGTGTAAAAAAAGGACTTCAATTAGTAAATGTTGAATATATCGAAAACCCAAGACTAGTTAGAGGCTTAGATTATTATACTAATACAGCATTTGAGTTTTGTAATAGCGCTTTAAGCGGACCAAGCAATGTTATTGGTGGTGGCGGTCGCTATAATGGCCTCATAGAAGAAATTGGTGGTCCACAAATGCCAGGGATAGGATTTGGAACAGGCCTTGAAAGAATAGATCTAGCGCTTGATGCAGAAAAGGTTGTCATCCCAGAAAAGAATTATTGTGAAGTTTTTGTTTTAGTAGCTGATGATAAAGCAAAAGATAAAGGCACCCAAATATTACATCAACTTAGAAGTATAAAAATTCCTGCTGATATAGATTATGCAGATAGAAGCTTTAGAGCTCAAATGAAACATGCTGATAGATTAAATGCAAGATACACATTAATTGTAGGAAGCCTTGAGCTAGAAAAAGGCGTTGTAGCTATCAGAAACATGAAGTCTGGAGAACAAGAGGAAGTAAAAATTGCTAAAATAACAAACTATTTTTTGTAAAAAATATTCCTGTAGTGAAAATATTAGTTGGCTAACAGCTTATTTAATTGTAAGATAGTTTTAAGTGTAAAATGCTTATAACAGAATTTATTAGTAATTAGATTTGTTTGAGATAAGGAGAGATTCAATTGTCTAAATATGTATTAGCAATAGATGTTGGTAGTACTACTACTAAAGCAATCCTTTTTGGACCAAAGGATGGATTAAGATTAATTGGTTGGACAGGAGCACCAACTACTGTAGAGAAGCCTCACGAAGATGTTCTTATTGGTGTTGTAAATGCAGTAAAGATGCTTGAGAAAAAGATAAACAGGAAATTAATTGAAAACAACAATATTATTAAGCCAGCAACAGACAATAAAGGAGTAGACTTTTTTGTTGCAACAAGCAGTGCTGGTGGAGGTTTACAGATGCTTGTTACAGGAGTTATTAAGAAAATGACTGCTGAGAGTGCTCAAAAAGCAGCTTTAGGTGCAGGAGCTATTGTTTCAAGTGTTTTAGCCATTGATGATGGTAAGACTGATCTTGAGAGGGTTCAAACAATACAAATACTAAGGCCGGATATGGTTTTGATCTCTGGAGGTATTGATGGCGGGAATGATTTACATGTGACCTCTATGGCAGAACTAGTCGCACTCGCAAAGCCAGAATCAAGGCTAGGTAGCAAGTTTGTGTTACCAGTTGTCTATGCTGGGAACGAAAAAGCAAGAAATAAAATCGATGAGTATTTAAAGGGAATTGCTGATGTGCATCATGTACCAAACATTAGACCAGTTTTAGAAAGAGAAAATTTAGAGCCTGCTGGAGATAAAATACAAGATCTTTTCTTAGAACATGTTATGTCACATGCTCCAGGGTATGAAAAACTGATTGAGTTAACTGAAAATAATATTATGCCAACTCCTAATGCTGTTGGAGATTTAGTTAAGCTTATTGGAGAAACAAATGATATCAATATTATGACAGTTGATATCGGGGGAGCTACAACAGATGTGTTTTCTTCTCTTGTTTTAGAAGAACAAAAAAGAAAAGATGACTTTAATGAAGATAGAGATGTTAATAAAATAGAGATGCACGCTTTACAAAGAGAAATAAAAAGAAAATACCACCGCTCTGTGGATGCTAATTTAGGAATGAGTTATTCAATAGGCAATGTTCTAGCAGAAGCTGGAGGTCAAAACATAGCAAGATGGTTGCCATTTAATTCTAGTGAAGTTGAACTTAGAGACATATTGTCAAACAAAATGATACATCCTACAATTTTACCTCAAACGAAAAAAGCAGTTTTAATTGAACACGCAGTAGCAAGAGAAGCGATCAAGTTAGCAATTAATAGACATAAAGCAATTGCTTCTGGTCTATCCGGAGTTCAAATTCGCAGAGTAGTAACAGATGTATTTGAACAAACAAAAAATGCTGAAGAATCTCTTATCAAAGAAGTTGATATTGATGTAATAATAGGTTCTGGAGGTGTTTTGTCTCACACTCCAGATCGAAGACAGGCAATGGCAATTATGCTTGACGCGTTTGAACCAGTTGGTGTTACTGAGATGTATGTAGACAGTATTTTTATGATGCCTCATTTAGGTGTTATGTCTCACATAATGAAAGAAAACATTTTTGACATATTAAAAAAGGACTGCTTGATTCCACTGGGAACTGTTTTAAGTGTGCAAGGACCACAAGCATCTAAAGGAATGTCCTTAGCTAAGATTACAATTGAATATAAAGATGGAAAAGAAGAACAAGCAGAAATAGTTGCAGGAGAGTTAAAGATGTTGCCACTAAAAGAAGGCCAAGAGGCTATAGTCGAAATAAAACCTGCTTATGGGTATGATTGTGGAGAAGGACCTGGAAAAATTGTAAAATCATTAGTCACGGGTGGTGCCTGTGGCATTGTAATTGATGGGCGTGGTAGACCTATAGTTTTTGAAGAAGATCCAACCTTAAGAAGTCAACAACTGAGAAATTGGTTAAAAGTCTTAGGTGCATATACAGATGACTATTTGGAGGTGCAATAATGCC
>CAZJHT010000007.1:0-80231 GCA_964546025.1 uncultured Clostridiaceae bacterium
ATGAATTTCTACTTTTTTGGTCAATTAGTACTTTAAAGTTTGATTTTTAAATTTAATTTTAACCAATTAGCAGATATATAATTAAAAAGCACACATAAATGATATATAATGATGAAAAGATAAAGGAAGAGGCCTTAATGAATATTAAAGACATTACGCAAACTAGTTTAATAAAGCCAGGGGACCACATTGTAATCTTGTATGAAGATATGAAGGAAGTATCTGAGTTTTTGACAAGCTATTTAAAGGCATCTTTAGAGAGAAATGAGCGGTGTATTTATATAGTTGGTGATGATAACCCAGAGGAAGTATTAAATGCAATAAATAGATATGATTTAAACGGCAATGGTGAGTTAGTCGTGATAAATAAAGACGAAGTGTATTCAAAAGCAGGAAAATTTTCACCTGATAAGATGGTTAGATTATTACAAAAGCTTACTGAAGAAGCAATAGATGATGGATACTTGGGCTTGGCTGTTACTGGAGAGATTAGCTGGGTTTTAGACTATGAGAATGGTAGGGATTTAATAATAGAGTATGAATGGAAGATAAACGAGCAGCTTTTTGATAAGTTCCCTGTTACAGCTTTATGCCGATATAATATTAATAAGTTTTCAGATGAGATGATTATTAGTATAATCCAGTTGCATCCATATTTAATATGGAAGAATAAAATCCACGAGAATCCTTTCTTTATCCCAGCAGAGGGCTTTAAAAATAATGACATGGCAAAATACCAAGTAGATGTATGGCTTGAAAATATTAGTAAGTTCACAAATGATAAGAGTCACTTTCATAAAGAGCTGAAAAAAAAGCAAGATGAAATGAATAAACTCCATAAGAACATGACTGAAGGCATTGTAAAGGCTATGATTGAGTTGTTAACTACTCATGACAATTATACTAATAATCATAGTGAAAATGTAGCTAGTTTAGCACAAAGTTTTGCTCATTACTTAGGATTGCCTGATGAATTTATCACTAAGATTTATTATGCAGGTTTAGCACACGATATAGGTAAGATTCTGGTTGATAGAAGTATACTTAATAAAAAAGAAAAACTTTCAAGTGATGAGTATAAAAGAATAAGGCAACATCCAATCCACGGTGCAAATGCATTATTTCAGCTAAAAGAATTAAAAGATATCGCCAAAGCTATTAAGTATCATCACGAAAGATGGGATGGGGAGGGATATCCTGAAGGACTTAAGGAGGAAGAAATCCCACTCATGAGTAGAATCATTGCTTTGGCTGATACTTATGAAGCAATGATTAGTGATAGGCCTTATAGGAAAGCTTTTAATCACGAGGAAGTAATTGAAGAAATAAAAAACTGTAGCGGTTCACAATTTGATCCAGCTCTGGTTAATGATTTTATAAGCATGATATTAGAAGAGAAAAAAAATTCTAGTTGGTTTTATGACTAAAAGAGGTGCTGTTGCTAGCATCTCTTATTTTATGTATTATATTTGAAAAGAAAGCATTACAAGGAGACACTATGAATTTCAGTAATATAATGGTGAAAGTAAGAAATAGTAAGCTACTTACTTTCATATCTTTAGGTTTTTTTGGTATAGGCATAGGTTTATTGAGTTTGTATTTTGCAGCGGCATATTATAAGTTGCCTATGCTGTTTTCGTACATTAAGAATTTTCCTATATTTGTACTAAATGTATTGCCTGTTATTTTTCTTATTATCACTCTATATGTATTAGTTAATAAAGTTTGGCTAAGCTTTTTACTGGCATCAGTTCTAACTTTATCACTAACTCTAGTAAACTATTTTAAAATAGTAATTAGGAATGATCCTCTAATAATGAAAGACTTAACACTTATTAGCGAGTCACTAAATATGATTGGAGAGTTTACGATAAAGTTTAATTGGCAGATGAATGTAACGATATTATTAATAATATTAATTACTTTGTTCTCAAAGTATTTTTTTAAGGCACAATTAGAGATAAAATCAAGGTTAATAATCTTTTCCTCTTTATTGATTATTGGAGTATTTACATTCAACTCTATCTATGCAAATGCTGATTTATATGAAGCAACTGAAAATTATGACTTAATTAATAGATGGTCACAAACACAAACATTTGTCTCAAAAGGTTTTGTTTATCCTTTTTTGTATAGCTACACAAACCTTAGAGATACACCTCCAGAAGGTTACGAAGAGGATTTAGTAATTGAAATTTTAAGCCAGTATGAAGATAGCAAAATTCCAGAAGACAAAAAAGTAGATATAATTGGAATCATGCTAGAAGGATTTAATGATTTCTCAAAGTTTGAGGAGATTGAATTTTTAGAAAATATATACGACAAATGGCATGAGCTAGAAGATAATTCCTATTCAGGTGAACTTGTTAACAATATCTTTGCCGGTGAAACAGTAGACACAGAGTGGGGGTTTCTGACAGGGTTTACCAACTATCATGAGTTTAGGTCTCTGACAAGCTCTTATGTACACTATTTTAAAAGTCAAGGATATATTGTTGAGGGAAGTCATCCTTGCTATCAGTGGTTTTATAATAGAGAAAATGTAAATGAGTATTTAGGCTTTGACAATTATTATTTTTTTGAAAATCATTATGCAAAACTAGCGAATAATACTATAGCAAGAGATAGGATACTTCTTCCTGAAATTATCAATCTACATCAAAAAGCAAAAGAGTCGCCTAGTCCATATTTTAGTTTTAACGTTACTTATCAAAACCATGGACCTTACCCAGCGACACACACAGGAGATGTCGCAATTATTTCAAGAGATAATGTAAGCGAAGCTTCATATAATATTATGAATAACTATTTACTTGGAATTAAAGATACTATTAATGAAACAGTGAAGTTTGTAGAGTACTACAAAGATAAAAACCCTGTCATAATAGTGCTGTTTGGAGATCATAACCCATGGCTTGGAGACAATAACAGTGTTTATCATGATTTTGGAATAAATATTGATTTAGATACAGAAGAGGGATTCTTTAATTACTACAATACCCCATACTTAATTTGGGCTAATAATAGCGCTAAAGAAGTGCTAGGTAATGAATTTGTGGGAAGTGGTAAAAAAATAGGGCCGAGTTTTCTAATGAATAAAGTATTTCACTTGGCAAAATATGAAGGAAATGCGTTTATGAAACTATCAAATAGTCTTATGAAGGAGACGACATTAGTACATCGTGATGGGTATTATTTAGTAAATGAAAGACTAGTGCGTAACTTAAGCGAAAAGGCAGAAGAAACTCTCAAAGACTTTTTAATTGGTCAGTATTATTATCGTACAAATTTTGTCAAATAAGTGGCAAAAGATATTTTGAGTAGTATAATAAGTTATAGAAGTGAAATGAAAGGAGTATGATTGTGAAAAAGAAAATTAAGAATAATGTTTATTGGCTTGGTAAAGTAGATTGGGATCTTCGCACTTTTCATGGTGAAGAACTATCAACACATAGAGGTTCAACATATAATTCATACTTAATACAAGAAGAGAAGAATGTTTTGATTGACACAGTATGGCTACCGTATGCAAAAGAGTTTGTAGATAATTTGCAGTCTGAAATAAATCTTGAAGATATAGATTATATTGTTATAAATCACGGAGAGGTTGACCATAGTGGTGCTTTAGTGGAATTGATGAAACATATTCCAAACACGCCAATTTACTGCTCCCAAAATGCAGTAAAATCATTAAAAGGACAATACCACCAGGATTGGAACTTTAACGTAGTAAAGACAGGGGATAAGCTAGATTTAGGGAATGGCAAGGAGTTAATCTTTGTTGAGATGACTATGCTTCATTGGCCAGACAGTATGGCAGCATTTTTAACTGGTGATAATATTCTATTTAGTAATGATGCATTTGGACAGCATTATGCATCTGATATGTTATTTAATGATTTAGTAGATCAATGTGCTTTATATGAAGAAGCAATGAAATATTTTGCTAATATTATTAATCCATTTAACATGCTTTTAAGAAGAAAGCTTGATGAAATTATGGCATTAAACTTAGATATAGAAATGATAGCTACTAGTCATGGTATTATTTGGCGTGATAAACCGATGCAAATTGTCAATAAATATATTGATTGGTCCAATGATTATCAAGAGAATCAAATAACTATAATATACGATACTATGTGGGACGGTACAAAAACACTTGCAAACAATATTGTTGAAGGTATCAGAAGTGTAGATGAAGACGTAGTTGTTAAAGTATTCTATTTGCCTCATACTGATGAGAATGATTTAATAACTGAGGTTTTCAAGTCTAAAACAGTAGTTATGGGTTCTCCAACAATGGGTAATAGTGTGTTACATTCGATTGTAGGATTTATTCACCTGATGAAAGAGATGAAGTTTAAGAAGAAAAAGACAGCTGCTTTTGGCTGCTATGGCTGGAGCGGTGAAGCTGTGAAGATAATGAATGAAAAAATGAAAGAGGCTGGATTTGAAGTAATCAATGATGGGTTTAGAAATCAATGGAATCCTGATAAAGATGCTCAAAATGAAGCCATTGAATTTGGTAAAGAAATAGCTAAAGCTTAAAGTGTAGCTCCTCTCAATTTGAGGGGAGCTATTAAAGTTAATAGCAAGTATTGAAAGAAGGAAATATTGTGTTAGATGAGTTGTATGATAACTATTTAAAAATAGTAGTAAATGAGATACCTCTAATTGATGTCAGGTCAAATATTGAATATGAAAAAGGATCATTCCCTAATTCAATAAATATTCCTATTCTTAATAACGAAGAAAGACATTCTGTAGGTATAACTTATAGAGAATATGGCCAAGAGGAAGCTATAAAGCTTGGATATCTTTTGACTAAAGACAATAAGCAAGAGAAAGTAAGCAAATGGTATGAACATATTAAGGAAAACCCTAATGCACTTATATATTGTTTTAGAGGTGGATTAAGATCACAAATTGCCACTAATTGGCTTTTTGAAGCACATAATATGAGAGTTAAAAGAATCAATGGTGGCTATAAAGCACTTCGCAACTTTCTCATCGAAAGCTTGTTAATGGAGAACCAAAAACATAAACCTATAAGATTAGGTGGATATACAGGAGTAGGAAAGACAATACTGCTTAATGAAATAAATAATTCAATTGACCTTGAAGGATTAGCTAATCATAGAGGTAGCATATTTGGGCCTAGAATAACCCCACAACCAAGTCAAATTGATTTTGAAAATGCATTGGCTTATAAAGTTTTACAAAAAGTCAGTGATGGCCATAAGCATCTTATTTATGAAGATGAAGGGAAGCATGTTGGCAAATCTTATTTGCCAAATGAGTTTTATAAATTTTTAAGAGAAGGCCCCCTTGTAGTCTTACATGAAGAAATAGACGTACGAATTGAACATATTCTTAAAGAATATGTCATTGATGCCCAGTTAGTTTATAAAGATGAGTATGGTGAAGAAGGCCTTGATAAATGGTTTTCTTACATTGAGAGAAGTATTAAAAAAGCAAAAGATAGGCTTGGAAGTAGTAGATATTTAAAGATGATAGAGTTACTCGAATCTTCACTTAAAGAGCAGCTAAACACAGGGGATCCTCATGCACATTGTACTTGGATTGAGAGCTTTCTAGTAGATTATTATGACCCAATGTATGAATATCAAATAAATAAAGTAAAAAGACAAATCGTATTTGAGGGAAATTATCAGGAAGTCAAAGAATATTTGGATAATCTAGAGAAGGAGAAATAATGGATAAGTTATTTTATGTTGAAAAAGTACATGATTCAGTTTCATATTATCAAATTTATAAAAAAGATTACAAACGAGTAGTATTTTTGCTGCATGGACTTTATGGGGCACCTAAAGATTGGTTACCACTTGGCAAAAAACTTGCTTTAGAAGGCAGTTTAGTTATTATTCCACAAGCAAAGTGGCATGGATACAAAACTCCTGATAATTTTGAGTATCTTTTTTCTGGAAATAGTTTTATGAATTCTATGACTATTGTAATGAATAGTTATATTGAAAGTATTATCAATATTCTTAATTATTTAATTACAAAAGAGAGTGTGAATTGCAAAAAAGTTGGTGTAGTAGGGTTTTCAATGGGAGCTTATGTCAGTTATTTACTGCCATTATTTGAGCAAAGATTTTCTGCAATCATACCAATCAGTGGCTCTCCTTATTTTAGTGATGATAAAGCAATTGAGCACTTTAAGATAGATAACTTAGAGATTCCAGAAAGTGCAAGTATACAAGCTGGGCAGAAACCAGAACTATTTGTTGATAAGAATATCTTAATAATGCACAATAAAGATGATCAGACTGTTTCATACATAGGTAGTCATAAATTTTATGAGATTCTTAAACCAATGATGAAAAGAGGCAAGGTGGAAATGATACTCCAAGAAATTGGTGGTCATAGATTCTATAGTTACTTTGGAGATATGATTGTAGACTGGTTTAATAAGTACTTATAAAAAATGCTTTGTGCTAAATCGCACAAAGCATCTTTTTAAGGTAAGAATTTAAATCCCTGATCTTTATAAAACTTGAAGATTTTCTCATTATAGCTTCTTTGTACTAGCGGGTTATAGTGCCAGCCAAATCTATACTGAGCACGATTGATACCGCCTTGGTCTATTATCTTATCAGTTACTTTCTTAGCCCACTCTTCACCATTAACCTTTGTTGCTACATCATTAAAGTGTTTAATATACTTATCAAGCACTTCTCCTTCAAGTTTTTGTAGCCAATTGTCATATTTATACTCGCAAATTTCCCTTTTTACATCCTCGTCAGAAAGTTTTTTGTAAGTTTCTTCATGAACAACAACTTCTTTTTTAAGTTTGATTCGATTCATACCCTTATCATCTGCATATCCTAAACAAGAGATTAAAATAGGAACAGTCAGCTCTGGTAAATCAAGAATCTCTTTCATTTCTTCATACCTAGCATTTACAGTTCCAATATAAACATTACCAACTCCCAAAAGATTAGCTGCGCATTCAATAGATTGTGCCATGCACATAGCATCCTCTATAGCAATAATGAAATCTCTAAAAGCATGTTCTCTGCCAAAGGGAGCTTTCTCTACTATAGCCCATTGTTTCATTCTAAAGTAATCAATAACAAATACTAAAAGAGTATCAGCATCTTTAATAAATCCCTGGTTGCATAATTTACTAATTTCTGTTTTTCTATCAATATCTTTTACTTTAATAATACTAACGGGTTGAAGGTTTCCACCACTTGCTGCGGCTAAGCCTACATCCAGTATTTCATCAAGAACTTCATCTTCTAAAGGCTTATCGATAAACTTTCTATGACTATATCTATTCTTTAATACAGTGAGTGCTTGCTTTTGCATATCATTATACATAAAAATCCCCTCCATTAATTTTAATAATATATTCTCTTAATAATTGAGGAATTCCTGCTTCAATTACGTTATAATAGAAATATACAATAATAGCCATATGCTAAGTTCTTGCAAAGAAAGAGATAGCAAGCAATATTTAGAGAGGTATAAATATGACATTTAAAAAATCTTTGATAATTTTGACGATATTACTTTTGATTATTACTGGATGTAACAATAATAATTCTGCTGATGATGATTTGGTCCCTAATCCAGATGATACCTACGAAGAACAAACGGAAGAAGAGATTGAAGAAGAAATCATAATCCATGAACCAGAACTTCCCGGAGCATTTTTTGTAATGATTGATAATCATCCGAATGCAAGGCCACAATCAAATTTGGATAAAGCAGACATTGTGTATGAAATGGTATGTGAATGGACATATACAAGGTATTTAGCAGGGTTTTATAACTATGACCCAGTTGTTGTAGGACCTATAAGATCAATTAGATATTATTATGCACAAACAGCAGAGGCATATGATACGGTGGTTTCACATGTAGGTGGCAATATGGATGCACTTGCATATGTGAGGGACAAAAATCTTAAAAGCATGTGTAGCATTACAACAGCGGGTGGTTACTTCTACGTCGACCAAGCAAAAAAATCTCCTCACAAAACTCATGTAAAATCTAATGAGGTGTTGCGTTTTGCAGAAAGCCGCAATCGACCACTGAAACCTTTACCTGAGTTGAATGTAGGAGATATGGGCGAGGGGGAAAAGGCTGCAGAGATTCTTATTAATTATGGAACTACTCAATATCCTCATCAAGTAGGATGGGCTTATGATGAAGAGGTTGAGAGATACATAAGATATATTAATGGAAACATATATAAGACTCGAGATGATGATGCAGTTTATGCGGATAACATTGTTTTGATTCAAGCAGCTGTAAAGTCTGTGGAAGTACCTATAGATGGTTTGCAAAGTGAAATTAATATTTTGGGTAGTGGTAAAGCTTATTTCTTAAGAGATGGATTTATTTATTCAGGAACATGGGAAAAAGCTAGCGCAAAGGATCACTTTGTTTATAGGTTAGATGATGGTTCTCTATATAGCTACACTGAAGGCAATGTGTGGGTGCAGCAAATCTCCTCTTTTGACAGAAACTTGTCTATTGAATTTGAAGAAGTAGAAGGGTAAAAAATTATAGGGGGAAAATATTGTGTCAGGAGAATTAAAAGACAGAAGTGCATTAGTTGCTAGTCGTAAAGAAAAAGGTGTAACCCAAAAGCAAGTAGCAGAAGATTTGGGAATTTCAAGAAGCTTTTATGGTCTAATCGAAACAGGTAGAAGAGATCCTTCACTAAATTTAGCAATGGAATTAGCAAAATACTTTGAAACAACAATACTTGATTTATTCTTTAATGATTTATGGATTGGTTACTTAAATAGCAAAAGTCTAAACGTATAAAGGAATGATTTTTTGTTCATTTATGGATTTGCACCTGTATTTACTCAAGAAGTGAAAATTCTAATCTTGGGTTCTGTCCCTAGCGTAACATCACTAGAGAACTATGAGTATTATGGATATCCAAGAAATCAATTTTGGAGTATAATGGATACTATACTTGATGATTCAGATATTAGTAGCTATGAGAAGAAGCTTGAAACAATGATTAATAACAAAATTGCTTTGTGGGATGTAATTAAGTCATGTTATCGAAAAACTAGTTCAGATGCAATGATAACAAATGAGAAAGTTAACAATTTTCTATGGCTTTTTAAAACATGCCCAAATATAAAAAGCATATACTTTAATGGTGCAAAAGCATATGATTCGTTTAAGCGCTATGTAGATAAAGACTTATATATGGACAAAGAATTAATTAAATTGCCTTCTACAAGTCCAGCAAATACACATAAGCTGGAGAAGAAAATAGCGGAATGGAAAAGAATTAAGAAAAGATAGAAAGAGCGAGTTTTGTCTCGTTCTTTTTTTTATTTTAAATTTCTTAAAATGTGTATTGACATTCACATTTTATCGGCTATAATATGTATATGGATTCACATTCACATTCACAATAATTAAAACTAGAAAGGGTGAAAATATGCCTACCAAGACCTTCTTTAATCTTAAGACTGAAAAAAGAGAGAAGATAATAGAAGTAGCGCTAAATGAATTTGCTGCAAAGCCTTACCATAAAGTTAATGTAACAGACATAATCAAGCTAAGTGGAATTGCTAGAGGTAGTTTTTATCAGTATTTCGATAACTTAGGGGACTTGTACTCTTATTTGATCTCCTATGGAGGAGAAATAAAGCAAAAATATATAATGGCAGAAATGGGAGAAAAGGAACCTAGCTCACTTAGGGAGTACCTAAATATAGTATACAAGGGTGGACTAAAATATAGTAGAGCACACCCAGAATATGCTAAGTTATTTTCATTTATGGTTAGAGATTCTTCTCAAGATGAGACGATGCAGGAACAGTTGAAAAAGCAAAAAGAACTTTCAATACAAATATTTGTAAACTTAATTGAAACATATAATGCATTGCCTGACGCATCACAAGAGGAGTTAAGATTTACAGCTTTTATGCTGACGCAGATTAATATTGCTTTTGTAGACTATTTTGTTGATGGCTTATTAGAGATTGATAATGAAGAAGTAAATGAAGCTGCTGAGAAGTTTATTGACAAACTATTTTATGGATTTTTGAAAGAAGAGGTTTAACATGATTAAAGTAAGTAACCTATATCACTCGTATACTAAAGATGGAAACTATGCGGTTAAAGATGTGAGCTTTGAGGTTCAAAAAGGTGAGATTTTTGGATTCTTAGGGCCAAGCGGTGCAGGTAAGTCTACTACTCAAAACATTTTAATAGGTTTACTTGCTTTGCAAAAAGGAAGTATTTTAATTGATAATGTTGATATCGCTAAAACAAAGAAAGAGCTTTTTAACAGAATTGGAGTTTCATTTGAACATCCTAATGTATATAAGAAGTTAACAGGAGTTGAAAACTTACAGTTTCATGCAGATATGTACAGTGTGAAAACAGAAGATCCAATGAAGTTACTGGAGATGGTTGGACTTGGAGAGGCCTCTAACAAAAGAGCAGAAGGTTATTCAAAAGGCATGCTTCAAAGACTAGTATTTGCTAGGTCTATGATTAATAATCCAAAAATATGGTTCTTAGATGAACCCACAAGTGGTTTAGATCCAGGTACTGCTGCAACCATTAAAGACATAATTAAAGATAAGAAGAATAATGGGACAACTATTTTCTTAACTACACATAATATGCAGATAGCTGATGAGCTATGTGATAGGGTTGCTTTTATTAATGAAGGAGAAATTAATTTAATTGACTCGCCTAGAAACTTAAAACTTCAATATGGTGAGAAACTTATCAAGATTACTCAAAGAATTGATGAGCAAGTAGTAGAAAAAAGATTCTCATTACTAAGCGAAGAAGAAAAAAGAGAGTTAAAAGATATACTTGATAAAGATTTATTTGAGACAATGCATAGTCAAGAAGCTACTTTAGAAGAGATATTTATCAAAGTGACAGGGCGGAGGCTGATTTAATATGGCTCGTATAATCAGCTTAATTAAAAGAGAGTTTAAGATAACAATTAGAAATTACTATCTTTTTATAATATTAGCAGTAGCATTGATATTAGTAGCTGTTATAAGGTTTGTAATTCCAGCAGAAATGAATTTTGAGAAGACATTGTTCTTAACTAGTTCACCACAAGCAGAAAAGCTTTTAAGTGATACAAACTATAATGTTATGAAAGAGAATGGAAACTTTCTTCAAAATAGGGAAGATATAGTTGTAGCAATGGAAGACGATTATAATAGCATAGGATTAGCTTTATCAGAAAAAAATGGAGAAGTTCATATTGAACTAATAACACAAGGTTATGAAAATGAAGAGATAATAAATTTAGCTATTGTGGACATTCAATATTACCTGGGAAATATCAATGTAAGTGATGACTATGATGTTAATGTGTTGTTTGAAGGAACATCTTTAGCTGAGGTTCCCGACAACCTAAGTGTTGTTCCATTACCAATTATGCTTGAATCTGCCTTAATGGGACTATTTTTAATTGCTGTTATGTTGACTCTAGAGAAAGACCATAAAACTATTAAAGCTTATGTAACTACACCGGGAAGGGTTCATGAGATGCTAATAGCAAAAGTAATTACAATGTTGTTTTATGCCTTTATCTCAGCATCTGTGATAGTAGGTTTGACTATTGGTCTAAAAGGAAACTGGGCTCAAATGTTAATACTGGTTGGGCTAACGTCATTATGGTCATCATCATTAGGTATTGTAATAGCAAATATGTGTAAATCTCTTACATCAGCGATGATGCCATTGGTTATAGTTTCACTAGTCCTAGCAGCGCCAGTAATGTCTTACTTTGCTCCAATGTTTGCTCCTAACTATTTAAGAGCATTACCAACTTACTCGCTGATGTTAGGTTTAAGGGAAGCTTTGTTTATAGAGTCATCAAATGCATTGTTTATTCAAGCGTTAAACTATTCTCTAGTACTAACTGTGATATTCATGTTACTGATGGTTATTACAAGTAAGTATGCTGTAAAGAATAGTTAGGGGTGAAAATTATGAAAAAAATAATCACAATTTTTAAAAGAGATCTAAAAGTTGCAAGAAGAGATTTTGTATTAATGTATGTCATAGTAGCACCGATATTAATAGCTTTACTTCTTAGTGGCATGGCTCCTGATGTAGCAGAGTCATCAATATTGATTGCCGTAGATAACTCACTAAGTGAAAGCGAGATAGATATACTATCTGAAATTGCACAAGTGCAAGTATATGATAGTTATGAAGGTGTTGTAAAAAGAGTTAGTGACACAGATGATATCTATGGCATCGTTAGGAATAACAATAGATATGAGGTTGTGTTAGAAGGAAATGAAGCAGGAGATATGCAAAGCATGATGAGGTTGATTATATCCTATTTAGAAGGAGATAGATCTAGTTGGATGAGTTATCATGTAAGTAATGTTGAAGTTTCACTTCCTCCGATAGTAAGCATAGGTAGCTCGGGTTTAATTATTATGTCCATTATCCTTGGTGGAATGGTAATGGGACTTAACATTGTTGAAGATAAAGAATTTAATACTTTAAGTGCACTAAACACATCACCACTAATCAAGCTAGAGTATATACTTGGCAAAAGTATATTAGGAATAATATTGCCAATAATTCACACACCAATAATTCTTATGGTATTAGGGATCGGAGGTGTTAGTGTAGGGAAAACAATGGCTGTGATTGCTTCAAGTGCGCTATTTGTAGTCTTTGTGGGACTTTTCATTGGGACGTTAGGATCAAATCAGTTATCAGCAATTGCAAGTGCTAAAGGAATGATGTTTGTTTTTGCAGGGTCAGTCCTAGGAGCAATTGTACTTAAGAGTAGTATGCACTTTGTACTTTACTGGTCACCTTTATATTGGATATATCAAGGGATTTACAAAGTAATTGTTGATACTGCATCATGGAATTACATAGTGATCTCAAGTAGTATAGTCTTAGCAATCAGCGTAATTCTGTTTTATGTTCTTATGAGATATCAAAAGAAGCATCAATCAATGTAAAACTCACTTTTTAGTGAGTTTTTTTCTATTAAAAGAGGATTATTGTTTTATATATTGAAATAGAAAAGGTTAAAAGAAATAGGAGTTTGCTAAAATGAAAGCCATAATTAATGGACATATAATATCGAATAACTTAGAAATAGAAAATGGATATATAATCTATGACAACATTACTTTAGATTATGGAGATGGTTCACTGCCAAGAGGAAATTATGAAAGCATAATAGATGCTGAAAATAGCTATGTCTTGCCAGGATTAATAGATATCCACATGCATGGAGCTAATGGGATAGATTCTATGAGTGTTAGTAAAAAAGGCTTGGAGGACATCAGTCTTTATTTGGCACGTAATGGGGTTACGAGTTTTTTGCTAACTACAGTTACAGACACAAAAAAAAGAATAAAAGCAAGTTTAAGAAAAATAGAAAATTATAAAGATAACCTGCCAGGAGCTAATCTTCTAGGTGTTCATTTGGAAGGACCGTTTATAAATAGCGAAAAGGCGGGAGCTCATAACAGAAGTCATGTTTCTGACTTTGACTATAGTTTAGTAGAAGAGTATTTAGACTTGATAAAAATTATTACTTTTGCTCCTGAAGTAGTAAACAATGATATATATAAGTTGAGTGATAAAGGCATAAAACTATCAGTAGGGCACACTAACGCTAGTTATGAACTTGGGAAAGAATCAATTGATAAGTGTGATCTTATAACTCACTTATTCAATGCTATGCCACAAATTCATCATCGTGACCCAGCAGTCACAACAGCAGCATTACTATCGGACTGTTTTGTGGAGATAATAGCAGATAATATACATTTACATCCGGCAATTATAGAACTGGTAGCGAAACTAAAGGAAGATAAGATCGTTCTTGTTACAGATTCAATCGCTGCGACAGGTCAGGGAGATGGTGAGTATGTCCTTGGAGGTTTGAAGATAGAAATAAAAGGTGGAGTGGCAACTCTGAAGGATTCAGATACCTTAGCTGGTAGCACGCTAACACTATTAACTGCGCTAAAAAATATGATAACTATCACAGATTTGCCAATACAAAAAGTAATTGAGTATGCTACTTATAATCCAGCAAGAGTGCTAGGCCTTTTAGATAGAGGGCAGATAAAGAATGGCATGAGGGCAGATTATATAATTACTAAAGATTTAGAAGTTGTTAATAAAACAATTATATTAGGAGAAGAAATATGTGTTTAGCAATTATTGCTGGTAAAAAAGCAACAGTAAAAGGAAGCATAATACTAGCTCACAATGAGCAAAACTATGGTAGACACCCAGTTATATATAATTATTACCAGGGAAATAAATATTGTGAGAAATATAAAATTAGAGAAGAATCATTCAACTTTTTACACGCTGAAGTTCCAAAGCTTCATTACAGTGATAACTGCATAAATGATAACGGGGTAGTGATAGTAGGTAATGGGTGTCCTTCAATTCTTGAAGATAGTGAAAATGGAATTGGCTATGCACTTCCACAAATAATAGCAAAGTATGCAAAGTCAGCAAGGGATGCTATAGATCTTATCGATCAAATAATGAAGGTCTATGGATATAAGTCTAGTGGAAGAACATTTTCAATAGCTGATAGAGATCAAGCGTATGTAGTATCGTTACTAAGTGGAAATGATTGGTTGGCATATAGGGTGCCTGATGAAGCCGTAGTTGTTATACCCAATACTTTTGTTTTAGGGAACTTAGAAAATGAAGACATGGAAATAGAGTATTTTGGTTCAGAAAACATTATGGAAAAGATGAAAACTGGAACATATAGCTTTAAAAATGAGTATTCTAAAGAAGAAGAACATGAAAACTTACGAAAGCAGACAGGTAGGGATTCAAGACAACATTATTTGCAAGGACTGATTTTAGAAAGTAAGTTATTGTATTGCGAAGATTTAAAATTTGCACTAAGACCTGCGAAAAAGTTAGATGAGTTTGATTTGATGTCCTTATTGAGAAGTCATCATGAAACAGAAGATGTGCACCAAGATGAAAGCGAAATAGAGGATAGTTACTTTAGGAGTAGTTGCAATATTGCAACACAGGAAGGCGCAGTTTTTTGTTTAGATAAAGATATTTTAGTTTATAGAGCATTATCAGTTCCATGCCTTTCTCCTTTTATCCCGTATCATTATAAGGATAATATGCCAAATTTGCTTCAAGCAGATATTGATCACTTTAACCCAAATAATCACATATATGAAGCAGGACTCTATTGGCATTTTTATAATGCTGTACATAAAGTAGCGAAAGACAAAATACTGGCAGAAGAATATAGAAAGAGAATTGCAAACTTTGAAGCTTTACAATCTCAAGACATGAAAAAATCAGATGATACAAAAAAGTTTTCACATGAGCAACTTGAAAAAGCAGTTAAATTAGCAATAGAGTTTGGTGAAACAAATGATTAAGATTGAAGTATGTGTAGACTCAGTGGAAGACGCTCTTTTAGCTCAGCAGTCTGGAGCAGATAGATTAGAAATTTCTGCTGTATTAGAAGTTGGAGGCACCACACCTTCAATAGGAATAATAAAACATATTAAAGAAGTAGTAAATATCCCAATAATGCCACTTATTAGAGAGAGATGTGGGAACTTTTCTTATTCAAAAACAGAGAAAGTAACTATGCTTAAGTCAATAGAGTCTTTATTACTTGAAGGTTGTAATGGCTTTGTTATAGGTGCTCTCACAAGAAGCGGTGATATAGATTTTGATTTTATGCAAGAGATTAACAAGAGCTTCCCAGGTGTTGATGTAACTTTTCATAGGGCTTTTGATTTTTGCAATGATCCACTAAAGCAAATAATTAGGCTTGAAGAGCTTGGTATAAAGAGAATTTTAACATCGGGTCAAGCTAATGATATTATAAAAGGGGCAAGTCTAATAAAGGAGTTAATCAAGAATTCATCAAGTATTAATATAATGCCAGGTGGAGGAATTACTCCAGAGAATGTCAAGCAGCTAGTTGAGATTACGCAGGCCAGTGAAATTCATACATCAGCTAGTGATATTTATACATATGACATAGAGTATGATACTAAAGAACTAGGTATGGGAGAATTAACTAAACGCAAAAGGTTTAGTAGTAAAAGATTTAATGAAATTAAAGCGAGTATACAAGGAGAGTGAGTTTCGTGAATGAACTAATTTTTGTAGTAGATGATGATAAAAATATTAGGGAGTTAATTTCTAAGTTTTTAGACAATGAAGGATATTCAGTTAAAACTTTTGGAGATGCTGAATCAGTCCTACCAGCAATGGAGAAACAAAAACCAGATTGTATCGTTCTGGATGTAATGCTTCCTGGAATTAGTGGGCTCGATTTATGTAGAAGAATCCGGTATGAGTACAAGACTCCGATAATATTTGTTTCAGCAAAAGGAGAAGAAATAGACAGAATTTTAGGGATTGAGCTAGGTGGAGATGATTATTTAGTAAAGCCTTTTAGCCCTAGAGAGCTAATTGTGAGAGTCAAAGCTTTGCTTAGAAGATCTGTTATGACTGAGGATAAGTCTGAAGGAGAAGAGTATAAATTAGCGAATGTAGAAATAAAGTCTGCTCATAGAGAGTTTTACATTGATGAGGAAGAAGTGACTACAACAAACAAAGAATTTGAAATGCTTTTATATATGCTTAAAAATTCAGACAAAGCTTTATCAAGAGATCAAATAATTGAGAATATTTGGGGATATGATTATGTTGGAGAAACTAGGTCAGTAGATGACTTAGTAAGAAGGCTACGCAAAAAACTTAAAGATAATAACGCAAAAATAGAGATAGAGACCATCTGGGGCTATGGATACAAGATTACCCAAAAGTAAAACTTCTATAAGTTTTAAAATTACAGCAGTTCAAGTGCTTGTAATTATAATGGTGAGTGTATCCGTACTAATTACCACAGCCTTCACCATAACAAATTATATATCTCAAAGGAATTTTTACGAGCTTGAAACAACTGCAAAAGGAATTGCGCAGATAATTGCCAACACATCATTTAGAGATGAGAGGTTGATTGAAGAGGTCGTTTCGCAGTCTCAAGCTAATATTGAACTTGTTATATTAAACAAAGACCTAAATATTGTCCTGAGTACATTTAAGGGCTACGATGAAAAACTAATATTACCAGATGATATTAAATTAGCAATTGTTGAGAATAAAAAACAAGGAGCATGGAGCGATTATTATTTTGTAATTGAAGAGTTTACAAGTATTAATCGTGCAGGCTATGTAGTAGCACTAAGCCCAAGAGTGGATCAGATAATAATTAGAGATAGCTTTATGTGGTCTGTTATAAGATTGATTATCATAGCTGTATTAATTGGAATTTTATTTGCTAGCTATTTAACAAGTAAAGTAATAGAACCACTTCAAGATCTTGAACAAAAACTTAAAGAAATATCTATTTACGATTTTTCTGGAAGGCTGAAAGTTGAGGATGATGATGAACTAGGGGATTTAGCTAAAGCTTTTAATAATATGAGTCAACAATTAGAAAGATATCAAGAAGCTCAAGCGAGATTTATTCAGAATGCTTCACACGAGCTTAAGAGCCCATTAATGAATATACAAGGATATGCAGAAGGATTACAAGCGGGTCTTTTTAATGAGAGTGAAGTAGGGGAAGCACTTAATATAATTGTTTCAGAAAGCCAAAGATTGAAATCAGTAGTTGAAGAGCTGTTGTTTATAAGTAAGATAGATGATGAAAATGTAAGTATTGAAAAGAAAAAAGTAGATGTAAGCGATGTAATGAATGAAGCCTTAAGAACAGTTTATACTCGTATTCAACATAAAGGATTAGACCTTCAAGTTGTTATTGAAGAAGACTTAACTATCAAAGGAGACTACTCTTCTTTAATGAGGGCATTTTCTAATGTGCTAGATAACGCTGTTCGTTATGCAGAAGAGAGAATTTTGATACAAGGTATAACTGGTGATAATAAGCAGGTAATTATACGAATTGTAGATGATGGCCCTGGTTTTACAGAAAAAGAAATGCCAAAAGTATTTGAGAGATTTTTTAAAGGTGAAAAAGGCAGTACTGGATTAGGCATGGCTATTGTAAAAGATATTGTAAACTTACATAGTGGTGAAATCAATATTTATAATCATCAAAATGGAGGCGCAGTAGTAGAAATAATTTTTCCAAGCTAGGAAAGGAGAAAGTGATGTTAGAGCATAAATATGACAAGTATTATACGTATGATGAGTTAACAGAGGCACTGAATACCTTAGCGAATCTATATCCTAACTATGCTTCTATTAGCTCAATAGGAAAAAGCTATGAAGATCGCGATGTATGGTGTATTACAGTTACAGACTTTAGTACAGGAGAAGCTGAGCATAAACCAGCAATATATATTGATGGTAATACTCATGCAGGAGAAGTTACTGGTTCCATAGCAGCACTTTATACAGCAGACTATTTACTTTCAAATAAAGATAAGAGTGATGTTAGAGAGCTATTGCAAACTACTACATTTTATATTATTCCTAGGGTTAATCCTGATGGCGCAGAATTTTATTTAACAACTCCAAACATGCTAAGAAGTAGTGTAAGGGTATGGCCAGATGAAGAGTTATTGGATTATCCTGGTTTACACAGAAGTGATATAGATGGTAATGGGTATATTTTACAAATGCGTTTAAGAGATGATAAAAGAGGCCCGTGGAAAATATCAAAGCTTGATAGCAGGCTTATGGAGCCAAGAAAGTTAGATGAAACAAAAGGTGAATTTTATCATATTTTACCTGAAGGATTAATTAAAGATTTTGAGGGAGAGCCATTTAAGCTAAACCCAGTACCATGGCAACTAGATCTGAATAGAAACTACCCGTCTGAATGGAAGCCTGAAATAAAGGGTGGGGGAGATTATCCTACTTCAGAGTCTGAAATAAAAAACGTTGTTGATTTTATTATTAGCCATAAAAACATTGGAGCTCTAGAAGCTTTGCATACTTCAGGAGGCATCCTTTTTAGGTCCCCATATACGTACCCTGAAAGTGAATTTAATAAATACGATCTAAAGCTTCTTAAAACGATTGGAGCTAGAGGAGAAGAACTAACAGGTTATCCAGATGTACCAAGTACAGGTGGGATATTTGCAGCAACTATTGTAGATTGGGCTTATGAGCACCAAGGAATTCCTGGATTTACTCCTGAGTTATGGGATTTATATGGAAGAGCCGGTGTAAAAATTGATTGGCATGAAGCTAGATCTTTGACAGCTGAAGAGAGAGTACTAAGAGATTTAAAAGTGCTAGAGTGGAACGACAGAGAGTTGTCTGGGACTGGATTCATTGATTGGAAAGAGTTTGATCATCCACAACTTGGGAAAGTAGAAATAGGTGGATATAACCCTAAATACTTTAGACAAAATCCACCACATAAATTATTAGAGCAAGAATGCCATAAAATGATGACGTTCTTATTAGCACATGCAAAAGCTTTGCCAAGAGTAATGTTTGAGGATGTAAAAGTCAATAAGGTTAGCGAAAACATATATGAAATAGATGTTTTTGTAGCTAATCATGGATTTTTAGCAACATATTTGACAGACAAGGGTAAGAATAAAGGTATTATTGCAAAAGACAAGATTAAAGTTGTTAAGGGACAGGCTGAGATTATCAGTGGTAAAGAAGAATTTGAAGTAGGGTATTTAGAAGGATACTTTTCTGCCCAAGAACAATATGGGGAGTATAATCCAATTGGATATAATGATGGGTGTAAAAGGGTAAAGTATTTAGTAAAAGGAAAAAAGGGTGACAAAATAACATTTGTAATTTCATCAGAAAAAGGTGGGAAACAAGTAAAGGAAGTACAATTATAAAAAAAGCTCCTCACTTGAGGAGCTTTTATCTCGTTCTATGATGAACATAGTGGCTATCTACTGATAAGACATCAAATGTATATCCTAAGTCTCGTATTTGCTCTATTATACTTGGCAATGCTCTCATGGTAGGGTAAGTCTCATGCATTAAAATATTTGCATAATTGTGATAATGAATTTGTCTCATCACATTAGCTACAATTTGACTTGATGTACGAGGGGTGGCGTCTGCATCACCACTATCAATGTTCCAATCAAAATATTGATAGCCTTCACTTAATACTCGATTAACATATGGTTTATGCCTACTTGAACTTATATGAGCTGCTGAAGTACCACCTGGGAATCTAATTATTCTTGGTCTAACACCTGTGATATCATATAATATGTCCTCTAGTTTATATAAATCAGCCATAAAATTATCTACTCCTGTGTAGATATAGCTATATTTATGACTATAGGTGTGATTCCCTAATGCATGGCCATCATCAACTATACGCCGATACACATCATGACTATCTTCACTTTCTCTTCCATTAACAAAGAAGGTTGCTTTTACATCATACTCAGCTAAAATATCAAGTATTTCATGTGAATACCCACCAGGACCATCATCAAAAGTTAAATAGGCGGTCTTTTGCTCAGGAATAACCTCTAAGCCAGAAAGTCTATTTAATCTTCCTTCTAGATCTGAAATATAGTTTTGCATTTCTTTAACTTGAATTCTATGTAAATCTAGATTTTCCTCATTTTGCTCGATAAGAGTTGATATATTCTCATGAGCTTCGACTAAATCAAGATTAGTGTTATTAAGTTCTTCATTAAGCTTTTTTATCTCTTCATTTAAATGAGAAACATTACTATCAACATAGCTATATACTACAAATCCACTTAATAGAAGAAGGATTAAAATAGCCACAGAAAGTTTGATTAAAGAATTTCTTGTTATTTCCATGTTTATGCTCCTCTCTGTCGTTATATTATACAATAGTTTATTGTTTATTAGAAGGTAAGCAGTAATAAGCAAGCTTTATTTTTTATTTGTTAAATATTTATAAATAAATCTAAATTTTTAGTGTAATTCATGTTAAGATTATATATAATAACAACGGTATGAAGTGAATGGATAATATATACTCAAAGGAGTAATGTATATGGATGGATTCGCAATTGCAACCAGTATGGTTGCAGGACTTGGTTTATTTTTATATGGTCTTCACTTAATGGCCGCTGGCTTGCAAAAAGCAGCAGGTGATAAAATGAGGAACTTACTAGAGGTTTTGACTAAAAATCCAATATCAGGTGTAATGGTTGGAACGGTGGTTACTGTTATAGTATCAAGTAGTAGTGCTACAACTGTTATGGTTATTGGCTTTGTAAATGCAGGACTAATGACCCTTAAACAGGCTGTTGGGGTTATTTTAGGAGCTAATATTGGAACAACTTTTTCAACGCAGTTAATTTCATTTAACCTAAATCAATTTGCTCCTTTTGCAATTGGTATTGGTGTTGTTCTTATTCTATTTGGGAAAAAGAAAAAAATCAGAGATATTGGAGAAATTGTTCTAGGATTTGGTATTTTGTTTTTTGGTATGAATTTTATGTCAGATGCAATGAGGCCATTGAGATCATATCAACCTTTTATAGAGTTAATTGCAAGTTTTGCTCAACATCCATTACTAGGTGTTCTAGTGGGAGCTGCTTTTACTGCTTTGATTCAAAGTAGTAGTGGTACAACAGCGATTGTAGTAGCATTATCTACACAAGGGTTAATTAACCTGGAGTCTGCTATCCCTCTTATTTTGGGTAGTAATATTGGTACCTGTATTACAGCTGGATTAGCATCTATTAAGACTAGCTTAGCCTCTAGGCGTACAGCACTAGCTCATGTACTCTTTAATATTGCAGGGTCTATTTTGTTTTTGTTCTTATTGAAGCCTTTTGCCGCAATAGCTGCTATGACATCACCGCTAGTGCATCGTGAGATTGCAAATGCACATACGATTTTTAATCTTTTTAATACGATAGTTGTACTTCCATTTATAACTCCATTTGTTAACCTAATAACAAAGATCATTCCAGGAGAGGATGCTCTTAAGGATGAGTTTGCAACCCTTTATTTGGATAGGATGCTTCTTGAAAACCCTTCAATAGCTTTAGGACAAGCAACTAGAGAAATTGTTAGAATGGGTGAGTTATCAAGAGAGGCTCTTGAGATGGCAGTTCAAGGACTATATACAGGAGATGAAGGAATAATTGAGGGAGCTAAGAAAAAGGAAGAGCTGGTTAATTATCTTGAAAGAGAAATTATGTCATATTTAGTTGAGACATCACAACAATCAATGACAGATAATCAATCAAAAAGGCTTAATTATTTATTTGAGTGTACTAATGACATTGAAAGAATTGGTGACCATGCTGATAACATAGCAGAACTAGCTGAATACAAGATTGAGAATGGATTAGAATTTACAGAAATAGCAATGGAAGAACTTAAAGAGATGTATACAGTAATTCGGGAAATGATAGATGACTCATTAGTCGTTATAAAAGATAAGAATTTAGAATTATCAAGAAAAGTCTACGAGAAAGAGAAATTAGTAGATTTAATGGAGCAACAGTTAAGGAAAAGCCACATTTCAAGGGTTAGTGAAGGTTTATGTAACCCTAGGGCTGGTATCGTTTTCTTGGATACTATATCAAACTTTGAAAGAATTGCTGACCATAGTAATAATATATGTGTCAGAGTTAGAAGTTTATAGATTATTACCTGCTGGTTATGCCAGCAGGTTTTCTTTTAGGTGTTAGTGTAATAAGGGAGGCTAAACGAGAAGTAAAAAGAAGAGAAGCACTCCCAAGATACTATCTACTTTTATAAGAAAGCCAAATATGTTAAAATCTTACCAGTGTTTCGTTAGAAGGGAGTTAGAAAGTTGAAATTAAAACATAGAATGCACCTAATAATACCAATAGTATTTGCTGTTATTATCCTATTTAGTCCAATACCACTAAGTTTAAACCAAAAAGCAGTTGTCATAACTATGATGACTACAATATATTGGTGGGCAACAGGTGGCGTAAATATGACTTTTTCAGCTATATTTATGTTAATAGGGTTTTTACTTTTTAGCGGAGCACATCCAGTTGCTGTTCTTAACTTTCCTTTATCACTAACATTTGTATTAATCTTATCATCGTTCTTACTTGCTAATGGTATAACCAATACGAGAGCAGCTGAGCAACTAGCTGAGTTGATTTTACAAAAGTTTGGTACAAGTACTTATAGACTTATAGCTTTGTCATTCATTTTAGGTGGAATTTTAATTTTTCTAATTCCTCACCCATTCCCAAGACTCATTATATTGGGAAGCATATATAGTGTTTTTCTAAGTCAATATGATATGCATGAAAACACAAAATCTGTAGTAATGATTAGCGTTTTTGTCGCTGGGACAGTCGTTCCAACTTTGTTTATAAATGGTGACTTTATACTAAATTATTCTGCACTTGAGTTTGCAGGAGTATCAGCAAGTTTTACAGAATGGGCAACTTATATGACTGTACCAGGTATTATAGCTTCAGCAGTTATTTGTGGTGCATTAATATTTATGTTTAGGAAGAATTTGAAAGGAATTGAGCTAAAGCGATCCATTGATAATATGAAACTAAAGTTAAATAAGGAAAGAAAATTAGCTTTTATTATAATGGGTGTTGTAGTTGTTTTATGGGCTACTGAATCGCTTCACAATATACATTCTGCATATGTAGGAATTTTAGGTGTAATAGCAATGTTTGCTACAAAACTTTTAAGAATAACAGACTTCAAAAAGATTAATTATCCTATCTTGATATATTTAACAGCAGTGTTTTCTATTGGTAGAGTGTTGGCAGCTAGTGGAATAAACGAAATTTTACAAAATTCACTTGCAGGTTTTGTTCCACAAGCTAATGGGCTAGGGATATACTTCTTCATCGTATTTGTTGTGATGGCAGTTCATATGGTACTTGGTAGCTGTTTAACTACAATGAGTATCACATCTCCACTTTTAGTAGGGATGGTAGGAGGTATAGTTCCTCCTATAGTAATAGCTCTGATATCATATTTAACAGTTTCTATACATTATATTTTGCCATATCATCATTTATCAGTCTTAATAGGTGTTGGAGAGGAATATTATAGCGAAGCCCAATTACGCCGCTATGGGCTATTCATGACTCCGCTAACTTTTTTAATTATATTTTTATTGTATCTTCCATGGTGGAATCTTGTTGGACTTCTTAGATAAATAGATTAACCAGGACACTTATAACTGGTAGAAGTAGCAAATACACAGCAGTTGAGAAAATAGTTGCATTAACTGATAAATCACTTACTTCGTCTAGCTCTGAAAGTAAGACAAAGTTTGATACTGCACAAGGAGCAGAGAATAAAATCACACCTATTGCTACTAGAGCACTATCAAATCCAAGTAAAATGCCAAAAGCTGTAAACCCAAGTGGCAAAATTATTATTTTATTTATAATAACTAAGATCATTCTAAAAGATATATCGGCTTGCTTCATTGAACTTAAGTCAAAATTAGCTCCAACAATGATCAGAGATAGAAACATTAACGGTGTGGTAGCTTGTGAAATTACTTGCCCTAAAAGGGGATGCCATATACCTGAAACATTAAATATAATGCCAAGCAAAAGCCCTTGAACTAAAGGGTTTTTTAATATTTGGAAAGGATTTGCTCCACCTTCCTTACTTCTATAAAGCATCTCAACACTAAATAAAGTCAAAGGAGATAAAATGCTTGCAAATACCATACCAAGAGGTAGGAGTGTTGCAGGGAGTAATTGAATCATAACAGGAAATCCTAAATATATTACATTTCCTCTTACGCTATTAGCAAAAGCTTCAAAACCTCGCTTTTTGTCAAGCTTTGTCCATAATAAATAGAAGAAAACTAATTGAAGTAGCATAACTCCATAAAATTGTATGGTTTGCTGATTGATACCTACTTCAGCTGTGGCTATCTTATCAAAGATTGAAATGGGTAATAAAATTCTGTAAGTAAGAAATCCAATGAACTTATCAACTTCTACGGTATAGTGTTTCTTTGTTCTCAAATACCAACCTAGCGCAACAATTGCATATATTGGTATTACTAGTTCTATAACATTCATAATAATAGCCCCCCAAATAAACTCCATTACAAAGTATATCCCTTATTGACTACGATTTCAATTATTTAGTTAAACGAAAAAAGATAGTATCTGCCTACTAATTATTAGTAGCTTAGTATAAAACGAAATCATTTATTGTGCTAAAATAGTAATAAAGTATGATACAGACTGCTTTAGGGAGGTTTTTGTGTGATAAAAGAACTAATATTAGTAAAGAAGTATGACCCACTGCAAAAAGAAATCTTAGAAGAGTTTAAGCAAAGCTCATCAAACTTAAGTGAAGTGTCTTATTTATCATTACCAACGTTAAACTTAATAGACGAAGCAAGGGCTAAAATATTATCTGAAGATGTAAGCGTGTTAATTAAGAGTAATATTGTAAGCTTACAATGGATAGCACAAAACATTCTTGACAAAAAAGCAGTATATCAGGTGATTTCCTTTGAAGAAACGCTTGCTTTAGTATCAAAAGTAGTACTGAAGCTTCAGAAGAATAATCAGCTAGTATGGTTTTCTCAGTTGGATAGCCTTGTAGAAACTACTCAAGAAATATGGGGTATCATTGCTAGTATAAAAAGAAATAATATGACAAATGAAATTCTTTTAGATGATTTAAGTGACAAAGAAAGAGATATAGCTTTAATATACAATGAGTATCAACGAGAGTTATTCTCAAGAAATTTGTTAGATCAAGAAGAAGTAATAAAACAAGCAACCAAAGAACTAGAACAATCAGAATATAATTTAAAAGGAAACAAACTGATAATATATGATTATCAATTGAGTTTAGCTGATGTAAACTTTTTATTAGCACTTTCAAACAACTTCAAGACAGTTAAAGTGTTTTTGCATTTTGATAGGACGAGAAAAGAGATTTTTAGTACAGTAAATGAAAGCATCAAAAAGCTTCGGGAGGCTGAGTTTAAACTCTTTGAGCAAGATAATGAAGAAAATACCCTAGAGAGTAATCTTTTCAAAAGTGAATCAGCTGATGTAAGTTTAGAACTTAACGTGAGCGGTGCATATACCAAACTTTTAGAGATAAAAAATGCTTTTAGAGAAATTAAGAAATTAATCTTATCTGGCGTAGATCCAAAGAATATTGCATTAGTGTCTTATAATATTGATTCTTATAGAGAAATAGTAGAGAAAGTAGCCAGTGAATTTGAAACTCCAGTTGAAAACTTGAGTTCATCATTAGGTAAAGAAGTGTTCACAAAACAGCTAATGTTCTTATTTTCATTGGTGAAAGAAGACTTCTCAAAAGTTTCTTTTCTAGAATTTTTACGGCTTGATATAGACTGGCCTGAAGAAATCAAAGCTAATATCTTAGCTAAATATATAAAGCTAGCTCCTTATGACGGACCATTAAGTGAATGGCAACAAGGAGTATTTATGCTTCAAAACATAAAAGATAAAGATATGATTTTTACTCATGACGAGCTTAAAGATATTAGTAGTAGTCTTTATAATATAGGACAGATATTTAAGATGATTCCTAATAAAGGTAGTTATAATGATTTTTATGTAAGCTATAAAAGAGTAAAAGAAAAACTAAACTTCTCAAGCTATATGGAGAAAGAGCTTAAGAGACTAGAAAGTTTTCAAGCTGAGAAGCTTTATAGTATAGAAGCACAATTTAATCAGTTTTTAGGAGAAGAAGACCAGCTTAACCTTTGGCCTGAAGAAATGACGTTTTCCGAGTTTTTAGAAATTATAAAAACAGTTTTGTCTTTTGCAAAATTTAGTCTAGGTAGAAATAATTATGAATGTGTTAAAGTATACAATCCTATGCAAGTTGCTGGGTTAGATCTAGATTATGTTTTTCTAATTGGCGCTAATGAAGGAGTAATTCCAAGTAGTAGTCATTCATGGATTAGGGGGATAGATAATGACGACCTTAAACTGCTTAATGTTGAGAATGCTGAAGATGAGTTAAGTTATCAAAAAGCTACATTTTTAAGATTAATTGGAAGTGCTAAAAAAGCACTTTATGTTAGCTATCTTAAAGAAAATTATGCTGGTGATGAAGGTTATTTATCGCCGTTTGTAGTTGATATTTTAGATTTAACTAATCGTGAAGAAGTCATAAATAGAGTGATCTGGCCAAGCATAAACAAAGCTGCTTCAACCAAAGAATATCAAGAAATACTCGCAAAGGAAAAGCAGTTGAGCCTATTAGGTCAAAACATAGCTAGTCTTTATGAAATCGAAGAGTTTCGAGCAAATGCAGATGCATCTGTATATAATGGAGTCATAAATTCGCCTGATCTTAAAGAAGCCCTTAAAAATAAGTTTTCAGACTATTTTACAATGAGTACCACAATGCTTGAAGAGTATGGGAAATGTCCGTTTGCATTTTTATTAAAAAGAGTATTTATGCTTGAAGAAACAGAAGAATTTGAGCCAGGGCTTACTCCGATGATAAGAGGCAATATTTTACATGATGTACTTGCAAATTTCCTAAGTGAGTATTTAAACAGGAGCTTAAGAGAGGAAGATTTAGGAGAATACTTAATCAAGATAGATAATTATTTGCAGTTAAAACTATCAGAGTTAGTTCACACAAGTGCAATCTCATCACATTGGGTTGAGCTAGAAAGAAAGAGGTTTACGTATATACTAAATGAATGGTTAAGTAGTGAAATAGAATTGCAAAAAGAATCAGGTTTTAGACCAGCAATGCTTGAAAAGTCATTCAATTATCAGCTTGAGAATAGAGGAATATTAAAATACATGGGTTTTGTAGATAGAATCGATAAAGACAGTGACAGATTCATTATTTATGATTATAAATCTGGTATGCCACCAAAGCTTGAAGATGTAAAGGAGGGAATTGCTTTTCAACTCCCACTATATATTAAAGCTTGTAAAGAAATTTTTAACATGGAAAATATATGTGGCGGAGGCTACTATAGCCTTGGCAGTAACTTTAATCGAAATAGTGGAATGTGGGTAAAGGAGTGCTTAGCTGACTTAGCACTAAATAGCAGCATAAAAGATAAACTTCCTTTTGAAGAGTGGAATGAATTACTTGAAGAAACCATAGAAAAGGCATATGACTATCGAGAGTTAATGAGAGATGGGTATTACCCACTAAATCCTAAAAAAATCCCTACTTTTTGCTCATATTGTACATACAAAGATATCTGTAGGTTAACTGGAAAATTAAGCAGTAGATTGGAGGACTCTGATGAAGTTTACAGATAGTCAACAAAAAGCAATTAATGCAAAAGATAAAAACTTAACTCTTAGTGCTGGAGCAGGGTCTGGAAAAACAACTGTATTAGTAAGCAGATATATTTCTTTATTGGCAAGTAAGCAAGCTGGAATAAAAGAGATGCTTGCAATTACATTTACCAATAAGTCAGCTGCAGATATGAGGATTAAGGTTAGAAAGCATATTAGCGATCAAATAAAGAGTACTTCAGGCAGTCAAAAGCGCTTTTGGCAGGGTGTTAAAGATCAATTTGAACAAGCTACAATTTCTACAATCCATTCGTTTGCTCTTCAGGTTTTAAGAAGTCATCCACTTGAAAGCAAAATAAACCCAGAAGCAAGTATGATTGATGAAATAGAGGCATACATAATGCTTAGTGAGACAGTAAGAGATATTATTAGAGAGTATTATCAAGATGAGCAAATGCAAACTCTAGTCCAAAATGTAAAATCTGTTGATCGTACAATCGATTTGTTATGCTCAATATATCAAAAAATTAGATCACTTGGTGCAGAGATTGAAAGTGTCTCAAAAATGGCTCTAGGGTTTGAAGAATCAAAAAGAGAAGAGTTAGTGGCACTGAAAAGTACAATATCCAATAATCTAATAGAAATCAGAGAACTGTTAGGTGGGTATAAAGGGAAGGCTGCTTTTTCTAGTAGATATCTAGATACAGACATAAAGGGGTTAATCACTAGAGTAACTGATGTTAAAACTACGCAAGACTCTGCTTATGTAAAACTTAGTAAAGATTTGACTAGTCTTTTATCAAGGCCAGTTAAAATTGTAAAAGAAGAAGTAGATAAGATTAAAGATGCTTTCAATCAAATGACAGAGAGTTTTGCATATCTTGAGACTATCCCACTTTATCACCTATTAGATAGGGTATATCAAGAGATTGATAAGGAATATTCTAAAGCTAAAAAGAATAGAAGGGTCCTTGACTATTCTGACTTAGAGTGGGGATTACTTAATCTTTTGAGAAAGAATATTGATGTAAGAGAGTATTATATTAATAAGTACAAGTATGTTATGGTGGATGAGTTTCAAGATACTAGCCCAATGCAACAGGAACTAATTAAATTACTATCACCATACAGTAAAAATGGCCTTTTCATTGTAGGTGACCCAAGGCAGTCAATTTATAGATTTAGAGCTGCAGAGCTTGCTGGGTTTTTGGAGATGAGAAAAGAGATCATTAGTAGCGGAGGCAAGGGGATTAATTTAGCTGAAAATTTTAGAAGTAGGGCTAAACTAATTGATTTCCAAAATGACTTTTTCACGTATTTGTTTGAACAGTCAACACTTGACTATGAAGACGTGGTTGCTGGTTTAGACGATAGTTGCAAGGATGTTAAAGTGGAGATGTGGTTGCCACATCCAGAAGAAATTGAAGAAGAAATGAAATCATCTGATGTTAGACAAGTTGAGGCTAAGTATATTGCCCAAAACATAAAAGAATATAATAGAAATGGCATTAAGTTTCAAGATATAGCTATTCTGTTTAGAGCTTTAACTGATATTAAGTTATATGAATCTGCCTTGTCAGATTTAGGCATTCCTTACCAAGTGTCAGGGAGCCGTGGTTTATTCGATAAACAAGAAATTGTAGATATTATTAATTTACTAAAATATTTTTCAAACAGTGAAGACCAAATAAGCTTAGTGGGAATCTTAAGAACACCATTTTTTGGTTTTAGTGATGAAGAATTACTAAGAATAAGAATGGATAATAAGGGATTAGATAATGAAATAAGATTGATAAATATGCAAAAATTTGATAATGCATTAGAGGTGTTAAATAAGTATAAGGATAAGTTCAAACTCGAAAGTATTTCAAAAGTATTAGATGAGTTTATTAATAGTACCGACTATTTAAGTGTATTGCTTTTAAGTAGAGATTATGGAAAACAAGCGGTAGTAAATGTTAACAAGTTTTTAGCTATAATAAGAGACTTAGAGTCAAAAAATACAACAACTTTAACAGAGGTGCTTGAATATATTAGAGTTATGAGATCGGGTAACGCACTCATGGGAGAAGCTTCAGTTAGTGAAGAAGTTGATGCTGTACAGCTTATGTCTATTCATCAATCTAAAGGATTGGAATTTCATACAGTCATAATCCCTCAGCTTGAAAGAAGAATTCTTCAATCACCAAAAGACATGATTTGTTTTACGAAAGATCTTGGTCTGGTAATACGTTCAAGGGGCTTATCAGATAAAACGCAAGATAATTTCTACTTCAGTAAAATGAAAGAAAAAGAAAAAGAGCTTGATCTAGAAGAATCCTACAGATTATTTTACGTAGGATCAACTAGAGCTGAAGAAAGACTTATTCTTTCCGCAGCACCTGCAAAGTTTAATAAAACTAAGCAAAGCTACTTTGATTATATCAGAGAATACTTAACACTTAATGAGCTATCAGATGAAGTTATTGAGTATGAACACCTAAAGCTAGTACCCCAAAGCTTGGTAAGTGATATAAGTGTAAGTACTGAAAATAAGGTCTATGACAGTTTAGAGACGCCACTTCTTGAGAAACCAAAGTTGAAGCTTAATAGAGCGTTTAATTTATCTGCAACAGCACTAATGACACATAATGAATGTAGTAGGCGGTATTACTATAGGTTTATTAAAGAAATTCCTGATTATGATATAGATTTAAAAAAGCTTGATAAAGAACATTATAGCGCAAGTGAGCTTGGTACGATAATCCATAAAGTGTTTGAGATAACAAATGGTGAAAATGCCTATGAACTTTTTGAGGTTTTACTAGAGAGAGTGAATAGAACAAGTGATGTAATTAGTAAATATAGATATAAAGGCAAGCAGATGATAAATAATTATCTAAATAGCCAAGTTTATAAAAAACAGCGAGACGGCGAGGTTGTTTCTGAATTAGGTTTTAGTTTGAGCATTAACAAGAAAATATTAACTGGATTAATAGATAAACTTATCATAAAGGGAAATAAATATAGTATAATAGATATTAAGACAGGTAGAATGAATGAAGATGCTACCAAAAAGTATTTATTGCAAAATGCCGTATATGCAATAGCAGTAGCAGACTCATATGGGTATTATCCTAGTGAGATACACAATTATTTTGCTAGCGAAGATGAGGAATATGATTACCTTGTCGATTTGCCTGACTATGATACTAGTTTGCATTTGGTGAAAGAGAGTATTAATGCACTTGAGAAAGATTTGGAAAGAAATTGTTTCCAGAAAAAATTAGATGAATGCGAGCATTGTAATTACCAAAAACTATGTATGAGAAAAGGAGGAGTTAGTAATGGATAGGTTTAGAATTGATAGGTTTAATAGAATTAACAGAAAATGGGCGATTGTTAGTATTGTTGCAGGGATTTTGGCTACAACTGCTTTGATAGGAACACTATTTTTGTTCCTGAATAGAAAAGATAATGTAGATATGTCTGAGAGAAAATATACAGAAATAGAATTATAAGAAAAAGGCCACAGTGAAAACTGTGGCCAAAATACTACTTATAGGCTTTACCTATTGGAAAAGCTTGATCTGGAACATTCTCATAGTGAAGTGATAACAAGTTTGCAGCCCCAATACCAGGAGCGTCTATTTTGAAATCAATATTTGCTATATCATCCCAATAAGCTCTATGATGAACTCTAGATTTCAGTGCTATGATATCAAGTTTTGTAAAGTCTATATTAGCAGCTGTAAACGCGGCGCTATCATTTGCCCCTCTCATCCTTTCGGATATAACAAGAAATCTTCCTTGATTCATGTCAAGGGTAACAATTTTACTATCCTTCACTTTCTTGCCTTTCCTCATTGGACCAACTAACGTATACTCAGGGCTACCCATGAAAATAATTTTCCCACTTACTTTTACTGGCTCACCTGAAAACTCACTGGCCCATCCACCAACATCAAGTGTTACCTCATCTCCAACTTTATGATTGGCATATAGGTGCTCTATGGCTTTAGGATCACTCATTCCGGGAAGAGCAAAATTCTTTGCACCTTGATCTAATAACTCTCTTAAAACATGAGTGCTATCGCCAGTTCTGTCAGCTCCATCTGCAATTGTAATTGGTCCTTTACCTTCATTTATTAGAGAAATTACTTGTGAGATACCTTCTTTTGTCTTTGGCAGCTGTTGATTTAGATCAAATCGCAAGTCCCAAGCCAAAAGGCACAACTCGTCAACTATTTCTTGAGCTAGTTTAGCATCATTATTAGTTATTGCGATAATGGACATCCCGATATCCTCTACATCAGCATATGCAAACCCAGGAGCAACACTAACATAAACAACATCTTTTTGCTTTTCAAAATTTCTACAAGCATCATATAAAACCTTCATTGGATGATAATCGGATGCTTGGAAAATGCTAGCTGAAACTACATTTGGCTTTTTCAGAGCTTGAGTAGGAACAATTTTACCGTTTAACGTGTCTACTAAGCATAGAGCTGCTTTCTCAGCTGTTTGTTGAGAATCGATGTGTGGGTAAGTCCTAATTACAAATACTCCATTAGTTACGTCGGTCAGTTCATGGTCTTCGTTGGCGTGTAAATCAAGTGTTACCATAATTGGAGTATCTCCAGTTATCTTTCTTATTCTTTTAATTATTTCTGCTTCTGGCTTAGCAACACCTTCTACTGCCATAGCACCATGAAGGGCAATTAAAACACCATCAAGAGGTAGGCTAGCTTTTAGCCCGTTACATATTTCATTTGTATATTTATCAAAACATTCTGGCGTAAACCATGACGTAAAAGGACCAGGCGCCATTCCAACACTTATAATTGGTACTATTTCTGCATTAACATCTTCTAAAACTTTTATAAATCCGTTAAGATAATTAGGGATACCTTTGTTTTGTTTTATTACATCTATCCCACGAGTAACATATGGTTCTAAAGACTCAATTGTCGTCCTATCAGGACAAAAGGTACAAGTTTCATGAGCAAATTCAGCAATTGCAATTTTCATTAGTTCATCTCCTCTTAAAGAAAGTGGGTATATTATGGATTTATTAAGCTATTATAACTTAGAGTTGAAAAGAGGTATACACCTAGAGATAAGAGAATCAATAGAATTATTTGATACTCAGTTGGGAATTTTAGTCTTAGGTGAAACCGACAGTATAATCATGTTGTGTATAAATAAATATTATCAAAAGCTTAGCGAAATTACTGAGTATATGGAACCAAGTGAAGTGTTTGAAGCTGGCTTCATTTCAGTTTTAGAAAATATAGTTTCTAATGACTTCTTATTACTTAGTGGTCCATACCATGTCTTTATGGGACAGTACAATGATAATGTTGAAACCTTAAAACCTAACTATAACTTGTCAATTATCAAAAATGACTATTCTTTCTTAGAAAAGTATTGTGACTTTAATCAAGCAGTGCAACCTGGCGACTCAAGAGATTTTTTATCATTTTTGTTAACCATAGATGGTAATCCAGCAGGTATAGTAACTGCTATAAAAGAAAGTGAAAAAGTATATTCACTAGGTGCTGAAATAAGTATGAAGTATCGCAATATGTCACTTGGTACTTTTCTTATCTCATCAATTACTAACTATCTTATAGATGGAGGCAATGTTGTATACTACCAAACATCTATAAGTAATATTGCATCGATAAAAATGGCCTTAAAGTCAAACTATAAATTAATAGCAACAACTATGTATACAGTCTAATTAAAGTTTATCAACTAGCTCTGTAATATTGATTGTTTCTGCTTCTAAACTGTGATAATTTAATGCACTAGTATCCTTTAACCCTCCGCCAGTAGCGATAAGAGCAACTGAAGAATCATGCGGAATCTTATCTCCGACTAGTTTATATAAAGCCGCAAGTGGGACAGCCCCTGCGGGTTGCGAGAATATGCCATTTTCAGCAAGTTCCTTTTGCGCTTTAATGATTTCATCATTTGTTACACTAACAGCTATACCCATGTATTTTTCTAATAGCCTCAAAACTTCGTTTCCGCTAGGAGGATTAGGATTACCAATAGCAGGAGCAATTGTATCTGTTGCGCCAAAGTGTTCAATAGTATTACTACCACTTAGATATGCTTTTGTAATAGGAGCACATCCCAGTGATTGTGCACATACTGGCTTAGGCATTTTATCAATAATACCAGCTTCATAAAATTCAGCGAAACCTTTGACAATACCTCTAAAATTACCACCAGCACTTGTTGGAATTATTACATAATCAGGAACATCAAAATTTGTTTGTTCACATATTTCATAAGCAATACTTTTAGAGCCTTCGACTCGCATTGGAACATCTGAATTAATAAATGCTATTTCTTTTCGTTGTCCTATTTGCAAGCTTTGCTCATATAAAACACTATAATCACCTTTTACTTGCAAGACTTTGGGTCCATAAATTGCAATAGGATTTACTTTTTCTTGGAGCATGTCGCCTTTAACAAATATATATGTTTGCAAGTTAGCCCTTGCTCCATACGCAGCCATCGAAGCAGCCATGTTACCAGTAGATACGGTGCCAATTTTATCAAAGCCATTTTGAATAGCATTTATTATGCCAATGACACTTCCTCTATCTTTAAAAGACCATGTAGGATTAATTGTCTCATTTTTAACAAATACCGATCTTAGCTCTAAATTGCTAGAAACTCTATCTAGCGCAACTAAAGGTGTATTTCCTTCACCCAAAGATATATTAATTGAGTTGTCTAGATATGGGTAAAAATCACGATAACGAACCCAGAAAGGATCAACTAAAGATGCATTGTAATTAATTGAGCCACTATTTATTAATGAAATCGTTAAAGGTTCATTACAAATTGGGCATCTAGGATAACATTCTGACAATTTTGTGGTATGATTACAATTAGTACAAGACTGTTTTATTTCTTTCATTTTGTCACCTCATATTATAGTACTACATTAATTGGCTAAATCCTTTATATATTAAAAATTTTTCTGCGGAGGTGGATGCTAAGTGCACAATAAGAGATGGGCTAAACATTTAGAGCTCTTACCAGTTATTATTATCAGTTTAATATTATTTAAGTTTATCGAATCCTCTAATATTTTTAGTCGAGGCTTTGGATATGTAGTATCTTTGTTCTCATATTTCTTATGGGCATCTGCAATAGCTTATTTTTTAAATCCATTTGTTAAAAAGATTGAAGAGAAATTTAAGATTAGACGAGTAATCACAGTATTGTTTGTTTATACTATTGTAATTGTAATGATTTATTTCTTTTTGAGGGCTTTAGTACCTAGGCTTGTTGAAAACATTACTGATTTAATAGAGAATATTCCAACATATTATGTAATAGCTATAGAGTGGATAAATGAGACTATTGCACAACTTGAAGTAAGTGATACTTTAGGAATACTCCCAGCATTACAAGCTGCTGCAAGTAGCTTGACTCAAGCAACTTCAATTGCTCTAAACCAGTTGTTAAATGGAATTGTGGGAGGATTATCTGCAGGAACTAGTATAATTTCAACAATTATATTCTCTACTGTAATTTCAATGTATATGTTAATTGATAAAGAAAGAATAATTATTGGGGTTAGAAGGCTAATTCAAGCAGTAGCTGTAAATGAAGGTGATGCAGAAAAAGTGTTTAAATTTGGAATTGATGCGGATGATATATTTTCTAGATATTTAAATGGTAGAATAATCGATTCAGCTATAATAGGAGCTATATGTTATGTGTTGATGTTAATACTAAGCATACCATATGCAGCTATGTTGAGTTTAATTGTAGGTATAACAAATTTAATTCCCTACTTTGGGCCATTCATAGGTATGATTCCAGTGTTTATAATCTCACTTTTCTCAGGATTTTGGATTGCAGTTACGGCACTTGTATTGGTATTTTTATTACAGCAGTTTGATGGTTTTTATCTAGGTCCGCTTATATTAGGTGGAAAGGTAGGGCTGAGGCCACTGTGGATTATACTTGCAATTACTATCGGAGGAAGACTTTATGGGGTAATAGGAATGTTTTTAGGAGTCCCAGCAATGGCGGTCTTAAAAAGATTGCTTGATTCGTATATAGATACAAAGCTAAAAGGAAAAGAAAATAAGGACATAGAGGTGGAAGCATAATGAAAAAGTTTTTAATTTTTATAGCAGCTTTAACATTGTTTGTTGGAATGGCAACAGCTCAAGGAGACTATACTATTATAGTTAATGGCGAGCTTGTTGAGTTTAGTAATTCTATTCAAAATATTGATGGTAGAACTTATGCCCCAGCAAGACAATATGCGGAGTATTTTGGTGCTAGAGTAGCATGGCATAGTGATTTAGCAGCAGTTGGAATCACAGTAGAAAATGATGAATGGGTACTCTTTACTAGAGAAACTCTTGCATATAGAAATGGTAGAAGATATGACCAAGAGGTAAAAGCACAATTAGTAGAAGGATTATCAATGTTACCAGTTCGTTTTATTGGTGAAATGCTTGGAAAAGATGTTGTTTATGAAGCAGTGACAAAAACAATAAAAATCGATGATAAAAAAGCCCCTGAACCAATAACAGAGAAGGATCTATATGATTTAAGAATTATGGGAGAATCCATAGCAACTGCTGAGCAGATGGCAGCATTCTTACTAAAAAACAACCCAAACCCATTAATAGAGGTTAGCGCTCTTGAGTTAGCACAGATTTTTCTTGAAGAAGGAGCAGCTGAAGGGGTAAGAGGTGATTATGCCTTTGCTCAAAGCATACACGAAACGGGTTTCTTTAGGTTTAGAGGAGATGTAAGTGCACATCAAAACAATTTCTGTGGTCTTGGTGCTACAGGAGGTGGAGTTCCTGGAAACTCTTTCCCAGATGCTAGAACGGGTGCTAGAGCACAAATTCAACATTTAAAATGGTACGCTACTAAGGATCCAACAAATAATCTAAATATTGACCCCAGATGGGTTGAGGGCTCAGTAGCAAGAGGGTCTGCTCCGACTTTGATCGGTTTAGCTCAAGCACTTAATCCAAGCGGGTTAGGTTGGGCTTATCCAGGATATCCAAACTGGAAATATGATTCAGTAAAAGAAGCTTATGATTCTGGAGAAACATATGGTCAATTAGTGCATAAAATTTTCTTAAGGATTATTGAAGAGTAAATTTTACATTTTATTTTGTTAATGTATTATTGTTATTTAGGAATATCTATAATATAATGGATGCAGATAGTTACAAGGAGGTGCTTTCTAGTTGAAAAAATTTACTAATATACTAGTACTTATTTTAGTTTTATCTTTATTTACAAATGTGGCACTAGCTGCACCTAGCTCAAACTTAACAATTGTCGAGAATATGGTTGAGCGTACGAATGATTCTATATCCAGAGATGTGGAAAGAGTTCAGGCTTTAGCTGATGCAACTATTTCTAACTTGGGTAATAACTTTATTAGTAGGGGAATAGTAGATGCAATGATATTTGCTCTTGTTACCATTACTAATGCGAAAGCTCAAACAACAATACGAGCAGCAAGAGCTCTAGGTGTTACAGTTGAATGTGAGTATGTAAAATACTACGTTGGATACAAGTGGGTTTGGATAGACCCGCTGTATGTAATATCAGACTAGTGAAATTATTTGGCACTCAAAAGGTGCCATTTTTTCTTTTAAATTGAATTTCTTATAATTACTTAGCAATTATTTCTGTTATAATAAGAATGCAGAATAAATGGAAAGAGTGATAATCATGAGTGGTTTCTATGTAGAAGGAAAAAATAGCTCTTTAGAAAAAATATCTCAAAACTCTGCAACTTTAGAGTTATTAGCAAGAGGTGATGGAGCTGAGGTCTTATTACAAGAGATTGATGCAGATAAAATTATTCAGATAGCTTCTCCAGACAGAGAAAGCACTATGGAGTTTTTCTATATTTTAGAAGGGTCCATAACATGGATGAAAAAAGACGGAGAACATGTAGTCTTAAGTGCAGGTGACTATTTTTATATAAATTATTTTAGAGGCAAAGAGCATTTAAAAACAAGAGAGATAACAAAACTTTTATATGTTTCTACAGAGCCAATTTTCCACCATATAAGTGAAGTAATAAAAGATTTTATGGCTATGATCAATCAAGTCGAAGATAAAGATTATTATACACATAGTCATGGAAGAAGGGTGCAAGAATATGCTTCAAAAATTGCATCCAAAATGGATATTATAGGGGACAGATTTGAAAGGCTTATGTATGCTGCACTCTTTCATGATATTGGAAAGATTAAACTTGATGATACTATAATTAATGGAACAGAAGCACCAACTAATGATGAGTGGGGCGAAATTCATAAACACCCTATATACGGTAGAGAGATTATTGAAAGATCATTACTACGCAGTATAGGAGAAATAGTAGAACAGCATCATGAAAGGCTTGATGGAAGTGGATATCCACATGGAATTAAAGGAGATAGTATTTTGCTTGAAGCTCGCATTATCGCTGTTATAGATGCTTTTGACGCAATGACGACAGATAGGTCTTATGCAAAAGCAATGTCTATTCAAGAAGCAGTTAAGGAGCTTACAAATGATGCAGGAACTAAGTTTGATAGTGAAGTTGTGAAATACTTCGTTGAAGTATTAATTGAAGAGGGATTACTTAGTGATTGATAAAGGAGATCAAATGAAAACAGGTAAGTTAATTGTTATAGAATCAGGTACTGACTCAAGTGGAAAAGCTACGCAAAGTAATTTATTGGTAGAAAGACTACAAAAAGCAGGAAGAAAGGTCAAAAAAATTGAGTTCCCAAATTACAGTTCAAATGCATCATATCCAGTGCAGATGTATTTACAAGGAGAATTTGGAAAAGACCCTGATGATGTAAATGCTTATGCTGCTTCAACATTTTTCGCCGTAGATAGATGCGCTTCTTATTTGAAAGACTGGAGAGACTTCTATCAAGATGGTGGAATTATAATTGCAGATCGATATACAACTTCAAATATGGTTCATCAAGGTTCAAAAATGCTCAATAAACAAGTGAGAAATGAATATCTGTCATGGCTAGCAGATTTAGAATATGATAAGATAGGGCTTCCTAGACCTGATCTAGTAGTATTTCTTAATGTAGACCCAAGTATTGCTATTAAGCTTATGGATACTAGAAATAGAAAAAAAGATATACACGAACTAGATACTGATCATTTAATCGCTGCATATAAAACTGCTTGTGATATAGCTAATGAACAAGAATGGGCATGGGTAGATTGTACAAAATTGGGGCAGATGAGAAGTATTGAAGATATTAGTGAAGATATATATAAATCAGTTATTGAAGTTTTATAAAATAAGCGCTAATCTGTTGTACTTGATTAGCGCTTATTCTTATTCTAGGATAAATCCATGATTTTTGAAAACTTCCATAATTTTATCCATTGGTATATTTTTTATCTTTGAACCTTTTTCAAGGTTCATAATTTTCCCTGCAGTTTGTAGCATGCCTGGCTTTATGATATCACTAAAGCCTAACTGGACCATAACATCCTTTATTTCTGGGTGGCTTTTTACTAAATCATAGATAGACGCTTTTTTAGAAATCTTCATAATAAACCTCTTTATCTAATTCTTTTTCTTAACAAACCCATAATTTTCAATTTGACTTTTCAAGTTGCTTCTAATACTCTCAAGATATTCTTTTTTAAGCTCTTCATACTCTGCCAATAAAGATCCAATAAGAGGAGACTCATTTTTTAGTTTTGTTAGTTCTTCAAGTCTTGCTATTTTTTCTTTTTCCATTATTGATTACCTTTCTAAAAGTTTTTCTACTAAATCAGATAAGTTATTCACTGCATGAGATAAAAATTCCGTAAAATTATCTGCAGCATTACCATCGGCTTGGTCTGATATGCTTCTTAAAACTAAAAACGGTATTTGAAATATATACGATACTTGTGCCCACGCTGCACTTTCCATGTCTACACATAGTCCACCAAACTGGTCATGAAGACTTAATCCTTTACCACCGGTAACAAAGCAATCACCTGACATAACTGCTCCTGTTTTAATATTAGCATTAGTAAAATTTTTAGCAAGTTTTTCTGTTTTCTCTACTAGGTTTATGTCAGCTTTAATAAATGGGCTTTCAATGCCAGGTACCTGTCCAAGCGGATAACCAAAAGCTGTAACATCCATATCATGTTGAATCGCTTTATCACAAATTACAATATCACCTATTTTTAAATCAGGGCTAACACCACCAGCAACACCCATACCAATTATTTGCATCGGCTTAATTTTTTCAATTGCGTAGCTTAAGCAGGCTGCTCCAAAAACCTTTCCTACACCAGTTATAACTGCATAAAGCTCTTTATCATTATGCCTATATATTGTCCATGGTCCGCTTGCATCATATTCTTTCAAATCCCATTTGCTTTTTAGAATAGCAAGTTCTTCATTCATAGCACAAACAACTAAAGTTTTTTTCATTTTAATGTCCTCCTTATAAAAAAAACACCCTTTCACAGGTGTTTGACAATCTATGGTGCGGATGGTGAGACTTGAACTCACACGAGTAAATACCCACTACCCCCTCAAGATAGCGCGTCTGCCATTCCGCCACATCCGCATAGCAATTTGTATATTATCACTTGTTTATTTAAGTGTCAAGAGTCTCACTTAACTAAGTCAAATACCTTATTGACAATCTCCTTGGTTGCATTTGAATTAACTAAACCACGTGAGAACTTGCTCATAACATCAAGACGATTACTGTCATACATTAGCTCTGCAAGCATCATGCCTGCATACTCATTGTTTGGTAAAGCAATAGCAACACCTTTATTAAGAAAGTATTGCAAATTATGTGTTTCTTGACCTGGTATTGGAGAAATCAAGGCCATTGGTTTCCCAAGAATCATGGCTTCGGTAGTAGTCAATCCACCTGGTTTTGTTATAATGCAGTCAGAAATATACATGTATTCATGGATATTATCTACAAAGTTAAGTGGAATCAAAGTATTCTTAGTTTGCAGAGAACTTGCCTTTTGATATAACTCCTTATTGCTACCACAAGCAACTAAAAAATTATAATTTTCAAACTCCTGATCGCTTGCTTTTACTTTTGAAATAATATCACCTAGTCCTAATCCCCCGCCCATAAACAGTAAAGTCTTCTTTTCTTCTAAACCAAGCTTATAGAAAACATCTGATTTTCTTTGCTTAGTAATTTCATTAAAAGCTGTTCTAACTGGTAGTCCTGTAGCAAGTACTCTTTCACTAGAAAAATTAAGGTTTGTAATTATTTTCTTAATAAAAGGAGTTGCTACAAAAAAGTAATCAATGCTCTTATGTGTCCAAAATGAGTGTAAATTATAATCGGTAATTAAGGTGGCGACAGGCATACTTATTTTCTTTTGCTGTTTAAGTAATCCATTAATTGTGCTGGCAAAAGCATGGGTATTTATAATAATGTTTGGGTTGAAATGAGTGATTCTTGTTCTTACCTCGTTTGCTAAGACTTTATTCATTAACTCCAATGGTTCGTTAGACTCTTTGGGTGTTGCAAATTGATCATGTAACAAACCCCAAAAGTTTGGGGCATGTTTTACCAGTGCCAAGTAACTATCCAAGACAACTCTTGATAAAAAAGGACTAATTGTATTAACAATGTCGAGTACTTGCACTTTAGCATCTGGATATTGCAACCTTATTTCACTTGCTATGGTATTAGCTGCCTGATCATGGCCATTGCCAATACTTGCAGAAAAGAATAAAACCTTCAACTTACACACCTACCTTGGATCAATTTTAAAGTCGTCACTAAGGTTAAAAGCAAATCTTGTTATTATAGCGCTAAAATGTGGCATAACATCAATGATTCTATTAGAGCCTTGGTTAGCAATGTAGTCGATATATATACCAGTACTATCAAGTCTTTCTGTTTTTGGCAAAGCATATTTTAAGTTCCACTTTGTCGATTCAACGAACAGCCTAGCTGTGTTTGTCCAATTTGAAGTTGATTTTTGAGAATAATTATATACATCTAAAGCATCTAAATCTGCATTAATAATTGCAGATCCTTCTTCACTAGTTGTTTGAGTAACAGCAACAATTCCTCCCCAGAATGAATCATGCTGATTAATATTTGCATAGTTATTCAATAAGGTGATTAATTCTCTAGCTAAAACTGTATCTCCAATGGGGATAAACTCATTACTTTCATAGCCTTCTCCATAATCTAATCCAAGATTCCTATTTATGTTATAAAACTGTCTATCTCTATAGAAGACCCCTTCATCTTTATGTGCATAAATATTTACTCCAAAATCAATATTGCCGTTATTATACTCTCTTAAATTTTCACCAAAATCATCCATTGTAGCTATAGAGCCAAATAGCCTAAACTCATCAGGCCCTAGATGCAAAGTTAAAGCACCATCAGCTTTAAAAATATCATCAGGCATGATGCTTAACCAAGCTTGCATAAAATCACTATTTACACTTGCTTCGCTGTTAAACTGTAACTCTAAGTGTAATGCATACATATGCTCTTGCTTTGTAGAAGAATATATTCTATTTAGCTCGCTTATTAGAACATCGTGAGGGCTCTTAGCTGCTCCACAAGCTGATAAGAGAGTGGTTACTAATATAATTATTGCAATAAGTTTAATTTTCTTCATTCTGAATCCTCCTCTTACTTATATCAGTATTATAGCATTTAGATTGTTAATCTAATAGAGGATTATTCATAACAACTATCGAATATTATGATAGATATGTGTAAAAAAATATAAAAGGATGAGATATTAAATGAATGCAGATATTTTAATTAGAAACTGTACAATCATAACAATGAATACTAACAGAGAAATTATTTATAGTGGAGCAGTTGCAACAAAGGGGAATGAAATAGTTTATGTAGGAAGGGATGAAGGAGCTTCAAATATTACTGCAGAGAAAGTAATAGATGGGACAAATCATTTGGTATTGCCTGGTTTAATAGATACGCATGCTCATGCTGGACATGGTCTTACAAAGAGTCTAGGAGAAGGTGGGGTTGAAGGCGGATGGGACCAAATGATGGAGCACGTATATTATCGTTCTACCACAGAAGATTTTTGGCATGCAGAAGCACAACTAAGCGGACTTGAAAAGCTGCTTTTTGGTGTAACTACAGGAGTTTCAATGCTTGGTTCAGCACCAAGGTTTGATAATATGAAGTATGTTGATGCTCATGTGAAGGGTATGAAAGAAATTGGAATAAGAGACTTTGTATGTGTAGGAACCCCAAACCCTCCATTTCCAAAACACTTTAGAGATTTTCAAGATGATAAAGTTGTTGATGAATATAGTTTAGACTTTGAAGATTCATTTGCTATAACTGAAGAAATAGTAAAAAAACATAATAACACAAATGAAGGGTTAACTTATGCATGCCCAGGTCCTTCATATATTGGATATAGAAAAGAGTTAACAATAGAAGAAAATATCTTAGTGAATAAGAAGATGCATGAAATAGCTGTAAAATATGATACTCAGTTACATGGTCATTCATATGCAGGGGATATAGAGTTTTTAGATGAACACTTTCCCGAAATCCTAAGTGACAGAGTCTTTACAGCACATGTAACAGGGATTAGTGAGAAAGAAATAGAAATAATTGCAAAGACAGGTGTGCATGTATGTAGTGGACCAAGTACAACCGCGTATATTTTAGCAAGGTGTCCTGTTGTTGAATTAATAGATGCAGGAGCTTCAGTAAACTTTTGTACAGATGCAAGTGCACCAGATAGAAACTATGATTTATTGCCAAAATTAAGGGTAGGAGCAAGACTTCATAGAAGCCATTTTAATAATGGAGATTTACTAACTCCTGGCAAACTGTTAGAGATGATAACTGTAGATGCTGCTAGAGCTTTGGGTATGCAAGATAAGATAGGGTCAATTGAAGATGGAAAGTTTGCTGATATTATTGCAATAAATCTAAATAAACCTCATTTATATCCATTATGGTTAACACCACTTAGAGCTGTTTATCAAGCTAGTGGTTCTGATATAGATACAGTTATAGTAAATGGTAAGCTTAAAGTGCATGATTACAAACTTGTTGATATTAATCAAGCAGAAGTGCTTAGATATGGACAAGAAGAAGCAATGAAAATGATTAAGAGAGCTAATTTAGAAGACAAGTTAGTCCTGCCAGAAACTTTTTGGAATACACATTATTAAAATAAAGGGATAGCTCAATTGAGCTATCCCTGTTGCTTTAGTCATCATATAAATGTGTTATTAATTTTTGACCATACTCTAGTTCTACATAATCAAAGTTGATTAGCTTATTTTGTACAACTCTTTTTGTTATAAACTGAGTTTGCACTTTTGAGCTTAATTGGAAAGAATGATGGTCGCCACCACTATGTATTTCTATAGTATGTGAATCAATATGGCCAGTGTACTGACCTTCCATTGTGTTACTGCTAATTATTTTTTTAGCATCATAGATTACAAGGCCAGAACCAGAAATTGCATATGTGATTAATGCATTATCATTTGTTTCAATTAGCTCTTCATCAACCAGATACTTAGCATCTTCACTTAGATTAAGCAATAACTGTAAAGTGTCAATTCCTACAGTCATGCTTTCATTTGTAATATCATGAATTCTCCCAATTGAAGAAAAATATAGGTCTGAGTAATCAAGTTTATACCATGTGTCTTCATCAGCAATAACAATTTCATCAGTATAATCAACTAATTTTACGACACTGAAGTCTCTTGTAGTTTGCGCAGGTGTTTCCACAAAGTCAACAACTAACTCTTTATCATCATTATATTCTAAGCTATTAATTACAACCATAACATTTTCTTTGTTATTATGACTGATTAATATATATGTGTCAGGGTTTGTCCCAAATGTATCAGGATTAAAAATGAACACTCCGTTTTCTGCTATCATAACCTCGATCATGTCTTGTAAGTGTAGTGGGATGGTCTCGATTACTGATTGATGCTGTGGAATTTCAAGTGATTTACAGCTAGTTGCAATAAATAAAATGGCTAATATTACAACAAGAGCTTTAGTTTTTGTTCTCATCAATTCACCTTCTCTCAGCTGTTTTTCTTTCTTTATCTTACCAGAATAAAGGCAGGTTTAGCAATTAATATGTTCAGTATTAAAAAAATTCCATACTAAGGTTAAGTTCATAAAGCCTTCTAGAAATTTTAGCCTCTTCATCGCTCTTTGATGAGAAAAACTCTATACTACCGCCATTATTCTCAATCAAGTTCTTTTCTTCTAGAATTGACTTCAACCTTTTTGCTGTCCCCATGTGCCCATCTACTATAGTAGCATGTGGCATTAAATCATAAATTTGATCTTTAAAGAATGGAAAATGGGTGCATCCAAGGACTATGTTATCAGCTTCAAGATGATATTCTAATATATCATGAAGTACGTTTTTAAAATCATTACTATAAAGATCAAGCCTTTCTACGAATGAAACAAGCCTCGTTCCATCAAGTAATATGAGATTTTTGTTTGTACCTAAGCTATCTATCAGTTCTCGTAGTTTCCTGTTTCTTAAAGTAGTGGATGTGCCAAGTATAACTGTTTTTCCGCCAAGAGCTAGTGCTGGCTTAAGTGCAGGTTCCATTCCTATAATAGGTAAGTTATATCTAAACCGTAATGTATCAACTGCAGCACTTGTGGCTGTATTGCAAGCTACGACAATTGCTTTTGCCTCTTTCTTTATGAGAAAGTCGACAATATCTAAGCTATGCTTTACAATTTGAGCGTTGCTCTTTAATCCATATGGGGCATTTTTATTGTCAGCATAATATACAAACTTTTCATTAGGCAAAACTCTTTTTAATGCTATTAAGGCACTAACTCCGCCTAACCCTGAATCAAATACACCAATTGTTGCCAATATTTTTCCTCCTTTTGAAAAAGGATACCTCAGCGGTATCCTTAAAATTTAAAGTACTTCTTTTAACAATCTTAAGTAATTTCCACCTAAGAATTTAATTATAGTTTCATCATCATACCCACGATCAATGAGACCTTGTGTAAGTAAAGGAATTTGAGTAACATCTGTTAGTTCTTCTGGAGCAAACGTGATACCATCAAAGTCAGATCCAATTCCAACATGATCTGGTCCAACTAGATTTACGATATGATCAACATGATCAAGCATATCTGCTAGTACAACTTTTTCACCTGATTTTACAAAAGGCTTACAGAAGTTCATTCCCATAACTCCGCCATTTTCTGCAAGAGCTTTAATTTGCTCATCAGTTAAATTTCTTGGATGGTCACAAATTGCTTTGGCATTTGAGTGAGAAGCGATAATTGGTTTACTTGAATACTTAATAACATCCCAATAACCTGGCTCAGATAAGTGAGAAACATCCACAACTATACCAAGTTTATTCATCTCAGCTATTAGTTCTCTGCCAAAAACAGTTAACCCACCACCACTTACACAGTCACCTACACCTTCTGCTATTCTGTTTCGTTGGTTCCATGTTAGGCCTAAAGATCTGAGTCCAAGTTTGTAAAGCATCCTTAGAGTACTTAAGCTGCCCTCTAAAGCTTCTCCGCCTTCTATCGCTAATAAGGCTGCAGTAGCATTTGCTTCTTTAGCTTTGACAGCATCTTCATAAGTAGTCACTTTTATAACTTCTGGACTTCTTTCAAGCATTTGATGAAAAGCATCAAAACCTTGCAAAGTACGGTTTAGAGCTCCATTGGGCTTATATCGTGGTTCGATATATACAGCAAAAAACTGAAGGTTTAATCCACCTTTTTTCATTTTAGGAATATCTAAATGTAAATCCTTGTTCTCTTTTGATAAATCAATGTTTTCTTCAAGATTAAAAAGTCTCCTCATTAAAGGATCCCAAGAATTAACTACCTTCATTAAAGTATCACAATGAGTGTCAACTACAAAATTATCAAAATGTAATTTTTTAGCACGTTCTGATATATCCATGACGTTCCTCCTATTATGTTATATAGCTAGTTTCTCTATAAGTGAGAAAAATCCTGCAAACCTATTGATAATCTGCTAATATTATTAATAGGTTAAAGAAAAACAGCAATGCAAATTTCAATCGGGAGGATTAGTTAATTGAAAGACAAATTTGATATCTTAGCAGTTCATGCAGGCAAAAACACGAAGCCGCTAAACACCCGCCCTGAAGTTCCACCTATATACCAGACTTCTGTATACGCTTTTGAAGACATAGCGCATGTAGACAGGGTTTTAGAAAGCGAGGGGGGATATATCTATTCCAGATATGGCAATCCAAATAGAGATATGTTAGGCGAAACAATAGCTAAGCTTGCAAACGCAGAGAAAGGTGTTACTACTGCATCAGGAATGGGGGCTATTGCTGCTAGTATTTTAGCATTAGTTAAAAGCGGTGATAAGATATTAGCTAGCCATGAGGTTTACGGGGGTACTTATACATTACTTGCAAAAGATCTAAAAAAAATAGGAATAGAAGTAGAGTTTGTTAACATGACTGATTTAGAACACGTAAATGCTGCCATGAGTGATGATGTGAGTTTAGTTTACTTAGAAACAATAACAAACCCTACAATGAGAGTATGTGACCAAGAAGCTATTGTTAAAATGGCTAAGAAATTTGGGGTCAAAGTTATTGTAGACAATACATTTGCTTCCCCTTATGTATTCAAACCAATGGATATAGGAGTAGATGTAGTTGTACATAGTTTAACAAAGTATATTAACGGGCATAGCGATGTAACTGCTGGGGTTGTTTTAGGAAATAAGGAGTTTTGTGAAGTTGTAAATGAAAAGGTAAAGTCTTTTGGAGCGTCTTTAGGTCCATTTGATGCTTGGCTAACCTTAAGAGGCCTTAAAACATTACCACTTAGAATGGAACGAATTTGTGCAAATGCAAAAAGAGTGGCTTTATTTTTAGAAGATCATCCTAATGTAAATTTTGTAAACTATCCAGGATTAGCATCTCATAGTGAACATGAGATCGCGAGAAAACAGTTTAGTAGAGGCTTTGGAGGAATGCTTTCTTTTGAAATAAAGGGAGGGTTAGGTGCTGCTGAAAAATTCATTCAGGATTTAGAGATGATTGAATATGTACCAAGCTTAGCTGGATTAGCTACGACTCTTCTTCACCCAGTCTCAACTTCTCATAGGCCAATGCCAAAAGAGGAAAGAGAAGCTCTTGGTATTAGAGATGGTTTAATTAGACTATCAATAGGGATTGAGCCTGTTGAAGATATAATTGAAGATTTAGAAAAAGCATTATAGTATTCAGCTCCCTTAATATTAAGGGAGCTGGTTTTATTTTACATATTAAGTATCTTTTTTAGTGAATTTACTACATACCTTATATCTTCTTCACTATGAAACTGACTGATTCCAAACCTTACAGTTCCATTTGGAAAGGTGTGTAGTGTTTTATGTGCAGATGGGGCGCAGTGTAGTCCCACTCGAGTCATAATGCCATACTCTTTATCTAGCTTGTACGAAATCTCAGCATTATTAAGACCAAAATCAAGTGATATTACAGGTGTCCTATTAAGTGTATCATTTCTTCCTATGATTTTAATCTGGTCTATCTCATTAAGCTCATTTAAAAAAAGCTCAGTCAACTCCAACTCTTTTTCTCTTATTGTTTTTACTTTTTTCATAAGAATATATTTAAGCGATGCATTCAATCCATATAAACCTGGTATGTTTGGTGTTCCAGCTTCAAACTTATCAGGCATATACTCTGGTTGAAACTCAGTATCAGATAAAGAACCTGTACCTCCTTCAATTAGGGTTGACATTTTATCAGCTAAAATATTGCTGACTATAAAGCCTCCTGTGCCTTGTGGCCCAAGCAGACTCTTATGTCCTGTAAAAGCTATTGCAGAAGCGTTAAATCTGTAAAAATCTATGTCACAGAATCCTGCACTTTGTGCAGCATCTATAATTAGATAAATTCCAAGATCCTTGCAAACAGCTCCAATCTTTTCTAAATTTTGAATACTCCCACTTACATTAGAAGCATGAGAAATGAATAAGGCTTTAGTGTTCTTTTTTGCATGTCCAGATATGTTTTCAGCATCTAGATAACCTGTTTTTGAACATGAAATTTTACTAAATGATATATTATTCTTTCCTAAAGAATTTAGAGGTCGCATAACTGCATTATGTTCCATAGAACTTACGAGAGCATGATCTCCGCTACTTAAGATCCCCTTTATCAAAACATTCATGCTTTCAGTTACATTTTTGGTGAATATACAGTTTTCTGGTATATCAAAATTCATCAGTTCACAGATTAGCTCTCTAGTTTCATAAACAATATCTTCAGCTTCATAAGCAGTTTCATAAGAACCTCTGCCTACATTTGTGCCGACATTAGTTAAGTAATTAACCATGCTTTCAACTACCCCTGGTGCTTTAGGATAGGAAGTAGCACCATTATCCATATAGATCTTATTCATTGTTATTGCTCCTTTAAGCATTTTTTTGTAATTATATTGCTAAAAATACGATACTTCAAGCTATATTATAATATATTATAAAAAGCATAAAATTAATTTATTATATATTTACTTAACGAATAGAAACTGTTATTATACATAAGAATTGATTATTGAACAGATAATAAAAACTGATATGGAGGCTTATGAAGATGAAAGACAAAAGAAATGTAATATTAGCAGGGGGACTAGTCGGTGTAATTGCTGTTTTGCTAGTACATTTTGGCAACCCAGCTAATATGGGGTTTTGCATAGCATGTTTTCTTAGAGATATTGCTGGTGGTCTAGGAATGCATAGAGCAGGTGTTGTTCAATATATTAGGCCAGAGATAATTGGGTTAGTTATTGGTGCAACTATTATGGCGATGTTTAGTAAAGAGTTTTCCGCAAAAGGTGGGTCTTCTCCTATAACTAGATTTTTTTTAGGAATAGTAGTCATGATAGGAGCACTTATTTTCTTAGGCTGTCCACTTAGGATGGTGTTAAGACTTGCTGGTGGCGATCTCACTTCTGTTCCCGCAATTTTTGGTTTTATGGCAGGAATCCTTGCTGGAGGATTTTTCTTGAATAAAGGGTTTAATCTTAAAAGGAACTATGTGCAAAATAAAGTAGAGGGGCTTGTTACTCCTGTTTTTATGATTTTTTTATTAGTGCTATTAATTGTAAGACCTGCTTTTATTTTTTTCAGTGAAAGCGGTCCAGGATCACAATATGCACCAATAGCTATAGCATTGGCAGCTGGTCTTATTGTAGGGATATTCGCACAAAAGTCAAGGCTTTGTATGGTTGGTGGAATTAGAGATATGTTCTTGTTAAAAGATAATCATCTTTTAGTTGGCTTTATTGCAATTATAGTTGTAGCTGGTATTGGAAATGTTATTGCTGGAAATTTTAATTTAGGATTTGAAGGTCAACCAGTAGCTCATACAAATCATCTATGGAATTTTCTTGGTATGTTTATTGTAGGTTGGGGATCTGTCCTTCTTGGAGGATGTCCATTAAGACAACTTATTCTTGCTGGAGAAGGGAATACTGATTCAGCCATTACAGTAATGGGGCTAATTGTAGGTGGTGCTATAAGTCATAACTTTGGGTTAGCATCAAGTGGAGCTGGTGTTACAAGTGCAGGTCAGGTTGCTTTTGTTGTATGTGCTGTTATTTTACTAGGTGTATCTATTTTTAATTCAGAATTCTTGTTTGGAGGAGAGTAAAATGAAAACTATTGACACAAGTGGTTTAGGCTGTCCACAGCCTATTTTGATGGCCAAAAAAGCTCTTAATGAAAACAAAGAAGGTATTGATGTAATAGTAGACAACAATACTGCTAAGAACAATGTTGAAAGGTTTTGCAAAAATCTTGGATATAGTGTAGAGTGTAAAAGTCAAGGAGAGAGCTTTTTGTTAGAAGTTAGGAGATAAATAATGAAATATCAAATCTTGTTTTTTACACATTCAGGAGCAATTAAATTTAGAAGGAAAACAAAGAAATTGGGAGTAAGTTGTGATCTTATGCCAGTACCGCGAGTTCTAAGTTCTAATTGCAGTGTTAGTGCTAGAATTGATTTTAATGGAGATATTCAAGATTTGATTGACTCTGAAATCGAAAAGATATTTACTGTCAATGATGATTTTATAGAAGTATATAGTGCAGAATAATATTAGCAGAAGGGAACTAACCCTTCTGCTTTTCTTTATAACTTCATTACTGGTTTTGCTTCAATATACCCACGGTAACCAAGGGGTCTTAGTTGAATTCTTGGGGCTAATTCATCAGCCCATTTGTATCCAAAGCGGATAGGGTCATAATTTTTGACAGCTTTCATAACAGCGCCAACTTCTTCTCTGAAGTTATCATCATCATAAGGTTCTCCTTGAAAAACCATGAGCTGACAAGCAGGCAATTCAATTAAATCAAACTCATCTGGAACAGATTGATCGTAATCATAAGGAACTTCAACACCTTGAGCATATACAGATGTACCTTTTTTACGTAAGTTTTCAGGTAACCACATTCCTACTGGTTCATAAATAGCTTCTTTTATGCTTTCTAAGATACCCCATACTTCATCACAACCAAGTTCGTCACAGTATTCAAAATAATTGGTAGCATTTCTGCCTCGCCTTAGTATTAACTTTCTTTTAGGTCTGTCTACAATTTGAACAAAGATTGATTTTGATTCCATAGTTAAATTATTCATCCCTTCATCTATTAGTTGATGGTATTGATCATAAACCCTGTTAGGTATAAAAAGCTGAATTGGCGGAGTTGTTTTTGCATATTCACTTGGGGTAAGTCCAAACTCCTTTGCAAAAGCGCGAGTAAAGCCTTCATGAGTTGAAAAGTGATGGTCAAAGGCTACATCTATAATTTTTGAATTATAGTCTCTAAGTCTAAGAGCTGCACTAGTGAGTCTCATTAGTCTTATGTATTCAAATGGAGCTTTCCCAACTATTTCAGAAAACACTCTAGCACAATACCACTGAGAATAATTAACATGTCTAGCTAGATTTGATAAAGTAATGTTTTTATCAATATTATCATGTATATATTCTTGCATTCTTTTTACCATTTCAATTTTTTCTTTACTTGGATTCATGATTTCACCACCTTTAAATATAGTATGCCAAAATAGTCTTTTAAATACTTGATTTTCTTTGCACAAACTCTAGTCTATAAAGCTGTAACTCACTGTATTAATAAAAATTGGCTCTTAATAGTATGTTATATCTATAAATTTGTGTTTTAAAGTATTAAATTCATTATTTTGCTATAAATCAAAGAAAAATTTTAGTAAAATATTAATAGACTATAAATTAGATAGGAGTGAAGCTATGTTTTGTAATAACTGTGGTGCACAAATTCAAGCAAATGCTAAGTTTTGCACAAATTGTGGTACACCGCAAAGTAGTGGGTCCCCGAATACTCCACCACCGCCACCGCCGCTAAACGGGCAAGGATCAGGCCTTGTAGGGTTTTCTAATAAAGCACATGATCCTGCATTTGAAAAATTTAAATCAGATACTAAGAAAGGTGCTAATATATTTGCGCTTATTATGATTGCGGCTCTTACTATCGGAGGAGGAATATATGGAGCAGTAAGTAGGGATGCTGATAATCCACAAGCAATACTAATTGGATTTGGATTAGGTGTCGCTTACTATATATTTGGTATGATTTTTACAAGAAAACAGCAAAAGGTTAAGCCATCTTGGGATGGGGTTGTAGCAGATAAAACAGCAAAGAAGAGATGGAAAAATGTAAACTATGGAGATACTACAAGAAGAGTGTCTTATATGCAATATGTAGTTCATTTTAAAGGTAATAATGGAGAGAGTCATAAGGTAGTTGATGCTGATGATCAAAGAACACTTTATGATTATTATCAGATAGGTGAAAAAGTAAGGTACCATGGTCATTTAAATGCTATAGAGAAGTATGACAAGAGAGGCGTTCCATTCTTAATTTGTGCAGCATGTACGACAATCAACGATGTTCAAAATGATAACTGTAGAAGGTGTAAGGTGCCACTACTAAAATAAGGACTGAGTAAGATATGAATAGAAGTGCCTAATTAAAGGCACTTTTTATTCAGTTTTGAAGAGTTTATTTACTAGATTGTCTTGTGAAGCAAAGAAATCTTAGAAAATATAGCAAAGAAGGTAATGACATGTATTGTAATATTTGTGGAAAAGAATTAGTAGATGGAAGGTGCAAAAACTGTTCAGATCAAGGACTAAAGGGATTTTCAAACAAAATTTACGATCCTGTTTTTGATAAATACATAAAAAACACTAAAGTGTATGGAAGAATTTTTGCACTTGTACTTTCACTAATATTAATAATCGGCTTTTATGTTTATGGGGAGATTCATCCAGGAATGGACAATCCACAAGCAGTTGCAATTGGATTAGTCATTGGACTTATATATACTGTATCTGTTTTTCTATTTGCTAGTAAAAGAAATAAGGGTCATACATGGGATGGTATAGTTGCAAACAAGACAGAAAAAGTTAGGCAAAAACATCAAAAAGGACAGACACCTACTAGGGTGACAGAGTACACAGTTTTCATTAAGGGAGATAACGGTGAAGAATTAGAAAAAACTAATGAGAATACAATGAAGGTATATAACTATTATCAAATAGGCGATAGAGTTAGGTTTCATGGTAAGCTAGGAACAATAGAAAAATTTGATAAGAGTAAAGACTCTATAATATTTTGTAATGCTTGTAGTACTATTAATGATATCTCAAGTGATTATTGCTTTAGATGTAAGTGTCCTTTATTGAAATAGTGAAATTAGTATTGAAAAAGAGTCAAAACTAGCATAATTATTGCCATTTTAAGAAGAAATGAAGCAATATATTTGATATAATTTTAATAAAGGGTATGTGAAAAATGTTGTAATGAGGAGGTATTGCAAAGCATGAGTCAAAATAGTCAACGTGTATCCTCACCTTCACAAAACCATAACGGTAAGAATCAGAAGCGATTAGTGGGTTTTTCTGATAAAATTAATGATGAATCATTTTCTAACTATATTACAAAAGAGAAGAATCTTTCACTAGGGCTAGCTATTTTTACGGCTGCAATTTTTCCTATAATTTTAGGACTCGGTTCGCTTTTTATTGATTTTATTAGCAACACGGAAGCATTAATGTATGGATTTTTTTTAGCAATAGTATATTTAATATTCGCATTTAGATTTTATAATAAGACAAAAAATACTAAGTCATGGGATGGTAAAGTAATAGGAAAAGAACAAGAGTTTAAAAAGGGTAAAAAAGGCAACACTGTTGAAAGTATTGAAAATTATGTGATTATAGAAAATGACACTGGTAGCATACATAGAATTAAGAGTAATCATTTATATAACTATTTAGAAGCAAATGACAAGGTAAGGTTTCATGGGGGTCTAAATACTTTTGAGAAGTATGATAAAACAAATGATAAGATAATTTATTGTAATGTATGTGAAAGTAAAAATGATATATCAAGAGAAAGATGTTATTATTGTAATAGTCTTTTACTAAAATAAAAACCCAGATTTAAGAATCTGGGTTTTGCATTGTGTCGATTTTTATTGTAAATTCAAGGTTATTAAAAAACCTATTAACAAAAAACAGAGCAATACCATAATATATCCAATTTATATATGGAAAAGATATTCCTAAACCGCTTGTAAGCAAATGAAAAATATTAGGGACTGTAAGAGCATAAAATGCCATAGATAGTACTTCTGTGTTGCGAATAGGTAACCTCTTAATAATCGATAATATTCTTGAGAATAAGTATAGATATAAAGGAGCTAAAATCTTATGCAAAATAAAAGCAGAAACAGTCATCATAGCCATTATCAGTGGCATTAAATTAGATTCTGTAAGAAAATCAATCAAATTATCTTTGGTTAAGATGGTGTCTTGATATATGGCTTCTTCAACATTTGCTAGAGCACTTAACTCAAATCGTTCTCCAAAGGGATAGCTACTATCAGTAGGGCTATATACTTCAAAAGCCCCGGAGTTGACTAAAAGTATTGGTTTATTAGTAGTTGTTGGTCTTAAATCTACCATCCTTGTATTATCATCTGTGTCAATTATTATAATCAAGTCATCATTTTCTATGCGATGTGGCATAGATGTGTGGGCTGTTAAAACACCATTAGCAAATTGAAAGTCGGGCAGGTCATTTCTTAGCACTTGCACAATATTGTCTACAACGTTTGAAAACTGAAAAAAGTAAACTATCCCAAGTATTAAACTTAATATAAGTAGTAGCTTAAAATAGTAACCGATACTTTTCCCTAGCTTTTCATCTATTGCAATGTTCCCAAAATAGGGATCTGTAATAGATTCTTTAAATCTCTTAAAGAAACTAAACTTAAATACCTTTTTATCTTTTATCTCTCTTCTAAGGTATAGTTTTTGGTCATTCTTATTGTTCATATCAAGGTCTCCTTTACTAAAAACCTAGTACACATTGTAGTACAAATTGCTACAAATTGCTAGAAGAAGACGAGTCTTAAGGTAGTGACTCATCTTCTTAGTTTAGTTATTCATGAATACCTACTTCTACATCTCTCAATCTTATTGGTGCAGCCCCATGACCTACATTAGCTATTTGGACTGGTTCACCTTTAGCACATGATGGGCGACCCCACACATGCCATGAATCTTTGTTGCCAATTGCATCACATGATTGCCAGAAATGTGGTGTCAAATCAGAGTATGCATTATTCTTCAGCATTGAAACGATTTCTCCATCTTCAATTTTATAGCCCAATTCTGTACCAAAATGAAAGTTCATTCTCTTATCATCTAAACTCCAACTTTTTGAAACATCTAGTAAAACACCATCATCAGTGTCCTTAATCATTTCATCAAGTGTAAAATCTCCTGGTCTTATAGAAATATTATTCATTCTTATAAGAGGGAAATTGGCCCAACCATCTGCTATCATAGCTCCATTGCTTTCTTGGTTAAATCTAGGTGCAGTATCTCTTGAAGTTGTATAGTTATTAAATATACCATCTTTTATTAACCTAGTATTTTGAGCTGGTATGCCTTCATCATCATAACCGTATGTTCCTAGTCCACCAGGGATAGTCGCATCCATATCAATATTTACAATATCTGAGCCATATCTGGTTTTTCTCCAGTCCTCAGGGTTTAGAAAGCTAGTACCTGCATATGTAGCTTCACTACCAAGAGCTCTATCTAACTCTGTAGGATGTCCGCATGACTCATGAAGTTGTAATGCTACCATAGACCCTCCTAAGATCAGTGTTGTTTTTTCTGTAGGACAACTTGGTGCATCTAGTAAACTTATAGCTTCTTCTGAAAGGATTTTTGCTCTTGAATGAAGATTCATGTTTTCTAAAAGCTCCCAACCACCACTACCATGATCTCTAAAATGTCTTGTTTGTGCTTGTCCTTTTCCAGTAGCAACAACATTCATTCTTCCACCTGTTTGCAATAGAGTTTGCTCAATATATGAGTTTTCTGTACTTGCAAAATATTTCTCATCTCTAAATAGTCTAATGTGTCCACTTCTAGAACGAATCTTGTCATCTATATTCGCTTCAGCTAATGCATCTAGCAGATACTGTCCTTTTTCTTCAACCTTCACATCAAAAGGATTTCTCTTATGAGGAGTATGATAAGTATCTTCAATAGATGGAGCAGGAGCTAATTCTATTTTTTCTGTGTTTACTCTATTGCTAGCTTTGGCTATATTAATAGCTTCATCTACAGCCTTTATTAATAGCTCTGGCACTTCATGCATAGACCCTGCTGGTAATCCAGCAAATCCCCAGCCATTTTCATAAAGAACTCTTACTCCAATTCCTTGGTCTTCACTTTGATTTAACCCAGTGATCGAGTCTCCAGAAACAGTTATTCTCTCTTGGTTTCTTTTAATAAATCTTATATCAGCATACCTAGCACCCTTTTCTTGTGCTAGCTTAATTCCTTGTTGTAATTCTTGTTTCACTTTTTCACCTCCGCTAAAAAGTTGTTGTGCCTGTGATGTTAAAATCATTTACTAATAAAGATGGTACGAGTGAAATAAAGGAACTCCACCAATCTCTAGTAGCACGTAAATCATCACCAATCTCGATTACATTTGAGAAGGTATCAAGTACACTTTGTGTAAAGCGTACATTGTTAATTCGTTTAGTTATTTTGCCATTTTCAACCCAAAGAGTTCCATCTCTAGATGTCCCTGTTGCAACAACGCGATATGGTTCAGGGCAACTCGTATAGTGAAAGCGGGTAATAATCATTCCATTATCAATTTTAGCAAGTAACTCTTCTCTTGACTTATTGCCTTTTGGCATCATCATAAATGCAGGCATTGGGAAATTATATGACCCAGCATGTCCAGTAGGTTCTTTACCATAAAGGTATGCTGTTGAGGAGTCATAGACTACATCATTGGCAATACCATTTTTTATAATCTCAACTTGTTTTCTTGCTACTCCCTCATCATCAAAAGGAAGTAGTGGCGATAAATCGTGATGTGCATTGTCGATAATAGATAATCGGGAGTCTATTACTTGCTTCCCAAGGTTTTCACTAAAGAAGCTTTGACTTTCTTCAAAAGCTTTTCCACTAAAGGTATGCATTCCAGCAAATCTAAGTAAGTCAGCTACAGCAATAGGCTCTAGCAATACAGTGTATTTACCAGGTTTTATTCTAATAGGGTCATTACACACTAAAGCTTTGTCAGCTGCCCATTTAGCAGCATACATAACATCGAAGTCGCTCATTTTAGTAATTACCTCATCTGCATACCCAGTACATAATCCATTATTCATTATGGTTCTGAAAAATCCATGACCATAAGGACTGTATGATTCTAGACCATGCGAATTTACAATAAGTTTCTCTCCTTTTGTAATAGAGAAAGTTCCATTAGCTACAAGGGATAGAGACTTAGCATAATCTATAACTTCTTTTATCGTATCTGCTCTATCATTGGCACTAAAATTGATAATATCGCTATCAATTCTCTTAGGTTCAATTTGTTCTTTTAAAATTGGGAAGTTGCTAAATGTCTTACTAGGTGGTTGCAGTTTTGCAATACTAATTGCTTTATCAAGAGCATTTTTTAATTTTTCAATGTCGCTAATATCACTAACAGTAATTCCGCCGAGCTTGTTATCAATGGCAACCTTAATATCAACACTTATCTTTTTGTTCATCATGTTTTGATGAATAAAGTTTTCATTAAATCTGCTAAAAGCTTCTTCATTTATAGTAAAGGCTATTTGTGTTTGGTCTGCCTTAGAATAATCAAGTAGAAGATTAGCAAGTTTAATTAAATCATTTCGCAATATTTTCACCTCATTTTATGCAAAGATTCTTTGCTTTTATCATTATATTATTTCGTTAATAAAAACAAATTTCCTGCAAACTTTGTTAAATTGCAGAAAAATCTTTATATCAGTAGATATTTAGTCTGTTTTATAGTTGTATATGTTTTGATTTTGTATGTATTTAGGGAAAATTTTTGAGATTTGTCATTATATAAAAAAATATTATCATAAGCTGCTTTATGAATTTGTTTTTTCATTAAAACGTGTTAGAATGTAGTTTGCGAGGATGGTGTATATGAAAACAAAATTACTAATAAAAACAGAATTTGGGTTAGAGACTCTAGTAAAATGGGAACTTGAAGCCCTCGGATATAAAGACATGGAAGTTCATAATGGGTATATCTTACTTGATGCTCAAATTGAAGATGTTGCTAAACTTAATATTTACTTAAGAACAGCAGAGAGAGTAATGGTTGTAGCAAAGGAAGGCATGGCAAGGTCCTTTGAGGAATTGTTCCAAGAAGTCAAATCAATGTCTTGGGAAGAATGGATAGAGCCAGATTATCAGATTATTGTTAATGCAAGATCATATAAGTCAAAGTTAAAAAGCATTCGTTCTACACAATCAATAACCAAAAAAGCAATCATTGAAAGACTTAAAGCAAAAACAAGATCTAGATTTTTTCCTGAAACAGGAGCTGAATTTAAGATTGAGGTATTGATTGAAGAAGATCATTCTAAAATTTTAATAGATACAACTGGAGATAGTTTGCACAAAAGAGGCTATAGGATTGATGCAGGAGAGGCACCACTAAAAGAAACAATATCAGCTGCTCTTGTGATGCTTAGTTATTGGACTCCAGAAAGACCACTTCTTGACCCTATGTGTGGTTCTGGAACAATATTAATTGAAGCAGCAATGATAGGAAGAAATATTGCTCCTGGGTTATCAAGAAGTTTCCTAGCAGAACACTATGCAAAAACACCAACAGAAATTTGGAAAAGAGTAAGAGCAAACGCCTATAAGGAAATCAGCCAGGATATTAAGATGGACCTTTATGGTGGAGATATTGATGCTGATTTAATTGATATTGCAAAGAAGAATGCAATAGAAGCAGGTGTATCTAATGATATTACTTTTGAAGCAAGAGACATATCAAGGCAAGATTTCTCTCATGATTATGGTGTAATGATTACTAATGCGCCATATGGGCAAAGGGTAGGTAGTGATAGAGAAATTAAGCACATATATAAGAGTCTTTTTGAGATCATGAGAGATCAGCAAACCTGGTCATATTATATACTTAGTGCTGATGAAACACTTGAAAATGCTTTGCAAAAAAATGCTAGCAGAAAAAGAAAACTTTACAATGGGAACATAAAGGTAGATTACTATCAATTTTATGGTCCAAGACCACCAAGGGATTAATAATTGAGCTCATTTACTGAGCTCTTTATTCTTTTGTATATATAAGTAGTTTTTTTGTGATACAATGGTAAAAAGCACTATTATGCTAAAGGAGGTAGTTTACATGAAAAAGTTTATTAAATATGCTATATTCTTGGGCAGTCTATTTGTTTTAATTGGCTTATTAACTCGAAAAGTTTCATTTGGCATTAGTGGAGATGATTCAAATAAGGATACCTATGTATTTACTTTTTTTTACCAAAAAAATGACATTAGCAGCAAAAGTAAGAAATCGGCAGATGGTGAGGAAGTCAACGCATTAAAAGAGTAGTGAAGCTTGACATTAATTTAATTAGATGCTAATATAATTTTTGCTATAAAAATTTCTCACGTTAGCCGAGATGGCGGAATTGGCAGACGCACCAGACTCAAAATCTGGCGTGGTTTACCCCACGTGTGGGTTCGAGTCCCACTCTCGGCACCAAAAAGTATCCAGAAATTTGGATGCTTTTTTATTTTTAAATACTTTAGGAACAAACCAAAAACTACTACGTCTAAGTAGTTTGGAATATGTCTATTTAATTATAAGGAGATTCAAATGAAAAAAATATACAATGTGATTATGTTGCTTTTAGTAGTAGTATTAGTCGGATCAAACATCTATTTAATTGAGAAAATCAATGTGATAGAAAATAGAGTCTTTAGCTTGCCAGTTCATATACCTGGTACACCGTCATATTATAGCCAGTTTAGTTCGCTTGAAACAGGCGTTACGACTATTAATAGAGAGATAATTAGTTTTGAAGATGGTGAAGTTGAAATAGAGTTTACTGTTGATATGAGTTATAGATTGCCAAATACTAAACTTATGGTCTTATATGGACAAGACGGAGAGCAGTTTGAGCAAGTTCTATTAAATGAAATTTCGCCTCTTATGTACTTTGCTAGATTAGAGCTAGAGAATAAAGACTATACTTACATAATCGCACAAATATATGAAGAAGAAATTCTTACTGCTTATTATGGTAATTTAAACTTATCAAATGTTGGCTCAAAGCTTACGGTAAGTGCCACTGAAAAAAGTAATGGAGATACAGAAGTATTATTTTTACCTTCAGGAGATGCAAATGTACAAAGAATTGTTGTATATTTAGAAAAGCCAATATTATCATCCCAAGGAGAGCAAGCTGAGTCGTTAGTTTTATATGCACAAGAAGAAGATAATAATTATGTGGTTACGATTAGCAGTGATATGATGAGTGCTTTAGGAAATGAACAAGTAGAGCTTCAAGTTCATGTAGAGTTAGAAACTCCAGGATATTTTGTATCTAGATTATATCTAGAGGAAATTAAAACTAGCGAAGTTGAGGTATACTTATATAAAGAGTAATATTTTTCAATGAAGGATCCTAATCAATGGAGATAAGATTTTTAAGCATTATCTCCAAATTATAGAACTTGAAAGTGTAGATTATGATTATAGCATCTTACAGATTCAAGGAAGCGAAGCTGTAACTGCTTATAAGGACGTTTTATACTTAGCTCAGGTAGGTAGTAAGATCACAGCATCTGCAAAAGAAAGTAATGCAGGGGATATAATTATTGAGTTTGAGCCATCAGGTCAAGCAGAGATACAACTAATTTACCTTCTAGTATCAGAAAAGACGCATGTTACTTACGAGCAATCCAGTAATCTTGCAATGAGAACTTTCAGGGCAGATGAAATTAATGGTAATTATATTGCAGTTATTGATAAAGACGAGCTACTAAATTATGGAGACGACTTAAGTATTGAGCTTGAGATTATTGTACAGTTAAGTAGCCCTCATATTTATCGGTATCAACATAGTTTAGAAGATTTACTTGATGGAGAGATAGAGATATTTATGTTTCAAGGAGGGTTTAATTAGAAAATGCAGTTAATTATAATCCAGCATACTCAGTCAGTTCATCATACTAATAAAATGATAGGCGCTCATACCAATTGGGAGTTAACTAGCAAGGGAGTAAGTGATGCAATTAGTATTGCGAATTATCTTGACACATTGGATTTGCAAGATTTTAAATTAATATCTTCAGATTTAATGAGAGCAAAACAAGTGGCTGAAATTATATCAAGAAAACTTAATTTGAAAGTCAGTTATTGCAAAAAATTAAGAGAAGTAGATTTGGGGGAAGCTACAGGTAAATCAGTAAGTTGGTTTAATGAATATAAAACCAAAGAAACAGAAGATATGTTTAGTTATAAACCTTTCCCTAGTGCAGAGTCAAACTATGATTTATATATAAGAATGAGTAGTGTAAGACAAGAACTCATAAAAAGAAATGAAAATGTGATAATAGTAAGTCATGGAGGAGCTATAAACTTTTTGATAAGAAGTTTTATTTCAGAAGATATTAATATTGCTAAAAGCATTAGCTTTAGAGGTAGTGCTGGGGGAATAACAATAGCAAGCTATGATGAAGGCTTTAAAATTAACAAGTTTAATCAGCAAATTTAAGATAATAGGAAAATATTAAGGAGATTTCTTCAAATAGAGATCTCCTTTTTTATAGCTTATTCAATTGTTTTATTAAAGTGTGATTTTAGAAAGTTATACAGTAAAAGAGGGAGAGTAACTAATAGAAATATCAGTGAAAATTTTATAGTCGTAAGGGTTCCATTGCTAGATGTGCTTTCACTAAACAAGACAAAAGTTTCTTCACCAATTGCATTAAAAAGTGATAACGCTGCTGCTCCAATAGCAAATAAACCTCCTATGGCAACAGCGCCAATAGCAACTAATAAACTAATTGCAACTGCTCCAATACTAAACAAAAGTGAAAAAGTAACGGCGCCAATACTCAGTATTCCAAGAGAAAACGCCCCAAAAGAAAATAATCCTGCGGATAGTGCACCAAATGAAAGAAGTCCAATGGACAAATCTCCAATAGCGATTGCTCCTTTAGCAACTTTTCTTCTTCCAGTTTCTTGATCATAACCCATAGCAACATGTATAAGTGGGTAAGAGCCTACCATTTTATCTGATTTAATTTCAAAGTTTCTCACTTTAGACCCATAAAGTACAGCGTTTAACGTACCCATAGCCTCAAAATTATCACTGTAATTTTCCATCATCTCTTTTGCTAATGTATGTGGATGACCCATATTCTCTAAAATTTGATTTATTTCATTATCTTCAGCAGCCTCCATAATATGACTATATAGGTCAAGTTTAATTTTCTTTTTAAACCTTTTTTTTAGATATATCTCTTTCATGACACTATTTATATACGAATCAACTTTTTTATTCATCTTTATCACTCCAGTCTAAAATATTGTTAATTTGAACAGTGAAGCTCTTCCATTCGGCAATTAGCTCTTGCTCTTTTTGCTTGCCAGTCTCAGTTAGTTTGTAATACTTTCTAGGGTTTCCTCTTCCTTTTGCTTGCCAAAAGCTCTCTATCAAACTTGCATCTTCTAGCCTATATAGGACAGGATATAAGGATCCTTCCTTTAGTTCTATTATGCCTTCTGTCAAATCTTTAACGGTACTAATTATTTCATACCCATAAGACTCTTCTTTGCTTAGAAGGCTGAGTACAAGCATTTCAAGAGTTCCTCTCAGTAATTCTTTGCTAGGGCTATTCATTTCACTTCGCCTTTCTTATAAAAGTGCTTTGCCATACTAGGCACTAGTTTGTCTAGGTAAATAGTATATATAAGTATTTAAAAATGTCAAGAGTTTTTTAGTTTACTTTGCTCTGCTATCATGTTAAATTAAGTTGTATGAATAAATAATAGGAGGACTATAATGAAAAATCCACTTATAGATATGAAGAATCCTTGGCCTGAAATTAGAAGGAAAAGAATTAATGAACTACTACCTAAGGCAATGGAATACGCAGATGTAGATACATGGGTGATAATTTGTCGGGAAAATGCAAATGATCCACTAGCAAAGCACGTTGGAGGGGAGAATGCAGGTAGACCTTTAGCTATCTTATTTGAGAAGAAGGATAAGGAAGTGCATTCAGTAGCATTTAGCCCTTGGGGTGAAGTTGTTGGTTTAAGAGACATGGCTGTTCATAAAGAGATTATCGCTCTAGAGGATCCATCTACAATTTATGATGATCTGGCAGCAAGACTTAGACAAATTAATCCAAAGAACATAGCACTTAATAGTGCAGAGAAGAATATAGCAGATGGTTTATCATATACTCAAAGACAAGATATTGAAAAAGCACTGGGAAGTGATCTTAGTAGTAAAATAATATCTGCAGAGAGTTTAGTAAGTGAATGGCTCTCAATAAAAACTGAAGAAGAAGTTGAAATCATGAGGCAAGCTGGAGAGCTTACAGTAAAAATTCAACTTGATGCGTATAGCAAAATTATACCAGGGAAAACAACTGATGCTGAAGTTGCTAGTTATATTAGAAAAAAGATGGATGAGCTAAAAGTAGGAGATGCATGGTCTGAAAACCATAACCCAGCAGTTAATTCTGGTGTAGCAAGAGGTCATGCAGGAGCTAGTGACAAAGTTATTAACTATGGAGATTTCATCCAAACAGACTTTGGTATTAAAGTTTTTGATACATGGTGTACTGATTATCAAAGATTTGCTTATGTTTTGCCAAAAGGCAAAACAAAAGTCCCAGAAGAAGACTTATTCAAATGGGAAGTAGCAGTAAAGGGTCACAGAATAGCTTTAGCTGCAATGAAGCCTGGAGTGTCTGGGTATGAAGTAGATTCTGCGCAAAGAGAGTGGATGAAAGAAAGTGGATCGAAACAAGTAAGATGGGGAACTGGACACCCTGTTGGGTTCTTTGCTCATGATATAGGGCCAGCTCTTACAGGAGGTCAAAGAGATGTTCCACCTAAGGATTCTTTAAGGCTTTTAAGGCCTGGACAAACATTTGCATTTGATGGATTCTTTGCTTGGGACACCCCAGAAGGAGAAAGGCTGATATCAGTAGAGGAGATGGCTGTGGTTACCGAAAGTGGCGCTAAGTACTTAATTAAACCACAAGACGACCTATTCCTTATAAAATAGAAAAAAGGTTTGTGAGAAGCTAAATTTGCTTTCTCACAGACCTTTTTATTAGTCTGCTTTAATCTCTACCATAGTTATATTGCTTGCTATAAAGTTTCTTAAAACCAGTTGTGGGTCACTCAATCCTTGATCGTCAAAGACATCAATGAAGCCTCGCATATAGTAAATAGGATTAGTTCCAGTAACCAACTCAATTGCTAATACAGTGCCTCTAGAAGAATGATCAAAGGTGTATGAATAAGCAGTACCACTTTGTTTGAACTCATCTGTAGAGACATCCATTGCACTAGCACCATATTCAAGCATTATTGTAGTTTTTCTTTCTTCAATATTATTAATAAAAAATATACCATACTCTAGTTCAATTTCATAAGCTACAGATCCTTTAGGCTTAAGTACAGCATTATGGTATCTAATGCCATCATGCCCACCTTTCAGTAGTTCATAATTACTTGGCACTGTCAGAGTATAGTTTTGCATATTAATTTCTTTAGTATCATCTGTAGGTTCTTCTGGGTCGGTTGGATCGTCAACTGGAGCACTAGGCGTCTCACTTGGTGTTTTTGCATCAGAATTGCCTTGGTTGTTCTCAGCTGCTTGATCATTAGAACAAGCTACCATAAAGACTAGGGTTAACATTAATAAGATAATAAGGGGTTTTTTCATTTATTAAATCTCCTTTCTGTTTTATTATACAAAAAAAGAATTCATGGGCATAGCTCCTATGAATTCTTTTAGTAACTAGATTGCCAATAAATGTGTTGCTATCTGAAAATATGCTATTAATGCAAGTGTATCAACAATGGTTGTTATCAAAGGGCTAGCCATCACAGCGGGGTCAATACCAATAGTCTTTGCAACAACAGGTAATATTCCGCCTAAAGTTTTCGCCATTAAAATAACCAGAAAAAGGGTTAAGCTAACAACTAGTCCTACCATAGCATCCATTCTCAAAAGAAAAACAATTCTCAAATAATTAATGACACTTAAGAATAGGCCTACTAACAAACTTACTCTAAACTCTTTCCAGACAATAACAAAGAAGTCTTTGACGTCAACTGTTCCAAGTGACAAACTTCTAATTACAACTGTTGATGATTGTGCGCCTGCATTTCCTGCAGTATCCATCAGCATAGGTATGAAGCTTGATAAAATTACAACAGAAACCAATACTTCTTCATAACGTTGAATTATACTTCCAGTAAAAGTCGCACCAATCATTAGAATTAGAAGCCATAAAAATCTACTTTTTGCTTCATTGAAAATTGAAGTTTTTCCATACTCTTCTTCAAGTGGCAAGATACCTGCCATTTTATGAAAGTCCTCTGTGTTTTCTACATCAACTACGTCAAGAATATCATCTACTGTAATGATACCAACCAAACGTTGCTCGTTATCAACAACTGGAATTGTAATGAAGTCATAACGTTTGAACATCTCTGCAACTTCTTCTTGGTCGTCAGTTGTGTAAGCATAAATAACATTGTCATGACAGATATCTTTAATTATAGCTTTTTCATCAGCTATCACAAGCTCTCTTAGAGAAACTACTCCAGATAACTTTCTATTTTTTGATTTTACAAATATGGTATATATAGTTTCCATGTCTTCGCCGACATTACGAATGTGTCGGAGTGCTTCTTTAACTGTCATGTCCTCTACAAGCTCTACAAATTCAATAGTCATTAGACTACCTGCAGAACTCTCAGGGTAGTTTAGAAATTGATTTACTAATTTGCGTTCTTGGATATTTGTCAGTGAAAGCATTTTCGTCACAAGATTAGCGGGCATCTCTTCAAAGAAGTCAATCTTATCATCAAATGCTAGTTCATTTATAAGATGCTTTAGCTCTTCATCTGATACAGCGCTAGCAACGCTTTCTTGTTGTTCTGGTTCTAAAAATGCAAATACCTCTGCAGAGAAGTCTTTGGGTAGGAGGCGGAAAATAATTAATATCTCTGCCGGGTTTTCAACCAACTCTTCAAGTAACTCAGCTGCTTCAACAGCAGCCAATTCTGACAGCGCTTTGGCTGTTTTTATAAAGCTTTTAGATTCAATCAATTCTTGCAATATTTTTCTTACTTGTTCAAATTGCAACTCCCCAATAGAATCACCCCCATACTTTTTTTTGCTGGTATTAGTATACACTAAGTGATGTCTAATATAAAATAGGAATACCACCATGAGTATAAAAAATAATAAAAAGGACTATCATAAAGGTAGTCCTTTTTTAGGTTCAAGTTTTAAGCTTAGTAATTCTTTTTCTGTGCTTAAAAATAGTAATGTTGAAATTGTAAGTGTAATTATGTCTGCTACAGGTTGAGTAAAAATCACTCCTGATAAACCAAAGAATCTTGGAAGTAACATAATTGCTGGTACAAAGGCAATTCCTTGTCTTGTTATTGATAGAATAAATGCATTTTTTGCATGTCCTAGAGCTTGATAATAAGTTGCTATCACATTGGTAATACTCATAAGTAACAATGAGAATAGATAGTAATTACTTGCCCTTATAGCTAGAGCTAAAACTTCTGGTTCAGGTTTATAAATAGAATAAATAATGTCTCCAAATAAATAGAAAATAATACCAGAAAATGCAGCTATCAAGAAGCTTGCTTTAAGAGTGAAATAAAAGGACTCTTTAAGTCTTGATAGATTGCCTGAACCATGAGAATAACCTGCGACAGGTTGAAAGCCTTGACTAAGACCCATAATTACATACATAATAATCATCATTGTTCTTAAAACTATACCAACTGCAGCAACGCCAATAGCGTCACCATAAAGTACAGCTGCGTTGTTTATTAATATAATTGATAAGCCAGTTAGTATCTGTCTAAAGAAGGATGGGGTGCCAACTGTAAAAACAGAATGGTATAGACTCTTTTCTTTACAAATATATCTCTTACTTATCTTTAGCATGCTTCTGCCTGAAGTGAACTGGTAAACTAGAAAAGCAGTTGATACAAACTGCGAAATAGTAGTTGCCAATGCTGCTCCTTTGATTCCAAGACCAAAACCAAAAATGAAAATTGGATCTAGTATAATATTCAGTATTGCCCCTGAAAGCATTCCTACCATTGCAATCTTTGCACTTCCTTCAGCTCTAAGCATATTGCTAAGTGACTGATTTATGATTTGTGCTGCTGCAGCAAAAAGCAGAAACGATGCATAATCTTTAGCAAAAGGAGCTATCTCATCTGTTGCACCCAAGATTCTAATCATTGGATTTAAGAATAAATAGCCAAAAAGCGTCAAAGATAATCCAACACCTATTGAGACATAGAATACTGATGAAACAACTTTATTAGCTCTCTCTGGCTGGTTCTTACCAAGAAGTCTTGATATTAGTGAACCTCCACCAATTCCTAGGGTGATACCAATAGCACCTGACAAAACTACCAAGGGATAGATAATTTGGACTGCCCCTGTAGCTTCAGTTCCAAGCCATGCTACAAACATTGTGTCTACTATATTATATATGGCCATAACAAGCAGACCAATTATTGAAGGTATGGCCATGTTCATAATCGCTTGTGGTACGGGTAACTTCTCCAACTTGTCGATACAAGCTTCCATTCAAACACCTCTTTTGCTTGAAGTTACAAACAGTTTAACAATAATTTTAACTAACAAGTATTTTCCCAGAAAATTAGAAATAATAATAAAAAGTTAATCTGGAAAATTATAATCTGGTTTAAACAAATATTGAAAGGCGATATAAGAAGTACTAATAATGTAGCAGTCTTATTTGCAGATAATTTGTTTTACTCAATAAAGCCATAAAGGGCTATTTCCCTTATTTTAAATCATATTTATGTTTCATGCAATCAAGAATAATAAAAAAAAGGTAAAATTTCAAGGAAATTTCCCATATTGTTTACTGATAAGCGAACTATTAATGATATTTAGTTAAGCGAAATAAAATAATGGCACTAAAGCCGAACAATAGAAAAGCACTAACAAGTTTTTGTTAGTGCTTTAAGATATGTTAATCAGTTTCAAGTATTAAAGAATTTGCTTTTCTGTTAAGAGACTTTTCTGTTACAAAATACAAACCAATAGTTATAACCAAAGTAATAAAATCTGCAGCAGGTTGTGCAAGGAAAATACCTGAAACTCCAAAGAATCTTGGTAGTATCAAAACTGCTGGCACAAAGGTCAAACCTTGTCTTGATATTGATAGTATAAAAGCTTGGAATCCTTTTCCTAAAGCTTGATAATAAGTAGCTATTACATTTGAAATGCTCATAAGCACTAATGACACTAAATAATACTTTAAGAATTCCATAGCAATTTCTAGTACATCAGGTGCAGGCCTATAAATCATGAATATAACTTCTCCAAAGAAAAGAAAAATTAAGCTAAAGACTAAAGCTATCATAAAACTAGCTTTCATAGTAAATTTGAGAGTTTCTTTTAATCTGTCAAAGTTGCCTGCGCCATAGTTATACCCAGCAATAGGTTGAAAACCTTGCGATAAGCCAAAGATTACATACATAATAAGCATCATTGTTCTCATTACTATGCCTATTGCAGCCACTGTAGATGCGCTCCCGTATGTTACAGCTGCGTTATTTACTAAGCCAGTAGATATACTAACAAAGATTTGTCTAAAGAAAGATGGTGTGCCAATAACTAAAATCTCTTTGTACATGTCTAGCTCGAATTTTACTTTTTTCAGATATAATCTTAATACACTACGCCTTGATAAGTATTGGTAAGTTAGAATAAAAGTTGTGACAACTTGAGATATAGCAGTAGCTATAGCAGCTCCTTGAATCCCCATATTAAGGCCAAAAATAAGAATTGGATCTAGTATAATATTGAGTATAGAACCAGCCATCATACCAAACATAGAGTTTTTAGCGCTACCTTCAGCTCTAAGCATATTATTAAGTGCCATATTTACTATCTGGGCTACAGAAGCGAATAAAATGTATGAAGCATAATCTTTTGCGAAGGGTCTAATTCCACCAGTTGCCCCTAGAATGTCTAAAATAGGCTCTAAAAAAATCAATCCTATGACTAAAAAAACTACACCTAGGATAATTGCAGTTACAAAAACAGTAGATACTACTTGATTTGCCTTCTCATGATCATTTTTACCAAGTAACCTTGATATATATGAGCCACCACCAATGCCTAGTGTTAGTCCAATAGCACCAGCTATCATCATAAGTGGAAAAACAATCTGAGTGGCACCTGTTGCATTTGTTCCAAGCCAAGCAACAAACATTGTATCAACAACATTATATATAGCCATTACTAGCATTCCAATAATTGATGGAAGTGCCATACTAAAGACAGCTTTAGGAATGGGTGCTTTTTCGAGAATATTTAATCTTTTGTCCATAAAAAACCACTCCTTTATAAGTTTTTTAATGTTTATTTAAAATTTAAGTAAATTTTGGGATTTTTTCGAATCAAACGTTTGTACCCTAATCGACAATACTATATAATTAGGGTGTAATAGTCAATAATTCTAGATTATAAAGGACAGGTGACATTATAATGTATCGAAAAATAAATGATAAGAGAGCAGTATTATCACAAAAGCTCATATATAAAGCCCTAGCGGATATCATGCATGAAAAAGAGTTTGAGAAGATAACTATTACTGAGGTAGTAGAAAAAGCAGAAGTAGCCAGATCAACTTTTTATAGAAATTTTGATAATCTCCACGATGTTCTAAAACTTGCAACGGATCAATTATTTGAAGAGTTAGCAAAAAGCATTAAAGAGTATTATGCAAGTGAGAAGTTTGATGGGCATCAATTGTTCTTAAAACCTTTTTTAAGATTCTTCTATGAAGATAGTGAGCTTATTGAATTACTTGTACATGCAAGATACTACGAAGTTTTACTAGATGCTATGGGAAATATGTATGCTAATTTGATTGATAAAGATAGTTTGTCAGATGGTGAAATTACGGAGCATTTTGGTTACTTTGTAGCTAGCAGAAAGAATTTAGCTATAAGTATTTTAGTGGAGTGGATCAAAAATGGCAAAGACATTTTGCCTGATGATTTAGCAGAAGTAATCTATACTCAATTTCAGGAAGCTTATGAGCGAAATGTGCTAATGTAATAAGTATAATTAATGAAGGGAGCCATCTTTATAGAGATAGCTCCCAGATTTTTTATTATTCTATAATAATAGTTGACTCCACATAAAAATCAATACGGCTGCTAATGAAACAAGTATTGCCAAAATATAATCATTAACCTTCCCTGTGTGCAATTTTTGTAAAGCACATCCTATTTTATCCCCACAGTTTCCTATAAAGACTTCAAACCCTTTATATTTATCATATAAGAAGTGGTTGATACCATCTAAAGGGTACCTGACTTCTATATAAATTAGTACTGAAGCAACTAGCATTGACATTACTGCCTCTATAAGAGACGGGATATTATAAACACAAGCCCTAGTAGCTGGTAAAGTAGTTAAATGTAAACCCCAAAATGGAAGTGTCGCTAAAACGATTAATATAATCCCATTGATTCTAAGTGGTAATGGGAAGCAAAATCTTCCTTTTGGTTCTTTTGAGTTTTTAGACCCCCAAAAATAATAGACTAGTCTTCCCATATATGCTATAGAGAATATCCCAGAAGCTAGCATTAGAGCATTTGCTTCAAATGAATAAATTGCTGTTTTTACTAAAGTTTTAGCCAAACATCCATAAGTTAGAGGTATTCCAGCCATAGAGGCTGTAAGTACAACAGACAACCATCTTATTTCTGGATGATAATAACCAATTCCTCGAAGTTCTTCAATATTCCTACTTCCAGCACATGTTTCAAAGAATCCTGCAAGCAAAAAGAGGGAAACCTTGGCAAATCCATGATGGATAACAAAAACCATAAATACACTAAATAGCTCATCTACACCACTAGCAAAAAGTACTGTACCCAGTCCCATTTGACTAATAGTCGAAAATGCTAGAATACGCTTAACATCCTTTTCAATTATTGCTCTAAAACCACCCCAGAAAATCATAATAAATCCAAATATAAGAAATGGTCTATAATTTATTACACCAACTTTGTATATTCCAAAAAGTCCGATTTTAACCATAATCCCTGAAAGCAAAGCACTAGCAGGAGCTGCGGCACTTCCATGAGCTTCTGGTAACCAAAAATGCACACCAGCAATACCAAACTTGAAACCCATCGAAATTAAGAAAAGCATGTATAACTCTTTTGGTACCTCACTTAAGTAGTGACTACCTGTTATTCCTATAGTTCTAGTCATAGCAAATAGGAGAAGCCCAGCACCTATTAGCTGAATAATAAGATAGTTTCTTGCAACTTCTTTATTACTTGGAAATACTAATAAAAAACCAATTATTGTTATCATTTCCCAAAAGGTCATCATTCCATACCAAGTATTTGAAACAGCTACACCAAGCATTGCAAAGAGTAAGAATGTAGCAAGAGTGTAAAAGTTTGTTTTCTTCCCGTCATAATATTCAAAGGAAGAAGGTATTAAGACAAAATATAAAATTGCAATAATTCTTAAAAACTCTAATGCATTTGAATTAAATGTAAATAATGCACTTTCCATAAATGGCACAATAAAGGTTGTCCCTGGCTTTATCAAAACAGTTGCAGCTACCATGACAGTTGCAGCTACCAAACTGGTTAGAGGTTTATTAAATTTTAGATCGAATAAAGCTAATGATAAAATAATAAGCATTAGAATAATAATTTCCATCTACAAACCTCCTAAGAAAATATTCTGTAACATTGGTGCTAATGCTGAAGTAACAGCTACCATGAAAATAGTAAGTATTATTGCAGCATGAGCAAATTTATCTTTCTTTACAGTAGTAACAGTTTCTTCTCTTGCCCAAATCGAACTTAATACTTTTAGATAGTAGATAATTGATAATACTGTGCCTAGTGGCAATACTAAAGCAGGAAGTAGCATTTGTGATTGTAATAATCCTCTTACTATTAACCACTTGCTACTAAATGCACTAAATGGAGGTATTCCAATAAGTCCAATAGCTCCTATTGTATAAGCAATAGCAGGAAGTTTTGATTTATATGCAATACCTCTAACATCACTTATAGAGCGTCCTCCCATCAAGCCAACAGAAAAGAATAATAAGCCCTTTAAGAAACTATGAGCAATTATATGCAAAAAGGCTCCTGTTAATGCCAAAGGTGAATAAAACAAGCCTATTACGATATATCCAATCTGTGCTACTGACGAATAAGCTAACATCCTACGCAAATCTTTTTGCCGTATAGCCGTTAAGTGTCCCCATAGAATTGATATAACACCAATAGTTAAAAGGACTGTATTTAATGTGTTAAGTAAAGCATCGTTTAGCTGTGCAGCGCTGAAAATTTTGTAAAGTGTTATTATGTTTAGCTTAATGATAATTCCACTTGAAAGCACATTTACTGGAGTTGCAGCACTCATATAAATGTCAGGAAGCCAAAAATGCATTGGCACTGCACCTGCTTTTGTTAAAGAACCAACAATCATTAAAGCCCAAAAGATTAATTGCGTTGTTATTTCTGCATTTGCAAATTCAGCCATTGCTAAGTTTATATTTAGGTGTCCAGTATTAAAATATACAATTAAGATCGCACTTAGAATTAAAACCCCACCAGTAGTTCCAGTAAAAACATATTTTAGAGCAGCTTCTATGCAAAACTTAGAATCCTTATAAGCTACTAATGCATAAGCTAAGACGGAACTTATCTCTAGAAATACATACATGTTAAACATATCTTGTGTAACAACCCAAGATGAAGCGGAAAATAGTAGCATCATAACAAATAAGAAAAACTTAGGGCGCATTAGGTTTTCATAAGACCTAGCATATAGAAGTGCTATTGCTACTAAAATATTAAATGAGATTAAAAATACTATTCCCCAGTGAGTAAACTCAAGTGTTATTCCTAGGGCACTATCCCATTGACCCATCCTATATAAAACTGGGAGTGATTCTGTTACAAAAGAATATAATAGTATAATTATATTTGCTAAAATAGCAGCCAAGCTTATGGTTAGCCATTGGTTCTTATTCAGTTTTATTAATAGCCCTATAATTAAAGCTGTAATTAAAGGTAATAGGATAGTTATCAGCAAATTAATATCTCCTTTATCTAATCATCTAAACTCCAAATAAAGATAAAATCAATGGAGCAAATATGCTAGTTGATATGATTCCAAACATGACTAGTGACACTGCTATAGCTTTAAGTCTTGAAAACTTAATGTCAGGTAAATCAATTTTCTTGTCAAATAAAATTAGTAATATCTTTACATAATAAAGTGTAGCTAAAATTGTACCCAGTGGTATTACAAGCGATATTAAAACAGCTTGTTCTGCAAGTAATCCTTTCATTATAGCCCATTTACTACTAAAGCCATTTATCGGGGGAATACCAATCATACCTAAAGCAGCAACTGTAAAGAGAGTGGAGGCGATGGGGTTTTTTCTCCCTGTTCCTCGTAAAGACTCAATCTCTAAACTATTACTATACCTTGCTAGTAGTCCTGCGCTAAAAAATAAAGCCGTTTTCAAAAAAGCATGGTTTATAGTATGATACAGTGCACCCGCTTTTGAACTAATAGAATAACTAAGTCCCATGATAATATAGCCAATTTGAGCAATTGAAGAATATGCTAGAAGTCTCTTAATATTTGTTTGTCTATAAGCAACTAAATGACCAAGTATTACTGAGAATGCACCAATTACTATTAAGACTGTTGTAATTGATTGATTTAATCCAGGCAATAAATCTGAGCTAGCCATAAGTTTATAGAGTGATAATAAACTTAGTTTTATAACAATACCACTCAAAAGTGCGCTTACCCCAGTTTTAGCACTAGCATGAGCATCTGGTAACCAATAATGCATTGGGGCAGCACCTGCTTTTGATAAAAAGCCTGTTAAAAGCATTCCCCATGTTATAAATTGAGTAGGTAGTGGCAAATTGCTAAACTTAGCCATAGCCAATGTGATATTGAGTTCCCCTGTACTAAAGTGAATAATTAAAATAGAAATAAGTATTAAAACACTGCTTATAGAACCGGTAAACAGGTACTTGATTGAAGCTTCAAGCGAATTTCTTGTTCTAGTATATGCTACTAGAGCATAAGATATAATAGATACTATTTCTATAAATACAAACATGTTATATAAATCGTTTGTGACAGCCCATCCACTTAAAGCAAATAGCATTATCATTATGAGCATATAAAACTTGAAATCATTATCTTTGCTTTCACCATGGCAATAACACAAGATGGCAAGAAATAATGAGTTCCAAACTAGGAGCATTGTCACAGTAACTTGGTCAAAAACTAAAACAATCCCAAGATTTGCTCCCCATTCACCTAAGTTATATATAATAGGTAATGAATTATAAAGCAATGAATAAAAACAATGAACTATATTCGCTATAAAAGTAATAGAAGCTAGTGTGAGCCAAAAACCCTTCTTTTCTCTATAAAAGACACCTATTAGAATAGCTATTATTAGCGGTGCTAGAACTGTAAATACCATAGTTTTCTCCTTTTAATTAAAAGAGATTAACCTTTTAATCTTGTTAGATCCTCAGATGAAACAGATTTTGTGTGCTTATATATTTTTATGACTAAACTAAGTGCTATTGCAGTAGTAGCTGCACCAATTACAATTGCAGTAAGCGTTAAAGCTTGTGGTAAAGGATTTACCATATTTTCATTTATATCAGCCAATGGGGCTCCAGCACCTTTAATATATGCACCACTTACAGCAAAAAGCAAAACTGCACTTTCAATTATAGTTAAGGCCATAATCATCTTAAACAAGTTAGTGTTTAAGATTAATGCTACGATTCCTATTATTAGTAAAACTAAAACTGCTATTAAGGTTCCTGGCATTATATTTCATCCTCCTCAACGCGTTTTATCATATTAAGTAAGATAACTGCTACACTTGCTGCAACCTTAGAACCGGTTGCTATATTCAATAGACCTATATTTCCTGCTGAGAATAGTTCTCCGGGGATTCCTCTAGGAAAAAGACTAGGCAAATTAGTTAAAAAAGCATTACCTGTTAATACTGGTATTAGTCCAATTCCTATAAACAAAAGCAAGCTAAAACTTTCAATTACAGCAAGCTTTTTATAGTCAAGATGCCTTACCACTGTACTTTCGCCAAACACAACCAAATGAATCAATACAACTGAAGCTAAAATTACTCCACCTTGGAATCCTCCACCAGGTGATAGATGACCATGGATAATAATATAAACTCCAAAGATTATTATGCATGGACTATAGAGCAATGATGCAGCTCTGGCTAAAATAGACAGTTCTGCACTCTTTTTAGGAGCTGTTCTTGAGGCAAAAAGCATACTTATAGCACTTGCCACGCAAAACAAAACAATAGCTTCTCCAAGTGTATCAAAACCTCTATAATCGAATAAAATTGCAGTTACGATATTGACTGCGCCTGTATCATTAACACCTTCAGTTACATAATATAAACTCGTTTCATTATGATTCCCATAATATGCAAAGTCTTTTACGTTCAGCATAAACGAAAAAATAATAACAACTAAAACTATAATACTTAATAGTGCTATTCTTGTTTTACTCATCAGATTTTGCTCCTATTGTATTAGAAATTGCGATAATAAAAAGCCCAGTAGTTAAACCAGCTCCAACAGAAGCCTCTGCTACTGCAACATCAGGAGCACGGTGTAAAGCAAAGATTACAGTAAGAGCAATGCTAAATGCACTAAGAGCAAGTATACTATGGATTATATTTTTAAAAGTCATAGCGCCAATTCCTGAGATTATTAATAGAATCAATAAAACAAGGTTAATTAGTTCCATTTCTATGCTCCTCACTATAATAAATATACCCTTCATACTCATCTACGACTGTATTAATATGCCCAATTCTTCTGCGATAACAAGCCCTTGCCAAAGCTTGGGTTGCAACTGGATTTGAAAAGTAAAAGAAAATAATAAGCAATAAGACTTTAGGGATTATACCTAAATTATTACCAGAATAAGCGATTATAATTCCTAAAAAGATTAATGTGCCACCTGCACTTAAGCATTTAGTGCCTGCATGAAGTTTAGTATATGCATCAGGAAACCTTACAATCCCAACAGCCCCTAAAAAGCATATTATACTTCCTATTAATATAAGAAATTCTCCAAAGAATATCATTTGCCAATCATCCTCTTCTCAAAGTAATTTGCTATAACTAGGATATCGACAAACATCAATACTGAATAAACTATTGCTATATCAAAAACATAATTTGCATCCATAATTACTGCAAGTAGGGCTAGGATAATTACAAGCATTAAACCTAATGCATCAGTTGCTACAATTCTAATAGCTGTATCTGGTGCATATATTAGTTTGAAAAAACAAATAAAAGCAGACAGAAGTAAAAGCATCATTGCTGCTATAACCATGTTAATATCCTCCTTACCCAATCTTCTAAGTGTTCAATGTCACTTTCCATACATATCCGGTCGTCTCTATCTCTAATACATAAAGCGTGTACAAACAAATTGCTATCGGCAACATTATAATCAATCGTCATTGTTCCAGGTGTGAGTGTTATTAAGCTAGCAAGAAGGGTTATAGAGTAGGGATCATCTAAGCTTGTCTTGTATTCAACTATGCCTGGTTTTACATCATGAGGCGTAAAAACAAGCCAAATAACATTAATCGCTGATTTAAGTATTAAAAAGAAAAAATAAGGAATAAACAAAAATAGTGCAAAAAAGCTTTGAAAAACAGAATAAAATCTTTGCGGTTTTTCTAAGACATTATCAAAACCAGTAGCTTTTAGATAATATGATAGTGCTTTAATAACTGTTAAACCTGCTCCGATAGCTAAAGCTATGCCAATTGCTGTACTTAAACTAATAAGTTCAGTGGTTAAAAATGTCCAAATTAGCATTACAAATGCAAAGTAAGCTAAAAATATACTCTTCAAACCCAACACCTCCTCTATATAAATTTAATATATACATCAAATATTCATTTTATTGAATTTATAATCAACTTATTATAACTTGTAGTATCTGAAAAAGTCAAAAGTTTATTGTTATAATAACAAATTTTATATATCCTAAATTAAAGATATCAATATATAATTAATCAATTATGCATAAGTATTTATTATGTCTTTTTAGTTTGTTAAATGTGTCTATATCATTAAGATTATTTAAAAAACAATCATTTGTACCGTAAAATCACTGTATAATCTTTTAGTATGCTATGGTATATTATTGTTAAGAGTTGTTAAGGTGTATTTATTTAAGTTATAGTGATAAAAAAGGTGTAAAAAATAAAAAAATTAGTTTATAGGGGGGGGAGTAATAGATGAGAAGTGAAAAAATTAGTGCAATATGTCAGCTTAGTAATGAGCATGCTCAAAAAGATAGATTTATTACTGCTCTGGATGAAAATACTGCTAAGTATTTACTAGGTAATAATTTAGTTTTTTTAACAAGTGATAAAAATGGATACATAACGCTTGATGAAAAGCGTATTAAAGTAATATATTCAAGAAGTGATTCTTATGATAATTATATGGAACTATTATCATATATAAAGGAAGGATCTAGATACATAGGCCTAAAGACCAGTAATAGTTTAAATGAAGCTTTATCTGAAAGTGGATTTAAAATAAAGAGAGAGCATCATCAGTTGATTAAAGATCTTAACCCATGTGATGTATCTAATCAGCAAATGCTAGAATTAGAATCATTAAGTTGCTTTCCTACTGATGAAATTTTGCAAGTTATAAAAAATGAAGTATCAGACACTACTTACACACTTAAAGAAATCGATGAACTAAAGAAAAGCAATTTTTCTTTTTCATATGAAAATCTAAATGCTATTGTAATTGCTTATCCAAGTAAAGACTCTTTATATTTAGAACAAATTGTTGTAAAAAAGAGTATGTAAGGCAAGGGTATTGGAAAAGATGTTCTTAATACATTTGAATCCGTAGCTAAAAGAAACTTTAGTAAAGTGTCGTTGCATGTGTATTCAGATAATAAAGTTGCTTATAGTCTATATCTAAAAGCAAATTATAAGCTAGATAAAATCATAGTTTATTGGGAGCAATAAACTATGGATAATTTTGACAATAAAATAAAAACTGATGATAATAAAAGAGAAGAGTTTATTAAGGAAAACTTAGTTTTTGTCAGAAGAGCAGCTATGAGAGTTTGCAAGAGACCGCTCTTTTGGGAAAATGATGATGAGTTAAGTATAGCTCTTATGGCTTTCAATGAAGCCATAGATAATTATGAGAATGATAAAGGTAAGTTTTCTAGTTTTGCCAACCTTATAATAAAGAGAAGACTGATAGATTACTTTAGAAAAGAAAGTAGACATCCAATAATAAGCATTGATGATACAGAAGACTTAGAAGTAGATACTCATCCTTATGAGACGGAGTCTTCAATGAAGGAATATTCTCTAGAACAAGAAAAGTTAGATAGAATAAGATCAATAAAGCTTTTTGATAAAGTACTGAAGAAGTACAGTTTAAGTTTTCAAATACTGGTGAAAAATAGTCCCAAACATACAGATACAAGGCAAGAATTGATAATTGAGTCGTTTAAATTAGTTGAAACAAAGGAAACCAAAAATTTAGTAGATGAAATGCTAAAAAAAGGAAAAGTTTCACCAACTAAAGTTTCAAAAGCAACGAACTTATCAAGAAAGCAAATAAAAACTTGGCAGAAATATATTTTGGCCCTCATAATAGTGTTTAGCCACGAAGAGTTAAGTAGTATAAGAGACTTTTTAGGATACTCGTTAGGGGGTGATGATAAATGATAGAGAAAGTACTAGTTGTCGAACTAAATAGTAATACATATATAGGTATGACTCAGTCTGGCGAGTTTATTGAAAGAGAGTTAGTTCCTGGTTTAGCTGTTGGAGACTATATTAATATCAAGAAAGAAGATCAAAAAGACAAAGGCAGTATCATTTATCATCCATTATTTAGGTTAGCAGCTGTGTTTATATTAGTGCTTAGCTTAGTAATGCTGAACTTTGATCAAACAAGTTTAGTTTTAACTATTGATATCAATCCAAGTATTGAGATAAGCCTTAATGAAAATGAACAGATTATAAAGGCGATTGGCTTGAATGAACATGGCAAAGAGTTGCTTAAGATGAACAATCTAAAAGGATCCAATATAGATGAAGCAGTTAGCTTTATTGTAGAAGAGAGTATTATAAGAGGGTATATAAAACCAGATATAGAAAATCTTATTTTAATATC
>CAZJHT010000008.1:0-37528 GCA_964546025.1 uncultured Clostridiaceae bacterium
AGCCTTTTAAAAAGGCCCAAATTTCTTAAGTTGGCGGGAGTATGTGGGAATTGAACCCACCTCGGACGCTCTTAACACCCGAAGCTGGATTTGAAGTCCAGTAGGCACACCAGCACCTATCTACTCCCCCTAAAAGCGCTATTAATTATATCAACAATCTAAATTATTGTCAAAATTATTTTCTTTTTAAGGCTTTTTTACCTCTGTTTAAGATTGTATGATAATCAATTTTTGAGTTTTTACTAATTTCTAATCTTTTATCATTTTGTAAATCATTAATTAACGATTCTGTCTCAGATGGTATAAACATAAAACCACATACACACTCATACTGAGGCACCTCTGTTATATTAAGTGTTCCACCTTTAAGTTTTAAATTAACTTCAACATCATCTCTTTTGACCAGTTTATTGCATTGTGGACATGGTACATGTTCTGGATGGTCTACAAATCGAGCCATAGATAACACCTCTCTTTATTTGACCAGCTTATTATACATTAAAAAGATTTATCTTGCTAATACTTATTAAAACTTACAATTTCAGAAACTTGTTTTCTTGGTCTCATAACGCCTTCTTTAGACGGATACCCTAAAGTGAGTATTGCCACAACCTTAGCTTCTTCAGGTAGTTCTATTTTTTTAGATACCTCTTCAGGGCTAAATGCGCCAATCCAACATGTGCCAAGCCCCAGCTCATGTGCTCTTAAAGTCATATGATCTAATGCAATTGCAACATCAACATCAGCCCACTTTGAATCTTTTTCTGTAGCGCAGCCTATAATAAGGTGTGATGCTTCTCCCACAAACTTCTGATCTCTGCATAGTGGTACAAAATCTTTGACATCTTTGTCAATTATAACAAACTTCCATCTTTGCTTATTAGCAGCGCTAGGTGCTATCCTTGCTGCATTAAGCACTTCCCCTAAAACTTCATCACTTATTTTCTCTTCTTTGTATCCTCTTATACTGCGTCTTGTCTCTAAGCATTCTTTAAGTTCCATTATGTAACACCTCCTTATAATATATTCAATCAAATTACATAGATTCCTCTATCAATACAGCTAATAAACTAATAAATAACAACAAATTATTACAGAGCCTAAAAAGTTTCTATAGAATATGTTAAAATGTATTATTAGAAAAACTTTATAAAGGGGATAGAAATGAATTTCCAACAACTTATTCAAAAATTAGATCATTTCTGGAGTGAGCAAGGCTGTATAATTCACCAACCTTATGACATAGAGAAAGGTGCAGGAACAATGAATCCTACTACCTTTTTGCGTGCACTCGGTCCAGAACCATATAATGCAGCATATATTGAACCTTGCAGAAGACCAACTGATGGAAGATATGGTGAGAATCCAAATAGATTACAACACTATTATCAGTATCAAGTCATTTTAAAGCCTTCTCCAGATAATATTCAAGAGATATACCTAGACAGCTTAAGAGCTATTGGAATAGATCCAAAAAAACATGATATTAGATTTGTCGAAGACAACTGGGAAGCTCCTACACTTGGCGCTTGGGGACTAGGCTGGGAAGTATGGCTTGATGGCATGGAAATCACACAGTTTACGTATTTCCAGCAATGTGGAGGTATTGATTGTCATCCTGTTAGCGGAGAAATCACTTATGGCCTAGAACGATTAGCCACATATATCCAAAATGTAGACTCTATTTATGAAATTATGTGGAATGATGAACTTACATATGGGGATATTTACTTGCAAAATGAAATTGAGCAGTCAAAATACAACTTTAAATATGCTAATATTGATACTTTGCAAAGCTTATTCTCGCTACATGAAGCTGAAGCAAAAAGCTTAATCGATGCTAAACTTGTCCTGCCAGCTTACGAACAAGCACTTAAGTGTTCACATTACTTTAATATGCTAGATGCTCGAGGAGCAATAAGTGTAACAGAGCGTACTGCTTATATAGGAAGAATTAGAGATCTTTCAAGAGAGTGTGCAAAATCTTACCTGGAATCTCGTATAGCTTTAGGGTTTCCTTTAATAAAAGATGAGAATGTAAGAAAAGAAATATTAGAGCAATATCAGGAGGAGGAATAACATGAAGAATTTATTATTTGAAATTGGCTTAGAAGAATTGCCAGCTTCTTTTGTTAATCCTACTTTGAATCAAATTAGAGAAAAATCTACTTCACTACTTAATGATGCAAATATTGATTTTGATAAAATACTAACTTACTCAACGCCAAGAAGGATAACTCTTGTTGTAGAGGGTTTAGCAGAAAGACAGTCTGACATTGTAGAGGAGATTAAAGGTCCCCCTAAAAAAATTGCAATAGATTCAAATGGAGAATTGACTAAAGCAGGAGAGGGGTTTTTGCGGAAATTTTCTGCTAGTATTGAAGATGTTGTTTTTGAACAAGTTGGCAATCAGGATTATCTCTATTTACATAATAAAATAATTGGTAAAGATGTAATAGAAGTATTGCCTTCACTTTTAAGTGAACTAATATCATCCCTTAATTTCCCAAAACCAATGAAATGGGGCAGCTTGAATACTAGGTTTGCTAGACCAATAAGATGGATTGTGGCTTTACTTGACGACAAGATCCTTAATTTTGAATATGCTGATGTTAAAGCAAGCAACTTCACAATGAGTCATAGATTCTTAGGAAAAGGAAAACTATCTCTAAACGATGCATCTGATTATTTAGAAGTTTTAGAAGATAATTATGTTTTAGCTGATATAAGCAAGCGAGAAGCACTTATACAAGATCAAATAACCAAGATAGAAAAAGAGAATAGCTTTACTGCTATAGTAAAAAAACATGTTTTAGATGAAGTAGTCAACCTAGTGGAATACCCAACAGCTTTTGTTGGCAGCTTTGATAAAGATTATCTGAGCCTTCCTGATGAAGTTGTAATTACACCAATGCAAGATCATCAAAGATATTTCCCAGTACGAGATAAGTCTGGTCAATTACTCCCATTTTTTATTGGTGTTAGAAATGGTGACACAAACCATATTGAAAACGTAATGAAGGGTAATGAAAAAGTATTAGTTGCAAGGCTTTCTGATGCTAAGTTCTTCTATGATGAAGACTTAAAAAAACCTTTATTGAGCTATACAGAAAAACTAAAGTCTGTTATATATCAAGAGGATATTGGTTCATATTATGATAAAGTGCAAAGAGTAGAAAAGCTAGCTCTAAAGATTTATAAGTCTCTTGAAATGGGATTAATAGAAGAAGACTTATCAGTAGCAGCAAAACTCATTAAAGCTGATCTTACAACACAAATGGTTTTTGAATTTCCTGAACTGCAAGGTATCATTGGTCATAAATATGCTCTAGCACAAAACTATGATAATCATATTGCTAAAGCTATATCTGAGCATTATATGCCAACCTCATCTAATGGGGACCTGCCAGAATCAGATTATGGTTCTATTCTATCAATTGCAGATAAACTTGATACAATAGTAAGTTGTTTGGCTGTTGGATTAAATGCGTCAGGATCACAAGACCCATATGCTCTTAGAAGGCAAGCTGTTGGTATAATTAGAATTTTAATAGAAAATAACTATAGATTAAACCTTAAAGAATTATATGAGTTTAGCTATGATTTATTAAGTTCGAAAAAGTTTTCAAAAGAAGAACTTTGGGAAGAACTCTGGAAATTCTTTAATACAAGAATTAGAAGTGTCTTAGATGTTTATAGTTATGATGTATTGGATAGCGTTTTAGCTAGTAATAACTATGTGATTAGTGACTTAGCTAGTATTGCAAAAGCAATAAGTCGATTTAAATCATCTCAAAATTATTCATCTTTGATAACTGGCTATAAAAGAGCCAATAATTTAGCAGAAAAAGCAGCTAAAGACTTTAGTCTAGACAGTAGTCTTTTAAAAGAAGAGTATGAGCTAAAATTATATAATGATTATAAGAGAATTAATTCATCATTTGAAAATTATTTAGCAAACTTTGAATACTTTGAAGCTTTAGAAATATTTTCTTCACTAGAAGAACCTATTAATCAATTCTTTGATAATGTAATGGTTATGGTTGATGATAACAATATCAAAAATAATAGGTTGGCCTTATTGCAAAATATTGTTGAGCTAATTAAACCACTAGCAGACTTATCTTTATTGGTAGAATAATAATAAAAGTAGTAACTTTTTAATTATGAAGTTACTACTTTTTCTTATTTATCAGTCCCTATCTACCACTTTTAGCAGTACTAAAGATATACTTGCACCAACGAGAGCACTTAGAAAGAATGAGGGTATCACAACTAACAAAGCTAACTCTTGCCCCAAGAAAACTTTAGCAATCCTTATTGAAACATATGCCCCAAGGAAACCAGTACCAATAATTTCTCCAAAATAAGCAGCTAACTTGCTTTTTGTTTTATTAAAAATGAGTCCACAGAGAAATGCCCCTATCATGCTTCCTGGAAAGGCTAGGGGGCTACCAAGCCCTGTTAAAAGCCTTATTAAAGAAGCCACAAAAGCTGCTATAGTTGCATATGCTGGGCCCAAGATAACTCCTGCTATAAGATTAACTGCGTGCTGAACTGGAGAAACCTTAATTAACCCTACTGGAATATGAAAAAATGACCCTAATACAGCAATTGCAACAAACATGCTACTAAGCACTACTTTTTTTGTTCTATTCATCAAAAACTCTCCTCTTATTTGTCTATCAAATCGCTAACAAATAAGAAATTAAAAACACCTTGGCAATTACCAAGATGTCTTCCTCTAGTTAATTCCCTACGTTAGCATTACCTAAATCAGGTTTTACACGGTCGAAACTTTCAGTTCCCTCTCAGCCTGTCTTTACAAGCTCCCGAATTATTCAATTATTTGTCTCTTAATATTAATCTTTGAAGCTGGAGACCCACTTTATATGAATCATGCCTAACAGGTATCATATTATCTTCATAAACAAGGTCTGCATAAACTATATTATAACCCATTTTATCAATTCTATCTCTGTCTATCTTTGCTAAATCTGCACCTTCATCACGATATCTTTTAAGAACGTCGTCTGGCAAATCCCTGCTATTAACTAATACTGTATTTATAACGCCTTTACCAAGGTATTTCTCAACAACTTCTATATGATCAGCAATAGTATGGTCAATTGTTTCATTTTTCTGCGTCATTATATTAGCAACATAAACTACTTTTGCTTTTGATTTTCTTATAGCATTTTTCACACCTATTGGCAAAAGAGTAGCTACAATGCTAGTATATAAGCTTCCAGGACCTATAATAATCATCTCTGCATTATTTATTGCCTTTTCTGCATTAGTTGTAATTTTACAGTTAGGCGTTAAAATTAGTTCTTCAATTTTTGATCCAGCAAGCCCTATGTTAGATTCTCCGAAAACTAAGCTTCCATCTGCCAATTTTGCTTTAAGTTGAATATTTTCACATGTTGTTACAGGAAGCACTTCTCCTCTAACATCAAGAACCCTACAAGCAAGTCTCACTGCATCTTCGAAAGACCCTGTTATTTTAGTCAAGGTAGCAATAAATATGTTGCCAAAGCTATGTCCGACTAAACCTTCCATAGCTTTATCCTTCTCACTATATCTATAATTAAAAAGTTTTCTCATGTCATCACTAGCTGAAGCAAGCGCTACTATACAATTTCTTATATCCCCTGGAGCTGGTATGCTCATCTCTCTGAGCCTACCCGAACTTCCCCCATCATCAGCCACAGTAACTACAGCAGTAATTTTATGTGTTATGTGCTTAACACCTCGCAGAAGACTTGACAGGCCTGTCCCTCCACCGATTGCGACCACTCTTGGTGCATGATTAACTACATTTTGTCTCATCATCACGTCTACCACAGTGCCATAAGTAGTCTCATAGTTTTCATCAAGATACGCATACAAAATTTCATTTATTAAATTTCTAATACCTCTTGCCAAAATTATAAAACCAGAGATCAAAAGGATAATTATTAACAAAATCGAGGTAGTATTACTAAAAAAACTGACTAAAAATCTAGGGAAGAATGCGTCTATTAAAAGGCTTAATCCTAAGATTATAAGTGAAGCACCAAGGAATGTCACCAATACCCATCTCTTTACCCTTATTCCTGGGATAAACCACTTAAACAAATTCACTTTTTATCATCCTTGCTTAGTGATATCTCTATGAAGCTTGCTTATTGGATAATTCAATTTTGCCAAATCTTCATAAAGTCTTTCTACAAAGGCCACTGAACGATGATGACCGCCAGTACAACCTATAGCTATTGTTAAACTTGATTTACCTTCTGTCTCGTAATGAGGTAGCGATAATTTAATTAAATCTAACACCTTTTCATAGTATTCTTCTGCTAACTCATGTTGCCAAATATAATCTTTAACCTGCTTGTCTACACCTCTTTGATCTCTCAGATGAGGTAGGTAATATGGATTTGGCAAAAACCTTATATCAAAGACTAAATCAGCGTCCAGTGGCATACCTCTTTTGAAACCAAAAGAAATAAGCGAAATATTGAGCACTTTCCCTGTTCTATTTAAATCTAAATACTGATATAGCTGGTCTTTAAGCTGTTTTGGTTGAAGTTCAGAAGTATCAATTACAAAGTCAGCCCTGTCCTTAATGCTCTTTAACTTGTCTTTTTCTAATTGAATACTTTCAAGAAGTGTTTCTTTTTGCTCATAAAGTGGATGGTTTCTCCTGCTCTCTTTATACCTGCTTACAACGACTTGGTCATCTGCATCTAAAAAAATTACTCTGAAGCTGCTATTATTCCGAAGTTCTGTTAAAATTTTTTCTAGATCATCAAAAAACCTACCACCTCTTATATCTACTCCTAATGCAATTTTCGTAATATCATCTGAGTTTGAGCATAGTTCTACAAATTGCGGTGCCAGTTTTGGTGGCAAATTATCCACACAATAATATCCTCTATCTTCTAAGATATTAAGAGCTAATGATTTTCCTGCACCTGATATGCCTGTAATTATTAATAATTGAAGATCTCCCATTTAAAACACCCCATACTCAAGTTTTCTCAATTATATCATATATATAAAACCTTTTAGGATTTACTGCTAATTAAAAAGAAAATGCACCTAGTAGTAACCTACTAAGTGCTAATATTTAATTCAAAAGCGCTCTAAATGCTTTGATGCCTACTTCTATGGAACTCTCTTCTGGTAAAAATTCTGGGTGATGTAATCCTAGCTCTTTCCCTTGTGAAGCTCCTAGCCAAAACATAACACCTGGAACTCTTTCTAAAAAGAATCCGAAATCTTCACTGGCCATAGTATGTTCACATTCAACTATTTTTATCCCTTCAAGCTTACCAACTCTATCATAGAAAAAAGCAAGTTTTTCATCATCATTTACTACTGCAGAGTAGCTGACCCCAAAATCTAAATCGTATTTTGCTTCAAATGATTTTGCTACTCCTTCAACCATACTGGTAATCCTTCTTTTTATAATAGGCATATCGTTTGTATCTTTAACCCTAATAGTTCCCTCAATTCGAGCATGGTCTGTAATAATATTTAATCTAGTACCAGCATTAAATTTTCCAACAGTTACAACTGCACAATTTGAAGGATTTATATTTCTACTTATAACAGTATGCAATTGATTTACTAGGTTCATACCCGCTACTATCATGTCATTTCCTTCATGTGGAATTGCCCCATGAGCAGATTTTCCATATAAATCGATAAACAGCTCACTATTACTTACAAACAGCGTTCCTGGTTTTGTTGCAATAGTCCCCACTGGGTATTCTGGGCTAACATGCAAGGCATATATTTCATCTGGCTTATACTTGTCTAAAATTCCAGCTTCGATCATAGGCATTGCGCCTCCAGGACCTTCTTCTGCTGGTTGAAAAATCAATAATACGTCTTCTTCACATGGGTTTTTCTCTAACTCTTCTGCTAACCCTAAAAGAGTTGCCATATGAATATCATGACCACAAGCATGCATAAAACCCTTATGAGTCGACTTGTAATCAACTCCTGTTTTTTCTTCCATAGGTAATGCATCTATATCTGCTCTAAAAGCTACACACTTACTTGATGAAGTACCTTTCTTAAAAGCAACTAATCCAGTTTTAAGTGGCTGGTCTATTTCAAAGCTTTCAAACTTAGTCATAACCTCTAATAAATAAGATGTTGTTTTAAACTCTTGATGACCAATCTCTGGTATTTTATGCAACTCTTTTCTATGCTTAATAATATTATTCATCATTACTCTACTCCTTGTTTAATTGACGTAAACTTTCAACTAACTGAGTTTTAAGAGCTGTTTTTTCATCCTTCATCTTGATAATTCTGGCTGGAGTTCCTGCTACAACAGCATTTTCTGGAACATTTTCTGTAACAATTGCTCCAGCAGCTACAACAGCTCCCTTACCTACCCTAACACCTTCAAGTACTACAGCGTTAGCACCAATTACTACATCATCTTCTATTATTACTGGATCAGCACTTGGAGGCTCAATAACACCTGCAATTACAGCGCCTGCTCCAATATGACAACTCTTTCCAATAGTTCCTCTACCACCTATAACGACATTCATGTCAATCATAGTTTTTTCACCAATACTAGCACCTAAATTGATAACTGAACCCATCATAATAACGGCTCCATCACCAATCTCTACCATATCTCTAATTGTTACACCTGGTTCTATGCGCGCATTAATATGTGAATAATCAAGTAGTGGAATAGCAGAATTTCTTCTATCTATCTTTACTCTAGACTGTGTGATAAATCCAGCATATTCAGTATTTAATTCTTCCCATTCATCCATCTCACAAAACAAAGTCCCAAAGTTATCGTTACCATAAAACTCTAAATCTGCAAAATCAATTTTTGCTAAATCTCCCTTTAGGTATACTTCTACTGGCGTTTGTTTTTTGCTTTCACTTATGCGTCTAATTAGTTCATATGAATCCATAATTAATCCTCACCTTAAATTTCATTTACTGCATGTAGAGGTTTTTCACCATCTAAAACTCTAATTACATTTTCCACAGCTATTTCTGCCATTTTTTCTCTTGTCTTATAAGAACTGCTGGCAATGTGTGGAGCTAATATAACATTATCTAGATTAATCAAACCATGATGAAGCTCTGGCTCTGCTTCGTATACATCTAAAGCTGCTCCTCCAATTACTCCATTTCTTAGAGCATGAAATAGTGCTGCTTCATCAATAACTGGACCTCTCGCAGTATTAATAAGTATAGCACTTTCTTTCATTGTCTCAAGTGCTTTTTCATTAATTAAATACTTTGTTGAATCAACTAAAGGCACATGCAAAGAAACATAATCAGATTTAGCTAGCAACTCTTCAAAATCAACATATTTAGCATCACTCAAACCTTGGTCTCCACCTGTATCATAATATATTACTTCCATATCAAAACCTTGAGCTCTTCTAGCTACTGCCTTCCCTATTCTTCCCATTCCAATAATACCTAAAGTCTTTTGATGAATATCTATCCCCATCATTAAATCTGGAGACCAGCCCTTAAAATTGCCTTCTCTGACAAATTTGTCTGCTTCAACAATTCTTCTTGCACTAGCCATAAGTAATGCAAATGCAAAATCTGCTGTTGTCTCTGTTAATACACCAGGAGTATGACCAACCCAAATACCCCTTTCAGTACAGGCTTTAACATCAATATTGTTATACCCAACTGCATAATTACTAACTATCTTTAGGTTCTTTGCTTCCTTAAGAATCCTCTCATCAATTTTATTTGATAAGAGAGTGATGATTGCATCAGCGTTACCAATTCTGTGTAAAAGCTCTTCATCATTCATGGCTTCACTTTTACTTCCGTGAACATAGATATGATGATTTTTTGAGAGCTTGTCTAACGCATTTCCCGGCAATCTACATGTTACAATAATTTTCTTCATAGCATATCCTCCAAGCATATTATACTTAATACCATGAGCAATTTGCAATTAATTAATAAAATACTTCTATAATCTAAAAGTTTTGCTTGTCTAAAGTTTCCCTTATTGTTAATATTAAATAAATATAAATTGGGGGTAATTAAATTGCATATTATAATAACTAATGGAAAAGTATTTACTGGACTTGGAGAGACTTTAGAGGATTTAACAATAGTAGTTGAGAATAAACAGATTAAAGAAATTGCATCTGATATTGATTTAACAAAGTATCCTGATGCTAAGATTATAGATGCTAAAGGAAACACCGTTCTGCCTGGCTTAATAGACTGTCATGTGCATATTACAAGTGAAGGTAATGCAGACATGCTTAAGACTTTAAATGATTCAGTTCCTCGTCACACTTTGCGTGGTGCTATGGTAGCAAAGAAAATGCTTGATGCAGGATTTACTACTGTCCGCAATATGGGTTCTGGAGATAATGTTGATATAGAGCTTGCAAAAGCAATAGAACAAGGCATGATTGATGGTGCTAGGGTTATTCCATCTGGTAGATGTATTTGTATGACAGGCGGCCATGGTTGGTTTAATGGTAGAGAAGTTGACGGAGCAGACGAAGCAAGAAAAGGAGCAAGAGAACAGCTTAAAGCTGGTGCTCAAGTAATTAAAATCATGGCAACGGGTGGAGTTATGACTGAAGGCGTAGAACCAGGATCTCCTCAACTTACTATTGAAGAAATGACAGCAGCAGTAGAAGAAGCACATAAAGCTGGAAGAAAAACAGCTACCCATGCGCAAGGAACAGAAGGCATTAAGAATGCAATCTTAGCTGGGCTTGACACTATTGAGCATGCAATCTTCTTAGACGAAGAAACAATCGAAATGATGCTTGAAAGAGGTGTTGCTATTATTCCAACTTTAGTAGCTCCTTATCAAATAAATAAAGGTGGAATAGAAGCTGGTATTCCAGAGTATGCAGTAAAAAAATCTATGCGTATAGCAGATAGTCATGTAAAGAGTTTTAAGATGGCTCTAGAAGCTGGTGTAACTATAGGAATGGGAACAGACTCAGGAACTCCTCTGAATAGACCTGGCAATAATGCAATGGAGTTAGAATTGTTAGTAGAGCATGGCATGAGTGAAGCACAAGCATTAAAGGCTGCAACCAGTATAGCAGCTAAAATAATTGACAGAGAAGAAATTATTGGTACACTAGAAGCTGGTAAGTTTGCTGATATAGTTATCTTTGCAGGTAACCCACTACAAGATATCAAAGTATTGCACAACAAGCCAATTACCGTTATTAAAGAAGGTAAAATATATTAATTTAAGGAGAGAAAACTAATGCGAGTTGTCTTAGTTGATTTATCAGCTAAATATATCCATTCTGGATTAGCAGTGAAGTACTTGAACAACGCGTGCATTAACTCCTTTCCAAATACTATTGTAGTAGAAGAAACTATAAATAGACCAATTGAAAAATTGGTTGAGATAATCTATCAGAAAAACCCACAGATTGTGGGTTTCTCTTGTTACATTTGGAATATAGAAACTGTATTAAATTTAACAAAAACCTTAAAAAAACTAATTCCAGATTTAACTATTATTCTAGGAGGTCCAGAGGTATCTTATACCCCAGAGGATATTATTTCAAAAAATAATGAAATTGACTATATAGTATGTGGTGAAGGAGAGATTGCTCTACCAAAACTATTAGCTGCAATCAAAGACAAGGATAATGTAAACATAAAGGGGGTTTATACTAAAAATCATAAGACTGATGAGCTTACTGATTATCATATGGATCTAAACGATATCCCCTATCCCTATGAAGGCTTAACTAAGAAAGACCTAGCAAACAAGATTGTTTATTATGAATGCTCTCGCGGATGTCCATATAGATGTGCATATTGCCTTTCTGGTTTAGCAGGAAAAGTTAGATTTTTGAACATAGATCGAGTAAAAAAAGAGCTTTTAGATTTAGCAATAAATAAAGAAGTTAAACAAATAAAATTTGTCGATAGAACATTTAATCATAATAGAGAATATGCTTATGAGATTTTTAGTTTTCTTAAAGAATTAGATTGTCAAACAAACTTTCATTTTGAAGTAAGAGCTGACATTTTTGATGATAAAACGCTTGAACTTCTCAAAGACGCTCCAAAAGGAAGGTTTCAATTTGAAATAGGAGTTCAAAGCACAAACAAGAAAACATTGGAAGCAATCAATAGGCCCCATAATTGGGATAAGCTGACCAAAAACGTCTCTATAGTTAAAAGCTTTGATAATATTCATCAACATTTAGACCTTATTGCAGCCCTTCCATATGAAGATATTGAAAGTTTTAAAAAGTCTTTTTGTGACGTGTTTTCACTAAAGCCAGACATGTTACAACTAGGGTTTTTAAAACTCTTAAAAGGGAGTTCTATCTGGATAGATCGAACTAAGTATAGCTATAAGGCAGCTGATTATGCTCCGTATGAAGTACTTTGTTCTAATTGGCTTGATTTTGATAAATTACTAGAACTAAAGGGTGTCGAGCATGTGCTTGAGATATTTTATAACAGTAATCATTTCAAGCACACTTTAAATTACGCGATTGACTTCCATAATAGTTATGATTTCTTTAAATCTTTGAGCACATACTTCAAAAGTAATGAGCTTGACATGAGAAACCATAGTCTTCACAATCTTTTTGAAATTCTTTTTGAATTTTTTAGTAGCTACTTCACTGATAAGTTAGACATTTTAAGAGAGCTACTTAAACTAGATTATATATCTCATTTTATGCACAGAAGACTACCTGATTATATGAATCATCAAGAGATAGGAAATTATAAGCAAACCACAGCCTTGCTACTGAAAAAAGAAGAGGTAAGAAGTGTATTAAGTAGTGAGCTTAGTGACAAAAATGAAAGAGAAATACTCAAACAAACACATTTTGAATTATTTCGCTTAAATATTGAGTTATTGATTAACACAGGAGAGGTTGATTTCACGCCTTCACTTTTGCTCTTTGATTATACCCTAAGAGACAAAGACTTCTTTTCTAGTAAAGCAAAGTTTTATACAATAACAGATTATCAGATAGATTAGCGACATGATAATCTCAACTAAAAAAGGGCTTAATCGCCCTTTTTTCTTTTTGAATATATGTATGAGCCAAGCAGCATTGCTACCCCTCCAATAGCAACAATCCTCCCATATGGTTTGTTAAAGATTTCTATCCACTGTGCAAAAACCAAAGGTATGATACTATTAAATGTCATTGCAATGCCTCCTTTTCTTAATTATAACTCATAAAAGTAGTTAAGAACAATCTCTATTAAGATAAAGAAGAAATATCAAGCTTTGTGTAATCGATATTGGTTTCTAATGTATTTCTTACTAAATATCTTAAAGAGTTAAGTACAGTGCCAAGGATTTCTTTAGCATAAGTATAGTCCTCTAGCTTATAAGTTTTTTCATCTGAAGATACAATATACCTAATTTGCATTGATTCTTCTAAACACAGATCTGCAGCCTTTGCTGCTATATAAGTTTCCAGTGTTACGTATAAACTGTTTTCATCATTAAATACAACTCCTTTAATTTCATGTGAACTTGATTGGTTTTTTGCACTAATAGTAATATTCCTATCTATTAAGTTATTTATTATGAACTGATTTTGTAACATTTCAAAGTCTATCAAGTTATTATCAAGATTAATATAGGCATCACTTTGATATCCTCCTAGAAATGCTATGTCTTCTAGAGTATATATATCTGAAATTGAATTATTTGCTAGGTCAAGCACTTTAATATTGTTCATAAACATCAACGGCATAATATCAATGACATAGTTATTACTCAAATCAAGTATCTCAATTCCTTGCATATAATTAAGGAAAGTCACATCAGATAATTTACTATCTGTAATGCGCAACTCAATTAAAGAATCTAAACTAGTAAGTGAAAAATAATCAACATCTAAGCAAACTTTTAACAAAGAAAGGTTCTCTAAGTTATTAAGCAGTATTAAGTCTTCAAAAGTATGTATGATTTCGAGTTCTAGATTTTTAATATTGAGTAGTTCTGCTTTTAGAAGCTTATCTCTATCTAGCCTTGTTCTTAAGCTGTCTTCTAAACTTTTGTCTGTAAAAGTCACCTCCTGCAATAAATCTTCATCTTCAATTTTTATAAAGTCTAGATTATGGCTTAGAGCAAATTCATGGACTCGAGAACCTTCTTTGCCTACAATAACTGTTTTTTCATTTTCGAATGAGTCCATGGATATAGCAGCTGAAGTTGTCATAAAAACTACTTTTTCTATGTTTTCATGAAAAGCTTTGTTTTCAACCTCCATGATTGTTTCTGGTAAGATTACTACCTTTGTCTCATTATTTTCAAATGCATGACTTGAGATTTTAGCCACTGGCATATCAGAAATTTTTTCAGGAATAATTACTGCATAACTTCCTGATAATTCTTTTTTTACGCATACTTTCGAATCTTCTACTGTATATTCATAGTTTTGAGTCGCTTCACCACACATAAAGAATAAACAGCATGTTAAAAAAATAAAAAGTAATCTTTTCATAATGCCTCCTAGTTAAATATAATCTCAAAGATATAGTTTTCTATAGTGTCTATAGGAATAAGTTCAGATATATTTAAGTAATATATGTTTTCGTCAAAAACATTTTGTGTAAATTCATTTGTAAGATTGAATTGAATTAAATGAAAGCTATCAGCTAGCTGTAAATAATCCGGCAAGTCATTTTTATTAAACACAATAGTCTGTATTCCAAAAAGAGAATTGTCATCAATACGATAAAAGTCTTCACTAAACTTATCCTTAGTTTCACTTAGCAAAATTCTAATTTTATCATCCAGCTTTATATAATTAGGATATATTATTAGATCATTAACTACATAATTTGCTTCTTCTGACCAATTTGAAAACTTATAGCCTTTTTCAATTGGTGGACATGGTGGAGATACTGCTTCTCCTTTTTCTACTACTTTTTCAAAAAGAGTCGTCTGATTAATATCTAAATAGGTAACTGTAAAATGCTTTATTTGATTTTCATTGTCTCCATCATTATCATGCCCAAAATCTTCATCATTATCTAGATTCTCTCTATCATCTACTTCGCTGCTATCTCCCTCTGAGGGCTTATCCGTTTCATCTTCATTTTCTTCAAAGTCTTCTTGCACATCTTCTTCTTGTTCCTCATTCTTTTTGTTTTCTTCATCATTACTACTGTTGTGATTACTATTGTCACTGGATTCTTTCTCATCTTCAGTGTCGTTATTTCTTTCTTCTTTGGTAGAATTATCTTTGGTTTGATCATTACTTTCTTCATAATTTTCATCACAATCAAATAGCTCATCAACTTCTTCGCAGTCAGATGATTCTTTCTCTTTACTAAGCTCATAAGCTTTCTCTATAGCCTGTATTGCTTCTAGTCTTGTGACATAATATACTCCATGAAAATCATTTTCTGGTAATATACCTGTATTAATGGCTGCGCTATATGCATTAATACACCACTTTGGAGCTTCAAATAAAGGTTTCTCATATTTTTCTGACTGATAAAGCCTTGATAAAAAAGATGCTATTTCTAAATCAGTCACTAAATTACTTGGCCTAAAAGTATTATCATTAAAACCACTTATATAATTCTTTGCAACACCTCTACTCACTTCTTTGAAGTACCATGCATCCTTTGTAATATCACTAAAGCTCACATTTGAAATATCTTCAAAACCAAATCTTCTGTTAACAAAGCTGACAAACTGAGCACGGGTTAATTTCTGGTTCAATGCTAAGTCACCGTCAATGCCATATACATAATTTTCTTCAACCCATAAATTAATAATATCTTCATTTTTTGCATAAACACCAATAAAAAAACTTAACAAAAGAATAACAAGGCTAAAATAAACAAATTTTCTTCTCACGCTTTTCTCTCCTTAAAATTTAATTTTGCTTTCAGTGAAACATGCAAAATTATCCTATCATTATAGTTTTAGATTCTCTACTGCTCTTAAATCAATTGTACTTTAGGGGCTAAAATCTCTACTTTATGTCTAGAAATATCGCAAATGAAAAATAAATGAACATTGTATACAGTATTTTCAAAAATACTCTTGACATCTCCTCTCTTATTAGATACTATTTTATCGATAAATTTTTACTGATTAATATAGGAGGCATAACAATGAAAGACCAATTAATAACTATATCTGAACCAACACTAAGGAGGCTGCCTCTTTACTATCAGTTTTTGCTGCGAAAAAAACAAACTGGTGACACATCTGTTTCTTGTCCTCAAATTGCAACTGAGCTTGAACTAACTTCAATTCAAGTGCGTAAAGACTTACAAGCAGCTGGCGCTACTGGAAAACCAAGAACAGGTTACGTTATAGATGAGGTACTAGAAGTTCTTAGTGAACTGCTAGGATACTCAAACACTAAAGATGCCTTTTTAGTTGGTGCGGGTAATTTAGGCATTGCTTTGCTTGACTATGAAGGATTTGAAGAACATGGACTTAAAATCATAGCTGGATTTGACAAGGATAAAGATAAAATAGGTAAGGTATTTAAAGGGAAGAGGATTTATCCTATCGATGAGTTTGAGCATCTAGCAAAAAGATTAAACATTAAGATAGGAATTATTACAACACCGGCTTTTGCAGCTAAAGAAGTATGTGACATTATGATTAAATCTGGAGTTAAAGCAATCTGGAACTTTGCTCCAATACATCTTAATACACCAGATGAAATCATTGTAGAAAATGTTAATTTGACTGCTTCGTTAGCTGTTTTATCAAATAGGTTAGAAAGAAGTATTGAGTAGAAAGGACATTATTATGAATCAATTAAGACAATTTTCCAAAGTAATTAGTATCTTAGAAAGTCACAATAACAGTGATAAGGAACTAATCCCTATTCTGCAAGAAGTGCAAGAAGAGTATCGCTACTTACCTGAAGAAGTTATGGTTTTTATAGCTACTTCTTTAGGAATCCCTCCTGCTAGAGTGTTTGGAGTAGCTTCCTTTTATTCTCACTTCACACTTAAACCAAAGGGCAAGTATGTAATAAAAGTATGCGACGGAACAGCTTGCCACGTTAAAGGATCAACAGCAATAATTGATGCTTTAAGAAAAGAACTAAGAATGCCTGCTGGAGAAATCACAACAACTGACATGCTTTTTACAATAGAAGCAGTATCATGTTTAGGTACATGTGGACTTGCACCAGCTATTGTAATTAATGAAGATGTTTATGGACTTTTAACTCCAGAAAAAGCAGTTGAGATAGTTGAAGAAATTCAAAGAAGTGAGGGTGTTTAAGAATGAGTATTAATCTACACAAAAGAAAAGAAGATTATTTTGCAACAGCAAAAAGAATAGATAAAAGAGTAGTAATCTGTGGAGGAACTGGTTGTGTAGCACAGGGAAGCTTAAAGATTCAAAATGAGTTTGTTAGAACTCTAAAAGATAAAAATCTTCCTGTAACTACAATGCTTAAAGATGATTGTCAAGGAACTCATGTTTCAAAAAGTGGTTGCCAAGGTTTTTGCCAAATGGGTCCTCTTGTAACAATTTATCCAGAAGAAACAATTTATTGCAAAGTAAAAATAGAAGATGTAGCAGAGATTGTAGAAAAAAGCATAATAGGTGACGAAATTATTGATAGATTAGTATATGTCAACCCTACAAACGGGGACCATTGTGCACATATCATGGATATACCATTTTACAAAAAACAACAAAGATTTGCACTTAAGCAATGTGGACACATTGACCCTGATGATATAAATGAATATATCTCTTTAGATGGCTATGCAGCAGCTAGAAAAATGTGCTTTTCATTTACAAGTGAGGAAATCTGCAAGTTTTATATAGACTCAGGACTAAGAGGTCGTGGTGGTGGAGGATTTTCAACAGGACTAAAGTGGGAATTTGCAAGAAGAGAAGAATCTGATCAAAAATATGTTATCTGTAATGGAGACGAAGGTGACCCAGGTGCATTTATGGACAGAAGTCTTATGGAAGGCAACCCACATTCAGTAATTGAAGGAATGATAATAGCAGCTTTAGCAATAGGGGCAAGTTATGGATATGTCTATGTAAGAGCTGAATACCCATTAGCTGTAAAACGTGTGAAAAAAGCAGTGCTAGATGCTAGAGAAGCTGGCGTTTTAGGTAAAAATATATTTGGTAGTAAATATGACTTTGACTTAAAAGTTATGGAAGGTGCTGGAGCGTTTGTTTGTGGAGAAGAAACAGCTTTAATGGCATCTATAGAAGGTAAAAGAGGAATGCCAAATCCAAAGCCTCCATTCCCTTCAGAAAAAGGTCTTTTTGGTAAACCAACAGTTATTAATAATGTTGAAACATTATCAACAGTCCCTTTAATTTTCAATATGGGATTGGATAAATATAAAGCTCTTGGCACAGAAAACTCAAGTGGAACAAAAACATTCGCTTTAACTGGTCATGTAGCAAACACCGGACTTATTGAAGTTCCTTTTGGAACAACTCTTAGAGAGATAATTAGTGATATAGCTGGTGGAGTTGTAGATGGACAAGGGAATGTAGTTGGTGTTGATTTTAAAGCAGTCCAAATAGGTGGACCATCTGGCGGTTGTTTAACAAAAGAACATTTAGATTTACCACTTGATTTTGATAGTCTCTCTTCTGTGGGAGCAATGGTTGGTTCTGGTGGGCTAGTAGTTATGAACCATGATACTTGTATGGTTGCAATCGCAAAATTCTTTATGCAATTTACACAGCATGAGTCTTGTGGTAAATGTGTTGTTTGTCGAGAAGGAACAAAGCAAATGCTTTCACTTTTAACAGACATTACCGAAGGCAAAGCTACTATGGAAACATTAAAACTACTTAAAGAGTTAGCACTAGTAGTAAAAAAAGGTTCTTTATGTGGCTTAGGGAAAACAGCACCAAGCCCTGTACTCTCTACACTTAAGTATTTTGAAGATGAGTACTTAGCGCATATATTAGATAAAAAATGTCCAGCAGGAAAATGTGCTGATCTTTTACAGTTTTTCATTGAAGATAATTGTATTGGATGTAGTTTATGTAAGAAAGCTTGTCCAGTAGACGCAATTAGTGGAGAAAGAAAAGAAGTTCATGTCATAGATCAAGAAACTTGTATTAAATGCGGAGCATGTGTAGATGCTTGCCGTTTTAATGCCATTGTTAAAAAGTAAGGAGAACCTAGAATGAAAAGAGAAATTCTTACAATAGATAATTTACAAGTAGCAATCGAAGGGGAAAAGAATTTACTAGAGGTTATTAGAAAAGCTAATATAGAACTACCAACTTTTTGCTATCATTCAGAGATGAGTGTATATGGAGCTTGTAGGCTATGTATGGTTGATGTTGAAAACCGTGGGTTACAACCAGCTTGTTCAATCAAGCCTGAACCAAATATGGTAGTAAAAACAAATACAAATGAAGTAAGACAAATGAGAAAAATGATTGTAGAGTTACTTTTAGCTGATCATGATATTTCATGCCCTACTTGTGACAAAGCAAGTAGTTGCCAATTACAATCACTAGCACAACAACTTGGCATTAAAAAAGTTAGATTTGCTAAAACAAGAGAAGAAATGCCTATTGATTTGTCTTCTACATCGTTATTAAGAGACCCAAACAAATGCGTATTATGTGGTGACTGTGTAAGAATGTGTAACGAGATTCAAGAAATTGGTGCAATTGACTTTGCATATCGAGGCTCTTCTTCTACAGTGACTCCAAGTTTTAATAAAAACTTAAGTCAAGTTGAGTGCGTTTACTGTGGTCAGTGTGTACGTGTTTGCCCTACTGGTGCACTTATGCCTAAAAATGATATTGATTATGTATGGGAGGCACTTGACGATAAAAACAAATATGTTGTAGCACAAATAGCTCCAGCAGTAAGAGTTGCTCTTGGTGAGGCTTTTGGCCTTGAAGCAGGTACAATAGCTACTGGTCAAATGATTGAAGCACTTAAGAGGATGGGTTTTGACCAAGTCTATGATACTTCTTTTGCAGCTGACTTAACAATAATTGAAGAAGGTAATGAACTAATCGGAAGACTAAATGAAAATAAGAATCTTCCTCTATTTACATCATGTTGCCCTGCTTGGGTAAAGTATATTGAACAGTATCATCCAGAACTAATCGACAATGTATCATCTTGTAGATCACCTCAGCAAATGTTAGGCTCTTTAGCAAAAGCTGAGTATTATGAGAAAGCTAATGAAAAAGAAATGGTTATGGTTTCAATTATGCCATGTACAGCTAAAAAGTTTGAAGCAGCGAGAGAAGAATTTCAAACCGAGCATGGCAAAGATGTTGACCATGTAATAACAACAGTTGAATTAGCTACTATGATAAAAGAGATGGGCCTAGATTTTGGCAAATTGCAAGTAGAATCCTTTGACCTACCTTTTGGATTTAAGACTGGCGGAGGAGTTATTTTTGGAAATACTGGTGGCGTAACTGAAGCGGTGCTAAGATTTGCTGGTGAAAAACTTACAGGTAAGCAAGATGAAGAATATGTCTATTCAAATGCTAGAGGATCCGATGGAATTAGAGAGCTAAACCTTACAGCAGGTGACACAACTCTAAACTTTGCCATAGTGCATGGACTTGGAAACGCTAAGAAATTATTAAAACAAATCTTCAGTGGAGAGAAAACATACCACTTTATAGAAGTTATGAGCTGCCCTGGTGGATGCATAAATGGTGGAGGACAACCTATTACAAAAGACTTAGAATTTGTAAAAAAGAGAACCAATGGATTGTATGATAATGATAAGATGATGCAACTTCATAAAGCTCAACAAAATCCATATGTTTCAAATATGTATAAAACTCTTTTAGGCGAACCTGGTGGAGAAAAAGCACACGACTTACTGCACACACACTATCAACATAGAAAAAGAATAGAAACATCTGATATTTCCTTAAATGTGGAAAAAGATACAGCAACACTTGAAGTTTCAATCTGTTTTGGAACAAGTTGTTTCTTAAGAGGCGCAGAGAATATTTTCCAACAAGTTAAGAACTTTGTTGAATCAAACAAGTTAGATGATACAATTAATCTAAAGGCTACATTCTGCTATGAAAAATGTGAAAAAGGACCAGTAGTTAGAATAGGTTCTCAAATAATTGAAAAATGCACAGCAGAAGAAGTGATTCAAGCAATAACAACACAATTAGCCTAAATTAAGATTGAGGATGATATAGATGCCACACACCAAAAATATAATTACTACTCTTGAAGCTCGTTGTAAAGATTGTTATCGTTGCGTCCGAGTTTGCCCTGTGAAAGCTATAGGGATTAAAGATAATCAAGCATATATAGATGATGAAAAGTGTATTTTATGTGGCACTTGTGTTAGAGAGTGCCCACAGAATGCAAAAGTCTATAGAAAAGATAGTGAAAAAGTTTTGGAAATGCTAGATACATATAAGACAATAGCAAGTGTGGCACCTTCGTTTAGCGCAGTTTATGGAGGAGCCTTAGCTAAAAGGCTCCCTTCAGCACTGCGAAAACTAGGATTTAGCTATGTAAGTGAAACTTCAGAAGGAGCACAAAAGGTTACTGCAGAAGCGCTCAAACTAGGTGACAACCTTGGTGGGATAGCGTCAGCTTGCCCAGTAGTTGTTAACTACATAGAAAAGTACAAACCTGAGCATCTAGTAAACCTAATGCCTCTAGCCTCTCCAATGATTGCACATGGGAAGCTTTTGAAAGAGAGACTTGGCGATAAGTATAAAGTAGTATTTATTGGACCATGTATAGCTAAAAAAGCAGAAGCAGAATATGAGAAATATCAAGGAGTAATAGATGCTGTCTTAACATTTTCTGAACTAGATGAAATGTTTCTAGAACAAAATATCGTTATAAACAAGTGTCCTGAAAGCAACTTTGACAATGCTGACTACATAGGGCATGCAAAACTATTTGCTCTTCCTGGTGGCATGCTTAAAACAGCTAATAGAGATATTGACATTGGTAGCAAAGTTATCCATACAAGTGGACCTGATAATGTTAAAGAAATTTTTGCAAACCCAGTAAATGAACTTTCTCCTGAGACTATTGAACCTTTATTTTGCCTTGAAGGATGTATTAATGGGCCTGGAATAGAATCAGACAAGAATATATTTAAAAGAAGAGCTGATCTACTGCGATATGCAGCTAGTCATAGTGAAGTTTCTAAGGTAATAGATAGCAAAGTTAATGTATCTACAAACTACAAAAATCAGCTTATTTATGAAGCACCTGTAACAGAAGATCAGATTTTAGCAATTTATTCTCAGACAGGTAAAAGTAGAGCTGAGATGCGTTTAGACTGTGGTGCTTGCGGCTATAATACATGTTTAGATCAAGCTAAAGCTGTTGTAAGGGGTTTAGCTCAAACAACTATGTGTATGCCTCACATGCGAAGATTAGCTGAAAGCAGAACAGATAAAATTATAACTAATAGCCCTAATGGAATAGTAATACTAGATGAAAATTTAGAAATTTTAGCAATAAACCCATCATTTAAAGAGTATTTTTCATGTAATGATTCGATTATAGGCAGGCATATATCCTACCTTGTTGATGCTGACGGGTATGAAAGGCTCTTAACTAGCGATGAGAATAAAATCGAATCTGTGATAAATGTCTATGGTAAGAAATTTCATCAATTGTTATATAAATTACCTACAGAAACACAGTTTGTTGGTACTTATATAGATATTACAAGTATTCAATTAACACAAAAGAAACTTGCAAATGTGCAACAACAAACAGTTAAACAAGCTCAAGAATTACTTGAACATCAAATAGAGATGTCACTTGAAATCGCTAAGTTTTTAGGTGAAAGCACTGCTAAAGGTGAAGAACTAGTTGAAAGGCTGCTAAAAGTCTATGAACAAGAATAGAGGACGAACAAGCCTATATATTGACCAGTTTACTAAACAGACAAAAAAACTAAATGAAGCAGCTTGTGGAGACCAATTTCTAATAAAAAGATTTAGTGACTATACAGTTTATATATTATGTGATGGTATAGGCTCTGGTATAAAAGGTAGTATTGCTGCAACAATGTGTGCTAATAGGATTCTAAACTTAGTAGAAGCTAATATTTCGCTAATTAACATAGCATGTAGAATTGCAAACTTAATGCATAGAGCAAGGTCTGAAAGAATCCCTTTTTCAACCTTTACAATAGTAAAAATACTAAATAATGGCCAATTTAATATATTGTGCTATGAAAACCCAATTCCATTTCTTTTGACAGGTCAAGAATGTCTAGATCTTGAAGTAGATTACTTTACATGTGATTTAGAAGTGATAGGACAAATTAGTGGCAGGTTAAGAGAAGATGACTCATTGATTATTTTTACAGATGGAGTTTCGCAAGCAGGATTAGGCAGGATTCCTGGTCTTGGTTGGGGTAGAGAAAATATTCAGAACTATTTAGTTCATCTACAACAAAAAGATATAGATCAAAATGATATTTTAGATGCAATTTTTGCAACTGTTAGACAACTTTCTGGAGGAAGGTTTACTGATGATGTGACAGCAACCATACTTAATGCTAGAAAAGCTAAGACATTTAGCATTATGTCAGGACCTCCACAAAAGAAAGAAGATGATGAAGAGTATATCGATTTATTCATGAATGATTCAGGAAAGAAAGCTCTTTGCGGATCAACAACTGCTGATATCGCTTCTAGAATACTAAAAAGAAAAGTTGAAGTTATTCAAATATCACCTTCATTTGCAAGGCCACCTGAATATAGTATAGAAGGTATTGATATTGTCACAGAAGGAACAGTAACTTTAAATCAAGTATATAATATATTAGAAAGAGACCCTAGTACTTATGATAATCAATCTTGTGTAAGTACTATAGCAAAACATATTCATGAAGCAGATTCAATTAAGGTATATTGGGGTCACGCTACTAATACAGCTCATCAAGATACGTCATTTATTCAAATGGGTATCTTAGAAAGAAATCTGATAATGCCACTACTAATTGAAAAACTCCAGAAGTTAGGAAAGACAGTTGAAGTAATAAATTTTTAATAAGCCCAAATTCCCTAAGATCACCCAAAGGCCAAAAGAGCAGCTTATAAGCTGCTCTTTTGGTTATGATTATAACTTTATATTTGGAATCACTTTCTTTACAAATATATCTACTAAAGCTGGATCAAACTGGCTCCCCTTATTGCTCTCAAGCTCCAAAACTGCCTTCTCTAGCGACATCTTCTTTCGATATGGCCTATCACTAGTCATAACATCAAAAGCATCTACAACAGAGATTATTCTTGAAAAAAGAGGAATTTCTTCTCTAGCTTTACCTAGAGGATAGCCCTTACCGTCATATCTTTCATGGTGGTATAAAATATACTCAGAAATCTCACTTAATTCTCCTGAAGCTTCCGCTATTCTATATCCAATCTCTGGATGTTCCTTGATTATCTTCCACTCTTTTTCATTAAGAGCTGTTTCTTTTGTTAAGATACTGTTATCAATACCAATTTTTCCGATATCATGTAACTCAGCAGCAAGTGCGAGCTGTTGCAGTTCATTTTCGCCTAGATTTAGATGCTGTCCTATCGCTCTTGAATATTCTTTAAGCCGATTAGAGTGCTCTTCTGTCTCAAAGCTCTTTTCATGAAGTGCAGCTTTGACTGAAGCAATTAAGGCGGAAGCACTATGAACACTTTTACTTTCAAATAGTTTCTCTTTATACATCATGTCTTCAGCACTTCTTAACACATCTGAAAAACTTTGATCAATCGATTTACGAGTTTTATATCCCAAAGATATGCTTGGATAAAATAGTTCATTATCAACACTTTCTCTATACTCATTGCACAAGCGCTTGATTTTCTTTATTATTTCTGCCGCTATATCTTCAGTTGTATTCTTAAGAATAATACAGTACTCATCACCGCCAAATCTAATTGGCACACTTTCATCGGGACAAGACTTCCTAATTATATCTGCCATTGCAATTAAAATCTCATCACCTTTAGCATGCCCAAACATATCATTTGTCAACTTTAAGCCATTAAGGTCTCCCATTATAATACTTAGTGGTAAATGATCTTCTTTTTCAAAATCATCTAAATTGTTCTCAAAATATGTTCTATTATATAACCCGGTTAAAGCATCATGGTTACTTAAGTGAAGAATCTCTTTTTCTCTCTCTTTAGACTCTGTTATATCAAAGTAGTTTATTAACAAACCATTTACATGAGGATCATCAAGCATATTAACGATTGTATTCAGTGTGTAGCGATAATTTCCATGCTTATCTTTAACTCTAGCCTCAAACTGTTTTCTAGTTCCTGGACCCTTTTCTATTACTTCTTTCATAATAGTTTGAGTCTGTATCACATCTTCAGGGTGCAATAGATTAAAATTACCTAAACTTTTAAATTCCTTCTTCGTCCAACCAAGGATTCTTCCCATATTAGGACTTCTATATTTCACAACTAAATCTTTATCATAAATTATAACAATATCAGAGGTGCTCTCAATAATTTTCCTAAACCTGGCTTCACTATCAACTAATTCTTCTTGAGCTTTCACTAGTTCTGTAATGTCTTGAGATACTCCTATAACTGAAAATTCTTCTTCACTAATCTTTACTAATCCCCTTAAGTGAATATGCTTTACTTTTTTGCTTCCCTTTAATACTATCCTATGTGTTATATCGATTTGCTTACCATTTTTTAATTTAGACCTTTCAAAAGCCTTAACATATTTCCTTTTATCCTCAGGATGTATTATCTCTAGCATCTCACTAATATCAACATACTCTTTATCTATATCAAACAGTTTTCTAGCCTCAAGAGATAACCAAATATGGTTGTTAACATAGTTTACTTCCCAACTACCAGTTTTTGCAATCTCATGTGACTGCCTTAAAATATCCAAGTTCCATGATAATCTTTTTTCTGCTTCTTTTCTATCAGTAATATCTGCATAAGAAAGAACAATAGAACTCTCTCCTGCTCTAGCAACTGAAATATCAATATATTTCTTAAAGGTAGTTGTGTAATATTCTTTTCTAACTGGCTTCCCAGTCTTAACAACTTGGCCATAATCATAAACGATGGATCCTTCTCTCCAATCTCCTGGTTTTACGCCATAAAAGTCAGATCCTAATACATTAACTATCTCATCTTCACTAGTAAAGCCTAGCTCTAAAAAAGCAGGATTCACTTTTCTAGTAATAAAGTCCAAGGTATTTCCTTTTTCATCAATGATTACATCACTTAAAGCAAATCCACTTAGAGTATTTTCAAACAATAGCTTATATTGTTCTTTTTCCTTATTGATTTCATCTTCTAACTCTTTTTGCTTTGTAAAATCTTTAGCAATAATTGCTAATCTATTTTCTTCAGGAATAAAAGCTGATACATACAAATATTTACCAAACCCGTGTTCATACAATCCTTTTGCTTCTATTCCGCCTTCTTGCTTTGCTCTATCATACAAAAATTCAAAAGTTTTTATTGTTCTATCCAAGCTATACTCAGTATTGCTAAATATTTCTTTTAAATATTTACCTCTTACTTTCTCAAAGCTCATACCAGATAACTCTTCACAGGCTGGATTCATCTCCAGCACTTTAAAGGCTATACCATCTATAGTATCTTCTACTTCAAGAAGCACAACTCCATCAAGCATTTTGCTAAATAAGTTAGAGAATTTTTCTTTTTCTATTTCAAGGCTTCCTTGAAGTTTTTTTCTATCAGTAATATCAATATATTCAACCACAAAAGTTCCGTCTCCAAAACCATAGATATATACTTCTATGTCTATCCCCATGACATTTGAAAAGGTATCGAATCTAATTGATGTACCATTATATGCTGCCTTTTCATAGAGTTTTATAATATTGTTGGTTTTACTCTCATCAAGTTTTCTACCATGCGGAAAAACATCTCTAGATGTCCTCCCAATCACTTCTTCATAACTTACTTTTGAAATCTCTAAGAATGCGGGATTTACTTCAAGATATTTAAAATCTGTAATACTATTGGTCTTAACAATTTCACAATACGCATAACCGTTTTGCATCGAAGAGAATAGCTTTTTAAATAGCTCTCTTTCTTCTTTAAGTGCTCTTTCAAGTTTCCTCTCTTCTGTTGTATCAACAGTTATAACTCCTATTTCATCATCGGATACTTTAAATACACTAACCTTGAGATATCTATCAACTGCTTCTGCATAACCCTCATACTCTAAAGGCTCCCCTGTAACTGCGACTTTATGAAAAGTATGAAGCCATCCTTTGTCATTCACAGAGTAAAGCTCTCTATATGTTTTTCCAATGACTTCATCTCTCGTATGACCCATCAAAAACAAGTACGCAGGATTTGCTTCTAAGTACATATAATCATAAGGATTTCTATTCTCATCATAGATTATCCTTCTCAGTGTATACCCTGAAAGCAAAGAGTTATATAGAGATTTGAATTTTTTTTCACTTAACTCCAACTCTTTTTCAGCTAGTGTTAGTGTTGTATTATCACTAAAAGTCATAACAATCCCTAATCCATCTTCTAAATCAATAGCTTTCATTTTTCCTGTTATGTATTTTGTATTACCATTTATATTTATTTCTAGGTTATCTATGTTTTTACTTTCCCCACTTTTTAAATCATTTATAACCTCTAAGGGACAAATAGATGTATCCCAACTAAATATTTCCTTGAACTCTTTTCCAATTAAAGAGTTTCTATCAACATTGAAAAGATCTATTACTTTATCATTTACTGTTTCGATTTTATAGTCATTATTAATAACTAAGATACACTCTTCTAATGTTGATAATATATCCTCTACATACCTTTGCATATATATCCCCCTCGGATTTCCTAACTTAACGTACTTTCATATCTCTTGGCCTGTTTTGCATATCGGAAGACCTCTTCTTATCTTTTGGATGCTTAGTGCTAAATTACAAATTGCTCTTATTTAACAGCAGATTTCTAATAAACATATTATATGCATCTATTTATTCGTATGTTTTATATAATTTCAGTAAACATTTAGAAACATTCTATACTATATTTATTTTTTAAAGACTGAACCTTTGTTCATATACATCTCTTTATCTGCTTGATTGAATACTTTCTCTAAAGTTTCATCCTCATTATTCTTAGTAGATAATCCTAAAGAAATCTTGATGTCAGCGTTTGCCTCTTTGATTGTATCTATTATTCTTTGCTTTAGCTTTTTAGCATTATCATTGTCTACATTTTTAAGAATAATCCCAAACTCATCTCCACCAAGCCTTGCTATTATATCTTCATCTCTTAATGCCTTTTGCAAATTATTAGCTATCTGAACAAGGTATCTATCCCCTGCTTTATGCCCAAGTGAATCATTTATCTCTTTTAAACCATCTGCATCTCCAACAATTATGGATACTGGCATTACGTTTTCTCTTTCCATTCTATCTAAAGCCTCATTAAAATAGCGTCTATTAAATAATCCTGTCAGCTCATCTTTATACGATAAGAATTTAATCTTTTCTTGTTCTATTTTTTCTCTTGTGATGTCTGTATAAATAATGAAAAATGCTTCAGAATTATCAGCTAAAATGACAGGGAATCCATGAATATCAATATGTAATCTTTCGCCATACTTTGTTTGTCTAACTGTTACTGTTTCGATTTCGTTGTGGGACCTTAAAGTGCTAGCTACTTTATTTAGATTATCTTTTGATTCATCTGGAACTATCAGCTCTCTGACTCTTTTATCTTTTACGTCATCTTCAGTTAAGTAAAATAAATTAAAAAATCTTTTATTTCCTCTTATTAGATACCCATCTTTATCAATTAATGCAATCCCATCATTTGTATTAGTAAACAGTTGATCAAACAATAGAGTTTTTTCCTGTAGTTCCTTTGTGATTCTTCTTTGTTCACTTATGTCATGAATTATAGAGTAGATATATGTTTTATCCTCAATTTCAATCAAAGCTCCATGAATCTCAACATCATGCTCTTCACCTGATTTGTTTATATGCTTTGTAATGAATGAATGTTGAACATTATTAGTAATACTCTCTACATTCCTTACTATTAAACTTTTGCTACTTAAACTTATATCGCATAGAGTTTTACTTAAGATCTCATCTTTTGTATATTCGTAAAAACTCAATGCTGCTTTATTAGCTTCGACAATTTCTAAACTTTTGGGATCTATAATAATCATAGGCGACACATGGTTTTCAATAAGTCTTTGATATTGATTTACTTCTTGCTTATTCTCTAGCTTACTTGCTAACATTTCTTCTATTTCAAGACACAGCTTTTCAAGTAAATATTTGATTATTTCATTATCCTCATACGAAACATTAAGGTAGCCAAAACTGCCTATATCAAAGCGTTTAATCTTATCTAGCTTTCCTGCTTTCATGTGAAAGTTGTATTCATCAATACTTACCTCTATGCCTTTTAAACTTGCTCTAATATATGCTTCCCTGACCTTCTTATCTATATTGTCAAAAATTCTCTCGTGATGCATTTTCCTATCCCCTTAATTAACTTTACACATAAATATATTTTATCAGAGAATCAGTTATTATGCTTGTATAAGTATAAACATATTTAAAATAAAAAAAATTAGCAAACTATACCATTTGCTAATATCCTTCTAATTCTCTTTTATATGCTTTATATATTGCGATTTTAAGGTCCACTTGCTTTTTAAAAAGCTCACAACCTGACTTAGTTTCTAGTGGCCTAATAATCTTCCCATCAGGAGTTGTAGATATGCATAGCCTCTTAAATGTTGAAAGTTTCTTTATTCTTTTCTCCAAAGCATCTGTTTGTTCCGTTGATGATAAATTACTAATTTCTTTTATATATTTATTAGCAGCATACATACTCACTCTATCTACATTATCTGCATCCGCTACAACACTCGCCTCACAAGTATGAACGTAACTATATCCACTATTACCATCTGTATGGTAGGCTATTGCATAGGCTATATCATTGATTTCTGTTTCTTGTAAGTTATAATCTAAAAGAAACTCTTTTGCAATTTTTGCAGAGTATCTACCGTGATCCTCATTATTTAAAACACAAAACTTACCTACATCATGTAGTATGCAGGCTATGTTTACAATACTCTCATTTGCATTTTCTTTTTTTGCTAAAGAAGTGCCTATATTTGCAACTCGCAAAGAATGGTTATATCTATACATCGCCTCTTCTTCACAATCACAAGTATCCAATAATCTTTCTAGTAAGAACTCCCTAGCATCACTAATTAATCTTTCCAAAGATATCACTCACTATCTAACATCTATTAGGTATATGCCCAATACTTTCCTATTCTACATTTTGAATCAATTTCCTGCTTCTTAGATGCTTATTTCGGTTATATATTGATAAATTTTAAAAAATAATTAAAAATTCTGAGTTTCAACGCAAAGTTATTCATCTGTTAGATATATTCTTTAAGCTGAACTAAATCAAGATTTGCTCCACTTATCACACACACAACAGTTTTCACGTCTTTAGGTAGTTCATTAAATATTGCTCCAGCAACTGAAACAGCTCCAGCTGTTTCCACTATTACTTTTGATTTAGTAAATAATGATTTTTGTATTTCTATTATTTGCTTATCATCGACAGTCAATATTTCAGGGTTGTACTTTTTGGCAATACGAAAATTTTCCTCACCAGGAGTTCGCACGGCAACTCCATCAGCAATAGTGTCCATCTTATCAACAGTATATAGACTACTGTTTTCAAGAGATGTCTTCATTCCTGCTGCCCCAACTGGCTCAACTCCTACAATTTTCACATCGCTTTTAAGCTGATCTTTAGCGATTAAAAGTCCTGCAAGCATTCCTCCTCCACCAACTGGTACAACTATCATATCTACATTTGGTACTTCCTCAAGAATTTCTGCTAAAATCGTCCCTTGTCCTTCTATTATATCTGGATGATTAAAGCTTGGAACATAAGTCAGATTATTTTTAAGAGATAACTCTTTAGCATGCTCTTGAGCATCATCATAGCAGCTACCATTTAGAATGACTTCTGCCCCATATTCCTTAGCGCGATTTTGCTTTGATAATGGTGCATTGACAGGCATAACAACAGTACAGCTTATCCCATTAAGTTTTCCACTTAAAGACATACCTAAACCATGATTTCCACTTGAAGCTGTTATAACACCTTTACTTGCAGCTTCCTTGTCAAGCTTTAGCATATAGTTCATAGCTCCTCTAAACTTAAAAGCACCAGTTCTTTGCATGCTTTCAAGCTTTAGGTAGACTTTTATCCCACTAATTTCTGATAAGTTTTCATTCTCAACTAAAGGAGTCTTTATTATCCATGGATTTATCCTCTTTGCACACTCTTTAACATCATAACTCATAAATTTACACCCTTTTAACTATATTCTCATGCTTTATTTTAGCTTAAAGTAAAACCAAGTTCAATTGTTTTAAAGTAAGAAAGAGCACCTCATTTGATATGCTCCCCATGTATTAGAAAAAAATTTGATGATGCTAACATGATACAAAGCATGTCTAGAGTATCACGATGCATTGACAATGGGACTATGGGAACATTTTGGGGAATGCTAAAGTCAGAAATGTACTTTTAATAAAAATTTGTTACATATTTAGAGTTAGAGTCTGCCATCGAAGAATACATATATTATTACAATAACATAGATACCAAAAAAGATTGAACTGTATGAGTCCGATAGAGCACAGGAATTATTTATCAGATTCAGCTGCACAAAAAAAATGCATCAATCATAAATTTATGATTGATGCATAAAGGCTTTTTTTATTTCTCCTGTCTACTTGACAGGGGCATGTTCATTTTTGAGATGCTCACATTTTGTTTATTTTTCTCTGTAGTTTTTAACTGCTTCTTCAAGTGCCTCTGTAGCTAAAATAGAACAGTGTATTTTAGCAGAAGGTAACCCACCTAACTCATCTGAAATATCTTTCTTTGTTATCTTTAATGCCTCATCAATAGTTTTACCTTTGGCTAATTCTGTCATTACACTACTTGTAGCTATTGCTGCTGCGCATCCAAAGGTTTTGAATTTAATATCTTCAATTACTTCGTTTTCATCAATTTTGAGATACATTCTCATAATATCTCCACAGTTTACATTTCCAACCTCACCTACTGCATCCGCGTTTTCTAGCTCTCCAACATTTCGCGGACTAGTAAAGTGATCCATTACTTTTTCTGTATACATAGTCTTACTCCTTCACTTTGTTATATAAAGGTGACATCGCTCTTAAACGATCCACAATATTAGGCAGTTTTTCCAAAACATATTCTATATCTTCTTCTGAGGTTCCTCTTCCAAGAGTCATTCTTAGTGAACCATGTGCTTGTTGATGATCCATTCCCATGTTCATTAGGACATGTGACGGATCAAGTGATCCTGATGTGCATGCTGAGCCACTTGAAACTGCAACACCTAGAGCATCCAGACTTAGGATTAATGATTCACCCTCTATGAATAAGAAGCTAATGTTGGCATTGTTTGGAAGACGCTTCTCTCTATGACCATTAAGTATTACATCTGGAATAGATGATTCAACTCCTTCAATTAACATGTTTCTAAGTTTAGTCAATCTCTCATTTACTTCATCCATTTCCAAAACAGCTAGCTCTAAAGCCTTAGCCATTCCTACTATATTAGCTACACTTTCAGTCCCTGGCCTTACTTTTTTCTCTTGGTTTCCACCATATACTAATGGCTTTGGTCTAGGACCCCTTTTAACATAAAGAATACCAATACCTTTTGGCCCATAGAACTTGTGTGCTGATATAGTTAACATGTCCACACCTAAATCATTTACATCTAGCTTAAGACTACCTGCAGCTTGAACTGCATCTGTATGTAAAGCAACACCTGCTTCTTTTGTAATCTCAGCAATTTCTTTTATAGGTTGAATAGTACCAACTTCATTATTAGCTAACATTATTGTTACTAGAATTGTGTCTTCTCTTAGTGCTTTTCTTACATCTTCAGGATTGACGATTCCATCACTGTCAACTGGAACATAAGTTATTTCAAACCCTCTTTTTTCAAGTTCAATGCATGAATCTAAAACCGCATGATGTTCAATTGAAGATGTAATTATATGTTTACCCTTATTTTCTTTAGCCTTTGCTGTACCTAAAATAGCTATATTATCTGATTCAGTTCCACCAGAAGTAAAGTAAATTTCATTTGCACTAGCTCCGATAAGCTCTGCAATTTTTTCTCTGGCTTCTTCAACTGCTATTCTAGCTTCTCTTCCCCATCTATGCACACTACTTGCATTACCATAGGCCTCACTGAGAAATGGTAGCATCGATTCTAAAACTTCTTTTCGCATCGGTGTTGTTGCACTATGATCTAAATATACTTGTCTCATTATTCTACTCCTCTTCCTGTGTCATCAAAACCATATCATTAAGACTTGTTTCATCTAAAACATCCAAAATACTATTTTGCAGTTTTGCCCATACTCTTCTAGAAACACATTTAGCTGATTTTTGACAGTTCTCTTCTGGAGCTAAACATGATACAGGAACTATTGGTCCTTCGACTGCTCTAATGACGTCTCCTACAGAAATCTTATCTGATTTATAACGTAGTAAATATCCTCCATGAGCACCTCGTACACTTTGAACCAATCCTGCTTTGCGTAAATCTCTAAAAATTTGCTCTAAATATTGTTCAGATAGCTCTTCTAATTTAGCTATCTCTCTAATTGGCAAGGGTTTGTCGTTGGCATTAAGCGCTAATTGCACCATTGCTCTTGTTGCATATTGCCCACGAGTTGAAAGTTTCATTATTATAATCCCCTTTTATTCCTATCTGATTACTATGATTATACCACAAAAAATTAATTCATAGTAAAGCACTATGTTTAACGGTCTTCATTATATCGTCGATAAAATTATTTGTCAACAGTTAATCTGATGATTTTACTAAGAATTAATTCTTTCTAATTTATTTAGGCTTTCTAAATAAATTCTTTGATTAAGTAGCATAATAAAGCTAGTCATAGTACAATAAATATGTAACTTTTATTACACAACTTAGGAGGTATAATTATGTTTGATATTTTAGTTAAAAACGGTACAGTAGTTGATGGTAAAAGAACTAAACCATATAAGGCTGATGTTGCAATTAAGGATGGAAAAATTGCTCTAATTAAAGATGACATCAATGAAGAAGCAATAAAGATAATTGATGCAAGCCAAAAGATTGTTTCCCCAGGATTTATTGATATTCACACTCATTCTGATGTTTCGTTTATTGAGGACAATCGATCTGAATCAAAGATCTATCAGGGAGTTACTAGTGAAGTTGTTGGACAGTGTGGATCTACTTTTTATCCAAGTCGAAAAGAAGATATTAAAAACTTAAAGCAGTATGTAAAGGGTAGAAAAATAGACACAGACTATTTTGCTTCTACAAGCTTTAGTGAGTTTTTAGACAAAGCAAAAGCTAAAGATTTCTATCCAGCAAATAACTGGCTAACTTTAATAGGGCACAATGCTTTAAGAACTAGCGTTATGGGATTTGAAGGACGGGCTGCAACAAAAGAAGAAATTACGATTATGGTAAGCCTTTTAGAAGAAGAGATGAAAAAGGGTGCTTTTGGATTGTCCTTAGGCTTAGGTTATGCTCCAGGAATTTTTAGTGAAATGGATGAACTAGTAGCACTTGGTGAAGTAGTAGCGAAGTATAACGGTATGGTAGCTTCTCACATGAGAGACCAAGGAAGCAATATATATGAAGCGCTTGATGAGATGTTTGAAATAAATAGACAAACAGGAGCACATGTTCACATAGCACATTTAAAACTCAGTGGTAAACCTATGTGGGGTAAAGCAGAAGAGTTGCTAAGTTTTATTAGAAAAGCTCAAGAAGAAGGAATTGATGTTACATGTGACATATATCCTTATGAAGCTGCCTCATCAGGAATAACTAATGTATTACCTAAATGGACGCTAGCTGGAGGAGTAGAAGCTGCTGCTGCTAGATTTAAAGGTGCAGAGAGAAACCGTATTATGAGAGAACTTGAAGAAAAGTATACGTCTGATGATGATGGTCACCGAATATATATAGTTTCTACTGGTGGATTATATCCACCTGCTGATGGAAAAACAATAACAGATTTGGCACATGAACTGAGCATATCTATTCCTGAAGCTATTGAAAAAGTTGTAGTTGAAACTAAGGGTCATTGTAGACAGATTAGTTTTGCAATGGATGAAAATGATATGCTTAGGTTTATTAGAGAGATTGATATCGCAATAGGAAGTGATGGCTCGGGTATGCCTCTTGATCCTAAACTCAATGAAGGAAAGCCTCACCCAAGAAACTTTGGAACTTTCCCTAGATTTTTAAGACTAAATAGGGAACACAAAATGCTTCCTATTGAGGACGCTATTTATAAAATGACAGGTTTATCTGCAAAAATGATGAATCTTACAAACAGGGGAGTTTTAGAAGAAGGGTTTGCTGGCGATGTAACTATTTTTGATAAAGATAAAATTAGTGATATGGCTACATATGATAATCCTTTCCAAAAGCCTGTTGGTATTGATCATGTCATAGTAAATGGAAAATTAGCTGTTTATAATGGCATACAGACAGAAGCTAGAAATGGTCAATTTTTGCTAAATAAGTAAAATGAATAGTGCAAAAAAAGCCACGCTTTATACACAAAGCGTGGCTTTATTATTAGAATGCTAAAACCTGCAACAAAAAAATGTCGCAGGCCGAATATTTGCTATTCTTCTTTTTCTGAATCAGCAATCGCTTTAATTTTAGCTAGAACTTCTTCTTTAGTTCCGCCATACTTGTCCTGGAGCCTCTCTACAATCTTGTTAAGGTTATCCTCAACGAAGATGTAGTCCTCATTACTCATCTCACCCCAAGGTTGCTGAATCGAACCTTTAGTTTGTAGCACTTCACCTTGTAAATTAGTATCTTTTTCTTTTGCCACTTTGTTAGCCCCCTTTACAGATTTTGATTTTTCGCAAGCCAAATGTAGCAAATAATTTAACTACAATTTAACTATACTTATATAATATCAATTTTTGTCCCTTATTTCTAGTGTTTTAGTCAGTTTTCTACCAATTAAATTGTTAATTATCTACTTTGTAACACTATCTTAATACGCTTTTAAGAATTTCTTCACAAATTTCCTTAGATACTTTACCCTCATGAACCTTTTCGTCATCTACAAAGAATGCTGGCACATATTGATAGTCATGTTTATCAGCTTCATCTGTATTTTTTTGTTCTTCAATCTTCTCAATCATAATTGACTTATACTCATCATAATGGCTGCAAAGTTCTTTCAAATACGCTTCTGCTTCATGACAATACGGACATTTTTCCAAATAGAAATACTTGATCTTTTTCAACAGAGACCCTCCTTGTTTAATTTGCTTTAAAGTTATATATAGGTTTTAAAACCTTTTCAAGTGATGCTGTTTGATTAAGGAAAGCTAAAATTTCACTGCTATCTTTATATGCCTCTGGGCTTTCATCTAAAGTGCTTTTGTTAACCGATGTCGTATAAACTCCTTGCATCTGACTAATGAACTTACTCATTGATAATTGCTGCTTAGCTGCTTTTCTTGATAGAATTCTTCCAGCACCATGAGGAGCTGAGTAGTTCCACTCCTTTTCACCTTTCCCTATGGCGATAACTGATCCATCCCTCATGTTCCATGGGATGACCATTCTCTCTCCCTCATAAGCAGAAATGGCTCCTTTGCGGATAAACCCGCCTTCTAAATCAATATAATTGTGGATAGTACTAAAGCTATCCAGTTTGCTATTACTAAACCCTAAATGCCCTAATATCTCCTTAGCTATTGCTTTTCTATTAGCATCAGCCATATCTAGTGCTACTTGCATATCTTCCAGATACTCATCTTTTAGCTTACCTTCCAAAAACGCCAGTGGTTTTGGTACCTTATAAACTGGATCACTTTCACTTGCACAGTATTCCTTTGCTTTCCTCTGGTGATACTCAGCAACTTTATATCCAAAGTTCCTGCTACCTGAATGTACTAGTAAATACTTGTTTTTATCTTCATCAACTGCTACTTCAATAAAGTGGTTGCCTCCACCTAATGAACCAATCGATAATAAGTCCCTCTTGTAATCTGATCCTACTCTTCTTGAAGTTTTTTCCATTCTTTTTGTCAGCTTGCTATTGATACTTTTCTTTTTGTTATTTACTGAAAACCCATGAGGAATATTGTCCTTTATAAAATTATCTAACTTTACAAAATCAATGTCAAGTTTTCCCATATTAACTACTAATACTCCGCACCCTATATCTACACCTACAATATTTGGGACAACTCTATCAATTAGCTTTGATGTGAAACCTATTACACAACCTGCTCCAGCATGAACATCTGGCATTATTCTTAAATTTGATCCTATAAATGCTTCTTGGTCTAAATATTGCTTAATTTGATTAAGTGCACTGACTTCTAGTTCATTTACAAAACACTTGGCTTGACCATGTTTGCCCTTTACAGTTAGCATAATATCAACCCCTTTGCTACTGCTAC
>CAZJHT010000008.1:37628-79636 GCA_964546025.1 uncultured Clostridiaceae bacterium
TGACCATGTTTGCCCTTTACAGTTAGCATAATATCAACCCCTTTGCTACTGCTACTGCTACTGCTACTGCTACCAATATTATATCTCTTTAAAGTGAAAATGTCCTCTAATTTAGAGAACATTTAAACATCAAGCTTTATTTCGCATGATTCCTAGTATTGCTCTATCAGCATCTAACATTCCTGGTCTACTTAGCAATCCTAAATTTCTAATGCTCTCTTCAGCAGTACGACCTACTATTCCATTTGATTCTGTTACTTCAAGACCTGCAAGTACCATAAATACATGTCTTATTGCAGTCGCAACCCCACTTGCAACTTTAAGTGCGCATCCTGGTTTTGCACCGTCACAAATAGCTCCTGTAATGTCTGCTGAGATACTTTGTATCACCATGTTTACATGATTTCTCTGCCCATGCATCAAATATATTATACCTGAAGCGGCTCCTATTGGAGCAGCAATTGTACATGCGCAAAGTGCTGAAAGAAGTCCTATTGAGCTTTTTACCATAATTGTAAGAGCTTGTGATACCGCTAATGCTTTGAGTAATTCTAAATCTTCAACATTCAGTTCATTAGCCGCAACATAAACAGGGACTGTTGATACTATTCCCTGATTACCACTACCATTTGTAGTCATGACAGGCATAGCAAAGCCTCTCATTCTTGCATCAGATGCTGCTGCTGTATACATAACTGCTTTATTAGTTAGGTCATTACATATTAGACCTTTATCTATCTGTGTCTTAAGTTTAGCGCCTACTCCTAAACCCGCATCTTCTGCCAAGCCTGCTTGAGCTACTTTGTAGTTCATTTTTGCTCCATCAAGTAAAAAAGCTAACTCTTCTTTTGTGTACGTCTCTATAGTTTTAAGGATTTGATCTATTTCATGCGCAAAAACAAACTTTTTTAAAGTATCATCCTCTTCAGCTATAGTTACTTCTTTTTCAAAAAGGATTTCCTCACCTTTTTTTATCATTATAAAAGAATCATGTTCACCATAAATTACAGCTTCTCCTACTTCTGTTTCACCATAAGCTATTGCATGAATACGAAGCTGTCCAACTTCGCCAGCAATACCTACACTTACAGTCTCATCAGACATGAATCTTTTCATTCTTTCTATGTCATTTGCATCTACTTCTGATAAAACCTCTAGTCCTAATGAGCTTTTTCCAGCGACTGAACCTATAGCTGCTGCTACATTAAGCCCAATCATTTCAGTTTTTGGAACATACACTCCCATACCATTCTTAAACACATTAGGGTCCACATTAATCTCAATGCGAGATATCTCTTCTCCTGACTCCCTAACAATTTCACTGGCTCTAGCAGATGCTAATGCTACCGCAATTGGTTCTGTGCATCCCATTGCTGGCCTAACTTCTTTTCTTATTAACTCAAGTAATGCTGTTTTTAACTCCATAATAACACTCCACCTCTTAGCAATTTGCTTAATATATTATATCATATGACCTTAATTAATTCACATACATTCTTAAGAATAAGAAAATCCCAGTAAAGTTTACTGGGATAAATCATTCTTATTTTTCTAAGTGAGGCTTAATTACTTCTATTAGTTCTGGATAAGCTATTCCAAGTTTTTCAAGTGTTTCAATCTTTGGTACAGCGTTATTATTCCAGCCTCTTCTTTCATATACAGCGTCACAAAGATTTTGATAAGCTTCTTCTCTGATCTCTCTTAACATGGCAATCTTTTCTTTTGTTGATAAGCCAGTAATATCCTTACCATGCTCATTAACAAGTTGATCGTCATATCTTTTTGCTCTTGACTCATATTCTTCAACTGTAACTGGTCCAACTGCACGATATGGTGGTTGGTCATGTTCTCTTGTACCAAAGCCACAACGCAAGTTAAAGATTCTTTGTAAGTTATATACTCTTGCTGATTGCTCAATCATTTGATCCATATCAATTCTTCTACCAGTAACTCCATAGAATAAATCTAGATAATTATTGATATGTTCAATGATTAATGAAGGTTGCTCTGTTTCAGCATTGTCTTTAGGTTTAATATCATTCCATGGCAGTTTACATAACCCAAGTAAACTAAACCAAGTTCTAAATAATGGGAAGAAGTATAAAGCTTCTGCTTTATCTTCAAATGTCGGCCATAATTTGTGAATCATATCATCAAAAATTAACCATGCTTCATCATGCTGAGCTCCCTTATTTGTAAGGTTGTATCCACCTTGCTGTGCAATAGATTCTTTAGAAATATATAGTGAATATTCTAAGCCTTTACATTCCATTGCTGCATCAACAATAAGTTGTCTTTGTTCATCACTAAAGCCGCCAACTTCGTCAAGTAACCAGTTCTTAACGTATCGAACACCTTGACCTACTATTTTGCCAAAGCCTTCACCATTTCCGATTTGATGTAAAAGCTCCATAGCAGCGTCAGCATTACCAAATGTCAGTTTTAAGCCACCAGTCATTTCATCTGTTATGATACCTTCTTCATACATCTCCATTATGTAAGCTGTACCTGTACCAAATGAAATTGTATCTATTCCATATGTATCACAATAGAAATTGTTTTCAATTATATAATCTGGGTCAAAAATTCCACAACAAGAACCAACACCAGCAATTGTCTCATACTCTGGTCCATCAACAATTACTTTTTCGCCTTTATATGGCCCTGTTTTTAGCTCCCATCCTTCAACAACTTTTGCACATGCTAATGTACATCCAAACCAGCAGCCATCGCAATCAGACAAGTCAAATTTACCTTTATATACATCTTGTCCAATTTTATGAGCGTCCTCATGACCACCATATTTAAAGTTATTTGTTGGTAGCAGATCAAACTCACTCATAATTTCTACAAGGTACGAAGTTCCACCTTTTCTCATTTGATTTTGAACATCGTCAAACTGGTTAATTTCTCTATGAACTTTAACACCAGCATCTTGCAAAATTCCTAAGTCATGTGGGTTATTGATATCTCCCTTAAGACCTTCAAACTTAACAATTAACGCTTTAATATTTTTATCGCGGAAAACCGTGCCAATTCCACCACGACCAGCTTGTTTAAGTCTTACTTTCTTTCTTCTTGGGTCATAAAATGAAAAATTAAGCATTCCCCACTTACTATTATCAGCACCAGTTCCTGTTGATACTACAGAGATGTACTCTTTATCTTTTTCATCTAGGGCATACATATCTGTTAAAACTTCAGCTAAAACATGACTGTCTAGTGGCTCTTTTGGAGCTGTGTCAATTCTTACTTCACCCTTGTTTCCGTCAATAAATACAACTACATCTTCACTAGCTTTACCCTTTAATTTTAGTGCATCAAAACCAGCAAATTTTAAGTATGGTCCAAAATATCCACCTACATTAGAGTCTATAGGTGCGTGTGTTAATGGTGAAATAGTTACAACATAAGATTTACCTGATCCTGGGTATTGAGTAATACCAGCAATCGGTCCAGCTGATATTATAATTTCATTATCTGGGCTATCCCATTTTGTATCTTTATCTGTACCTTGATACAAATAATACATACCATAACCACGACCACCAATAAACTTATCTTTGATTTCTGGTTCTACTGCTATTTCACTTACTTTATTATCTGAAACATCTACATGTAAAATTCTATCTGTATACCCTTTATTAATCTTACCTAATTCATATGTATAGTGGCAAAGATTATTATGGGCTTCTTTCATCTTTTTAATATCCATTAGCATCCTCCCTACTTCTCAATCCAAATTGCATCCGTTGGACATTTGTCAGCACAAATACCACAAGCTACACATTTGAAAGGTTCTGTTTGATCACGATGATAGTGCATAGCAAAATAATCACAAAATCCTACACATGATAAGCAACCTATGCAAGACTTCTTATTAATTCTTACTACACCATTTTTGTCTCTGTAAATAGCGTCTACAGGACAAATGCTTATACAACCACCGCATTGATTACATACTGTTATTTTTGGATTTTCCTCTCCCTGATCAATCCTAATCACAGATTTATTTCGATCATCTACTTTGAAAAACGCCTCTGAACAAGCAGTTTCACAAACTCCGCAAGCAATACACTTTGTTTCATCAAATTTTAGTACACGCAAATTCTGCACCCCCTAGATTTTCTTCCGTTTCACTACTTTTTTATTTTAATATATAACGCTAAACTTATAAAGCACTAACATGAATTTACTTCTGAAAAGTTTGGCCAAACCCTATAATTTGTCCCCTTTTCATAAGCATAAGCAATTCTAATCAAATCTTTCTCACAAAACGCTTCTCCAACAAATGTTATCCCAAATGGTCGATCATCATCACTAACACCGCTTGGAACTGTAATAGCAGGGAACCCAGCACTTGCTGCAAAGTAAGATCCATAGTTTCCTGGCACAATTAAAGCATCTAGTTTATGCTCTTCAAGTAATCCCTTTAGACCTTGACGACAAATCTTTAAATCCCCTGTTTTTCCATCTATATATTCTGGATCCGTAAATGTTCCATTTGTAGCTTCTGCTTTTAAAAGATGAACTTGACCAAATTTTAATGTTTCCTTGTTCCTAAAGTTAAAATCTATTACATCTGTAAGTGATGTTATTTCTAAATCAGTATAGTTTTCTAAGTATGAGTTTAGTGCAACTTTAAACTCGTGATGTAAAGTTGTAAACGATATTTTGTCAGCATCCTCAATCTCAAGATCATAAACAATTGTTGCCCCTAATTTTCTACATTCATCTATAGCCCTATCCATTAACTTAGTCCTTGAAGGATCTAAATATTTAAATGCGCTCTTTAGTACTCCTAGTTTCTTGCCGTTCAGCGAAGAGCTTTCAATATTCTCTAGATAATCAAGATCAGCAAATTCTGATCCATAAGTCACTTCATCTTCAGAATCATATCCTGCAATTGCCTGAAGTACTATTGCAGCGTCTACTACTGATTTTGCTATAGGACCTGCTGTATCATGACTAGGTGCTATAGGAATAATTCCAGAACGTGAAACAAGTCCTAATGTAGGCTTTATTCCAACGAGCATGTTGTTACATGCTGGTGATAATATGCTTCCGTAAGTTTCAGTACCTAAAGCTACTGGAGCCATACCAGCTGCAACAGCAGCGCCTGACCCAGCACTAGACCCTCCCACATCAAAGCATCCTAGTCCATAAGGGTTTAATACTTGACCTCCTCTTGAGCTGTATCCATTTGTCATGTTTTCAGTCATAAAATTAGCCCATTCAGTCATATTTGCTTTACCTAATATTATAGCCCCAGCTTCTTTTAGCTTATGTGCGACAAATGAATCATATAAAGCATAATTATTAGCTAAAGCAAGTGAGCCTGCACTTGTATGAGTCATGTCAGCTGTTGAAATATTATCTTTAACTAAAACTGGAATTCCATGCAAATAGCCTCTCGGTCCTTCAAACTTCCTTTCCATATCCCTTGCTCTGGCAATGAGCAAAGCTTCTGGGTTTACTTCAAGGACTGCATTTATTTTAGGTCCACTTTTATTTAACTTGCTTATTTGTTTTAGAAAATGTGATACAATCTCCTCGCTTGTTAGCTCCTCATTATCAAGCTTTTCTTTAAGCTCCATCAAGCTCAGTTTATAAATTTCCAATTTATTCTCCCCCTATAATAAGTTCTGGCATTTTCTCTAGTGGTTGATCGATACTCAGATGCCCCGCAAGAGTTTCAACAATTTCTCCTCCAACATAAATTTGCACATAATCAACCTTATTAAAACTAGTAAGAGTATTAACAATAGACCCTACTGTCATTATCTCACCAGCTGATCCACCTGGATGATTATCTACTAATGCTCTTGAAAAATTCACTTCAACTGTTTTTCCTTTTACCCTAATTGGTCCACCATCACTAAATGGAAGCAAATGCGTACCTTCAGGTAAAGGATCAACCAAACCTTCCTCTGTAGTGCCTCTAACTAAAAAACTTATTGCATGGGCATAAAGTTCTTCTTCTGGCAAGTTTTCAACCTTACTGAAACCAACTAGACCTGTAGCGTCACTATTTGGATAGTAAACTGTAAAGGTCAATGGGTTTGGCGCTACCAATACCGCGTACACAATGTAAAAAAGTGCAAAAGCAATAATGAATCTTACTATTTTACCAAACTTCATTTTTTTTACCTCCTGACATACTAAAAACACCACTATAAAAGTGGTGTGATGATTCTATTTATTCTGTTTTTGCAGTGCCCTTATTTGACTAAAGGTTATCATTGCAAAACCCAAAATAGCCACAAAGAGCGACACACTAAAAATATTAATACCTGTTACAAAAATAATAGCAATTCCACCACTAAGCATGCTTGCTGTATATAAAATGCGTACTGCTTTTTTTTGATCAAAACCTCTATCAAGTAATCTATGATGGAGATGACCTCTGTCTGCATAAAAAGGTGACTTCCCATTTAACAATCTACGCGCAATTGAAAATGTACTATCAAAAATTGGCAAGCCAAGAGCTAAAAATGGAACAAAAATTGCAATTGTAGTAGCACTCTTCATAAGTCCTTCTACGCTTAAAGCTGCAAGTAGAAAACCTAGGGTCATAGCTCCTGTATCACCCATAAAAATTTTCGCTGGATTTGCGTTATATTTCAAAAAAGCAAAACAACTTGATGCTAGTGCAATAAGCATTAGTGCAATAGCTAAGTAACCTTGCTGGAAAGCTACGATTACTAGAGTTGTTGCTGCAATACCTGCAGTCCCTGCTGCTAGTCCATCAAGTCCATCAATGAAGTTAATCGCATTAGTAATTCCAACAATCCACAAAACTGAAACTGGCACAGCCAATACTCCTAAATTAATATAGTTATTAGTCATAGGGAATCTAAAGAAATCAATCCTTACTCCACCAAAAACTACAATCATTAAAGCAGCGCCTACTTGTATAAACAGCTTAAGAAATGGTGAAAGATCCAAAATGTCATCAAAGAAACCAGCGAACATAATAATTGAGCTGGCAAAGAAAATCCAGAGAACTTCCGTGGAGAGTTCCCCAAAAAGAAATACCGCAATCCAAAAACCGAGGAATATTGCTATCCCCCCAATGTTGGCTATTGGCACCTTATTTATTCTTCTACTATTAGGTTCATCTACTGCACCTATTCTAAAAGCAAGCCTCTTAATATGAGGTGTTGCAAGTAAAACAATAATAATTGCAGCAATTGATGCCCCTAGCATTCTAAGATACATCTTATGCATCCTTCCTTAACAGATAAAACTAATCTTTCTTATCTTCTTTATTATCTTTTGACGTATCGTCTTTTGATTTTGTTTCAAACTTTTGATAGCTATATGCTGTTTTTGGCTTATCTTCACTTAAACCAAGCATGTCACAAGTTCCTTTAAAGACAGCACCTTCACTAATTTTAAGCCCCTTAACCTTAACATCACCAATAAGTCTGGCTGTAGGTAATAACTCCATAGTTTGGGTTACTTTAATTGTACCTTTGACTTCACCATTGATAACTATATTTTGAGTAACTATTTCAGCATCGATGAATGCTTCTTCCCCAACAATAATTTTAGATTGCTCAGCTGTAATCTTTCCAGTTACTTTTCCATCAATACGCAATACCCCAGTGCCATTAAAATTAATATCTCCATTTATTTCAGTACCACTGCCAATAATCGTTTCCATTGAATTAGAACTAGATGCTTTTTGTTGGTTTTTACTATCTCCACTTAATGAATTTAAGAACACACGACTCAACTCCTCTACAATATATTACAAAGCTCAACTTTTTACAAGCTTAAGCTTTAAAAGCTCTTTAAGGTAGATAATTTCTTGGATTAACTCTAACACCATTTACACGCACCTCATAATGGAGATGTGGCCCTGTGCTTCTACCTGAACTACCAGAATATGCAATAAGATCTCCCCTTGAAACTGTGTCACCTTTTTGCACTCTAAAACTATTTAAATGAGCGAATAGGGTTGTATATCCCTTGCCATGATCAATAACTATGTAATATCCATAACCGTATGTGTAACTTCTTTCTACTACTTTACCTGAAGCTGGTGCATATACCGCAGTATTATATGAAACGCCAATGTCTATTCCATTATGAAAATCATATCCAGAACCAAATGGAGATCTTCTATAGCCAAAGTTTGAAGTTATTATACCTCTTGCTGGCCAAGTAGACGGAGTAGCTTCAAGTTTTTCAGTATAGTTTTGTACGTCACCTTCAAGTTCTGACAGGCTTTCACTTTTTTCATTAGCTGACTCAGTTAACTTTTCTAAGTTTGAGTTTAGTTCATTAATAGTTCTGTCTAGCACATTTCTTGAACCTAATGAACTAGTTGTGTAGTTTCTTAAAGAGACTTCTGAGCCTCCTTCGGCAACCTGTACTTCATTAGTGGTATTTAGTGAAATCTGTCTAGCGATTTCTTTTTCATCAATACTTACGTCTTGTCTTTCAAGCATCACTCTAATGCTTGCGTCAAAAATTTCTAAATTCTCTATAGTTTCATATAGATACTCAGTTTTTTCAACAAACTCTAAGACTTGTTCGCTTAGTTCTTTATTTTCAATTAATAAAGCTTCATAAGCCTCTGCTTGTCTTGAGTATTCCACAAAGTTATTTATAAAAATAAATGCGGTTGAAATCACAACAATCATTCCTACAAAGAAATACCTTAGTAAAGATTGTGTAATTCTAAATTGTATGGGTTTTTCCTCGAGTGAAGGAAAAACCATTATAGAATAGTCTTTGTTCTTCTTATTCATATCTTTTCTCCCTTTAGTTTAACTTATACCAAATAATAGTTATAAATTAATACCTAAGGCTATACTTAGAGATTAGTATAGCTCCCTCAATTTTAACTTGAGCTAATATATTGTAACATAATATAAATTTATCATAAAGAACATTCAATTAAAATGCATCAAACGCACTCTTAAATACAAGTATTTTTTACCTGATTCTTGATTAATTAATAACTATTATACCATATTAAAAGAGATGAGAAGTTTAAAACACGTTAAAGAGTCAAATGCTAAAAGTGCTAATGAAGGTTCTAACAGTAAATTTAGCTCATTTCGTATGATAAAATTCTATATGTGAAATATTAACAGAAATATTTTCTAACCAAATTTTAACCATTCGCTATCTATGGTTTTACCTTGAAAGATTAATATATAGTCAGATAACGAAAGAGATTTATTTCTCTTAAGAAAGGGATGTGGAGTAAATGGAGAAAAAACTAATGAGACCGAGACATGATAGATCAATTGCAGGAGTGTGTTCAGGGTTTGCAAAATATCTAAGTGTTGACGTAACGCTTATTAGACTGATTGCCATTCTTTTACTTTTTACCGGTGGTGGCTTCTTCCTATATATAGCAGCGTGGCTTATAATGCCAGAGGAACCATACGAAAATGGTAGGTATGAATAAATAATCAATTTTTAATCAAACTCTAACTATTCTCTTCTTACAGTCTTACTTTTTAAGGATAGAATACAATTACAGACTTATGAACAAGGCTTAAGTTAATACATGCAAGGGGGAAAATAAAATGCAGAAACGCCTTTATCGATCAAGAACAGATGTGAAAGTTGCTGGAGTGTGCGGAGGTATAGCTGAATACTTTAATGTTGACACAACATTAATTAGGATCTTAGCACTACTTCTATTATTTACTGGTGGGGGAGTACTATTTTACATTATAGCTTGGATAGTCATTCCTGAAGCTCCAAGAAGAAGGTCTTCAGTGATTATAGATGACAATTATAATACATACAACGATTATGATGACTATGACAGTGATAGTGACTATCAATACACAGAAGCAGATCCTAACAAATCAAAGTATCTGCTAGGTTGGGGATTAGTAGTATTTTCATCAATAATGATTATGAATAGAATATTCCCAAATCTTCCGTTTAGACAATACATGATTCCAGTAATGATTTTAATCGGTGGATATTACTTAATATCACAAAGTTCAAACAAATAAAAGAAAACATTTAAGGGAGGCAAACGAACATGACACAATCATTAGATAAAATTGATCTTCTAAAAGAAAGAGCAAATATTAGTTACAAAGAAGCGGCAGCATTACTTGAAAAGTTTGATGGCAATGTAGTTGAGGTACTAATCCATTTAGAGTCTAAAGAAGAAACAATGAAGACACAACAAAGAGAGATTCATCAACACAAACGCCATAATCACAGAAAAAGTGCCAATAAAGTGATATCTGAAGTAAATTCAACTAGATTCATTTTGCAAAATGACAAAAATAAATTACTTGATATTCCACTTATAATTGCATTGATAGTATCAATAGTGACAATACCATTTTCAATTTTTGTACTAATTGGTCTTGCAGTAGCTGGAAACCAAATCGTGATTAAGAAAAAAGGTGGAAGTGCCTTTAAGTTAGACCAAGTCTTTAAGGTAGTCAATGAAGATGATCTTGAAGAGGAGACAAAAAAAGAAGAAGCTGGTGAGGAGGAATAGTTAATGTCTATTTCTATTGATAAAATTGATATTTTAATGGAAAGAGCTCAAGTAGGGTATAAAGAAGCAAAAGAAGTACTTGAGAAGTTTGAAGGAAATGTAGTAGAAGCTCTAATTTACTTAGAAGGTGAAGAAAAAACTTCTACAGATTCAAAGTTTAGGAGCAGCGATGGCAGGGCTCAGATCAAAGAAGAATTTCATAAAACAAGAACAAGTTTTATGACTAAAATTAGAAGTGCCCTAGTCAGCCTTCACAAAACAAAATTTGTTATGACAAAAGGTGAGCAGACATTACTTAACTTACCTATGACAATAGCAATCATACTTACACTGATGACTATTCCATTTTCATTAATACTTCTTGCTCTTGGAATCCTTACCGGATACAAAATAGCAGTAGTTAAGCCTAATGGAAAAAACATAAAAGCTTCTGAGGCTTTACAGTTTGTCGAAAGACAACAAGAAAAATTCAAAGATGATACAAAGGACGATGAATAATTCTTCACATTCCTTAAGAGAAAGCTTGTTACTTTTAGTCACGAGCTTTCTTTTTTTGCTATAATATAAGGAGCAAAACTTGGGGGGTTACATATTTGTGAAGAAAGTACTCATAATTGAAGATGACCTAAAACTAGCTCGCTTTATCGAACTTGAACTAAAACATGAAGGATTTGACGCTGATATAGTTCACAATGGTAGAGATGGCTTAGACTTAGCACTTAGTGAAGAACATGACCTTGTTATACTTGATTTAATGCTTCCGGGGCTTAATGGGATGGAAGTATGCCGCAGAGTTAGACAGCAATCAAAGATTCCAATTATAATGCTTACAGCTAGAGATGATACTATGGATAAGGTAATGGGACTTGATCAAGGAGCAGACGATTATATAACAAAGCCTTTTGCCATAGAAGAACTCCTTGCTAGAATTAGAGCTATGGATCGAAGGCTTAGCAAACAAACTGAAAGTATGGGTGAAGATTTAGTCTTTGGGTCACTAAAGATTAGCCAATCACAACACTCTGTTTATTTTAATGATTCCTTAGTAGACTTAACACCTACAGAGTTTGACTTATTAGTATACTTAGCAAAAAACCGCAATATTGCTCTTTCAAGAAATCAAATACTTGATGGTGTTTGGGGTGAAGACTACTTTGGCAACCATAAAATTGTAGATGTCTACATTAGATATTTAAGAAGCAAGCTTGATGATGAATTTGACAGTCAATACATCCACACAATCCGAGGGGTAGGTTATTCATTTAAATATGAAAAGGAAAAAGAGAAGATCTAAAGAAAAAAAATCTATAAGTTTTGATATCAATAGTGTCTTAGATCATTTTAGCTCTCTATTTAGGTTTAATATTAGGTTTAAAATTATACTAAGTTTTAGTGTACAGTTAGTCTTTTTAATAACCCTTTTAGTGGCTACTATGTATTATGGCTTATGCCAGTATATTTGGTATGCTCAAAACAAACAGTTTGAAGGAGTTACAGGCAGTTTTTCTATTCTGTTTGATGCAGGAGTAAGCTATAATGATCAATCTACTATTAGCTGTGCTGCTGAAAATAATGTTGCCTATTTAGTATATGATCAAGACTTTAATTTAGTATATAGCTACCCTCAAGATCAAAACGAAGACTTTAACACTGATAGATTTAGAAACACATATAACTGGTGGGAGGGGCATCTTTTCCCTGATATATATCAAAGAATCACTCATGTTGAAAATGAAGTTGTTTACAATGTAGTGCTAAAAAGATTAATGTACCCACAAATTGATATTATTAATATTGCTATAATTCCTGCAGCAGCAACTGTCTTGTTCATTATTATATTTTCTATTCGGTCTGCTTCTAAAACTACAGTTAAGCACCTTGAGCCAATAAACGCTATGAATGAACAAGTAAGAAAAATCTCAGCGCAAAACCTCGACACTAGACTTGACGTTAGAGGAACAAAAGACGAACTAAAAGACCTGGCTTATACATTTAACACTATGCTTGATGGGATTTCTCATAGTTATAAAAGAGAACAGCAATTTGTATCTGACGCTTCTCATGAACTACGCACTCCTATTGCAGTAATAAAAGGATATGCTGCACTACTAAAACGGTGGGGTAAAGATGACCCAGAGGTACTAAATGAGAGTATCGATGCTATTGTTGGGGAAGTTGAAAGCATGCAAAGTCTTGTAGAATCTTTATTATTCATTGCTAGACAAGAAAGAGGCACCTTAGAGATGGAGTATGATGAATTCTCCCTTTCTAATCTTGTTCAAGAAATTCAGAGAGATACAGAGTTAATTGATGATAAGCACACTTTAATATTTGAAATAAAGCCAAGCATTGACCAGTTTGGAAGTATTGATAAATTAAAGCAAGCTTTCAGAATTTTAGTAGATAATAGTATAAAGTACACTCCTGATGATGGAATAATTCAAGTAGAGCTAAAGAATACAGAAAAGCACAATATATTTAGTGTTTCAGATACTGGCATTGGGATAAGTGAAGAAGACCTTCCACATGTTTTTGATAGGTTTTATCGAGCTGATAAATCAAGAACAAAATATAGTGAATCAAGTCAAGGCGGAACAGGACTTGGTTTATCTATTGCTAAGATTATTATTGAACAGCATCATGGAAGAATTCTTGTTGAGAGTAAGCTTAATGTAGGAACTAAGTTTTCTGTATTTTTACCTAAGAGATTTGATCCAGAAGAAAAAAAAGAGAAGAAAAAATAGGCATTTTTGGTTTTATACTGTGAGAGTTTAGTATATAGCCCTGATTGTATATAATGACACAAAAACGCTTGTCCTAATCAACTAGGACAAGCGTTTAGCTTATTTTTTCTTAATTTCTTCTACTGTTTCCTCTGCAACATCCTTAACTTCTTCTGCGCCTTTTTCAATTTCCTTTTTTACATCTTTTGCTTTGTCAACTTTTTCTTCAATGTAATCTTCTACATCATCTTTTGCACTTTTTGCTTTTAGTTTTGCACGAAGTTTTGCTAATTTTGTCTCTTCTTTAAAATCTTCAAAACCTTCCTCTACATCTTCAGCAAAATCAATAACATCTTTCTTTTTTGACTCAAACAACCTATCTGCTTTACGAAGAATTTCTTCTCCCTTTTCTTTGACTTTATCAGTTTTATCCTCAACATCTCTAGCCACTTTATCAACTTTATGCTTAACATCAGATCTAAATTCTTTACCTGACTTAGGTAATAAGAAGAGGGCTAGTAAACCAGTGAGCACACTACCGATAGCAAAGCCAATACCAATGTTCTTTAATGCTTCTGTTCTTCGTCGCTGCTTAAACTCACTTTCTACGTGAGAGTAAAAGTCAGTCTTGTCTAAAAGATCCCTTTCTTCCAACTTGTTAACAAGAAATCTAAGTAACATGTGCACCACTCCTTTATATAACTAAAATTACTTTAGCTTATTACTATTCTAACATATTATAGTGAATTAAACTACAAAATAACCAACGATTGCCTTCATTTATGGTGCTATTATTTCTACATCCTTTTCTATTAGTCCTTGCCTTATTGACTGAGCTAACATTATTGCAGCAGGATTATCTCCATGAAGGCATATCGTTCCTGCTTCAAGCTCTAGCTCTTCATTTTCATAGGTAATTACTTTACCCTCTGTAACCATTTTTAGGGTTCTTTCTAAAACTTTATCTGGGTCATGCAATACAGAGTTTGGTTTTTTTCTTGATGTTAAACTACCATCATTATCATATGCCCTGTCAGCAAATACTTCATAAACTACTCTTAGGCCAGCTTCTTTGCCAGCTTGAGCTAAATATGAATTTGGTTGAGCAAAAAGTATCAGATTTTTATCAAATCTTCTAATCCCCTCAGCTATAGCTTCTGCTACATCCATGTCTCTGAAAGCCATATTGTATATTGAGCCGTGTGGCTTAACATGATACAGCTTAACACCCTCAGCTTGACAAAAAGCAGCCAGAGAGCCGATTTGATAAAGCATATAGTCGATTATTTCTTCATTAGTGCACTTCATTTCCCTTCTACCAAAACCCCAAATGTCTGGGAATGATGGATGTGCTCCAATATGCACACTATGCTCAACACAATGCTTTACGGCAGCACGCATCATATGTGGGCTTCCTGCGTGGAAACCACATGCAATGTTTGCTGAAGTTAAAAGAGGAATTAACTCATCATCATAACCTGCACCTTCACCTAAATCTGCGTTTAAATCTACTTGATATTTACTCATCTCATACCTCCATCTCTTTTAGTTTATCTGCTAATGAAGTATATCTTTCTTCCACTTTATTATTCTTTATTGCTATAGCCAATGCCTTCTTAGTCCCTACTAGAACTACCATTTTTTTGGCTCGTGTAATCCCTGTATATATCAGATTCTGCTGAAGCATTAAAAAATGCTGAGTCGTTATTGGCATAACAACAACTGGGTATTCACTTCCCTGACTCTTATGAACTGAAATTGCATAGGCTAAAGTCAATTCACTAAGTTCATTAAATGTGTATTCTACATATCGTTTTTTATTATGATTAGGAAATGCTACTATAAGCTCTTGCTTATCCTTGTTTATCTCTATTATTCTGCCAAGGTCACCGTTATATACATTTTTAGTGTAATTGTTTCTAATTTGCATTACTTTATCGCCCTCAAACCATGCTTGTTTACCTTTAGTTAGTTTTGGGTCATTTTGTCTTTTTGGGTTTAAAGTTTTTTGAAGTAAAATATTAAGATTATCAACACCTGTTGTTGTCCGCTTCATTGGACTGAGTACTTGAATATCTTCTATAGGGTGAACATCTTGATATTTTGGTAGCCTTGTTTTACATAGTCCTAAAATTGTTTTTACAATTGCTTCTGGATCTTCTCTGTCGACAAAGAAAAAGTCTTTTGAGCTATTATTAATATATGGGAAGTCTCCCTGATTAATCCTGTGAGCATTGTATGAAATGAGACTTTTCTTCTCTTGTCTAAAAATCTCATCTAGAATTACAACTGGCACTATTTTTGAATCAATTATATCTCTTAGCACATTACCAGCACCTACAGATGGAAGCTGATCTACATCTCCTACAAAAATTACTTGGCATCCTGGTGGAACTGCTTGAAGCAGCTGATACATTAACATTATATCAACCATTGACACCTCATCGATGATTAGAACATCAGTTGTAAGAGGATTATCTGCGTTTTTAGCAAACTGCATTGCCCCTTCAGTGTATGAATACTCTAAAAGCCTATGAACTGTCTTAGCACTCTTATTTGATGATTCACTAAGTTTTTGAGCTGCCCTTCCAGTAGGAGCTGCTAGCTCGACTTTTTTATTAGCTTTTTCAAAAAGTTCAATTATGCATCTGACTGTGGTTGTCTTCCCTGTTCCAGGGCCACCAGTAATTACACTTACTCCACTTTTCAAAGCTGTTTTTACTGCTTGTCTTTGTTTATTTGCTAGCTCAAACCCTCTTCTTTTTTCATAGTCAACTATTTCACTTTCAACATCAAGCATGATTAATGCTTGCCAACTTATTAGATTATGTATGGATTTAGCTACAGCTCTTTCTGCATAGTAATATATATTAAGATAAATCTTATCTTCATCGTCTACTTCTCTAATTAGATCTTTTGCGTCTAGTAGCTGTTTTATTTGCTCATTTATATATTCATGATCAATATTAAGTGCTTCACTTGTTCTAATTAATAGTTCTTTATGGGGTAAGAAGCAATGACCTTCTTCTAAACTTTTTTCAAGTACATACTTTATACCAGCTCTTATTCTTTCGGGATGATCTATACTTAAGCCATTTGATATTGCTACTCGGTCTGCTGTTTTAAATCCAATCCCATGAACCTCATTAGCTAATAAATATGGGTTTACTTTAATTTTATTCACAGTATTATCACCATAATGATCAATTACTCTTCCTGCATATCCTGGAGTTAATCCTAAACCTTGCAAGAATATCATTGCTTCATGGTCTTCTGCTGCTTCTAGTCCTTTAATTATGGCATTTACTTTATTATTACCAATACCTGAAACTTCACTCAATCTTTTGGGTTCATTCTCGATAACTGACAAAACTTCTAGCCCAAAATGATCGACTAGCCTTTCTGCCATTTTTTTGCCAATGCCTTTAAAAGGCCCCGAAGCTAAATAATGCTTAAGACCCTTTTCTGTCATTGGTATTTCTGCTTTATATTTTTCAACAGCAAATTGCTCACCGTGCTCTGGATGGTTTTCAAAATTCCCTTCTACAGAGATCGTCTCTCCTACTGCTAACACAGGAAAATATCCTACTATCTTGATATCTCTTCCACCATCTAAGCTAAGTCTTGCAACTGTATAACCATTTTCTTCATTTCTATGAGTGAATCTTGTGATAACTCCACTGTATTGTTCCATAAAGCAATCTCCTAGATATCAAGTATTGGGAATCCAACTTCCAGCTTTATTCTTCCTTTTTTGGTTTGGCCAAGTACTTTAGTTACTGTACATCTTCCTCGTCCTTTACAAGACAGAACATCTCCTTGAGAAAGCTCGTGAGAAGCTGATTCGACTGGCCTGTGATTAACTTTTACTCTACCCTGCCTTATGAAATTAGCAGCTGCTCCTCTAGAAAGCTGAAATGCTTTTGCTACTACTGAATCTAGTCTCATTGAAGCTACTGTAATTACTGAAGTATTATATTTTTCTTCTTTTGGACTTATCTCTGATAAATCTACATAGTCAACTATCACAGGGCTTGAGCCTACTTGGCTAAGATTTGTTTTCAAATAATCACTGATATTTCTTTTAACTATTACATAGGCAAATTCTTCTCTAACCTGTATATCTCCTAGAACTTTGCGTTTTAAGCCTGTATTAACTAGTGCTCCTAGATAATCTCTATGTGTTAGCACAACTTTAGCCTTAGGGGTAATTTTAATAGCCTCAACATCAAGTTCTGGTTCAAGCCAGGAACATCTAGTTGGGTATATGGCTACTATATGTCTTTCTGCACCTTCATAACCTCCATATGACTCAAAGCTTAAATCAGGATATGAATTGATTGCTATTTCTGTTAGTTCAAGTTCTGCAGGATTGAGAAAATCTGTGTACTCTAAGGATTGTGCATTACGACTTCTTTCAGCTAGTTCACAAATCCTCCCGACAAACATTTTTTCATTGCTGTCTTTTGCATGCATCATTAATTTTTCTCTTACATCCACTTTATCGACCTTCTTTCGTTTGTAAGCTTTACGCTTATCTTTATTGTAGCACAAGCTATGGATAAACAAAAAAGGCTTTCACACAATCTGTGTGAAAACCCCTCTTATTACTCTTCTATTATTTTAATTGAACCTTGTGAAGTTGTTGCAGTAATTTTGATATCAGCAGTTTCAAGGTCACAACCTTTTTGATGCGCTACCAAGTCGTTTCCAACTCTACCTTTTATTTGTCTGAGAATTATCCATTCTCCATCTAGCTTTATACTACCTACTTTTGATTTTGCAACAACTGAAGCGCATTCATCAGACTCTAAGTACACTCTAACTGATCCATTAACTGTTGAAAGATTCATCTCTCCCTTTGTTTTTTCAGTAATGAAGTGCCTAATTGAGCCATTAGATGTTCTTAAATCTACCTTTTTAGCACTAGCTTCACATCTAATTGATCCATTTGTAGATCCAGCTTGAATAATTTTGGCTGCTGAATCTTTAATTACAATTTTACCGTTAGTTGTACTTATCAAAAATGCATCCCCAACTACCTCTTCTAAAGTAATTGATCCATTTACTGATTTTAGGTTACAATCATACTTATATTTTTCTGGCAGGTATATCTCAGCTGATACGCTGTGACGATTGCTAAATCTTTTTTCTACTTCAATACTGATTATATTGCCTGCTTGCTTAACTTTAACTAAGTTTTTTGCAATTTCAGAAACTCTTTCTTTATCTGCCTTTACTCTTTTATTAAGCTTTACATGGATTTGCTCAATATCATCATCTTGATAAATTTTAACACTTCCATTTTGCAGATTTGTATTTATTACTACATTTTCATCTTCACTATCTGGTACCCAGTCAAATTTTTCAACTACTAAGTGACCATCTCCACCAAAACTAAAACTTTCCATAATTGATGTTACTAGTGGTCCAATCTGACTCGTAGCTTTAGTAATTATTTCTTCTAGATCAGTTGATTCCCCACTTGGCTTCTCCGAAGGAGCACTCTCTAAAGAAACTCCCTGTTCTTTTGCCTTTTTTCTAACCGCTATCATTTTTTCTTCAGCTACACTAGCAACTTGTCTCGCCTCTTCAAGCATTCTTTCTTTCTTTCCACTTAATTCTACTAAGTGTTTCTTGAGTTCTTGTCTAAGCTCCACTTCTTCAGGATTCCCTTTTTCATTTAGACTTGATATTTGCTCTTCTATAGAAACTATTTCCTCTTTTAATCTCTCAACTTGATTAAACTTTTTCTTTGCATAAGAGAAATCTTCTTCTGCTTTTTTCCATTCCTTGGCTAACTCTTCATCTACTTCGGATAGTTCGTCCATTTTTTCGCTGCTTAAACTAACTCCACTTTCTTTAATAGCTTGCTTGCTTTCTTCTAGAGCTTGTTGTACTGACTCTTTTAAGGTCTTTAGAGCTTCTTTGCCAATAATCTTTGCCTCACTTAGAGATGATCTAAGCTCACTATTAGCTTCTTTAAATGATTCATCAAGCTCTCTCTTTATTTGGTCTCCTACTGTACTTCTTTTTTCTTCTTCATTTTTGGTCTCATCTTTAACAGCTTTTAACAGTTCTACTCCTTGTTCTGGAGTAATTTTACCTTCTTCTACCATTTTAAGTATCATTTTTCTTTCTTCAGACATTTTCATATCCCCCATTAATATCTTTTTTTATATTATATGGTATGACCATGGCATTGTCAAGGTCTAACTTTAATTATTTTAAGCTCAGTATTAATTTTATCAAAGGCGACCATGTATTCTTAAGGGGTTTTCTTTAAAACTAAAAAAGCACCCTTGAGATGCTTTAGTATCTAGAATAGAATCTAGTTTTAGATACATTCTTTTTTATCCATTTTGTAAATATTAAAGAAGTTAGAAATTGGTATATGAAGATTTGAAAAAGACCCATAATTGGACTATAAAATCCTAAGTTAGAATATATGTAGCCCTCTATACTGCCAAGTCCTATAATTGAAGACCCTACGCCCCCTATTATGAATAAGAGCATAAACAGCTTAAACCATCCAAAGTCTTCATATATTATCACTGAGTGAAACTGATACACAACTAAGCCTATAACAAAACCTCTTACAATTTGAAATACTGGAAGTAATAAAATAGCTGATGTATCAATATCCTTAAATATTAGTGATAATATTGGATCACCTGAAATATTTGCTTGATAGTTAGACAGAAGCAAACACACTATTGCACATAACATATACATAACTAGGTGTACTAATGTGAATCTTAGCACAAACCCTTTCCATTTTATTTTCGTTTTCATTTATATGATCACCTTTCACCTTCAGGGCTTTACTATACTAAGTATACTATAAGAAGTGTTTAAAGTGTTAGTGAGTGAATAATAAAATGTAAAAAATGTATATAAAAAGAGCTCAGAAATTCTGAGCTCTTAAGATACTTTGATTATTAGCTAGCTGGAACAATTGAAATTGGTGCCGTGTTTGAAGTCCAGTTAACAACAAATCCTAATTCTTGAGCAATTAGCCTTACTGGAACCATTGTTCTTCCTTGGTCATTTAAGTAAGCTTTCTCTGTCATAAGAACGTTGACGCCGTTAACTTTAGCAAACTCTGCGCCTATTGTAACTTCAATAGTTCTATCACCTAATTTATATGTTGCTTTCTTTGCAATATTATCCCATTCAAAAGTTGCACCTAGTGATTCAGCAAATCTTACTGGTACCATAGTTGTGCCATCTCTTAATAAAGGAGTTCCATAAGGTGATGCTTTACCTATTGTAAATGTTACCTCACCTGCTGGTGGCTCTGGTGTTGTGCTACCTGTTTGATAAGTAACAACTAAGTCTGTAGTTGAGTAATTACCAGCTACGTCAACTGCCTCTACAACTATTCTATTCTCTCCAACCTTAAGGTCTCTCACAAAGTGTGTAACTTCAGCTACTGGGAAGAATATATCTACAGGCGTTCCATTAATTCTTGCCTGACTAACTCGACCTTCATCCTTGATAGATATAAGTACCGAATTAGTATTTACTGTTGCAGGTGCACTTGCAACTGGTGGCTTTGTGTCTGCTACAGGCCTAATTCTATGTAGCGTATAAATCGTGTCTTCATTATTTGAAGACGGATTTAAGATATCGCTATCATCAGCTTTTGTATCATCAGTTTTAGCTTTGATATTGACAGCCATACCTAAAGAAGAAGCTGTACTAAAATAGATTTCTCCATTTGAGTCTGTGCTACCAATACTATCATCATTTACTAAGATCTCATATCCAGATAGCACTTTTCCATCTGCATCCATATATGTCAGCTTGACTTGAGTTGCTGGTGCTCCAACAATAATCTCACTTGGATTTGTGACTATCTGAGCTTGTCCAACTGGAATGTCAAATAACATAATATCATTCCCATCTTCTTCTGCGTATACAGAAATCATAAGCTCTTGATCATCGTCTTCTGCCTTATCCCAGTCTACATCATTAACTAAAACCTCAAACTCATACTCATCATAAACATTTGGCAGCCTTGCACTACTTCTTCCATCACTATTAACTGAAAGAGTTTGCCCATCATGTCTGACAGTATAATCGATATAGTTTCTATCAGCTACAAAGTACACATACTTCTCTAATGGCTCATTATCTCTTGGATCAAGCACAACAAACTTGAAAGTACTTCTTATGTTTTCAGTTGCTGTTTCTGAAGCCTTCATCTCAACTTCTGCTCCAGTTACATTAATACTAACTTCACCCATTTTTTTACCATTATTTGTACTTGTTCTAACTATTATAGCTGAGTGATTATTCTCACCTCTAATAGATATTCTAACAGCCCCATCCGAATAAGTTCTTGAACCTGTATAAGCTTCTGGAGCAGATTTATTTCCATCTTTATCGACATAAATTAATTCAATTTTATCTGGCGATATATTCGTAGACCCTTCTCTTGTTGTAATATACACATTTTCTCTGATACCATTCACAATAGAATCTACATTACTTGTAACATTAAAAACTCTCTCTCCAACTACTTGGATCTCATTACTAAGTTTGATTGTTAGTTCGTCGCCATGATGAATACCAATTACCTCTACATCAATTGAACGTACGCTATTAAATAAGCTTTTCTCATCATCACGATAAACATACCTGCCATTTTGGATGTTTTGAGAATACCCACTAACTACTGTAGTGTTATTAAATCTAACAATAGCGTTGTTTATAGCGTTGTTATTTTCGTCTGTCACTGTTACAACAACATCTCTTTTAGAATCTACTTGGATTTCTTTAGGCTCAACTCTCACGTTAAAGCCTGTAACCTGAATTCTTTGGTTAAATATTCTTACTGGAGAAGTTGACGTTTCAGACGAGAACACTTTAATTGTTAAATCTAAATTTCCTGTCTGAGTTGGATTAACAGTAGCTGAAGTACTTGCATTTGTTCCAAAGTTTCTAAATGTAGTATCAACACCAGCACCTTTTGCTACCACTTCAAAATATATCATATCATTAGACTGTCTGTCTTTAACATGAATCTTTTGATCAGCAGAGTTCTCATCTGGATAAACCGCTACTGTAGTATATCGGATATCTGGCAATGCAAATTTTATAGTTCCTGCTGTCCTCTTATCAAGTCCCCAACCCATTAATGTATAAGCATCTGGTCTAGTAACATTAAGGGTTAGTGACTTCTGTTTAACTATGTTTGAAAAATTATCTAAATCAATAAGCTTTACAATGACGTCAGTCCTTCCAGAACTCCAATCTCTAAAATCAATACTAGTAATGCCTTTTAAGTCAGATCTTCCACCCGAAACTGTTAATTGTCTATCTGAAATTGATGATTCTCCACTATTTGTGTTTTCCATATCTATTCTAAATCTATAATTGCTTTTAAGTTCATTGTTACTAAAATAGTCACTTGGTAAATTAAAATTGAAAGTAAGAGTTTGGTCACCATCTATAGTGTGAACTACTGATGTTGGATTCATGGAAACATCCAGCTCACCAGCCTTAAGCTCTCCTTCTAAGGCTAACACACCATCTGCAAAAATTCCTATTTTTCCAGTTTTACCTAGATCGTTTCTATCTACTAAAATTGCAAAAGTTCTTTCTCTAGCAACAACAGTTCCAACAGTGCTTTCTAACTTGTTATTGCTATTTACGTAACCAAAAGTATAAGTATATTGATTACCATCTTCATTTGGGAAAAACCCACTTATATATAAGTCATCACTTACCGGAAAGCTATAATTAAGTGTGCTATCACTAGCAAGCCTAACATCTGGAACTACTCTTAACTTATTTTTTCCATCTGGCTCATCATAATTATGACCTACTGGCCTAACTGAATAATCACCAACTTCAAGCATATTATCAATAGCTGTTATAGTAAAGCTGCCATTTCGATATGTAGCAGTTCTATAAACCTCGCTGCCTGAAATTAGTTCAACTACAATATCATTTTGATAGGTATAACCATTGCCATCAACTACCCTACCTCTGATCTCTATTAACGACCCTTGATTTGTTTGAACTATCTTATTGTTGTTTAGTACAACATACAAATCACTAGAAGCAAACGAAACCCCTGCGAACATACCAATTGTCAATACTAACATTAACATTGCGGATATAAGTTTCTTCAACTAAACCCCTCCTATGAGTTTTATTAACTACTATTGTATCACATTTAGTTCCACTGTTCGAACCTATTGTTTATGACGCTATTATTTTTTTTTTGTTCCATTTAAAACTACTTGCATCTGATTTATTTCACTTAAAAGTATTTTAATAAACACATACTTTGCCTGCCGTTCTATGGCATCAGTAATACTCAAGTCTCTACTCAAACCGTATATGTAAGCATATTCACTATTAATGCTACCATATTTACAAATTAGTAGCACACACAATAATACTAGTTTCACAGATAATTTATACTAGCTGCCTTAAATACTTGTAATTCTCTATGAGTTGTTTCCGAAAGCCTTACTGCTCTAGACTCTATTATATAAAAAAAGACCATGCCACAAGGCATGGTCTCATGATTCAGACTATATAAGTCTTATTTTGTAATTGTTATAGGAGCATCGTGAGATGTCCATGTAACTGTGAAGCCTAATTCTTGGGCAATCATTCTTAAAGGAACCATTGTTCTATTTACTTCATTTATGTAAGGAGCTACAGGCATTTGTACATTTTCGCCATTAACTACTGCGGTTGTACTACCAACTGTAACCTCTACAACTGTTCCATTAGCTGAGTAAGTAGCTGTTTTTGTGTCGTTATCCCAATCAATAACAGCACCTAAAATTTCTGCAAATCTTACTGGAACCATTGTTGTTTCTCCCATAAGAACTGGAACACCATATTCACTAGCTTCACCTATTGTAAATGATACTACTTCATCTACAGCTGGCTCAGCTGTTAATGTTGTAACACTATAGTTGTTGTTAATATCTACAGCTTGTACTGTAAATGTGTTAACACCAGGTCTTAGTGATACAATGTGAGTTATTTCTGCCATTGGGAAGAACATATCTACTTCTTCGCCATTTACTAAAGCTTTACTAACTCTTACATTATCAGTAATTCTAATCACAGCGCTATTTCCATCAACTTCTATAGTAGCTACTGGTGCTTCTACATCCGCAGATGATCTAACACTCTTAGATACTGTAACATCCTTAACGTCTGTAGCAAACTTAAATGTTAACGAAACTGAGCTTGTAGAAGAAGCCGAGTATTCAACCTTACCGTCTTCATCTGTTTTGCCAATTTCTGTGCCATCTAATGTTACAGCTTTATTATAAATCGGATTACCTTCAGCATCTGAGTAAGTCATTACCAGCCTTGTTGGAGCGCCAATAATAATAGTCTCAGGAGTAGCTTCTACAACAGCTTTTTTAACTTCTAAAGAACCTAATTTAACAGCACCCATCATGATGTTAATTTCGTTCACATCATCATCTTCAAGATCCCATTCAACATCTTGAATCTTAACTTCTGCTGTCCACACATCTTCAATATCCACCCTAAGTGCTTCAATGGTCATATCTTCTAGATTTTCTTTTTCAGGGTCTTCTGGAAGATCAAACGCTATAGAGTCTGCAAGAGTTAGTGTTAGGTCCTCCATAACGCTACCATCACGTGGGTCCACCACTGTAAACTCAATAGATGTTTCAAAGTTTTCAGTAACAACTGATGCTCCTGTATGAACTACTTCAGGCTTAACTACCTCAATTGTGACATCGCCCTTCTCTTTAGCATTAGCACTTGTTGCTCTTATTACTAATTCTACAGCACTTTTATTAGGAGTGATTGAGATTCTATTTGATTCTCTAATACCATCGTTATTTCTGTCAAATCTTGAACCAGAAACTGTGAATACAGCTTCATCCTTTATTAAGTTACCTTTACTATCATACTCTAAAACTTCGAAATCTGCATAAACCGCATCACCATCTTCATCGTGAACAGATACATAGACGTTCTCTTGAATACCATTCAACAAAGTAGAAGTTTCTGCATCAACAGTATAAACATCTTTTCCAACTACTTTTAAAGTCTTGGTAACAGTTTCATAATCGTCAGAAGAGTGTACAACCTCAACTGTCATGTTAGCAACTTCTGTAGCTTTAAGATCCTTAAATCTGTAGTTTCCATCTATAATGTTAGCAGAGCCAGACCATACTGTCTTTTCACCTATGGTTACTTCTGCATTATTAACAGGAACGCCTTCTTCATTAGTTACTGTAACAATAAAGTCATACTCAGTATCTACCACGATCTCACTGTCAGATAAAACAACATTCATACCTTTTACTTCTAATTCTCTAGTATAGCTAGCTACTCGAGAGTCAGATGCATTGAAGGCTTCTATTAACATTTTTACTACGCCTGTTTCTGCTGGAGTAAAATCAAATGTCATATCAGCATCATCAGCTTTAGTACTAATAGTTTTTTCACTTAGACCAGCTCCAGAATAAGTAACTTTATAATAATATCCAGTTATATCTGTTATAGCTGTTGCGACTGACCCATCATGATAAACAACCTTAATATCTCTCTGTGCTTCTGCTCCATCAAAACCAAATGTAATCTTATTAGTTGTAAGGTTGCTGTCGCTCCAACCTATTAAAGTATATCTTTGAGGCTTGTCAACTCTAAGATCAACACTACTTTTGTACGCAGCTACATCATCTTTATAAAGAGTTGCTTCCAGCTTATAGTTACCTGCTGTCAACCCATCTACATCTACTTCAATATCAAACTTCTGATTAGTTCTTGTATACGTATTAGCTGGAACTTCATCAAAAGTTATCGCTGCAGGTGTAGCATTAGATGTTCCGTCTTTCAACACAAAGCCAAATTCGTAACCTGATTTCAATTGACCATCTGTGAAGAAGCTTGAACCCAAGTTTGTTGTAACAGTAACTTTTTGACCGTCTAGGTCCAATCCATTTGCTAATCTACTAGGTGTTATAGAAAAACTTAAATCACTAGCCTTTACTTCTCCAGTAATATCTGTCTTTACCATTTCTGTACCATTATAATAATATAGAGCTACTTTGCCAGGCTTTGTAAATTCTGTGCCATTAAACAAAAATCCAAATGAATTTTCATTAACATAGTTAGCTTCTGCAATTATATCGTCATCAGCATAACCAATAACCAAATCATGTCCATCAGCTGATTTTGGTCCGTTTCCATCAACAAATACACCTGTGATGTAAACCTCATTTGTTACAGGATAGTTAAAGTTCAAAGAAGCAGGACTTTCTAGATCTAGTCTAGGAACAACAACAAAGTCTGCTGGTTCAATTTTATAGATACCACTTGTAGTTACAGGTTCAACAGCTACCTTATAATTACCTATTGGTAACCCAATTGCTTGTAAGTTCGAAAAAGTAGAACCACTAACAGTTCTTGTTGTACTATCAACAGTCCCATCAGCGTCTTCGATTGTAACTTCTTGACCACTGTAGCTGACAGTTTCACCAGAAACCTTCGCTACTCTACCATTAATTGTATATAGTTTCGTAGCTCCCCCATAATACATAACCTCACCTGTTGTAAGTTGTACTTCATACTCAGAAGTGGGCGTTAAAGCAAACGCAACGCCACTAAACATACTTACTATCATTGCTAAGATAGCAAATAGTGATAAAAATCGCTTCATAAATAAATTTCCTCCTTTTATTTTGATTTTAGAAGCTTGCCGTGCTAAATCCATTTCCTCTCTATATTCTTTTAACAGTCTTGCTAAGTCACAAAACGTCTCCAAAAACACAAAGAAGAGCAAGATTTAACCTTGCAAGTTAATCTTACTCTAGCAATAGCACGTTTGCAATAGACTTTGCCCATATGTAACATAACTGTAAAATTGCCTCTCTTTATTAAAAGCTTTTCTCAATTAAACTAATTATATAGAACCCTACCCAAGACATTCCAACAATTACTCCGTTATAAATAAGTTTTGCCAATGGGTTTTTATCTCCTTGGAGCACCTTCATATTCATCAGCGAGAAAAATACACTTGAAACTCCCATTACAATGCTACTAATCATTCCAGCATCAAAAAAATATGAAGCCAAAATACCCATAAATAGTGGAAAGTAAGCAGTCAAATACTCTAGTTTGGTAATATCTTTTGAAACCTTAATTTTCTCATCCTTAAATACAACATCCATACCTAGTTCTAAAACATTAGGCACAAGCCTTAGTCTTTCTGTCCTTGTTTTTGTCATCGGTATATCAAAAATCTTTCTTTGCCTAGGTTCAACTTCTTTCCCGTTTACAAAAACTTTATGCTTCCCTGTAATAAAAGACATCTCAACTTTAACGTTTGGACTTCTTTTCCCAGGCAACTTGAATTCATATATCAAAGTATTTCACACTCACTTTCACACTTATACTAATAATCTAGTGCTCATTATAACATTAATTTATCTAATACTAAATCATCCACTATATATTTGTGTATAAATTTAACCTCTACAGTACTACTTTAGCCTGAGCAAAATATCAGACTAACATACTACCTTCTTAAATAATTACACAAAAGAAGAATATCCCAACATACTTAGACTAAACTAGATAAATTAGTCATAACTTACAAGCAGTCTTTACCACTCTTTTTGAAAATATATGCACTGAGCCTTTCTTAAATTATTGCCTAACTGATTTAAAAAACACGAGGCGCCACCATAGTGACGCCAAGTGCTAAACAGTTTGGTTATTACTTTACAGGTTCAAATCTTTTTTCCCAAATCTCTTTAAAGTTTGCGTTAATATCGTCTTTCTTGTTCTTAAAGCATTCTTCACAAAGAGTTAAATTCTTAAAGTAAAAGATCTCATTTGGCTTTATCTCTTTCTTACAGTAAGCACACAATTCCACGATTAACACCTCCATTCATAACTCTCTTCATTATATATATGCCCATATTAAAAGAGTTCTAAACAGAATTTTGCAAATTACTTGATATTTTTGCACTTTTTTTTACCCACTGCTTAAATAATCTACAAAAAAGTGTTAATTTGTAATTCTATCTTAATGATTAATCACTATCTGAAAGAAACTTGATTTCAACTATAAAGTTATCTAATCTTCTTTATCTAGCTTAAAAATAGTGCCTATTTCAACTAATCTCTCAGCAAGTTCTCCACTAGCAAATATTAAGTTGTCTCCATCAATCTCAAATACATAAACATCATCAGAATGACCAGTTAAAATAAGTTTTTCATCCTCAATATGATAATTACCCATAGGTCTATGAGAAGTTGCGCTACCACGATTAAACACAAATTCATTATCTTCAAGAAGGCTAACCCAAGCAACGTCTCCTGGTCTTCCTTCTTCTGCAATGTATTTCCCAAGAGCCAATTCTTCTTTATTTGAGCAGCCTGTTGTAATAACTATCAGAGCTACTATTAAAACTGCAACTAGTTTCTTTTTCATATACATTTCTCCTCAAATTTATGATTTTACTAAATGTTTTAGAAAATACATTTCTATATATCATATCATCAATTTATAAAGCATACTACCATTACTATATTACAAAATATTAATATTTCTTATTACACTAACTACTAGTCAGCTGCTATTTCACTGCTAACTCTAAAGGTTTTCCAAGTTCCTTTCTTAAAGAACCCAATCAAAACCAACGCCTCTACTATGTCAGCCCCCATATAACTAAGTGGCACCACATAGTAAGGTAGCTTAAGCATGCTTACAGTCACAAATAGAAATGGAACCTGCAGTAACCACTTACCACTTATACTAGATATTACATATGGGAAATTATACCCTGACCCTACAAACGCACAGCTTAGGCTAAGTGCGCTTGCAAAAATTGTAGATCCAATAAGTGAGATTCTAAGTAATACTGCCCCGACCTCTATAACTTCTGGATCATTTACAAATACTCCAATCAGGTTAGGTGCTAAAAGCATTGAAATAATAGCTAATGATCCTATCATCATAACTCCCATTTTACCTGCTGCATAAGCAGTATCTTCTGCCCTTTGAACATTATTTGCACCAAGGTTTTGACCAACTATTGCTCCGCCACCGTTTGATAATCCATTCATGATAGTATAAGCGATAGAAACAAGCCTAAAGGTTATACCAAAAGCAGCTAAGACTACTGTCCCATAAGAAGCTAAGAATCTCATTACCACAAGACCTCCAACCTCTCTTGCTGTCATTTCAAACCCAACAGGTAACCCTATTGTAATTAGTTTTTTATCCATTTCTGGATCTAGTCTAAATAATCCCTTAACTCTAAGCTTAACATTTGAAAATCCTCCAAATAAAATAACCATGCCAATTGCAAAAGCTACTACACTAGCCAACCCTGACGCAAGAGACGCACCTACTACTCCCATGCCAAAACCCCTAGTCCCTATAATAGGAACAGTTTCAAACATTAATATTGGATCAAGTACCATATTAAGAGCAGCTGAAATCATCATAATTATCATTGGTTTTTTAGAGTCCCCAATACATCTTAAAGCTGTATTTGTTGTTGCTTGCGAGAAAAATATTGGCAAGAATAGAATTTGAACATAACTATACTGAATTGCCTTTTCAACAACTTCTAGGTCATCTGTCAGAAAATGAATAATTGGTCGTAATAAAAATGACATAATAATCATCGTTATTACAGCAACTATAAACTTAAATACTATTGTTTGCTCAATTGCTTTTGCTGTTTTCTCATCATCATCTCTTCCGTAATGCTGTGATATCAGTGATACTGAACTAATCCCAATAATACTACTTAATATCCACACCAAAAAGAATAGCGAACTAGACACAGTTACAGCAGCAACTGCTGTTGCTGATATCTTTCCTATCCAAAACATATCTACTATTGTGTAAACGGTTTGCGCTAGTGAACCTAATATAGCTGGCATAGCCATATATATTAGGTTACTATTCACATTACCCTTTGTTAAATCTCTTTTTATTTTCTTCATTTTTTTACACCTACTTTTACATTTATTAAATTGTATATATTAATGCGCTACTACCTGCATTTCTTTCCATTTGCCTTTATAATAAAAGGCCGTCATTATTATCCCTTCGCTAAGTTCTGCCACTGCAAAAGCTATTGCTGCAGCTACAAAGGGTAGTTCAAACACTACTGCTACCATAAATAGTGCAGGCATCTGCACTGCCCATCTACTGATCACACTTGCTACCATAAATGGCTTATTATATCCTGAGCCAAAAAATGCACTACTTAATCCAAAACTATAGCTAAAGAACATCATACTAAAAGTCATAGCTTTAATTAATATCGAACCATAATATATGACTTCTGCTGAATCAGTAAACACCCCTATAATATTCTTTGCAAAGAACAAAACAAATATAAAGACTATTGCATTGATACTAGCACTAATTTTTGCTGTTAGTTTTGCTGTGTCTTCTGCTCTTTTTATTTGTCTCTTCCCTAAGTTTTGTCCAATTATTGCACCAGCACCGTCACCTAGACCCATCATAATCATAAATGATAGTCCGATAAGCCTAAAAGTAACACCCACACTGGCAATTGCACTAGTACCATAAAGAGCCATTATCTTAATAGCTATTAGATTGGCTCCTTCTCTTGAAAGCATTTCAAGCCCAAGTGGAGCTCCAATTGTTAAGAGTTTTTTATCTATTTCAGGAATGAGCCTAAATAGCCCTCTAAACCTAATCTTTATATTAGCTCTTCCACTTATTAAAAAGAACAAGCCTAGTGATACTGCTACTAAATTAGCAATATTTGTTGCCCATGCTGCTCCTACTACACCTAAGCCAAGTCCAGATATCCCTATAAACGGGATTGTTTCAAACATCATTATTGGATCAAGCACTATATTAAGAAGTGCTGTTGAAATCATAATTGTCATTGCCTTTTGAGAATTACCTACACACATTAGTGCAGTGTTCATTGTTGCTGCTGCAAATAATATAGGTAAAAAAGCAAGTCTTACATATCCATAACTCAATGCATTAGAAATTACTGTTGGATCATCTGATATAAACTCTATAATCCTAGGCAAAAATGGCCACACTACCGCCATTGTGAAAATTGCCACTAAAACCTTAAATGATATAGCTTGTTCAATTACTTCTTTTGCTCTCTTTTCATTCTTAGCTCCAAAACTTTGAGATATCATTGATACTGAACTAGTGCCAATAACGCTTGATAATACCCAAATAAAGAATAAAATTGAAGAGAATACTGTGACACCAGCAACTGCACTTGGAGATATTCTCCCTATCCAAAACATATCAACAATATCATAAAATGACTTTGCTAAATGCCCTAGTATTGCTGGGATAGACATAAACATTAAATTGCTAAATATATTACCTTTTGTTAAATCTCTTTTCATATTAATACCAACTTTCTAACTAAATCAAAAAAACCGCGCAATTATTGCGCGGCAAATTAGACATAAAAATAGTATAATCCTTTTACTATGTTACATTTTCGTATACATAAAGAATCTATTTTTGGTCTTACTGCCACGCTGAAATAGCCGCAGTAAAACCAATTCAATGCTCCCATGAATTGATACTGCAGCTTAAATGATAAAATTGCCGCTCCCAATTGTTAATCTATGTTTGATCATGGTTGCATCTCCTTCTTTACTATTTTTCGAAATTGATATTATTTTCCTTGTATTTTTCGAAATCCACAAAGTATTATATCATAAAACCTAACATTGTTGTGTTACAGGTTTGTTACAAATGAACTTTATTAATTTTGACCTTACTAAAGTAAATTGCTTAATTCACTAAATTAATAAATATGTGTTTTTTAATACCTACACATTATGGAATAAACGGGAATAAACTCTCTGGCACGAAATCAGTTGCTGGTCTAAACAAGACAGTAGTGCCTCCTGTAGTTACGTCAAAACCATCCCTTGAAATGACAAGCCCCTCAAAGGCTCCTCCTCCAAAAATAACTTTACCATTTGGTGCATATAAAATACCAGTCAATTTACTTCCTCCTAGACCTGTTATTCTAATATCACCATCACTAGCTACAATAACAACATCCTCTGTATCTGGTCTCCAGTTTGTTGAGGTGTACTGTTCTGCATATAGTCTCATATTTGATAATAATTGAGGGTTGTTATTAGATATATCATAACCATTGTTTGAGTACCAAGCGCTATCCCTTAAACTTGGCATTTGAATTTCTGGAACACTCTTTGTAGGTACACTTTCTACCCATTCAGTTCTATCAACCACATTTGTCTGATACCTATTATTATAATTATCTGGTGTAGTTAAACTTCCTGTGTAATATATCTTCACACTTGGGTCTATCGTTGGTGTATTACCTAGTTCAAGATCACCATTTACATATACATTACCGTATATATTCGCATCTTTTAAACTAAAATTTCCGTTTATATAAAAGTCTCCGTAGATACTTCTCTTACCTGACCAAAGCCTTACATCACTGCTTACTATTATTTCTCCTGGATTAAGCGCAGACCCTAAGCTAGCACTACCTCCATCTAAATCAACAAAACCATCTATAAATATATTGGATACATTCATTTGGGCATTCCCATTGAGATCACTAGTAACTAAGCTTCCTTTAACGTATACAGTTGCACCTTCTCCGCTGACATTACTTCCTGCAAAACCAAAGTATGTACCATAAACAAAAACATCTTCAGTAATTACGTTTTCTTCAGGCTCTGGGTCAGATAAATCAATATCATCTTCATCTCCATCATTTTGCCCAGTTGGATATAATACAAACAAATCTCTTCTAAATTCAGATTCATCTAACAAGACGAATATATCTGGATATTTTTCACAAGACACCTTAAAAACTCTTGGGTTTTCTGAATCTACAGTTACACTTATGCCAAAACCTTCATCCAGTACCCATTCTACATACCCTTTTGTTACAAGCTCGCTATTGTTGTTTATAATCTCTCCGCTGATAAATTCAGCACTATGCCTATCTTGTGTTGCGTAAAACCTCTTTTCTGCACTTGCGACTAGTTCCACTTGCCTATTACAAGCCACTTTATTTGCGTTAGTTATGGATGACTGCACAAAAACATACCCGCCCGTTGACAAAATTGCTAAAATTGCCATCACAGCTAAGAGCTCTAACATTGTAAATCCTTTTTTCATTTGCAGCCACCTCCTTTTCTGATTCTCTATTGATTTATACTCTTATCTCCATTATTCTAAAATATACCTATATATATTATATCAGATAAGGCAAGTATGAAGGTAGGTATTAGAGTGAATATAAAAATAATTGCAGTAGGAAACATTAAAGAAGGATATATAAATAAAGGCATTGCACACTTTGTTAAGAAACTAAATGCAAAGTTTAGTGTTCAAACTATAGAGATAAGCGAAGCAAGGCTCTCTCAAAACCCTAGTGAAAATGAAATAGAAATTGCATTAAATGATGAAGGAAATAATATTTTAAGTGCCATAACAAACCAAAATTTTGTAGTAGTTTGCGATATTTTAGGTAAACCACTGACTAGCACTGTTTTTTCTAGGATACTCAAAAGAGAGCTTTATCAAAATAAAAAAGACCTCACCTTTATTATCGGTGGGTCTCATGGACTTTCAAAGACTGTTAAAAAGAGAGCTAATCTTAGCATATCATTTGGCAAAATGACTTTTCCTCATCAACTTATGCGGCTAATCCTGATAGAACAACTTTCTTTTATCATTTAACTTATGGAGGTTAAAGTATGAAAATAAATATCTATACACATGCAAAAAAAATCTTGCCTTTTTATTCTGATGCTATTAAAGAATATCAAAAAAGACTAAGTCGTTTTGCAAAAGTAAAAATCATCAAGATTAAGCCAAGTGAACTAAATAAAAAATTAAACCTTGATTCTTACATAATTAAAGTATCGAGTAAAGGCTCATCAATGTCTTCTCCTGATCTTGCCTTACTTTTTGAAACTTTAGCTCTTGCTGGGAGTTCTGAAGTAAATTTTGTGATTACTGATGAAAGTATTGAACCAACCAATCATATCTCGCTTTCACAAATGAACCTCTCTGATGACCTTAGCTTAACCATATTGCATGAACAGGTCTATCGCTCTTTTAGCATAACAAACAATCTTCCATATCATAAATAGCTGAAAAGAAGATGAAAATTTGAATGTCGCTTTAAGGAGTTAACCCCCTTTGAGATATAACTCCAAGTATCAAAATATTCACCTCTCACAGCTAGTTTGCTTTCAAAAAAGAAATCTCTGAACATATTTGGATTATCATGAAATAAATAGTCAAACTCTTCGGCGACATCTCTTTTTCTAGTATCTGCTAGATTAGCTTCATGGCATAATACATGATCAAAATTACATGACATAAAATACATTTTATAAGGTATTTGAGCTATCTCGCTTTCATGATAAAGCTTTTTTAACACAGCACTTTTATCTCTATTTCTCACTTCGATACTAACTTTGTATCTTGTCATTATTGAATTCTTATCATAAAATATTTTATCTAAATTTGCTTCTATTACTCTATCATTTGGTATAAAAACACCATCCGTATCAACAAGATGTATGATTTGTTTCAAATCTTCTTTATGAAAGTGTTCAGTTTGCAAAAAAGCCTCTACTTCCTCATATACTCTTTTGATTGCATTTTTTACATTTACTGACCCATTTGAAGTAATGTCCCCATTTATAACTTTAAAACGAACTAAGTCATTTCTATACATTTTTGATAAAGCTCCCCCAAGAGCTATCATTTCTGTCTTCCCTTCAACAATAAATAGAATTACCTTTTTACTCATTTCTATCTACCTCTTTACCTGCATTTCTAAAAGCTCTCGCAATATCATAACTATTTGCTTTTATATATAGCTTTTCACTTTGATTATCAAGAGCTATTCCTCTAAAATATTCACTTCTAAGGTTTTGATTTTGATTTATACTTGATAATCTAATAAATCTATTGTTTTCATTAGTTGTTGTAAAAACGATAAAATTATTATCAATCTTCTCAAGCGGTCTTAAATTATGTGAAGTAAAAATTAGCTGACCCTTTGCTCTTTGTGAAAAGATCTCTAAAAGCTCTCCAAGTAAAAATTCAAAAATTCCCGAATCAAGTTCATCTATTACTACACATACATCAGCATAGTTATAAAATGATATTAAGGCATTAATAATAGCAATAAACTTTTTTGTCCCGTGAGACTCCACTCTAAGAGGTAAGACAATATTTTCTCTTATTGCTAGTAGCTCAACTTTTCTAGTAGATTCACCTGTTTGGTTTAACTCTTCTCCAAAGTCTTTTATTCCTAATTTTAAGCCATAAAGCACTTTTGATAAAACAATATTTAACTGCTCTAATTTCTTTTCTAAAAAACTTAACCTGTCACTGCTAACTATAAAAGGCTTATTTAATGGTATAGCTTGCTTTATTTGGCATGCACCATTATTAATCTGATCTTCTATTATTAAATCTAAACTATCTACTTTGTGAGTATCTATAATAAATAGCTTTGTCTCGGCATAAGTATAAAGTGTACTGATAATGCTTCTTAAAAAGCTCAAACTTTGACATTCTAATAGTAATTGCTTTAGTTCAATGCTAAAGATAAAGGATCTTCCTTCTTTAGCTGCAATTCTCTTAGCTACTTCAATATCAATCTTATCGCTACTATTAATAAGTGCCTCATAGCTTTTTACTGGACTGAACCCATGACTACTACTATCATCAATTGATATCAGTTCAGTTTCACTATCATTATCCAGTTCAACTAATACTAACTTCTCTTTTTTAATAAACTCTCCGTTATTTTTAGCAAATTTTACAGAATATCTAATAATCTCACCTAAATCACATAATGCAAACTTAACATCTATAGAGGCAAAATCTTCTTCTACATGAATAAATTCATTTACATAATCTTTAACTGCATTGTTAGTAAATAATCCCTTTATAATAGCTAACGCATCTATAACAGCTGTTTTTCCTGAAGCGTTTGGTCCATAAATACCTAAAATATCAGCCATCTCACTCATATACTCTTGATCTAAAAAGCTAAGCATCTCTATCTCGCCAAATTTTACATTCTTAAAATTTCTCATCTTTATTTCAAGTAATCTTACTTTAGACATTTCGCTCACCTCTTAATAACATTTTATACTTTTAATAGTTGTGAGTAAATCAAACAGAGCTTTTCAGTACATACTGTCAAAATATTACCCTTTTGATATAACAAAATTACAATTTTGCTTAAATAACTCTAATTATTAGCGTTTACTTTTCTTTATTTATCTTATTGATATATAGTACTAATACATTTAATGGACTGATATATCAAAAAAACGTCTTAAATCATAGAAAATTTCTAATTAGTTGCATTTTGCGCTTGCCCTTATGATGAAAATTTGCTATTTTAATTAAGGTTTTTGTTTTTTTCACAAATATACTTAAAAAGTGTACTATTTTAGGGTATAATCATGTCCTAAATTGAAATAACGTTTTATTTAAGATATAATTTAGTCTTGAGAAACGTGAAGCATAAATAAAGGAGGGTAAATAATGAGCACAACAGTACTAAAAGCCCAAATGCGAAATAATACTGGGACCAATAAAGCGAAAAAATTACGTCAATCAAAATTAGTGCCAGGCATTTTATATGGTAGTAAGACTGACAATTTGAATATAGTTTTTGATCAAATTGAACTAGCTAAGTTTTTACAAACTAGTGCAAAAGGTTCGACAGCTAATATTTTGCTAGACGGTGAAGAAATTTTTGCTATAGTTCGTGAGGTGCAAAGAGATCCAATTAAGAGAACTCCTTTGCATATTGACTTCCAAGCTCTACGAAGTGATGAGAAAATCAGAATTACAGTTCCATTTGTATTTACTGGAAGAGAGAATCTTGGTGAAACTCTTATCTTACAAGAGTTTGCAGCAGGTGTTGAAATCCAAGTATTACCTAAGGACTTAATTGACAGAGTAGAGATTGATATTTCAAACGCGAGTTATGGTGACACAATGACTATTGGTGAACTAGAAATCGCTAAAAACGAAGATATCGAAATTCTTTCTGAATACTCAGACCCAATCTATTCAATTATTGAAGCTGATGTATTTGAAGAGCCAGAAACAGATGATGAAGCTGCAGAAGGCGAAGAAATGCCAGAAGTTGTTGGAGAAGAGTCAGAAGAAGAAGCAGAAGAAAAAGAAGAGCAACCAGAATAGCATACAATTGCTGCATATCAATGATGTGCAGCTTTTCTATTTTAAAAGTCATTTGCCCATAAAGCTTTGCTATGATAAAATCACTTACATGTTGTAAATCATTCTCAAAAGGGGTTGCTAATTTTGTATGATGAAAAATTATGGAATGAATGTATCAAATTTCACAGACATGTTTGTCCTGGCTTGGCTATTGGATTTAAAGCTAGTGAATATATTAGAGAGCTTTTTGGTATTAGGGCTTCAATTGACGAAGAAATTGTTTGTGTTACTGAAAATGATGCTTGTGGAGTTGACGCTATTTCTTATGTACTTGGATGCAGTCTAGGTAAAGGCAATTTAATTTTTAGAGACTATGGTAAAAATGCCTATTCTTTCTTTCATAGAAACACTGGAGAATCTATCAGACTTGTTAAGAAAGATGTTAATCAAGACTTTTCAAGGGAAGAAAGTCTGAGATATTACTTAGAAACTGACCCAATAGACCTTTTTGATATAAAGAAACCTCATTATCCACTCCCTAAGAGAGCATCCCTTTTCAAAGCACAAAAATGCACATCTTGCAGTGAAACAACCGCTGAGCACAGGCTAAGATTAGTAGATGGAAAACCCTTTTGCTTAGACTGCTATGATGAATACACTAGAGGCTGGTAATAATAGTCAAGCAGCGCAATATTGCGCTGCTTATTTTACCTTATTAGTTCAATGCTAAATATGTACATTATTTCATCTTGGTTAACTGAAAGTTCATCAATACTAGAAATATAGTCTACTGAAGAGCTAAGAAGCTCATTACCATAGGTGGATGTTAGTGTTAAAAAAACATTCTTTTGATCATCGACTAATTCTTTATCAGTAGCCTTAGATGTTAGTGATGAATCTCTATAAGGGTTTTCAACTTTCATGTTTGACTTAGAATAACCAGACTCATCCATAACAGATACTATCCAGTTAGTATGATTGTCTTCACCTAAATCTCCAAAAGAAACATTAATATAAAAACTTTTCTTTTCTTTATTTAACATTGATGAACTACTTGTATATTTCTCAAGACCTTGAGTTGTCATTTTATCAATATAAATATTTACCCGTGAAAATTCATCAATATTTAAAACCTCAAAAAAGGCTATTTCTCTAAAACTCGTAATACTTGAGATTATCATCTCTTCTCTGTCAGTTAGTTCTGCTTGCTTTATAGTTGGCAAAATCTCTTCCTCACTATTATTACTATCATCCACATTGCATGCTGCAAAAACTAATAATGTTAAAAAAAGTAGGACACTCATTATTTTTTTCAATACTTTTACCTCTTCTATTATAAATTTATATAAATACTTCTGGTTCTTTTCTTATATGTGCCACTCTTTCTTCTAATCCTTTTACAAATCCACTTAATTTCTCACTTTTATATTCTCTTGCATCATAAGGACAATTTCTTATGCATCTACAACACATAATACAATTTTCATTTGAGTCTTCACTTGGATTAACAAGGCTTATTGCAGACACAGGGCACTCTCTAGCACAAATTCCACATAAAATGCAATTGCTATTTGTATTTGTAAAGTATGAACTAATTTTGTTAATTTCTTTTGGGACTTCCCCAGGAACATCAACTTCACAGTAATTATTCTTATTAATTTTTTCATTTATCATAAGCCCAAAGGCATATTGCTTGGTTTGATCGAGTTCATCAGGCCTATTACTTGCTATTTTCTCTGAATATGAATGTTCTCCCAAAAAGGCTCCTGCAGCAATTACACTGATGCCCTTTTTACTAAGCAAATCTTTCATCTCAGCTAAGGCATTATCATAAGCTCTATTTCCATAAACAGCTATAATCACAGCTTTTGCTTTTCCACTTATTTTATCCCTTATGAACTCATGCATTAATCTTGGAATTTGCCCACCATAAACGGGTGCTCCAATAATTAATAAATCTTCTTTTTCAAAATGCAAAAAATCCTTTCTTGATTTAGATAAAAGCAAATCATACTCTACCCTTTCTAAGTCAATTCCTTTTGCAACTTCCCTAACTGTCTTTTTTGTTGCTTCTGTTGGGCTAAAATACACTAAATTTATTCTTTTCATATAAATCCCTTTCTAATTAACTGAACCGTAAAACAATTCTATTGTTTTAAACGAAAAAAAGCACTTAAAAGTTTCATCTATTTAGCATGATATTTTGCTTATTATATATTTTTTCTATATATATATCATATTACATGATTTTTAATGAAATCTTAATGCATAAAAGTAAGGTTTTACGATATAATAGCATATATATTACAAAGGAGAGGAGAAATTTAATGAGTAATGTAACTTACGCATTTTTACTTACACTATTTGCAGGTCTTGCAACTACTATTGGTAGTGCAATATCATTTTTTGCAAAAACTACTAATAAAGCTTTTTTATCCATATCACTTGGTTTTTCAGCAGGTGTAATGATTTATATATCAATGATTGAAATGTTTGATGAAGCTGTAGAGTCTCTTGAGACAACCTTTAGCGGAGATCAAGCTTATATGTATGCGACTATTGCATTTTTTGTCGGTATCGCAATAATTGCTATTATAGACAAATTTGTTCCAGAAGCAATTAATCCTCATGAGCCAAAGGAAACAATGTATGAATGTACAATGGATATGACAGATGAGGAATGTGCAGAGCTAGAAACTAAAACCAAAGAAAATGATCAATTGATGAAAACTGGTCTATTCTCAGCTCTTGCTGTAGCTATTCATAATTTCCCAGAAGGAATTGCTACCTTTGCAAGTGCTTTAATCAACCCTGCACTAGGATTATCTGTAGCTATAGCAGTTGCAATTCACAACATTCCTGAAGGAATTGCTGTTTCTGCTCCAATATATTATGCAACAGGCAGTAGAAAGAAAGCATTTTTCTACTCTGCCCTATCAGGGCTTACTGAACCCCTGGGAGCACTTGCAGCTTATGTTGTTTTGCATCGAGTTATGAGTGAGGCAGTCCTTGGGTATTTATTTGCTGGAGTTGCAGGTATTATGGTGTTTATCTCACTTGATGAATTGCTACCAACAGCACAAAAATATGGGAAGCATCACCATGCTATTTATGGTGTTTTTGCTGGAATGGCAGTAATGGCGATAAGCTTAGTACTACTTAGATAATATTTTCATATAATATGTGGGCTATCTTTTATAGGTAGTCCTTTATTTTTATAGTCTAAGCATCTCTTTAGCTTGCACTTAAGCCCTTTCACTGGTAAAATTTTTGAATGTTAAACAATTCATACTCATGGGAGGGGTTATTATGAATGAAGTGTTGATTGCATTTGGTCTTACGTTTTTTGCGGGACTTTCAACTTCTATTGGAAGTGCAATATCATTTTTATGTAAAACAACAAATAAAAAATTTTTATCAGCAGCACTAGGATTTTCAGCAGGTGTTATGATTTATGTATCCTTAGTTGAAATTTTTCCAGAAGCGCTTGAATTACTTGAATCAGGTATTGGCAATGGAAGAGCATATATATATACAACCTTTGCATTTTTTGCAGGTATGCTTCTCATTGCACTTATAGATAAATTTGTACCTAAGTCAGTAAATCCTCATGAACCAAAAGATCTAAACAACGGAACATGTGAGATTTCTGAGATAGATGAAAAAGAACTTGAAAAAGATGAGCTTATGAGAACAGGTCTTTTGTCAGCTTTAGCAGTTGCTCTTCATAATTTTCCTGAAGGTATTGCTACTTTTATTAGTGCACTAATAGACCCAGCCTTAGGTGTTAGTATAGCAATAGCAGTAGCTATTCATAATGTGCCTGAGGGAATTGCTGTTTCAGTACCAATATATTATGCAACAGGTAGTAAAAAGAAAGCTTTCATCTACTCAGCACTTTCTGGAATGACAGAACCCCTTGGAGCATTATTTGCTTATTTAATACTATATCGCTTTATAAATAATACAATTTTGGGGCTTTTATTTGCTCTAGTTGCTGGAATTATGGTGTTTATCTCTTTTGATGAATTACTCCCTACAGCTGAAAAATATGGTAACCATCACATAGCTACATATGGCGTATTTGCAGGGATGTTCTTTATGGCAATCTCTCTCATGCTTTTATAAGATTAAGGGGTGTAATATATGAAACTATTATGGCGGCTTGGTAAAGAGGCCATCAAATATAAAGGTCTTTATATCATAGCTATACTTGCTACTTTTGCACTAACTATGGTCAACTTAACAGCTCCAAAACTTCTATCTTCAATGACAAGTTTAGTTGAAGGCGGAGTTGATGATGCTGCACTGAGTCAGATTTTTAATATAACTCTAATTTTAATAGCTATTTATTTAGCAAAGATACTTTTTAGATATCTTAGCAGTTATTTATCACATAAAGCTGCATGGAATCTCGTAGAAGAATTACGTGTTAAAGTTTACAACCACATTCAAAACCTGTCACTTGGATTTTTCAGTGATAAGCAAACTGGTGACTTAATGAGTAGGGTTGTTAATGACACTTCGCATTTTGAGCTACTTTACGCTCATATAATTCCTGAAATGATTA
>CAZJHT010000009.1:0-77382 GCA_964546025.1 uncultured Clostridiaceae bacterium
TTCTGGAATACGTTAAGAAAGATTAATTCTTTCTAGTTTAATTTGACAAACGGAAAAATATAGAAGCCATAATGATCAGGATAAATTAAAGGAAGTAACAGAAAAAGCAAAAGCTCTGGTTGATTTTAATGAAGAGCCTTATCAGTATGAAATAGAGTTAAATGAGATCTCATATACTCTTTTTGCGAAGTATCAATTGGAAGAGGCGGTTGAGAAACTTAACGTGTTAATGAATAAAATAGATTGTGGAAATGCAAGTGATTTAATTAGGGTAGGTGCTTTAATTTTAGCTTCAGTATGCTATCAACAACTTAATCAGCTGAAAAAATCTAAGGAACTTGTCGATGAGGCTGGAAAAATTCTTAGCGGCAAAGAGTATATGCCTAGGTACACAAAAGCTTATACAGCTTATATAATTAGAAGGGTATCATTACTGGAGCACAATAAAGAGTATTTAGAGGTAATTGAGGTTTGCAGTATGATGATCGATTATATGATAGAAATGGCCTCTTATGAAAGATCTCATTATTTCTTTTTTTACCTAGCCTTGGCTCATATGCATGAAGGAAATACAGAGGCGACCAGAAAGTGGCTTACAAAAGCACTTTATGCAGCTAATCTAAAGCATAAACCGGATGATATGTATATAATGTCAAGAAAGAGCGGGTTTTATGATTTGTTAGATGGAAACATAGTATCTAAAGATGTAATAGATCACTTTTATGAGATGTATCCTTTTATAAAGACTGGAAAATCACCATATGAGAATTAATGATGAACTCCCTAAAGTTTAGTTTTTGGGAGTTTATCTTATTTTAAACTAAGTATATCTACCGTTTAGCAGTCTAAACAGTAACAATTGTTCTATATTGCTCATGTATTATATGTGTTAGGATAAAAATGTATACCTTTATAATTAAGAAAGAAAGGCGGAGATATTGTGTGAGACATAGATTTTTAAGGAAAACCATGGCGTATCTATCTGTTTTAACATTGATTATACAGCTTTTTTCAACGATGAACCTTGGGTTCATTACTGCAGATGCAGGTACTGATTTAGGAAACATATTCACATTTGAGAGACTTCTATTGGGGGATAAAAATACGGGAACACCTTTTCCTACCACTGGAGGGGCAATTAATATTGATAATGATACGGAATTGTATTTAGAGTATACTTGGAGCATTAATGAAGGAGTATCCGATGGAAATTATTCTGAAATAGTGGTTCCAGAGGTTTTTTTACTTTATGGAGATATTTCAGGGCAAAATATTGAAGTATCTGATCCTGATAGTCCTGTTATAGGGACCTACAGTTTGATAAATGGGATTTTGAGGTTTGAGTTTGATAGTAGAGTTGATTCAAACAAAAGCTATGCAGGGACTGTTGGGTTTGGAATTAAATTTAACTTAGACAAGTTTGAAGAAGATGTTGTACAAGAAGTTAGCTTTAACGATCAAACAAGTAAAACATTCAATATTGTTGCTGAGCCAGAGAAAGTTGTAGCAGCAATTGATAAAACAGGTGTCCCTGACTCACAAAAGGATGCAAGAGAAATCATATGGGCAATTGATATTGTTAATGTTGAGAATTCAGAAATACACAACGTTAATATTCTAGACAACTTACCAGCAGGACTTGACATAGATAGTTCTAGTATTAACATATATGAGCTATCAGTCATGTTAAATGGTGAGACAACAAGGGGATCTAAAGTAACTAGTGGACCAGCAATTACAACATCTGGAACAAGCATAGGTGTAGATTTTCCAAACTTAGGTCCTTATGAAGGTTATCGACTAGAGTTCATTTCTACTATTACAGATTATGAAAAAACTTCTTTTTCGAATAATGCAGTTTTTTCGTATGGGGTTACTTCTCACGGTGCTATTGCTACAGTTAGTAACTTAGAGAGAAGCGAGTTCATAGAAAAAGAAGGAAGTTATCTGGGGAATGACCAGATAGAGTGGATTATTGATATAAACAAAGCAGGGGGTACTATTGGTGAGGCAATAGTTAATGATACACTTCCTAATGGATTAACTCTTACAACCCCTGGGGCAATTAGTGTATATAAATTGACACAGTCTGGAAGCAGTTGGACTGAGGAGTTTGATAACACAAAAAATTATATTGATTTTCCTATCAATCTTGGGGAATTAACAAATAGTGATGCATACAGAGTAAAAGTTGTTACTGATATAGATTACTCACTTGTTAATAGCGGGATTTATCAAAAGTTGAATAGTTTTGAGAACGATGCGAGGTTATATGATGGGATGCAAGAGATAGGTCAGAGTAGTACAACTGTTAATATAACGCGAGGAGATATCTTACGCAAAATTGGAAGCTCTAATGTAAGTTATAATAACAAAACATTGACTTGGACTGTACATATAAATGAAGCACTACATAGCTTAGAAGATGTGAATCTTATAGATATTATTCCAGAAGGCTTAAGCATTACTACTGGGGCAATTAGTATTAGCGATAGTAATAATAACACAATAACTGGAAGCGCAATTACTATAACTAATCAAGCAGATGGCACAACAAAGCTTGAAGTAAGTTTAGGGGAGTTAAATAATGAGTATAGGAAAGTTGTGTATACAGTAGAGGTAATTGATTTCTCTAAAGATCAGTTTACTAACAAAGCTTCATTAACTGGAACCAATGTTGGTAATGGAGGTCAAGAGATAACGTCAAACATAAACCCTCCTGCGAGTACGTTTACTAAGACATCAACAGACATCAATTATGCTAATAAAACAATAAGCTGGAGAATAAGAATAAATCCTAGGAGAGAGCCAATCTCAGAACTCAAGCTGATAGACTCTTACTCTAGGAAAGGATTAATTATGCTGCCAGATTCTTTGACAGTAAAACTCGGTAGCACAGAATTAGTGAAAAATACTGATTATATAATTACACCTAATACGGATGGGAGTGAAACTGGATACCACAAAGGATTTATTATGGAGTTTATCGACTCAACTAGTCCTAGTGCGGTACTAGACGAACCCATCAATCAGTTAGTCACTATAGAGTTTGATACTTCCTTTGACCCAGAGAAGGAAGTAGAAGGTAATTTTCTTGAAACTGGTACTGATCCAAATATGAAATACTACAATAATGTATCTTTTATAGGAAAAACTCTGAGTGGTCAAGAAATAGATAAGAGTGCTGAGGCGAATAGGCAAGCTATAACATCGTCTTGGAATAGTGGTAAAAAAGAGGGTAAACTTGTTAGTAAAAACAGCAATAATGAAATAGAAGATGGATGGATTAGTGGAAATCAAAGATTAATTGATTGGGAAGTATACATTAATTACTTAGAAGAAACACTTAACACATCTGGAAGTGCAATTTCTTTAAGTGATACACTTAAATACAATGGAGAAGTTATAGAAAGTAGCATTATTGTAAAAGAGTACGATGTTTTATCTGATGGAAGTACAAGTATTACAGACACTATCCTTGACCCTAGTAACTATGTAGTTAGTTTTAGTAGCGATAAAAAGACATTTGACTTAGTATTTGATGGTAGTTTTATAGTGGACAAAAGGTATGTTATTGTTTTCCAAACTACAGTGCCGGATCTTTCTCAAGCGGTTTATGAGAATGAAGCTGTGCTTAAAAGAGTAGGTAGTGAACTCGGTAAATTTACGAGTTCTATAAGCTATAGTAGATTTGATGACATGCTCAAAAAAAGTGCTGATACAAACAGTACAACAGTTTTTACTGACGATGAGCTAAATTGGACTATTAGTATTAATGAGAGCCTTTCGGTTATTGATGACTTAGAAGTAGAAGACACTATAAGTGAGGGGCTTATTTACAAAAATGATAGTTTGATAGTTAGTAGACTAGATGGAAATAGTTGGGAAGTTGTAGAAGTTTCAGATTACAACTTAGATATCGATACTAGTGGCTCTGAAACAATTATTAAGGTTACTTTTAATAGTACACTTCAACATGAATATCGAATCGATTATATTACGCTTGTTGTTGCCGATGGAGCAGAAGTAAGCAATAGTGTAGAAATTAATGGTACACAGATTACTGTAACAACCATAGAGAGCGAAAAATTAAGTGCTCGGAAATTCTCTTTCATTGATGGAGCCCCAATTGCTAATAGAGGTTCTATTAAAATACGGAAAGTAGATCAAGATAATAACTTAATAACAAGCTCAAATGCGAAGTTTAAATTGTTTTATGAGTTTAATGGAGTCGAGTACTTGTATGGGGATCAAGAGTTTGAAACAATCAGTGGAGAACTTGAAATACTAAACTTACCATTAAGAACATATTATCTAGAAGAAACAGTTTCGCCAGAAGGATACCTTATAGATGATAAAAGATTGACTATCAATGTAATAAATGCAGAAGAGTATCAAATTGATGTGGAAAATGAGCAAATCATTGGAAGTATAAAAATCATTAAACATGACGATAGTGGACAATCTTTAGAAGGATCAAAGTTTGGTATTTACGATACTGCAAGTAATTTAGTAGAAGAAAAAGTTAGTAATGCTTCAGGTGAAATTATTTTTACTGGTTTACCATATGGTAATTACACTCTAAAAGAAATTGAAGCACCAGTTTCTTACTTTGCATCAAGCAGAGAGGAAAGTGTTCAGATAGTAAATCATGGTGAAACAGTAGAGCTAGCAAGTCCTTTTGTTAATACAAAAATAAGGGGAGATATTGAAGTAATTAAACTTGATGAAGAAACAGGAGCACTACTACAGGGAGCTGAGTTTGCACTTAAGCAAGCTGGGAATGTGAAACACTCAGGAATCACAGATGTCTCTGGTAAAGTTATTTTCACAGGGATAGAGTATGGTCAATATGATTTGATAGAAATCAGTCCTCCAGAGGGATACAATACCAATAACAATACTTATACTGTGGTTGTAGATGAAACTTCTCCTAGTCATCAAACAGTAAATATCGAAAACCAGATCATCAAAGGAAGCGTAAAAGCAATTAAAAATGATGATAAAGGACAACCTTTAGAAGGAGCAAAGTTTGGTATTTACGATACTGCAAGTAATTTAGTAGAAGAAAAAGTTAGTAATACTTCAGGTGAAATTATTTTTACTGGTTTACCATATGGTGATTACACTCTAAAAGAAATTGAAGCGCCAACTTCTTACTTTGCATCAAGTAGAGAGGAAAGTGTTCAGATAGTAAATCATGGTGAAACAGTAGAGTTAGCAAGTCCTTTTGTTAATACAAAAATAAGGGGAGATATTGAAGTAACTAAACTTGATGAAGAAACAGGAGCACTACTACAGGGAGCTGAGTTTGCACTCAAGCAAGCTGGGAATGTGAAACACTCAGGGATCACAGATGTCTCTGGTAAAGTTATATTCACAGGGATAGAGTATGGTCAATATGAGTTGGTAGAAATCAGCCCTCCAGAAGGATATAATAGCGGCGACACTACCTATAATGTGATTGTAGATGAAAACACAGCGGGTATTCAGAACTTTACTTTTGAAAATAAAATAATAAGAGGTAATATCGTGCTAGTTAAGCATGATGAGAATGGAAATCCTTTGGCAGGTGCTACATTTGCATTATATGATTTATTGAATAATAAGATATCAGAAGTACAAAGTGATGCTGATGGTAGGGCCTTATTTGATAATGTTCCTTATGGGGACTATTTGATAAAAGAAATACTTGCACCAATATCATACTCAGCTTCAAACAAAGAGGTAAATATTGAGATTAGAAGTGAAGGTCAAACTATAACTATAAATGAACCCTTTGTTAATAGTAAAATCAAAGGGGATATAGAAGTAATAAAGCGTGATGTAGAAAATGGATTGCCACTTGAAGGAGCAAGATTTGCTTTGAAACAGTCAGGCGATACAAAGTATGTAGGATTAACAGATGATACAGGTAGCTTTGTTTTTAATAGCGTTTTGTATGGGGAATATTCATTGGTAGAGATAGGTCCACCAAATGGATTTAACCCAACAAACCTTACTTACGATGTTAAGATTGACGAGGACACCTCAGGGTTGCAACGTTTTATTTTTGAAAATCAAATAATAAAAGGCGATATTAGAATTGTTAAGCTAGGCGAAGACCAAGAAGGATTAGCTGGAGCAACATTTGGATTGTACAAAAAAGAAGATGTTAGCTTTATAAATCTGATTGCCTCAGTAACTAGTCAAGCAGATGGGAGTGTAGTGTTTTCTAACATATCTTTTGGAGAATATGCAATAAAAGAGCTAGAGGCTCCAGAAGATTATAACCTGTCTAGTGATTTAATATACGTTACAATTCTTGAAGATGCTGAGTTAGTAGAGCCTCTAAACAATCAAGTTGAAAACACAAAAATCAGAGGTAATATTGAAATAGTTAAGAAGAGTAGAAATTCAGGTATGCCTCTAGAAGGCGCGACAATTGCTGTTTTTGATGAAAATGATGAAATGGTAGAAGAGAAGATAACTACAGATGATGGTAAAGTTATGTTTTCTAACTTGGTGTATGGAGAGTACTATTATCAAGAAATAAGCTCGCCAAGTGGGTATGTTTTGGATAGGACTAAGTATCCGTTTGAAATAAGAGATAATGGACATACTTTGATATTTGAGTTGGAGAACATTAGGAGGACAGTAAGCCCACCAATTCCACCAGACTCTGAAGAAGTTATACCAGAGTTGCCCGAAGAGCCAATGGAGCCATTAGTTCCAGAAGAAGAGGATGAGGATAAACCAGAAGTTCCAAGTCCAGAAGATTCTGATGATACAATGACCCCAGGAGAACCAGGAAAGGAAATTGAAGGACCTATGGAACCACCTGGGCAAGGTGAGCATTTGCCTGATACAGGATATGTGGCAAATTCAATTTTTTATCTTTTAGGGATGGTTTTTGTGCTCTTAGGTGTGGGTATTAAAAAAAGAAATTAAAATTAAGTTCTAGGCAGAGATTATTCTCTGCCTAGAAATATTAGGAGACCAACTATGAAGAAAAAAATACTATCTAACTTGTTAATCGTTCTAGGGGTTAGTATTATTTTGTACCCGTTTGCAAATCAAGTATATCAAAATCGAGCACAAGAGAAACTGATGAAGCAATGGAATAGTTCTTTAAGTTCAATTGACGCAGGAGCTCCGGAAATATTTATAGAAGAGAACTATCTAGAAGAAGATTATAATACTCAGGAAGCACAAGAGGGCGAATCAAAAGACGATGCGGTCAAAGATGAGATGAGTGGAGTTATTGACATACAGGCAATTAATCTTAGACTTCCAATACTTATTGGTGCTAGTGATAAGAATCTTAATATTTCTGTGGCTAGTTTAAAGGAAGGAAGTTTACCAGGAGAGGTTGGTAATTTTATTGTTGCGGGGCACAGAAGTCATTCCTACGGAAAACTTTTTAACAGACTTGATGAGGTTAGTGTCGGAGACATTATAAAAATTAGCGACATGGCAAATGAGTATGAGTACAAAATTAGTGACAAGTTTTATGTTTTACCTGAAGAAATTTGGGTCTTGGAGAGTAAAAATACAAAAGAAATAACATTAATTACATGTCATCCTATGGTAAACCCCACACACAGGTTGATTGTTAAAGGTGAAATAATTGAATAGTATGGCATTTGCTGACTAAAGTAGCAAATATTATCCTGTATAATCATCGGGAAAAAAAAGTGTATCAATTACTTCATTAGATTCTTTATCAATAAGTCGTATTTCAGTTTCAGGGGGATTCCCAACAATGTTATGGTAGCTAAGTGTTGTTAAACCAATTAGAATAGGCGTCATATCATCAGAATTATCATAGTCTTCTAAGTTAATATAAAGATTTATATTTCTAAAATCCTCAGAGTAATCATAAGAGTCAATATATGTATTAGTGTGGGCCATAAGTGCATTATCTAAATTGATTACCAGTTCTTCTTTTGCTAGACTCTTAAGTTCTAAAAATTCATCTTCTAACATAGTGAAAGTGATAGAATTATCAGAATTGATTTTGGCAGAAACTACTCCTGGATTTTGCTTTATAAATTCATCTTCTCTAAAACTATGAGCATCCCCTTCAAAAAAGCTACTTGGCCATGTTAGCTCAATTGTTTCTTCATTATTACTACAAGCTGTAATACTTAGTATTAATAAAAAAACAGTAATAATTAAAATCAGTTTTCTCATAATAACCTCTCAATTCATATAGTTAAAGCCCCACTAGAGTGAGGCTTTCATATTATGACAGTAAATCATCAGGTATATTGATTATGTCTAGTTCTTCTTCAGTTTCAAAATCAATTATTATTACTTTATTACCAATTTCTTTACCTAGAAGGGTATGATACTCAAAAGCATACAATCCTAAATACAAAATAGTTTGGTAATTTTCTTCTAAAGCTTCATGATAAACATCAGAATCAACTATTACAGTTATTTCTTTAAAATCTATGTCATAGTCTATTTCTTTAATATATGGGGTATCAACATCGTCAACTAAGCTTTGATAAACCATATCTATCTGTGAATAAAACTGGGTTTCAAGTAGATCATGCAGCTCAGGGCTCATCCCAATCGTTGCAGTGGCATCATCATTTATAATTACAGAATGATATCCAGGATTTTCAGATAAGAAATCCTCTTCACTAAAACTATCTGGATTATCCGTAACCATGCCTACTGGCCATGTTGCATAAATGGTTTCTCCCTCACTAAAATTTGGAGTGGTATCAGATCCTCCAACGCATGCTGCTAGCGCAATACTTAAAACCATAATTAGTGCTACTACAGCAGCTATTATCCGTTTCATATAAAATATTCTCCTCACTTCTCATTGTGCAATAAAAAGAATAACATATATTAATGAGTTTGCCAAAATGATAAGCATAAGTTCACAGATTTTTTACTATTAAAAAGAGCCCAATTTCATGGGCTCAAGTTTACTTTTCTGAACAGCTACAACTGTGATTAAAAAAATCAACTACATCAAGTTTCCACACTTCTTTGTAATCACATTCTTTCTCAAATGTTTGTGAAAACTCTTCTTTTGAAATAGGGCAATAACGCATTCTAGCAAGGAAGTATCCTTGATTAAGGTCATTAATTCCCTTATAAATATATCTGATAAACCTTCTTTCAGCTAGATTAATCATAGCTCTTGCTTGTGTGTCGCCAAAATACTTGCCTCTAAACTCTTCTTTGACTACCAGTGAATGAAGTAATGCTGTGTTTCCTGAAACATCAAAAGCACTTAAGGAAATGATATTTCCATCAAAATCTCCAACCATATAATTATCAAGATTACTTTCATCAAAAGGAGTTAAGTCATACTCTTCTATTAAGTTTTTAATATCTAAAATATCTTTTTCTTTAGCTACGCGTACCCAAAACATTATTCCACCTCAATATTTGGCAAACTACCAGATAAAAACGTAATAGCTTTGCCGCTAATAAGTACTCTAGAACCTTTAAGTTCTAAATTAAGTAATCCTTCTCTTCGTGAGATTTGCTTAGCTCTCATAAGGTTAAGATCCAGCTTTTTACCCCAATACGGAGCAAGTAAGGTATGAGCAGAACCAGTAACAGGATCTTCATCAATGCCTTCCCATGGATCAAAAAACCTACTGATAAAATCAAAATCATCAGACACAGAAGTAACAGCTACCCCAGAAAATTCACCATCAAGACTTAACATCCTACTAAAGTTTGGTTCTAAGTTTTTAACTATAGTTTCATTAGGTGCCTCTATTAAAATCTGCCCAGTGACTTTGCCTCTAAAAGCTGGGCAATTATGAGGTAGACCTAGATATGAAACTAAAGCTTGTTTTTCTGAAGTTTCCCAAGCGCTAAGTTCTTCAATTGGAAAATCAAGTGCAATACCATATGGAGACTTCCTAGTAATGAGCTTCATTGACTTATCTTTATTAAAAAATGTAATCATATTTCCTATTACATAATCATGCTCAAATAGTATATGAGCAGCAGAAAGAGTAGCGTGACCACAAAGTTTAACTTCAGTTGTAGGAGTAAACCATCTAATCATATATGTGTGCTCTTCTTCAAGAGGGTATACAAATGCAGTTTCAGATAAATTCATCTCCATAGCAATATTTTGCATCATATCTCTACTTAGAGGTTTTGGTGTTATACAGACAGCTGCTGGGTTTCCTCGGAAAAGTTTATTTGTGAAAGCATCGACTTGGTAAATAGGTATAGTCATTAATATAACCTCCGTTAATTTTCCAGCTCTTTTACATCAATCAGTTTCAATTCTTTAAGCAGCTTTGTTAAAAACACTAATACTTCACTATCAGAACTACCAGTTTCAAATGCAATCTTTTCAATTATAGTAGCTAAGGAACGCTTACCATCCATCCAGTAGAGTAAATAAGTGAGTTTCCTTAGTTCTGATGCTTTTTCTTTTTCAAGTTGATGATATCTTGCTCTAGTTTCATCTGATAAATCTTCTAAACGACCTCTTAAACTAATTGGGCCTCTACTAAGTCTAGTAGGAAGCATATTCCTAGCTTCTCTAATAAAGTTATCTGTTTGAATTCTTTGAGCTTTAGCAGAGCTATCAATCATAAAAGAGCTAATACTAAGCATTGTTTCATATGTCTTAGCAAATCTGTTAAGTTCTGTTACAATAAATTCTTGAAGTTCTTCTTTAGAATCTGTTAAAAATTCATCAAGGTTAGCTGAGAGTTTTTTTAGAGAAGAAATCTTTCCATTTTCAACATCAAGTAAATACCTTAAGTATGAAGCTGTATTGTCTCTTATCTCTAAAGCTTTCTTCCACTCTTTTTCTTCAATAGCATTGATTCCTTTTGCTAAGTTTTTATTTATACTATCAGCGATAAGTTTCTTAAACTTTGCGCTCATTTCTCTAGCTAACCAAATTACTTCATGATTATCAGCATTAGCTATAAAATACGTATAAGCGCTTGTAATATTACTTACTCTTTCTAGCATTTTAGGATCTACTTTATCAACAGTATCAAAGCTTGTATGATAAAACTTGTCTGGCCACTGGATAAGCATTGGGCAACCTATGTTAACTGTTGGATCAGATAGAATATAATGATCACTGCCGCCAGAAAAATCTCCTACAGTATGTCTAAACAAAGGATATTTTGAGGTATTAGCTAGATTTGGAACTTCTTTTGCAACAGCTAGCATGGCTAGTTCAGATACAATGCCTGCAAAGTGCTCACTTGCATGAGGCAATTGCTCAGCTATTAAAGAACTACCACAAAGTTCTTGATTCTCTCCAACCATATCTAGGTTAAGAGCGGCAACTGTCTTATCAATTCTAGACTCATTATTTGCTAGATATGCATAAGTACCACTCATCTCTGGTAAGAGTAAAAAGCGTATTGAGCGTTTTGGCTTATTCAGTTTATTATCACTTATTAATTTTTGAAGCACTCTAGCACTCTCAAGAGCAACTGCGCAGCCTGATGCATTATCATTAGCTGAAGGCTTAGGATGGCATAGATGAGCAACAACTAAAACTTCCTCATCAGTTTTGCCTTCTATAAGGCCACTAACAACTTCAATCTCGCCATCATAAAACTTAGCATCAACTTCAGCATGAAGTATAATAGTTTTTTCACTAGCTTTTTTTCTAAGTGCATCTCCTGCTTTTGGTGAAAGCACAAAACCTACACATTTTTTCTCATCTCTATACCACCAAAACGATGTATAAGTAATTGCATCACCTACATCATAACGATGTCTTACAGGTAAGAATTCACTCATTCTATCAGTAATAACCCCATGGGCTCCGAGCTTTTCTACAGCCCAAGAGCGGACTTTATCATAGTCTCCACTAGTTAGTACAAACTTATTATTAAAATCAATATCTTTATAGTTTTCTTCTTCATCACCTTTATCTAAAACTACAAGCTCTCCTTTAAGTCCCCCTTTTGGAGTAGCTCCAGAGCGCTGTATAAGAGATATAGGTATAGCTTCAAAATCTGCGAGTACTCTCTCATCAGGTTCTAGCATTTTAAGAATTCCTTTAGAAGCTACCCATTCTTGAGGCATAGGGTATTCCCAGTATTGAGTTTTCCCATCACCTTTATATCTTAATATCTCTGTTTTAAGGTTTGCCTTTTCAAGCTGCTCTTTGGCATAGTTAGCTGCAGCTCTATGACCAGGGCTAGATTGTATTCTATGGTGCTGGGTGATTTCTAAAACGTGATCAAATGATCTTTCTTTGCTTGTTTCTACTTTTAATATATCTACTAATTGTGTAAGCATTAAATGACCTCCCTTTTTTAACTAATTACTATTTAGCTTTGTAATGCTAAAATCCTGCAAGATAAATGTAAAAAGAGTTAAAGAAATATTGTTAGCAAAATGTTTCCTTAAGAATAAGCACTGTTTATTATGATAATATGTTAAAGTCAAGGGAGTATTTTTATTAGCTTTATACCTTTAGTAGTGATAAAATTAAGAGTGGTAAGTAAGCAATTAGATTACATAAATGAGGTTTGATAAATGAATAGAGAGAGATTAGTAGAGTTACTAAACGCAGTTAAGGACGGAAGAGTAGAAGTAGAGGACGCTAGAGAAATACTATCAGATCTTCCTTTTGAAGACCTTGGATTTGCTAAGGTAGATCATCATAGGGAGCTTCGCTCAGGATTTCCTGAAGTAATATATTGTCCTGGTAAAACACCAGAGCATACAGCAGAAATATTTGCAAGACTAGCAGCAAAGACTAATAGGGTTTTGGCTACAAGAGCTAGTTATGATCATTTCTTAGCTGTAAAAGAAAAAGTAGCTAAAGCAAGCTATAATGAGCTTGGAAAACTTATCATATATCAGGAAGGTGTAAAGATAACAGGGCACGGTAAAATTGTGGTTGTATCAGCAGGTACAGCAGACTTGCCAGTTGCAGAGGAAGCAGCTGAAACTGCAGCACTGATGGGAAATGAAGTAGTAAGGCTTTATGATGTAGGAGTAGCAGGGGTTCATAGACTTATTAATAACAAAAATATTTTAGACGAAGCGACTGTCTTAATAGTAGTAGCAGGAATGGAAGGGGCATTGCCATCAGTAGTTGGTGGGCTTGCATATAAACCAATGGTAGCTGTGCCTACATCAGTTGGGTATGGTGCAAACTTTGGAGGAGTATCCGCTCTTCTTGCTATGTTGACAAGTTGCGCTTCTGGTATTACAGTAGTTAATATTGACAATGGATTTGGCGCAGGATATGCAGCGTCAATGATAAATCATGTTGGGAGGAAAATTTAATGAATTTACTTTATGTGCATGCGTATAGTGGAATAGCAGGAGATATGATGATAGGTGGTTTGCTAGACCTTGGAGTATCTTTTGACGACCTTAAAGAAGAACTTAAAAAGCTTAAGCTTGATGGTTATGAATTAAGTAGCGAAAAGGTAGTAAAAAATGGTGTAACAGGTCTAAAATTTGACGTTAAAATAGATGAGGACCATCATCATAGAGGATTAACTACTATTAAGAAGATAATTGAAGAGTCAGATTTAAGTGAAAAAGTTAAAAAGAAAAGTATAAAAGTATTCACAGTTTTAGCAGAAGCAGAGGCTAAAGTTCATAATAGTACATTAGATGAAGTACATTTTCATGAAGTTGGGGCAGTTGACGCTATAGTAGATATAGTAGGAACTTGTATTGCTCTTGAGAAGCTTGGTTGGCCAGAAATTGTAACCTCGCCTCTTCATGTAGGAACAGGTTATGTAAAAGCAGCTCATGGAATTATTCCAGTGCCAGCTCCAGCAACTCTTGAGATATTTACAAAAGCAGATGTGCCAACATATAGTAGAGGGATAAAGAATGAATTGGTAACACCAACAGGTGCAGCTTTGGTTGTAGCGTTATCAGATAGCTTTGCTGATCAACCTGAGATGACTATTAAAAAGGTTGGTTACGGAGCAGGAACAAGAGATCTTAATATTCCAAACTTTACTCGCCTACTTCTAGGTGAGCGAAAAAAAAATAACTTCCAAAAAGACCACCATCACCACCATGGACATAGCCATGGGGATGAAGGTAGACACAGTCATACACATTAAAGCAAATATTGATGATGTAGACGGGGAGAGACATGGCTATATAATTGATAAACTAATAGGCATCGGAGCGTTAGATGTAAACTTCACTCCTCTTATGATGAAAAAGAATAGGCCAGGAGTAGAACTTTCAGTTATATCAAAGCGTGATGATGCTAGAGAGATTATTGACTTTCTAATGAGTGAAGGAGTGTCACTTGGGTTTAGAGTTAGAGAAGAAGATAGAATCATTTGTGATAGGCAATTTAAGACTGTCAAGGTAGGTAATGTTGATGTGACAGTAAAAGAAGCTTATTGGAATGGTGAAGTCGTTTCAATTAAGCCTGAATATGAAGACACTAAAACAGTAGCTAGTCAAACGAATTTATCTCTTGCAAAAGCAAGAGAACTCATAATGGATGAGTATAAAAAGTAATAGAGGTAAACAAAAATGAGAAATAAGTCAATTCAAATATTAGTCGAGAGCGGGATCATGATCGCTCTCGCTACTATTCTAAACATGTTTCAAATATATGCAATGCCTAATGGAGGCTCAGTAACACCTGGGTCAATGGTGCCAATATTCTTCTTATCATGGAGAAGAGGGGCAAAAGCAGGTGTTATTGCAGGTGTGATTTTTGGTTTGATTAACTTCATGTATAAACCATATTATCTTCACTGGGCACAGTTTTTCTTAGACTATTTATTAGCTTACGGAATACTGGGAGTTGTAGGTTTTATTAAGCAAAACAAAAGTTTATTTACCATATCAGCATTAGTAATAGTTGCCTCAGCGCTGAGATTGTTAGTCCATATTGCTTCAGGTGTAATCTTTTGGTCTGAAGGAATGGAACTTAATGCAGCAATAGCTTTTTCAACAAGTTATAATATTTCATATATGATACCAGAGGCAATTATTGCGGTTGTTGTTATGTTGCTGTTAACAAGGAGAGAGTGGAATGTCAACTAAGAAAGCATTAGTAGTAGCAGGTGGTGAGTGCTTAGCACTCACTACTTTAGTTAAAATGATAAAAGAGAGCAGCTTAGTAGTAGCTGCTGATTCAGGAGCAGAACATCTACTAAGAGCAGGTAGAGTGCCTGATGCTGTAATTGGAGATCTTGATTCGTGTGACAAAGGCATTATCGATAGAATAAAAGATACTAAGTGTGAGTTTATAAAGCTTGAAGAGGAAAAAGACCTTACAGATACAGAAGCAGCAATAGATTACTGCATTAGATTAGGTTATGAGAATATTGATGTTACATGTGCAGTAGAAGGCAAAAGGCTTGATCATTTATTTGGCAATGTCTTTTTATTGCCAAAATATACAGAGAAGGGTATCAAAGTCAGGCTTTATGACGATGGTGGAAGATACCTTGAAGTTATAAATGATGAGATCGATATTCACGGAAAAGTAGGCACATTTGTATCTCTTATACCGCTTGCTGGGGAAGTTATTGGTGTTACTACTAAAGGGCTAAAGTATGAGCTAGATAATGCAACACTTAGTCAGGGGAATACTTTAGGTATTAGTAATAAGATTTCAAGTACACCGGCAAAGGTTACATTAGTTAGGGGATTACTGTTAGTAATTAGAGAAAAAGATCACTAAAACTTACGTAGCGCAGAGTAAGTACTATTTTTTGTGAAAACTTTACTCAACAAACCTTAAATTTGTTGAAGAATAAGTAGACTCAAGTTTAATGTTTTGAATATTCACATAACTTAATTTTACATCAAATTTTACGTATACTATTTACTATTTGGCATAAGGTTGATAAAATTAATCCATAGCAAAATAAAGGAGTGGACTTAATGAAAAAGTTCTTTAAAAATTATGGTTTCACATTGTTTGAGTTGTTAGCGGTGCTAGCAATCTTAGCGATTATAGCGGGAATAGCGGTTCCTAGAGTTATGCAGACAATTAAGAATGCAAGAATTCAGGCTCTGCAATCAGAAATGCAATTGGTAGCAAACTCAGTTCAGAGATTGCTAATGGAAGAAGAGATAATGGGTAGTGAGGTAGGAGTACCGTTTTATATGGCAGGTGCTAATATTACAGGAATAACTGATACTATCAATGCACTTACTGACTATAATGGTGATAATGTTGCTAAGTACGTATATGATGCTACTGAAAGTGGATTTTATAATGAAACAGGTGGTATATTTGATAATTATACAACGGGTTTGGATCTTAATGATTATTTGGAAGCAGGAATCCCTGATTATTTATTAGTGCTAATTGCAGATAGAAGTAAGATCGATGGCGAGACAGAAGCTGATACATTAAATGAAGCAGCTATATTAGTTATATATGACGAAGATAGTGCTCCTTTTTCAAACGTTAAAGCAGCTGAGTTAAACTTTGATCCAGTATCATTTGTAAATGGTACTCCGTCAGGTGTTGGACAGGATGGCAATATAGCAGTAAGATTTGTTCAATTCTCTGGAGTTGACATTACAGATTAAATATCTAACCTGTAGGTTTAGTCTTAGAATGACTATGATTCTGTTATATAAATAGGAGAAATAATTAAAACTTATTGGCTCTATAATAAATGGTGTTGGTGAATGAAAGCCAGCATCATTTTTCAATTTTAAAATATAGTAAGACAATCTGTGATAATTATAAATCCAGTCATAAAACTTAGTTTGATTGGGTCAGTCAAAATGTTTAAGTGAAATTCATACTGAGATTTATGTCATTAAAAATATAATAGTACATTGCTTATAGAAGAAAAATATGTAAGAAATAACAGTAAGAAGTTGCATTTACTATGGCAAAGCAATAAAATGTAAATATGGATATGTTACTAGGGGTTAGCGCGAGTTAACCCATTTGTATTATTGCGAGGTGAAAAGTTAATGAGTAAATACTATGCACGCACTACAGAAGACTATAAAGAATGGCAGTATCTCAAAGACCATTTATATAATACTGCTGAAATAGCCAAAAGAAATGCAGCAAAATTCAATGCAGCAGACTTTGGATATTTGCTAGGGATGCTTCATGATATTGGGAAGTATTCAGAGGAGTTTCAAAGCAGATTACGAGGGAGCAAGATTCAAGCAGATCATTCATCTGCAGGAGCAATTGAAGCTGTAAAGAATTATGGGAACTTAGGTAAGATACTAGCGTATTGCATTGCTGGTCATCATAGTGGATTGCTAAACAGTGGCAATATAGCATCTATAGAGGGAACCTTGTTTAATAGACTTCAAAAAGGTTATGAGCAGATTGGAGATTACAGTGCATTTAAATCAGAAATCAATATAGATATTAAGCTTAGTAACCTTCCAATTGTACCAGTAAGTGAAGAAAGAGTAGGGTTTACAGTATCATTCTTTATTAGAATGCTTTATTCAAGTTTAGTAGATGCAGACTTTTTAGAAACAGAAGAGTTTATGAAAGGCTATCAAGAAGCAAGGGAAAATGATGCCAAAATAGAAGACCTTTTAGAGCTGTTAAATAAATTTTACGATAACTTTGAGTACATAGACTCAAAGATTAATAGGCTAAGAAACGAAATACTGCAAATGTGTATTGATAAATCAACCTCTGAAAAAGGGATTTTTTCATTAGCAGTGCCAACCGGTGGTGGAAAGACATATTCATCAATGGCTTTTGCTATAAACCATGCAAAAACACATGGTCTTGAAAGAATTATTTATGTAATCCCATACACAAGTATTATTGAGCAAAATGCAAAGAGTTTTAAGAGAGTTTTAGGTGATAAGAATGTTTTAGAGCATCATAGCAGTTTTGACTCAGAAAGTGAAATTGAAGATTATAAAATCAGGCAAAAACTAGAGTATGCTTCTGAAAATTGGAACGTACCAATTGTAGTTACGACTAATGTTCAGTTTTTTGAATCACTGTTTGCAAATAGAAGTTCTAAGTGTAGAAAGCTACATAATATAGTGAACAGTGTTGTAATCTTTGATGAAGCTCAGATGATTCCTACAGATTATTTGAAACCAAGTATATTGGCTATCTGTGAATTAGTGAAAAACTATAATGTAACAGCAGTTCTTTGCACCGCAACACAGCCTCCAGTAGAAAAACTTCTTCCAAACAACTGTTCAATTAAAGAAATAATTGATAACCCAGAATATTTATATGAGGAGTTCAAGAAAGTTAAACTTAAAGACCTTGGTGTTATAGACGATTATTCTCTATGTGAAAAAATCGCAAGTAACAAGCAGGCCTTGTGTATTTTAAATACGAGAAAGCATGTTAGAGAGGTTTTTGGAAAAGTAAAACATCTAGGTGCATTTCATTTAAGTACTTTCATGTGTCCTGTTCATAGATCAAAAACTATTGCAAAAATGAAAGAACGACTGGAAAATAATGAAAAGTGCTTAGTAGTATCTACTCAGTTGATAGAGGCAGGTGTAGATATTGATTTTCCTGTAGTTTTTAGATCAATGGCAGGTCTTGACTCATTAGTTCAATCAGCAGGCAGATGTAATCGGGAAGGTGTTTTGAAAGAAGGCTATTTGCAAGTATTTAAGACAAAGTCTGAGCATGCTAAACTAAGAGGTCATCTAGAACAAACATCAAAGTTTGGTGAGATAATCATAAATGAGTTTGAGGATCCATTTTCATTAACTGCAATGAAGAAATATTTTGAGTTGTTGTATGACATCAAGGGAAGCAGCCTTGATAAAAAAAGCATACTAGACTATTTTGAGAAAGGCCGAAGTAATCTTGATTTTGAGTTTGATAGTGCAGCTAAAGAGTTTAAGTTTATAGAATCAAATACACATCCGATTATAATACCATATGACAGTGAGGCCAAAAGAGCAATTAAAGAGTTAATCTTTAACACTTACCCAAGTAAAGCTTTAAGAAAGTTGCAACTATATACAGTCACAGTATATGAGAATGAACTCAAAAAATTACTCGATAGTGGTGAAATTGATGTGCTAAAAGACCAGTATTATGTACTGAAAGAAGATAGTGATATATATAGCGAAGAAGTAGGGTTGTGTATACCAGAAGTTGATTATGGTAAAGCGATAGTAATATAGGATGGAGGTGAGTTTATGGGTTATGGTATTAATTTGCGAGTTTTTGGCGATTATGCATGCTTTACAAGGCCAGAGATGAAAGTCGAAAGAGTTAGTTATGATGTAATTACACCATCAGCAGCTAGAGGAATAATCGAGGCAATTTTTTGGAAACCATCAATAACGTGGATTATTGATGAGATACGTGTGTTGAATAAGATTGAGTTTACAAACATACGAAGGAATGAAGTTGGAGAAAGGATATCAAGGCAAAAAGTGGCTCAAGCAATGAGAGGTAGCACAGAGAACTTGTACTTGGATGTAACGCAGAGTAGGCAGCAACGAGCAGCGCTTATTCTAAAGAATGTTGAATATATTATTAGTGCACATTTTGAGCTAAATGAGAATGCTGATGAAAATGAAAGTAGTGAGAAGTTCTATAATATGGCTATTAGAAGAATGACTAAGGGGCAAACATTTAATCAACCATATTTAGGAACAAGGGAGTTTTCGTGTGGATTTGAGTATGTTGAAAAGGATAGCTTATCAAGCTTTACAAGTTTCTATGAAGATGAAGATGAAATTGACTTAGGTTGGATGCTTTATGATATTGATTTTAGTAATGACATGAAACCAATTTTTTACAGAGCAACTATGAATAATGGTGTTATTTCTGTGAGTTCAGCTATTAAAGCGAGGTGATGAGTTGATTATACAAGCATTAGACAAGTATTACAGGTTGCTTAAAGAAGATGAGGCAAGCGATATACCTTCTCCAGGTTTTAGTATAGCGAAAGTGGATTTTGCTTTGCTGATATCATTAGATGGAGATCTAGTTGATATCTTACCTCTTAAAGAAGAGAAAGTGGTTCGAAATAGAACAAGAATTTTCTCAAGAGAGTTAATAGTTCCTGAGCAAGTGAAGAGAACTAAAGGAATTTTTCCATATTTTCTTTGTGATAAAAGTCAGTATGTTTTGGGCTTAGATGATAAAGGAGGAGACAAAAGAACAAAAAATGCGCATAAAGCTTTTGTGGATCTGCATAACGAAGTACTGACACTTGCTGAAGGGAGAATAGCAAAAGCGGTACTAAACTTTTTGGAAAATTGGAGCATTGAAGATTATAACCAAAATGAACTTATAAAAGATAACTTAGATGAACTCTTGGCAGCGAGCAATTTAGTCTTTATTGTAAAAGATGCAGGAGGGAAGTACAAGTATGCACATGAGAACGAGGAGATTAAAAAGTTATGGTATAGATATCAGCAACAAGATCAAGACGACATATCAATGCAGTGTCTTGTTACTGGGCTGGAAGATAATATAGCTAGAGTGCATCCAAGCATTAAAGGTGTGAAAGACGCACAAACAAGTGGTGCAGCTATTGTATCTTTTAACAATCCTGCTTATCTATCATATAACAAAGATCAAAGTTATAACGCACCGATAAGCAAGACTGTATCATTTACCTATACAACAGTACTTAATAAAATGTTGGCCTCTAATTCTCAAAAGATCTCTATAGGTGATACAACCACAGTATTTTGGGCAGAAAGCCCTTCAGACCTTTATGTAGACATTGCATCAATGTTGTTAGGGGTTTCAGGAAAAGAAAAGAAAGTAGATACCCAAACTGAAAGTATTATTCAATCAGTTATGATAAATATAGCCTCAGGTAGAACAATAAATCTTAATGAAATTCACCAAAAGTTAGATCCAAACGTTAAGTTTCACATACTTGGATTAGCACCAAATGCAGGAAGGATTTCTATTAGATACTATTATGCTGACAAGTTCGGGGCTTTTGTAGAGAGTTTAAGGCTACATAAAGAGGACATCTCATTGCTTGATAGCTATGGAGAAATGAAAGATATTCCAATATGGAAAGTCTTAGATGAAATAGTTTCAAAAAAAAGTAGAGATAAAACACCTAATCCATTGATATCAGGAGCTTTTATGAGAGCAGTATTGACAGGTGGGATGTACCCTGTATCTCTATTAACTGCTATTTTGAGCAGAATTAAAGTTGAGGTTGACGATAAAGACAATCACGTTGAAAGGATTAACTATAACAGGGCCGCACTGATTAAGGCATATATTAAACGAAAATCAAGAATAACAAATAATAACAAGTATCAGGAGGTGTTAACAATGAGTCTAAACAACGATTCCAATGAGGTGGCCTATTTATTAGGCAGATTATTTGCTGCTTTAGAAAAAACACAACTTGATGTTTCACAGGGACTAAACACAACTATAAAAGACAGGTATTTCACATCAGCAGCTACAAATCCTGGTAAAATATTTCCTCTACTATTGAAACTTAGTCAGCACCATCTTAATAAATCTGATTATAAGTTTTCATCTGAGAAAAGAATAGAGGATTTATTGGGAAGGTTAAATGGGTTCCCAAGTTACTTAAACTTAGAAGATCAAGGGATTTTCATGCTGGGTTATTACCACCAAAAATCAGCATTCTATGTAAGAAAAGAAAAGGAGAGTTAAAATGAGTAAAGTAATTAGTAACAGATATGAGTTTGTCTTATTAATTGACGTAGAAAATGGCAACCCAAATGGAGATCCAGATGCTGGGAATTTACCGCGTGTTGACGCAGAAACTATGCATGGTATTATCACAGATGTCTGTATAAAAAGAAAAATAAGAAATTATGTAGAGATAGCAAAAGAAAATGAAGAAAGATATGCTATCTATGTTACAGAGGGCGCTGTTTTAAATAATCAACATTTAAAAGCATACACAGCACTTGATTTAGACCCTAAAGATAAAAAGAGTATAAACAAAAATAGAGATGCATTAAGAGACTTCATGTGTAATAATTTCTTTGACATTAGAGCATTTGGAGCTGTTATGACTACTCAGATTGATTGTGGACAAGTAAGAGGCCCAATTCAGTTAAACTTTGCGCGAAGTATTGATCCAATTATTCCACAAGATATCACTATTACAAGAATGGCAATTACAACAGAGAAGGATGCAGCAAATAAAAGAACTGAAATGGGTCGCAAGCACATAGTACCATATGGGCTATATCGAATGGAGGGATATGTATCAGCAAACTTAGCTAGAAAGGTAACTGGATTGACAGAAGAAGATCTTACATTGTTCTGGGAAGCAGTTATTAATATGTTTGAGCATGATCATTCCGCTGCACGTGGCAAGATGGCTGTTAGGAAACTGATCGTTTTCAAACATCAAAGTGAACTCGGAAATGCACCAGCACACAAACTTTTTGAACTTATTAATGTCAACTTAATAGATAATAATAAGCCTGCAAGAAGATACAATGATTATGAAGTAACTATAGATAGGAACAGTGTGCCAGATAATGTTGAGTTAATAGAGATGGTATGATGACAGACGAGTTTGACTATCTAGCAATATCTGGAATACAGCACTTTTCTTTTTGTAAAAGACAGTGGGCACTGATATATTTGGAGAAAATATGGCTAGAGAACTATCACACGAGTGTTGGAAGAACAGTGCATAAAAAAGTAGATGATCCATTTTTCACAGAAGTGCGAAAGGATATTATTAAAACAAGATCCGTAGAGCTTGTATCACACAGTTTAAAAGTTTATGGGGTAGCTGATGTTATCGAGTTTCAGAGTACTGATAGTAACGGAGTAAGGCTAAAGGGAAGATCAGGGTTTTGGAAGCCTATTCCAGTAGAATATAAAAAAGGTAGAGAAAAAGCAAGCATAGTTGATGAAGTTCAACTATGCTTGCAAGGAATCTGTCTTGAAGAAATGCTAGGAGTTAATATTAGCTATGGGTACTTGTATTATGCTAAAACAAGAAGTAGAGTTAAGGTAGAGTTGACTAAATATTTAAGAAATGAGGTTGCAAGTATGATTAAAGAAATGACACATCTAAAAGAAAAGAAAGTAACACCACTTGCTGAGTACAAAAAAACATGTACTAGTTGTTCTCTTTACGATATTTGCCTCCCAAAAATTAGTAGAGGAGCTGATGTAGAAAAGTATATTAGAAAATTTAATGTACTGGAGGGATTTGAATGAGAAAATTGCTAAACACTTTATATGTCAATTTACACGATGTCTACTTATCTCTTGAAGGAACTAATTTAGTTGTATTAAGAGATTCAAGTAAAATATTCAGGATTCCAATACATAATTTGGAGTCAGTAGTTTGTTTTTCATATTTAGGGGCAAGTCCGGCACTTATGGGATATTGTGCAGAAAAAAATGTAGATTTGTCTTTCATAAGTCCTTATGGAAAGTACCTAGCGAGTATAGTTGGAAATCCACATGGAAATGTGCTGTTAAGAAAAAAACAAATACTACTATCTGAGAATAAAGAGTACTGTCTAAGTCTATCAAGAATGTTTGTACACGCAAAAATATATAACACAAGAATAGCGCTAAAAAGGGCACTGAGAGACTACTCAGGAAGGATTGATCATGCAGCCATAAATGAATCTATTAAGAAGCTAGATGCGAACTTAGTGTATACAGCCAAGGCAAAATCTTTGGAGATGCTAAGGGGAATAGAAGGCGACTCAGCAAAAATATACTTTTCCCTTTTCAATGAACTTATTTTACATCAAAAGAAAGCTTTTATGTATGTCAGCAGAAATAGAAGGCCCCCATTAGATCCAATAAACGCATTGTTATCATTTTTCTATACGATGCTTTCGTTGGATATAAAGTCAGCACTTACAACAGTTGGTTTAGACCCTTATGTTGCGTATTATCATGCAGACAGGCCCGGAAGATTTTCATTAGCATTAGACTTGATGGAGGAATTAAGGGTTTATATGGTAGATCGCTTTGTATTGTCATTGATTAATAGATATCAAGTCAATGTTGATGATTTTGTGTTTAAAGAAAGTGGCGCCGTATTATTGAAGCTTGATGCAAGAAAAAAAGTATTGGAAGCTTGGCAAAATAGAAAGCGCCGCGTAATTCAACATCCTTTTCTTGAAGAAAAAATTGAAATAGGCTTGTTACCCTATGTGCAGTCATTACTTTTAGCTAGGCATCTTAGAGGAGATTATAACTTGTATCCGCCTTTTTTATGGAGATAGCTATGTTAGTACTTATTACATATGACGTAAGCACAATAACACCTGAAGGCCAAAAAAGATTGAGATTAATTGCCAAAGAGTGTATTAACTATGGACAAAGAGTGCAGAATTCTGTGTTTGAGTGTTTGATTACGCCAGCTGACTTCGTTAAGCTAAAAAGCAAGCTTGAGAGTATTGCAGACAAAAAGACTGATAGCATCAGATATTACTATCTAGGGAGTAATTGGAAAAGAAGGGTAGAGCATTATGGAGCGAAAGTTCCTTATGATCCGGAAGGAGCCATTATTCTATGATTGCGAAACTTGGATAAACACCTGATGATTCTGTTTGAAGCACGCAAAAAACAATGTTAATTCAACAAATAATTTTCTTTAATCTTTTTCTAAGTGGACTGAACAGGTCTTTCGCAAAAAGTGCAAAAAATATATTGTAGTCACAACATAAATTTATTTAACTGTCACACCCTTCACGGGTGTGTGGATTGAAACAGTACCTCAGCTAATATATGAAAAAGAATTAGAGGTCACACCCTTCACGGGTGTGTGGATTGAAACGCAGGATTCCAAACAGTAACATATAAAAAACCAGGTCACACCCTTCACGGGTGTGTGGATTGAAACGATAGCGTGAGCTACAATGTTGGTCTCCAAAAAAGTCCCGTCACACCCTTCACGGGTGTGTGGATTGAAACGATAGTATTAGATTCAATACCTTATTTAGTACCTGTCACACCCTTCACGGGTGTGTGGATTGAAACGATGGATGACAATGAGATACTGGAGAGACTTATAGGTCACACCCTTCACGGGTGTGTGGATTGAAACTGTTGTGTACACATCTCTATGATTTAACGGATTAGTCACACCCTTCACGGGTGTGTGGATTGAAACCTACCATAATCATATAGTCAAGTGGCTCAAAAATGTCACACCCTTCACGGGTGTGTGGATTGAAACACGAAACAATGAAGAGATATTTAATAACATTAAAAAGTCACACCCTTCACGGGTGTGTGGATTGAAACTTTACTGAAAAAGCTATCTCCAGCTCTACCACATGTCACACCCTTCACGGGTGTGTGGATTGAAACATCATATTATCGTTTTGTCTGTCTGTTTCACCTAGTCACACCCTTCACGGGTGTGTGGATTGAAACCATACTCCCCCTAATATATTTCAACAACCTTATAGTCACACCCTTCACGGGTGTGTGGATTGAAACAAGAAAAGTAAGTGGTATTGGAGAAAAAACAATAGTCACACCCTTCACGGGTGTGTGGATTGAAACAATCCTGCCAACCAATATAACTCTTTAATCGGATGTCACACCCTTCACGGGTGTGTGGATTGAAACTCCTATGTGCAACTACTGGTAAATTATCATTGCGTCACACCCTTCACGGGTGTGTGGATTGAAACTAATCTTTTTAGCTTTCATTTCTAATTCTCCTTGTCACACCCTTCACGGGTGTGTGGATTGAAACTATATTCGTATTCAAAATCTATTATACCATCGCTGTCACACCCTTCACGGGTGTGTGGATTGAAACGGTGTATTATTGTTGTAAAAGCGTAATGATTCCCGTCACACCCTTCACGGGTGTGTGGATTGAAACGTTCGATATATTGCTTGTGCCACTAATATCGGCCGTCACACCCTTCACGGGTGTGTGGATTGAAACAAACAATATTTAGTATTATCTTTATCTTGCATTGGTCACACCCTTCACGGGTGTGTGGATTGAAACTTATCATCACCCCAGTCACGTTCAATTGCTATAATGTCACACCCTTCACGGGTGTGTGGATTGAAACAGTATAACAGACTCTTTCAGTCCCCTACTCCTGTGTCACACCCTTCACGGGTGTGTGGATTGAAACGCTAATTTCCAATCTGCAACAGCTGTCAGTATAGTCACACCCTTCACGGGTGTGTGGATTGAAACTGATCTAAAAACTCATTTATACTACTGTGCCTAAAAGTCACACCCTTCACGGGTGTGTGGATTGAAACACGTTGCAAGCTGTTTCGGTGTTTTAACTAGGGTGTCACACCCTTCACGGGTGTGTGGATTGAAACGGTAATGTGTATATTAACGTGCTTCATATCACTTGTCACACCCTTCACGGGTGTGTGGATTGAAACCATACTTGGAGTTGTCTGCGTGCTTGGCAAAAGGGTCACACCCTTCACGGGTGTGTGGATTGAAACATGATAATCTCGAAGAAGCTGAATGGCACCAAGAAGTCACACCCTTCACGGGTGTGTGGATTGAAACGCTTGATGTCTCTAGTGCTGTTAAGCTCCCTGTGGTCACACCCTTCACGGGTGTGTGGATTGAAACTGCTTGATTAGTAGCTTAACAAATCCAGATGGTAGTCACACCCTTCACGGGTGTGTGGATTGAAACCCTTGAGATTCGATGATTTCACCAACTTCTTCAAGTCACACCCTTCACGGGTGTGTGGATTGAAACTTTCTAAATACCACCGAAGAAAACGCCACCAAAGTCACACCCTTCACGGGTGTGTGGATTGAAACGTTAGGTCGCTTTGTACTTCAACAGCTGCATCAAGTCACACCCTTCACGGGTGTGTGGATTGAAACGACTGGTCGTGATTTATTGTTTCCTGCTCTTCTAGTCACACCCTTCACGGGTGTGTGGATTGAAACAATTAAGAATGTGCAAAGGTGATGAAATGTTAAGTCACACCCTTCACGGGTGTGTGGATTGAAACGTTAGGTCGCTTTGTACTTCAACAGCTGCATCAAGTCACACCCTTCACGGGTGTGTGGATTGAAACATAAATAACCTTACAGAAAATATAGATAAATTAAGTCACACCCTTCACGGGTGTGTGGATTGAAACAGTGGTTAATAGCGATGAAGTTGACAAATCTGTAGGGTCACACCCTTCACGGGTGTGTGGATTGAAACTTAACTGTTTTGTCTGCTGTCAAAACACCACTTTGTCACACCCTTCACGGGTGTGTGGATTGAAACGTAACATTAACTTTATCATCAAATAACCAGGATAGTCACACCCTTCACGGGTGTGTGGATTGAAACTATAGAGTCGTCGTATAACCCGCGGCGGCTCAATTGTCACACCCTTCACGGGTGTGTGGATTGAAACCAAATGTAGAATAATGAATTAAGACTACTGAAAAGTCACACCCTTCACGGGTGTGTGGATTGAAACCTACTAACTGAATCAAAAATAGAAGGGAAATTAAGTCACACCCTTCACGGGTGTGTGGATTGAAACACTATTGTATATCAATGTTGGTGAGTGCCATTATGTCACACCCTTCACGGGTGTGTGGATTGAAACAGTAGAGGTTGATATAGATGCAATAGAAGCTGATGTCACACCCTTCACGGGTGTGTGGATTGAAACTGTAGGTGGCCAGTATATACCACTTAAAATGCACGTCACACCCTTCACGGGTGTGTGGATTGAAACTGTATTCATATTGCCATACTTTAAAAGTTACATCGGTCACACCCTTCACGGGTGTGTGGATTGAAACTCATTATTGCTTGTGTTACCACTAGCATTGCCTAAAGTCACACCCTTCACGGGTGTGTGGATTGAAACACAGCTACAACTGGTGATGTATTAAGCAGTATTGCGTCACACCCTTCACGGGTGTGTGGATTGAAACGCAAGCGACTATGAGATATGGAGGAGTCAGAAATGTCACACCCTTCACGGGTGTGTGGATTGAAACATTGCATAAAAACCAACAAAAAAAAGTGATAAAAGTCACACCCTTCACGGGTGTGTGGATTGAAACTGCTGCTAACACTGTACCTCATCTTAATACCTCCTGTCACACCCTTCACGGGTGTGTGGATTGAAACGCTTGAATAGCATTGACCAGCTATGTAGCCGTCTGTCACACCCTTCACGGGTGTGTGGATTGAAACCTAGCATCGAATCCCAACCAAAAAAACCACCACGTCACACCCTTCACGGGTGTGTGGATTGAAACAGGAGGAATTATGCGAAAATTAAGGTATAAAATAGTCACACCCTTCACGGGTGTGTGGATTGAAACAATACATCCCACGCACTAACCGACATAAGTACCTCGTCACACCCTTCACGGGTGTGTGGATTGAAACTCTAGCATCGAATCCCAACCAAAAAAACCACCACAGTCACACCCTTCACGGGTGTGTGGATTGAAACTCTGCCATGCCTTAGCGTCCACCTTGCCATCACTGTCACACCCTTCACGGGTGTGTGGATTGAAACTAAATCATCCTTACTTTTATTAATTTTGATTAAAGTCACACCCTTCACGGGTGTGTGGATTGAAACCTCTGTACCCAGTTGTGTAGGGTAATTCCTTATCGTCACACCCTTCACGGGTGTGTGGATTGAAACTTAGGAGGGTTAATGCAAGCTGCTCAATTAGGTTTGTCACACCCTTCATGGGTATGTGGATAAAAAAACAAGAGCAATTTGACCATTATTAAGTCCATCTTTATCTCCCATTTTACTTTAGCCAGCTCCAAATTGCTATATATCTTGTTTAGCAATATAAACACTTTCATTTAAGCACTTTTTTGTCGAATGAATCAGATGATTTGTATGATTGAAATGGATTAAATGGATCTCGCATTTGTCTGTATTGATAATCCCCTCCTTAATCTTTGTCAATGTGTCTTCAACAGTCGGATGAGGTACTTTTGAAGTATCCCTTCCTCTCAAACTGGGCAGCTCATCATGATTAAAAAATGTTGCGTCAAGATAAGCCCTATTACAACTAGAAAGAATATCGGTTAGCTGCTTAGTAAAACCATCCCAAGAATCTATATCTGGTAAAAAGAAGACACTTTCATCACTTGCACTAAAGAGTAATCCAACTGTATCAGCATGTTCATTTCTATGCTTAACTTCAATAGCTTTAACAGTTAAAGAATCACTTAGTTTTACTGATTCACCGATAGGTAATATATTAAGTTTAATATTCCCATTACTAACCAGATCTGCATATGGCGAGTTACTCTCAATAAAGTCTCTCATTTTTGCTGTCACATATACTGGGTGATTATCTGCATTTAAGACTTCTTTGCCCAGATACATGAGCCCTGCATAATGCCCAATATGAGCATGAGTTATGATTGTAGCATCTGGTAGGTAAGAGTCATAATTATTAAGCTCTTGCCATTTTCTCAGTTGGATATCCATTTTTGGAGTAGCCTCTACTAATATTCTGTAATGATCTTTACTAATACCTAATGACGCGGGATACTTTTCTTTTTCTTCACCATTTATAATCTTCATACAATTATCACAATAACATCCTGCATGAGGACATCCTCCATCTTGAGCTGTACCAAGTATGTCAATTTTCATATATTTCACCTTCATCTATCCTATATTTCTAACTATTATATAATAATTTGCAGGATTTAACTTCATTTAATTGAATTAATAATATATCAATTTAAAGGAGTGGAGAATTTGTTCGATTATAAAGCACGCGTAAAATCATTACAAGATATTGCAAAAAGAGAAGGTATAGACTATTTCTTTATAGCACCAGGGGCCAATCTTTTATACTTTACAGGACTAGATATGCATATGAGTGAGAGACCAACTATGGTTGTAGTACCCGCTGAAGATGATATGTTTGCATATTGCCCAAAATTTGAGTCCGGTAAAGTAGCAAAAGTAACAGGGATAGAAAAGTTTGTGAATTATACAGACGAAGAAGGACCATTTGAAACAGTAAAACGTTGGGTTGAAAATGATAAGGTTAAAAAAGATGCAGTTATTGGAATGGAATTTCTAGCAGCGAGATTAATGGAATACGATGTAGTAAGAAGAGCTCTACCAGAACTGAAACTAATTGACGCAAGATTACTTATGGCTGAGCTAAGAATGGCTAAAGATCAACAAGAAATCGACTTAATTCAAAAAGCAGCTGATATATCAGATGAGATGATTAGTGCAATGAGACAAAAACTTGCTCCAGGGGTCAAAGAAAGTGAAATTAGAAAAGCTGGTATGGATGTAATTAATAAGCATGGTGTTAAGTTAGCATTTATGTCAGTAGCATCAGGGCCAAAAGCATCTGATCCACATTCAACTTCAGAAGATAGAGTAATCCAAGAAGGAGAATTTGTCATTATTGATACAGGAGCTATTGTTAGTGGGTATACTTCTGATATTACTAGGACATTGCCTTGTGGTAATGTTAGTGATGAAATGCTTAAAATATATGAAGTTGTTAAAAAGGCAAATGCAGCAGGAAAGGCAGCAGTAAAGCCTGGAGTAACTTGTGAATATGTTGACCAAGTAACTCGTAAGATAATAGAAGATGCTGGGTATGGCAAGTACTTTACTCACAGAACAGGCCATGGTATGGGACTTGAAGTTCATGAAGAGCCATATATTGTAGATGGTAATACACAAGAATTAAAAGTAGGACATGTCTTCACAGTTGAACCAGGAATCTATCTCCCAGGAGTAGGCGGAGTAAGGATTGAGGATGACGTTGTTGTAACAGAAGATGGATGCAATACATTTACAAATTACCCAAGAGAAATACAGTACTAGTACAAAACTCTTAGGAGCATGAGCTCTTAAGAGTTTTCTTTATCTAATATAGTGTGTATAAACATAAATAGTTGAAAAAATCATTACAAAACTAGTAGCAATCTCGTTATACAACTCTCTTTTACTTAAGCTATTAGTTATAACATATAAAAAAGATAAAAGAGTATTAAAAATCAAAACAGCAACTAGTAAGCAATTTTGTAAATATATCATATCTATGTTCATTAGGATTATTGAAATAATTGTAAATATTACTAATGACACCAGAGCAATTTGTATTCTTAGCAGTTTATGCATAATTATCACCAGAAATATTATACCATCAATTAAAGATAGTTAAAAATTATTGTAGTCATAATTAATTTACAATACATCACTGGTATAATATAATTGGTGAGTATTAAGAGATAGGAGAATTTAAATGGAATTATTAGCACCAGCAGGCAGTATAGATGCATTAAGAGCTGCCCTTTATGCAGGAGCAGACGCTATATATCTAGGAGGCACTGGTTTTAATGCAAGACAAAGTGCTGCAAACTTTAATTTTGATGAGATAGAAGAATCAGTAACCCTAGCACACGAGTATAACGCAAGAATATATGTAACAGTAAATACTTTAGTTAATGAATATGAACTTGAAGAACTTGAAGAGTATCTAAAAAAACTAGCGAGTCTTAATGTAGACGCATTTATAATACAAGACTTAGCAGTAGCAAAAATAGCAAGAAGAGTTGCTAGCAATGTAGAAATGCATGCATCAACTCAAATGACGGTACATAATAGTGCGGGTATTGAGCATTTAAAAGAACAAGGATTTAAAAGAGTAGTGCTTGCTAGAGAACTCGATATTAAAACGATAAAAGAGATGGCTAAAAAGCATAGCGACATAGGGCTTGAAGTATTTGCTCATGGGGCACTTTGTTATGCATATTCTGGGCAATGCTTGATGAGTAGTATGATTGGAGGGAGAAGTGGTAATAGAGGGGCTTGCGCAGGTCCTTGTAGGTTACCATATACCTTATATCGCGAAGGTGAAGAGCTTGAACTGCCAGATAAGTATCTTATGAGTACTAAAGATTTAAATACAATTGATGAACTTGAAAAAATGAGAGATGCAAATATTACCGCAATTAAGATTGAAGGAAGAATGAAGCGGCCTGAATATGTTTACTCAGTTGTTTCGTCATATCGTCAAGCATTAGATAATAAGATAGTGACATATGATATGCATATGCAGCTCCAAGAAGCTTTTAATAGAGATTTTACAAAGGGATTAATCTTTGGAGCTAAACCACTTGATTTAATGGCTACAGATAGGCCTGATAATAGAGGCGTTATAGTAGCAGAGCTTAAAATGATAAAAAATAGAAGACAAGCTGTTGCAACTAAACAGTTATATAAAAATGACCTATTAGCATATAGACAAGGTGGAATTACAAAAACAATTAGTCTAGATAAAGATATTCAAAAAGGGCACTATATCAATCTTAAGGGAGTTGATGTTACTAATGACCTTGAGATATCAAGAGTAAAAAGCACAAAGGCTGACCAGGAGATTAGTGACTTAATGCGTCGTCCTAGTCAAAAGCATATAGTGGATTTTGATATTAAGCTAATAGAAGGAGAGATTATTAGTTTAATTGCAAGAGATAATCTTGGAAATGAAGTAGCAATAAATGGAGAAATGATTCTTCCTAAAGCTCACACAAAAGCAGCTGACAAGGAGTATGTTATTGGTCAATTAAATCGCTTAGGTGGAACTATTTATTCTTTAGGTGAGACTAATGTTGTAATTGAAGGTCATCCAGCAGCTCCTGCAAGAGAACTAAATAATCTTAGGAGACTTGCAATTGATAGTTTGCTTGAAAAACAAAGAGAAAAATTTAGTTTTAAAGTAAGTGAAACACCATTAATAAAAGATGCACAAAGAAAGCAAAAAGAATACAAGAGCACATCCCTAATGGTGAGTGCTGAAAATTTAGAAGAAGCTAGTGCTGCAATTAAGGGCGGAGCAGATTATGTCATATATGGAAGTGTTAAAAATCTTAGTTACTTTAAAAATGATATAATAAACGCAAAAGAAATATTAGGAGATAAATTTATATGGCGCTGGCCAAGGATTTCTCAAGATATGCAACTTGATGCACTTCTTAAGCTATTTGAAGAAATTAAGCCAGATATAGTTTATGCAGATAATTTAGGTCAGATACAATCCCTTAAAGATAAAGAGATAAGAGTCATATCTGGGTCGGGGATGTTTCCTATGAATAGTGTAGCAATACATGAACTAAATGACTTGGGAGTAGATACTGTTACCTTATCTGTAGAGCTTAACAAGGACCAGATTAATAACTTAGTAAATAATACAACAAGTAAGCTAAATATTGTAGTTCATGAGAAAACACTTCTGATGATTAATGAAGCATGTATTCTAGCTGGATCTAATCAGTGTGCAATGGATGAATGTCAGAAAGTAGACTTTTATTTATCAGACAGAATGGATTATCAGTTTCCACTTGGCTTTGATGATAAATGTAGATCTTATGTATATAATGGACAAGATTTAGTTTTGATTGATGAACTGCCAAACATTATCTCAATGAAGATTGATAATGTTACACTAGACATCGGAGGCAGAGGTGTTGATAAGGTGTACAATTTAACTCGTATGTATAGGAACGCTTTAGATGAGGCACAAATGTACGGTAGAGTTAAAACTAACTATAAAGATGAGATAATGGCTCTTGTAAATAATAATTTAACAAGAGGACATTGGCATAGAGGTGTCTAATAATAGATTGAGTTCTTAACAAGGAGTGATTAAATTGTCTAAGATTTTAGTTGTAGAAGATGAAGAACTAATTGCCGAGATGATCCAGTTCAATTTAGAAAAATCAGGTTATGAAGTAGAAGTCGTTTATGATGGGTTAGCAGCAGTTCAAAAAGCAAATAGCATAAACCCTGAATTAATCTTGCTTGATATTATGTTACCAGGCATCAATGGCTTTGAGGTATGCAGGCAAATTAGAAGAACTCATAATATGCCCATAATAATGTTAACAGCAAAAGAAACAGAGAATGATAAAGTGCAAGGTCTTAAACTTGGAGCAGATGACTATATTACAAAACCTTTTAGCCCGCAAGAACTTATTGCCAGGGTGAATGCACAACTTCGAAGAGCTAATGTATTTAATAATCACTTAAATCAAAGTCAGGATAAATTAATCTTTGATGAATTAGTTATTGATTGTAAAAAATATGAAGTTACAAGAGATGGTGAAGTAATATCTCTAACAATAAGAGAGTTTGAATTACTTAATTTCCTAGCATCAAAACCAGAAGAGGTATTCTCTAGAGAGGAACTCCTCAAAGAAGTTTGGGGATACAATGAGTTCTTTGGCGATGATCGGACAGTAGATGTGACTGTTAGGCGGTTAAGAGAGAAGATTGAAGATGAGCCTAGCAAACCAAATAGAGTTATAACAAAAAGAGGAGCAGGCTACTATTTTAAAGGTTAGAGGGATTTGAGGTAAATGAGGACAAGAAAACAAAGTATTCAGTGGCGTCTTGTAGCTATATACGTTTTAGTAATAGTTGCAGTAATGCAAGCAGTTAGTTTTTATTTAATAGGGGATATTGAAAAGATGCTTGAAAATAGTTTTGAGCAAACTCTTAGCAATACCTCTGAGTTGCTTGTGCAAAAATTGTCTAACCAACTAGATGTCCCTGAATACTATGAACCACTACTTCTTGATGAACTGAAATATCAAAGACCAAACCCTGACCTTGCCCCAGAAAGTCAAGACTATAACATACTTTTGTTTAATAGTGAGTTTAAGATGCTGTTTGGTCCACAAGAATCATATTGGGTAGATGACTTGCTACTAAGGGTTGCTGAGGATGATGTTGATTATCAATCATCAGTCAAGCAAGAACCCATATCAGAGATAAGATATTTAAATGTAGCGCAAAAAATAAGAAACGAAGAAGGACAAGTCGAAGGGTATATCTATATCATTGCAGCTATGGAAGAACAAGTTTATAGCAAAGTTAAAGATATTAGAGATATTCTTTTTGTAGGTACAGGAATTACACTTGTAATATCACTTATATTATCACTAGCTTTAGCTAGGACAATAACAAAGCCAATTAAAGAATTAACTCACAGTGCTGCAGAAATGGCTAGAGGAAACTTCTCACAACAAATTGAAGTTCACTCAGGTGATGAAATAGGGCAGCTTGGTGAAATGTTTAACTCAATGGCAGACCAACTAAGCCAAACCTTAGGTGAGATATCAAATGAGAAATCAAAGATGGATGCAATTTTTACATATATGAGTAATGGAGTTATTGCTTTTGATATTACAGGGGAGCTACTGCATATTAATCCAAGAGCTAAGGAACTTCTTGTTTTGCCAGAGGATTCTGACAATATTGTTGATGAATTAGTGGATAAACTTGAAATAGAAGATATTCATCAAGCGGTTAATAGTAATAGGCTAATAATTAAAGAAGTAAGGCTGCCATATGATGGAGGAAGAATAGTAAGAGTACAGCAAGCACCATTTAAAAGAGAAGAACAGTTAAATGGTGTAATTATGGTGCTTGAAGATATTACAGAACAACAAAAGCTTGATAGAATGCGAAGAGAGTTTATTGCTAATGTATCACATGAGCTGAAAACTCCTCTTACAAATATTCAAATCAGAATCCAAACTTTACAAGAGTATTTAGATCAAGTTGAACTAAATCCAAATGAATTAATTAATGCAGTTCGTGCTGGGTGGAGAATACTAGGTTATAGCCAGGATGATATTAAAAATGTCTTTCCAGAAGAAGCCGAAACTGAGCACGACTTAACATTTAATGAACTTAAAGAATTATATACTTGGCAAATTAAAAAATTACAAGAATCAATGCTTCCTGTAATTGAAACAGAAACTAAGCGAATGAATAAGCTTGTAAGAGATTTATTACAATTATCACAACTAGACTCAGAACAAAACGGACTCAATATGGTAAACTTTGAGCTTAATGAGTTAGTAAGAGATGTGTCAAACAGACTAGATTCAGTTGCTAATAAAAGAAATGTGAGTATAGATTATGTAGATGGGGATAGTGCTAATGTGTGCGCTGATAAAGATGCAATTGAGCAGGTTTTAGTAAATGTGTTATCAAATGCAATAAAATATTCTCATAATAACCAAAATGTTCACGTAGAGTTACGTAAAAAGAGCAAAGTAGCCGAAATATCAGTAAGGGACGAGGGAATTGGTATACCCGCACAAGACTTGCCAAGAATATTTGAGAGGTTTTATCGGGTAGATAAAGCGAGATCACGACAAATGGGTGGAACAGGATTGGGTTTAGCGATTGCTAAAGAAATCATGGAAGCTCATGGTGGAAAAATAGAAATTTTTAGTGAAGCTGATAAAGGTACGGAAGTATTGTTTACTGTTCCGCTACTTGAGGGAAGTTAGAATCATGATAGAGCGAATAAAATCTTTTGTATTAGTCGCCCTAGTAGTTTCCAGCGTGATATTATCATATGCACTCCTTTCAGGTGTTGGTCAATACGATGCACTGCCTATGTGGTTAACAGACTTACCCCAGTTACAGTCAGATGTAGATGAACCAATTATGGTAGAGCCAACTGAAATATTACTTCCTGAGATACTTGCTCCAGAAAGATTAGTGGAGCATCAAGGAAGTACAAAGAGACTGTTTTATTTAACTACAAACGATTATTCAGTAGAAGTTTGGCAGTTTGTAGATGCAATTATAAATCAAAATATGCAAGTAGAAGTAACTAGGATTAATTCAAGCACATATCAAAATGCTTTATCAAATGATGGTTGGGAATTTGTTTTTGCTGGAGCTTATCCGCTTGAAGTATTATTCCCATTTTGGCATTTTGAGGATACCCCAATAAGTACAAAAGTAGATAGACTAATAGTTACAAGCCAATCAATTTATGCAAGACTTGTATCGGGTAGTGATTACTATAGGATTAGTGCTCCAGAGCTAAATATACCATCAAGCCCATTTGCTTTGATGAGAAGAGCTGATAAGGGAGAGCATTACACAGTATATGATGCAGGAATTAATAATGAGAAAATTGTAACAGGAGTATATATTGCGGAGAATTTTTTAGGAAGATACAATAATTTATTCCCAGAAATATGGGTAGCACCTGAGCGGTATGAAAAAAACAGATGGTTACCTAGATTTTTCTCAAACCCAAACTTGGTTAGAGAGATTGGGCTTGGCAACGAAAGATACTACTTTTCACTTGGGCAAACTAGCTTAACACTTGATTATGCTGGATTCCCCCATGTAGATTATTCATATTCGATTCTTGATAACGAGTCTCTTGATAGTATTAGTTACTATGCAGCAGTTGATAATTCAAGTATGTTCTTATCAGAAATTGAGATAAGTGTTTGGCTTGACTTTAAACGCGGAGTAAGGCTTACTAGTGCCAGTACACAAGACCAGGCTAGGTATAATTTTGAATATAGGAATTATGCTGATGCTTTAGATGTAGGTATCCCAATTTTAAGTAGTGATCCAGCATTTAGAGTTACAAATATTAATGGTATTGTAACAGATATGAAGAGGCACATTTGGCAGTATAGTCGTTTTAACTATGTTCCAAAAATTGAAATTGATGGTGCTGGAGCAATAGAAAGATTATCAAGTAATAGATTTAAAGTTGAAGTTTGGTGGAATCCTCATGCAATACCAGTAATAGAGAAGTTCCAAAGTTATCAAAATGAAGGTTACTTTATTTCAGATGTGCACCTAGCTTACTACGTTCCAGATAATTTGTTTAGTGGAGCGTTCATTTCTCCATATTGGACAGTAGTACTTGCTGATGGTAGAGAGAATAAAGTAAGATTCTTTATTAATGCTATGACTGGATATTTCCCAAGTCAAAACGGCTTAGAGTTCAGATAGGGGGATAATAATGAATTGGTCAAAAGCAAAATCGATACTTATTCTCGCCTTTATAATTCTTAATGCCTATCTAATAACACAGGTAGTCAACTTGCAAGAATCTAGAATACCTGTAAGCGAATACACAGCTGTTAATGAAAGGGTAACTAACTTAATACTTGAAAAATATCAAGTCGTACCACCAGCAGAACTACCACTTGGGATTTCTCCTGTGGATATGTCTGAGGTAGGGTTTGAATCTATTAATAAGCAAGAAATAGTCGCAAGTTTATGGCCAGATAATCCAGGGACTTGGATTGATGAATTTATTTATCAAAATGAGGATGAGTTCTTATTTGTTGATGATGAGATGTTTTATTATCTTAATGAAGTTGGAGAGGGCAGAGTCATTGAAAGCAAAGAGACTATTATGCACCATATCAATTTGGCATTGACAGACCCTAATTATCTCGATATAGTTGCACCTATAATTAGAGTAGGTTTTAGAGAAGCAACAAATCTTGAGTTTGAAGGTTGGTTACTTGAAAGTATAAATGAGACAATAGAAAATGATATTTCATATTATGATATTCTGTTTATCCAAGATATTGGGTTACCTGTATATGATGCGGGTAGCTACACAAAAATCAGGATGGATGTAGAAGGTAATATTATAGGAATAAAAAGAGCAACGCTGGAAAGAAAAGAGCACGAAAGAGAGCTAAAAGAGGTTTTACTTGATTTGATTGACTTCAAACCAAAAGTAAAGATAATCTCTGCGACAGAAGCTTTGCTAGCTCTAGTAGTAAATCAAAATCTTGAAGCTCAAAGTGAGATAAAAGATATCAGACTTGCCTACTTTGGACTTACGGAAAGCAGTCTTGTGGCAGATCAAAATGTGCCAGAAATATGGCAACTCATACCTGTATGGCGACTTAAAGTTATGACACCTAATGGTGATATTGTCAACTATTACCTAAATGCTTACACAGGTGAGCTTGAGAGTTAGCATTTTAAAGATTTTCACCTAATTTAACTATAAACAATGTATAAAAGTATGTTAAAATAGAGTGTGGTGTTAGAGAAAATACGTCCAGCGAAATTGTTGGATTGGAGGATATAATATTGGCTAGCAGACTTAGAATTAAAGGCGGAAAAAAATTAAGCGGAAAAATTAATGTCGGTGGCGCAAAAAATGCTGTAGTAGCAATTATTCCTGCAGCTATTTTAGCCGGTGATATTTGCACCTTAGAGAATGTACCACAATTGCTTGATGTCCTAAATTTCCAAAAGATTTTACAAAGTTTAGGTGCAGAAGCAGAATTTATAGAAGAAAACACATTGAGGATAAACCCAAATACGATTAATACATATGATGCAACAGCTCCAATAATGAGCGAATTTAGAGCATCATATTATGTATTAGGATCGCTCCTTGCAAGGTTTAATAAAGCAAAAGCACTACTTCCTGGTGGTTGTAATATTGGCTTAAGACCAATTGATCAACATATTAAAGGATTTGAGGCTCTTGGAGCAACTGTGGACATCAATCATGGTGTTATTAGTGTTGAGGCAAAAAATGGACTTAAGGGTAACACTATCTACCTTGATATTGTAAGTGTAGGAGCCACTATTAATATTATGCTAGCAGCTGCAGGTGCTGAAGGGGTTACGGTAATTGAAAATGCTGCTAGAGAACCTGAAATTGTTGACGTAGCAAACTTTTTAACAGGAATTGGAGCGAGGGTTAGAGGAGCAGGAACTGGTACAATCAGAGTAACAGGAACTCCCCACCGTATAGGTGTTACACATCCAGTAATCCCAGATAGAATAGAAGCTGGTACATGGTTAGCTCTTGCTGCAGCAAATAATAGTGATATAACAGTTGAAAATGTAATACCTGTTCACTTAGACGCTGTAATAGCAAAGTTAAAAGAAATGGGAGCACATGTAGAAGAAGGCGAAGATTATGTTAGAATTGTATCTAATGGAAATCTTAAAGCTGTAGACTTAAAAACTTTTCCATATCCAGGTCTTGCAACTGATATGCAATCTCAAATGATGATACCACTGATTAGAGCAGAAGGCGTATCAACGATAATTGAAAATATATATAATAATAGATTTAAGGTAGTCAATGAGCTTTCAAAGATGGGTATAAAAGTAAAGGTAGACAATAATATAGCAGTTGTTGAAGGTCCACAAAAACTAAGTGGTGCAATTGTAAGAGCGACTGACTTGCGTTGTAGTGCTGCTTTAGTAATTGCAGGGTTATGTGCTGAAGGTGAGACTATCATGGAACATGTCTATCATCTAGATAGAGGTTATGAAAAGGCAGTTGAAAAGCTTCAGGCAGTTGGTGCAGATATAATTAGAGAAGAAGTACAGATTTAAAAGAATAAAGACGAACTAGGATTAAACCTAATTCGTCTTTTTTAATTTCCTGGAAGAGAAACATAATCTGCTGTCAAAAGCACACTATCGTCCCTTGTTTCAATTTCTGCAACAGAGATTACAATAATGTCATTGGGTGAGATCCCATCGAGGGATTCCCATATGGCACTAGATGAGGTTGTCTTGATAAAAGCTTTATCTAGATGTAGTCCCGTTAGAATCTCAACATAGAGCTTGCTATCATCAATCTCTAGAACTTTAGCAGTAATATTCCTTGATATAAAGCCAGGCTCTTCTTCTTTGGGAGAAAAAGGGTCTACTAAAGCTAATAATATTAAAATGGATATTAGTATTGCTATAAGTTTTTTCATAATAATATATGACAACCTTCTCTAAAGATTTGTTCCGCAAAAATTCAAATTTATAAAACTTTTTCTAAATTAAACACTGGTTTTAACTCACCAATGATATCTTTTCTATGATTTTTAAGCTTAGGATTTTGGAATTTATCCAAATCAACTTTTTGCTTATCATTTAGTAAGCCTAATTGATCAAGAACCTCTACCATAGCACTGCTAGCTGCTTTGCCATTACCATCTTCAATTTTAAGTGCAATTCCAATGTTTTTATCAATAAGACCAAAGCAATATACACCTTGAGCTCCACTTTTGTTTACCCAAGCACCTTTGCCAGCTTCTAGAAGCGCTGTACAAAATCTGTCTGTACCAGCAACTTTTGAAGGGTATTTAAACATAGCTTTAGCGACTCTTTTTGCAGCATTTGCCATAGATTTTTCTAAATGAACAGGGTTTGTGAAGTTAGCCCAAGCTCTTGCCATTTGAAAAACAGTTAATCCATGGACAGGTACTCCACAGCCATCTATCCCAATCTCGATTTCACTTTCATCAATATGAGCACATTTAGCCATAGCACTTAACATTGATTGTTGCACAGGATGTTCTAAGTCAGTGTAATTCTCTAGAGGCCATCCCTTGTGTTTTGTTAGTGTCAGCATTCCAGAATGCTTACCTGAACAATTACTATGGATTTCAAAAGGTTTGATACCTTTGCGTACAAGCTCATCAGCTGCAGGCCTGTATACAGGGGGATGAAAACCACATTGCAAATAGCTCTCATCTAATCCAATCTTGGTTAAGATTGATTGTACTGTCTGGGTGTGTTCAAGTTCTCCATTGTGTGAAGCGCAAAAAATGGCATATTCGCTTTCCTCAATTCCAAAATGGTCAACTGCTCCACTTTCAAGCACTGGCAAAGCTTGAATAGGTTTAGCTGAAGAACGAATAAAAGTTAACTTATCAGGGTCTCCAGCTTTATATAAAAGATCTCCTTCTGCATTAACAACTGCGATATCCCCTCTATAAATACTCTCTACAAGGTTACCTCTAGTTGCGTGTACTAATTCAATACTCATTTATTTTCCTCTTTTCATCGATTGTCATATATAATAATACACATCAGATGCTATACTGTAAATATATAGATAATCATTAATTAGGTTATCTAAGGTTATTGGAGGTATTATTATGGTTCTTACCGTTTGTATAAACCCATCTATCGATACAGCAGTCTACACAAATAAGTTTCTTCTAGGGCAAATCAATAGAGCTGAAAGTGTAATCAAAGTTGCTGGTGGGAAGGGCAACAATGCCGCTAGGATTGTAAAAGCTTTAGGTTGCGAGGTAGTAGCTCTTAATTTGCTGGGAGGCTTTGAGGGGCAGTTTATAAAGCACCATCTAGAAAGCTTAGGTATAAAATGTGAGTATTGTAAAACAAATGGAGATAACAGACGTTGTATTGCAATTTTAGATGATGATTTGACTGAATTAAGAGAACCGGGTCCATTTGTAACAAATGAAGAGTATCTTAGAATGCTTAATAAGTATAAAGTGTTGTCATCTAACTTTGATGTTATAACTTTATCGGGGTCTTTGCCACCTAATGTACCAAGTAGTGTTTATCAAGATATGATTGAGTTAACTGATAAACACATAAAAGTTGTTCTAGATGCAAAAGGAGATGCTCTTAAACTAGGGATAAAAGCTAATCCATATATGGTTAAGATTAATGAGTTTGAGCTTTTTGAATATGTCGGTAAAGAAAGCTTATCGATTGAGGAAATGATTAGTACACTGGATGATATTTGCGCAAAGGGAGTAAAAATAGCAATCGTTAGCCTTGGAGAAAAGGGTCTATTAGCTAACTATTTTGGGAGTATTTATAAAGTAGATGTACCAAGAATAAAAGTAGTATCCACAGTAGGAGCAGGCGATGCTGTTTTTGGATCCTTAGCGGTGGGGATAAAACGTGAGGAAGATGTGGAAAACTTGTTGATAAATGCAGCAAGTATAGGATCTGCAGCAGCTATGCAAGCAGCTACAGGAGAATTTTGTTATGAAGATTATAAAAGAATAGCCTTAAAGGCTATTCTTAAGAAGTTAAGATAAAATTATAACCGCAATGATTGTAAGACCTATTGCAATCATTTCGTGTTTTTTGAGCTTCTCTTTGAAAACTGCAATCCCCATTATATTAATAAAAACAATTGAACCCGCTGAAGTCATAGGGTAAACAATAGGTGCAGGTAAGGCATTAAGAGCTAATAATAAAAAGGTTGCTGAAAGTTGGTTGAATATACCTACAAAAAATCCAGCGATTAGCTCTGCTTTACCCCAGGATTTTGGAGTTTTATATGTGTAAACAGCTGAAACTAAAAATGCACTAAAGAATACAATGAGTAAAAAGAAATCTCTATACTCAATAAGCCCATAAATTTGAAACGACTTACTAATAAGAGCACTTATTCCACCAGTTATAAACTGTAGCATTAGTGTTAATCGTATTGTGAACTTTTTCTCAGCTTCTGGTTGTAAATTAGCAAATATAACCCCTACAATCGCAAGTGAAATTCCAATCCACTGAAATGGTGAAGGAATCTCCCTCCAAAGAAGTATTGATAGTAATATGGGAATAATCATTCCAGCTCTACTAAACATCCCAGATATACCAGCTCCATAATTTCTAACACTCATTTGCATAGCAATTATACCTACAAAGTAAAGGATGCCTGCAAAGGCGCCTAAGAAAAGAGCATATATGGCAATGCTTTGTACGCTAAACTTTCCACCACTTAACACACCACTTAGTTCAGAGAAAAAGCTTTGAAATGAGTTAATACTTAGATTGATTTCCAGATTTGCTCTTCTTACAAAGGTAAAACTTACTAAAACTGCAGCAAAATAGTTAACTGAAGTGATAAAGTTGCGATTTAAGTCTCGCCCTTCTGTAATTTTAAATATTGCAGACATAGCTGTTCCAGCTAAAACTGATAATAAAACATAAACCATAGTAGACTCCTTATTTGTGCAAAACTAAAGCGATTATACCAGAATATCTACTATTAAGCTATACGTTGTATTTTAGAAGTTCACCATTTTGATACCTTATAACAAAGTCAAATCTATTAAAATCTAAACATAAGTCAAAGTCAGCCTTAGGTGAGTGAAGTATATTAGGGTCAAAGAACCTCTCACCTGCACTTATCTTCAGTTCCTCTTTTGTTTTAATTAAGTCAAAATTTTTGTTTGTCAGCAATGCTTCTAAATAATCAGAAAACGCATCATCTTCGGGTGCCCGTGACACACCACCATTACCAAGAGCAACAATAGACACTTCTTCAGGATTTTCTTTTAATATATATTTGGCAATAGCTTTAGCATTTACAAAACTACCTGTTATAATACTAGTTGCATTTTTTGCACTTAGTAACCCCTTAGTTCCTGAACTAGTTGTCATTACTACAGTTTTGTTTTGTAAATTAGCCCCTATAATCTTACTAGGAGAGTTGTTATAGTCAAACTCTTTAATCATTTCTCCACCGCGTTCACCAAGTAGAATATAATGAGGATTATCCTCTTTAAGCTTATATGCATGTTCTATATCATCAGTTGGGATAATTTTTTCAACTCCTGCTTCAAATAGATAACATGCTGTAGAATATGCTCTAAAGACATCAATAGCAACAACTAAGCCAGTGGCTTCTTTTGCTCCCTCTACTAAATATAGCTTTCTAATTTTCATTTTTCATACCCCTCACAAAGTTTTTTGCATATTTTAGAAACTGTGGATGAAGCTGTGGATAAGTCTGTGGAAAAGGGTGATAATTTGCTGATATAATTTCAGCTATTTCATAGTCAGGGAGTTCTCCTAGACTATTTACATCAGCAAAAAAGACCCTACCTTCTTTGTCATTAAAACAGTAATCTACCATGGGAATAATTGAAAAATCTACTGCTCCAGTTTCTTCATACAATTCACGAGCTGCTGCTTCTATAGGAGTTTCCAAGTCTTCAATATGTCCAGCTGGCAATTCATAGCTAGTCCTATTTTTATTTCTGACAAAAAGCCATTGATTTTTATATCTTGCACAGATAATAATAAACCTTATTTTTTCATCATTATGACTGTTTGCTTGTAAAAATGTTAGCAATTTAATCTTTCCTCTCAATCTTTCGTTCAAGCATTTGCACTAAATTTTTTGCAATAGTATTACCAATATACTTCCCAAAACTAATTGCAGCATTTTTTAGTGTAGTTTCAAAAGGCGTAGGTTTTCTAGTTTGCTTTGCTCTATCTTTGTTTTCTTCTGTTTTATCTTGCAAAGATAAAAAGGCAGTATCAGTAGCTAAAACTTTTTCATATTTTGCTTTAAGAGAAGAATTTTCTTTAATACTAATCCTTAATGTAGATTCATGATTGCTTAGTAGTGAAACATTATCATAAGTATCGACTATTATAATGTTGTCTATAAGTCTTTTTTCCATACTCATTATACCACTAAAAGAATTATCACTCATCATGGGTAGTTTTTTCAGTTCACTTTCTTTAAGAGCTTCTTTTGAATAGATCATAAAGCTTGTAAAAAGTTCTACTAGTTTTTTAGGTAGATCATTTACTTCACTGCAAATTAAATAAACTCCTATGTTCTTGTTCATTAAAGATGTAAGTAAAATAACTAAATCATCTGCTAATGTATTAGAAAGTGAATTAAAGAGAGTTTTCCCATCAATTAAAATAATGAGCCCTTTTTTAAAGCTTTGGGCTTGATGGCATTCATTAAGTTCGACTAAAAGTGAAATTAATAGACCTGAGTAAACACTTGGATAATTAATAATTTCCTTAGTATTAATAATATGCAGTGGCCATCCACTTGTTAAGAAATCCCTTGTATCAATACTAGGAAGTGTAAACAACATATTAAGATTTAGCTCTTCTAGAATTAAAATAGCTCTGTAAATAGCATTAATTGACCTAGTTGAAGCATTGCCATAATATAAGCGGTAATCCTTTTTGTTATCAGAAAGATGCTTGAGTACCGCTCTTAAATCATTAAAACTGATAAGCTTGAGATTTTTATCACTTGCGATTCTAAATGCATTGTGTAAAACACCAGATTGTACTTCTGTTAGGTCTAGCATATGTGCTAATACTTTCGCTCCTATTTTATTTATAGGAATTCTAAGAGGGACCCCACTTAAAGAGAGGGGGTCCCAAAGTTGTGCAAAAATTTCTTTATCATAAATTAAGCTTTTTCTAATTTTTATTGATGTATTTAGTACATCGAGAGATGTTACTAGTGATAACTCTTCTTTCACTGCTTCTTGTATTATTAGATTGACTACTTGATCTTTCTTTGAAGTATTTCCAATTATTAACTTACTAACAGAACTAATTTTGCTTGAATCTCTCAAGAAAACTCCTCCTACTCTTTAATTTCTTTAGGAACCTCATTTTTATCAGTAAGCTTATCTAAAATAATTGAAGAGATAACAATCAAAGGAATAGACACAAAAATTCTCACAAGTGTAAACTTAACTCCTAGAAAAGATGCTTCAAAAATTGTCATTGGAATTCTCGTAATAGCAGCAGCGCTTATATATGTCAATACTACCCCTAGCTTTGCACCTTTTTTATAAAGTGTATGGCCCAGAGGAAAAGCAACATAAGCACCACCTACTGTTGTTGAGGATAAGATAATCGCCCAAAAATGTCCCAGTAAACCAGAAGATTCACCAAGATATTTTTCTATAGTTTCCTGTTTTATCCACACTTCCAAAAGCCCTATGAGGATAAAAGCAAATGGCAAAATCTTTATCATCTCAAATGTAAACCTGTAAAAGTTTTTTGCAATATCTTGTCCAGCTTCAATTGGCATTATATAGCTTACTATTATGAATATAGCATAAAAAATTATGACATACTGTGTAAAATTTTTCTTTTTCATACTAAAATCTCCCCAAAGACAATCCCAACAACAATAGCTACTACTAAAGCTATTAAAACACTAAATAAGTTCCTTTTAATAGCAAGTTTTGTTCCGTAATATTCTTTCTCTACAGGAAAAGTTACAAAACCGACCATCATCAAGGTCGTTGAAAATGCAGCGAGTACTGTATAGTTAACTCCAGTTGTCAGTAAAATGCCACATAAAGGAAAAGCAATAAACCCAGGCATCATTGTTATTGAACCAATAATAGCTGCTAAGACAGTATTTGTAATTAGGTTTCCATTACCCAAAAACTTTACAATTGTCTCTTCTGGTAGTAAATATAAAACAATTGATATTGAAATAAGCATGATCAAAAATTGTGGTGCTATTTTTTTAAGCTTCTTTAAGCCTATCTTTACCCCTTTTATTGTTTTCTGTCTATCCACAATAAAAGATAAGATAATAGCTCCAATTGTTAGAACTAATAAATAATCCATAATATTCCCCTTATATAATTTATCAAATTATATATTAGCAAAAATTATGGACTTATGCACTTAAGTGCTTGAATATATTTTATTTTTTCTTATTACTCAAATATGTGCCAAACAAAACCAGTCCGCCACCAATAATGTGATTAAACCCAAGTGGCTCGTTTAGAAAAACATAACCAAATCCTAGTGCTGACACTGGATCTATATAGCTGAGTATAGAAGCACTGTGTACACTTACATGTTCTAAACTTGGAAAATATAAAAGGTACGCTAAGGTAGTGTGTACTAAGCCGATTACAATCAAAGAGATGATGCCAATAGGTGCAATCATTACTATTTGGCTTCTAAAAATGATTATAGGAGTTAAAATAAGTGCACTTACACCCATTTGTGCCAACACTCTGTCAAAGGCGCTTATACCTTGCATTTTCTTATTACAAATTACAACACCCGCATAGTTAAGTGCTGCAAGGAGACCAAACATAATACCAGTAAATTGTCCTAGTCTAACATCTCCTGATGAATAATTAATAATTATGACTAGGCCAATAAAGGCTAAGATAGTGGAGATAAGTTTTTTTGGGGTTAATTTTTCTCCTCTTACTAAAAATGATGCTAAGATAACAGCAAAGATAGGTGCCATATAATAGCTAAGTGTTGCGTTAGCTATTGTCGTTGTTTTATATGCTTCAAATAAAAGAATCCAGTTACCACTAAGCATTATCCCTGAAATTAATAAAAGTCTTTTATTCTTCCCTAGGTTAATTTTCTCATTAATAAAAATCCTTTTTATTATATAAATTGAAACACTAGCAATTAAAGCTCTAACATAAGCTATTTCTAAAGAAGGTAGTGGAATGTATCTAACAAAAATACCTAAACTTCCCCAAAGGACCATACTCAGTATTATTTTAAGTTTTGCATTCATAATTAATTCTCACATAAGATGTATTTAGCAATTATGTTAGGCAGTATTTTTTTATAATTGCTCTCAATTTGCTTTTTATCAAGCCATATAAGTTCACTAGTGTAAATATCTGCTGTCATAAGTTGACCATTTTCAATTTCTTTATCAATTGTACACTCATATAAATGCATTACTTCATGAGCTTTTATATTATCTACGCTAAAAATATTAGAAATTGTATTAATAAACTTAAAGCTTTGCAAATTAGAATTAAGTTCTTCTTTGATTTCTCGCTCTAATGATTCTTTTGGGTCTTCTAAAAAGTTCATCCCCCCACCAACTAAATGATAGTATTCATCTTCAAGGTAAGTTTCTCTGACAAATAAGTATTTATCATCTGATTTTATTAAAGCTCGTACACTGTTTCTAATATGTTGTCCTAAATACTCTATTGCTAAAACTTTAGCTTTTTGTGGGCTAGTGTAATAATCAAGCAATGCTTCCATTTGATCTTTTGTAAAACTACTAATGTCTTTGGCTACTATTAACTCTCTCTTTTCGCCTTCTAGTATGCCAATTACTTTTCCGTAATACTCATTCAAAGGAGAGTATTCTCCTAATATATGTGCTTTTATATCATCAGCTAGACCAAAATTATTAAGATACACTCTATTATCTTTAAATGTTGTTCCAATTTGATTAGTAATTCTTACTGTAACATTCTTGCCTAAATATTGGTTCATCACTAGTCCTCCCACTATAAAATCTTATTTAAGAGTAGCTTTATTTAGGCAAAAATGCAATAATAAAAGCACAATTTACTAAAGAATAGAGGAGGCTTATTATGAGTAGCAATCTTTCACTTTTTGATATAACAGGACCTATTATGATTGGTCCTTCAAGTTCACATACAGCAGGTGCATGTAGGTTAGGTTATGCTGCTAGAAAGATTTTAGGAGAAGAAGTATCTTCTGTCATTTTTCATCTTTATGGTTCTTTTAAAGCTACTTTAAAAGGTCATGGTACAGATAAGGCACTTTTGGGGGGAGTCTTAGGCTTTTTGCCAGATGATGAGAGAATTAGAAGCAGTTTTGATATTGCAGATGAAAAAGGTGTTATGTATGCATTTGTCAAAGAAGATGAAGAAGAAGACCATCCTAATACAGTAAAAATTGAATTAATGGGAGTAACAGGCACTAAAAAAGTTGTGAAAGGACAATCAGTAGGTGGTGGCAATATTTTAATTACCCAGATTGATAAGACTAATTTAAGGATAGATGGGAAGTATTGCACTTTAGTGACTAGACACTGGGACAGGGTTGGAATAGTCCAAGAGGTTACTGGTATGCTTCATAAATACAATGTTAATATTGCACAGATGAGTCTTTATAGAGAAGCTGTAAATGACGAGGCATATATGATTATTGAGACAGATGATCCAATTGATAAAGAGTGCTTGGAAGCTGTTTTGGCAATTAATAAGATGCAATATGCTGTAGTAATAGATAGATTATATTAGGGTGGTTAATTATGAGTTATAGATTTAAAACAGGTCAGGATCTTTTAGAGTTATGTACTAAGCATAATATGACTATTGGCGAAATTGGGCTAAAAAGAGAAGCACAAGTTTCAAATATGACTGAAGAAGAAGTTTATAATGTTATGCTTGAATCATATAGAGTTATGAAAGAATCAGCTCAAAGAGGGATTATTACCTCACAAGATTCTATGGGTAAGCTTATAGGGCATAATGCTAAAAAAATGTATGAATACTACATGAAAGGCAAATCTTTATCTTCTGGGTTTGTAGCAAAAGCTATTGCTTATTCGCTTGCTATTACAGAAGAGAATGCAAGAATGGGAAAAATAGTAGCTTGTCCTACAGCTGGTGCATGTGGAGTTGTTCCTGCTGTGCTTAATTCTCTTGAAGAAGATAGAGATATAAGTGAAAAGGAAATCGTGATGGGTCTATTTACAGCTTCTGCTGTTGGACTGATTATTGCAACTTTTGCATCAATAAGTGGTGCAGAAGGTGGGTGCCAAGCTGAAGTTGGTAGTGCTAGTGCTATGGCAGCAGCTGCTTTAGTAGAAATTATGGGAGGCAACCCAGAACAAGCTTTAGAAGCCTCTTCAATAGCTATAAAGAACATGCTAGGCTTAGTGTGTGATCCAGTTGGAGGCCTTGTAGAAGTCCCTTGTTCAAAGAGAAATGCTGGCGGAGTTGGTAATGCTATTACAGCTGCAGAAATGGCATTAGCAGGAGTATCTAGCTTTGTTCCATTTGATGAAGTTGTAATAACAATGGGAAGAGTTGGGAGAATGCTACCGGGTTCACTCAGAGAAACTGCTGCTGGGGGTTTAGCAATTACTAAAACTGCTAAAGAGTTTATGGAAAAGCAAGAAGTATAAAAAAATATCCTTTGCACTACTGTCAAACTAACAGTATGCAAAGGATTTTTTACTTAATAATGCTTTCGAGGATTTTTTCTGTATCTATTGCTGCTTTTTTCATTATATCAGAGATAAGGCCGCCAAATGGTTTAGCCATTAGTAGGGAGTTCATTCTACTGATATATGTTTTGCCATCACTTTTAGTATATAGGGATACTCGACAAGGCATCAATGGGGAGATTATGCGCTCGTCATCACGGCTTAATACTACTGATGAATGATCTGCTTTACAAAGCTCAAATGCTTTAACTTCACCAATTTCATAACCAAAGCCCTTAAGGGTTTTCTTTAAGTCATGAATTCCTGAGACAGACCATCCAGCGTCTTTGATACTTTGTTCAAAGACTTCTGCTGATTTTTCAAAATCATACTTGCTCTCACTCTCAACCATCATTACTTTAGGGATTGTCTTATATATAATCAATAGTGTTAATATTGCTCCTAAAATAAAAGCAGATATATTAGCAACTATTGTTATAGGCGTGATTAAATTCATAATATATGTCCTCCATCAACTTTCTAAATACAATTTACCATCAAAATGCTTTTTGCTCTGTAACAAAATCACATAAGTAGCAAATAAGTTAATAATATTTTAACATTGATATGTTATCTTATTTAAATAGAATATTAAGCATTAGGAATAGGGGTGAAAAGATGCCCGATACATATGCGCATTATACATTTGGGGAAAAAGTACTTGAGAATTTACCTAATGAAATTAAAGAAATAGTAAATCAAAATAGGAATATATTTAATATAGGTCTTCAGGGTCCTGACATTTTCTTTTATTATAAACCTCTTTTATTAAACAAAATAAATAGCTTTGGATTTAAGATGCATAATAAATCAGCTATGCAATTTTTCACTAATGCTAGAGAAGTAATAAAGAAAAGTGATTTTGATAATTCTGGTATATCATACATACTTGGGTTCATATGTCACTTCACGCTTGATAGCCAGTGTCATCCATATATCAACAGAAAATCAGCACTGGGGAATATCCCTCATAGTATGATTGAAACAGAGTTTGAAAGATTCTTAATGCAAGAAGATGGTCTTGACCCAATAAAGAGTAATAAAGCTGAGCACTTATATATTAATAATCAGATAGCCAATACAATTACATCATTTTATAAAAATATCAAGCCTAAGAAAATTAAGTTGGCTGTAGAGTCAATGAGGACTTATTCTGAAATATTAGAAGACTTATCTCAAATACAAGGATTTATTGATAAGCATATGAAGAGTAGAAAAAGTGAATTAGTCAACTTTCTAAAAGGGTTAGTTATGCCACAAGTTCCTTTTGATGATTTTTCAGACAGCAATTTAATACTTAAAGACCTTTATGTAAACGCAGTTTCAAAAGCTGTGGATCTTATTAAGAAGTATTACAGAGATATTTTTACCCATAATGAGTTGGATAAAAGATTTCATAGAACATATAACTAGTTCAAATGTTAATAATTTCTTAAAATTGTTGTAGCTAGCTATATTATTAGGCTAGTTTATGATAAAATTACATTATAGAACAATAAATGGAAAGAAGTCGTTTATATGAACTATAATAAGGAGGTTACACATTGAAATTACTCGATAAGGTAGCAATTGTAACAGGTGCAGCGTCAGGTATGGGTAAAGAAATAGCTTTACTATTTTCAAGTCAAGGAGCTAAGGTAGTGCTAGCAGACATTAACTTTGAAGGTGCACAGGCAATAGAAAAAGAGATTAAAGAAAATGGTTTTGAAGCAGTTGCATTAAAGGTTGATATTAGTAAGTTAGAAGATGTTGAAAAAATGCTTAGTGCAACAGTTGATGAATATGGAACATTAGATATATTAGTAAACAATGCTGGTATTATGGATAATTTTGAACCAGTAGGAGACGTCACTGATGAGGTATGGGATAGAGTGTTCTCTATAAATACAAAAGGTGTGATGATGGCAACAAGAAAAGCGGTTAGGATTTTTTTAGAAAAAGAAAGCGGTATAATTATAAATATTGCCTCAACGGGAGGCTTTAGTGGCGCTCATTCAGGCGTTGCTTATGGGGCATCAAAGCATGCTGTCATTGGTATTACAAAAAATACTGCTTTTATGTATGCAGAAAAAGGTATTAGATGTAACGCAATAGCACCAGGAGCAGTCGACACAAACATTAGTCAAAGTATGACTAGCATGAATGAATTTGGTATGAGCCGAGCAACACAGGCACATCAACTTTCTCCTCGGACAGGGTCTCCAAAAGAAATAGCTAATGTAGCCTTGTTCCTAGCTTCAGAAGATGCAAGTTTTGTTAATGGCGCAGTTATTGTTGCTGATGGAGGCTGGACAGCTGCATTTTAGATTAAATATTAACTAGAGTATTATAATAAAATATATTACTCAAACAATCTATGAAGGAATAAACTTCAAATCTTAATCATACTGCAAATCTGATTTGTAACGATTTGTTATCTATGCTACTTGCTTATAAATATAGCAAGAAGTGCAACAGATGTTGCGTATTTTATGTTTATATCAAGACATTATAAAGTATATTGTTGTATATTCGACAAAGCAGATATTTTTAATTAAAATCATTACTTTTTTTGACTGGATTCACTATAAAAGGGATATTATTACCAAAAAATAAGTTTTGATAAGCTTTTTTCTTGTAGAAATTTATGATTATATGTAGTAAAATGTTAACGTAAACCATTTATTTTCAATAAAAGTAATAAGCTTTTATTTTTTGGTTATGCGAAATTTATTAGATAAAATTTAGTAAAGGAGAAGAAGTTTTTGCCTAAACGCAATAAAACTAAAAGTGACGCTATGAAGAGAGATAAAGTTAGATTTGATTTGGATGATTTTGAAAGTGCAAATGACGAGTATCTAATGTTGGAGGAACAAAAATTAAGGGCAAAAGCCGCATATTCGAAGAAGAAAATAAATTATAAAGAAGAGAAGCTTGAAAAAAAAGAAAAACGTTGGAAATAGCTAAGAGCAAAAGGATTGAGATCAAAGAGGTCTCAATCCTTTAATGTTTTTAAATTTTTTTAAAAGAGAAGTGGCGGGTAAGAGTATAGTTATTATAGTTTAGCAGGAATTTTTTCTTAGCATAGTCAAAGCAATACCTCCTAAAGCAATAAAAAAAACAATACTAGTAATTTTATAAGATTATATAAACTTAACACAAATTAGCCATGCAAGTAATTGACATATGACCATAATATGTTTAATATTAATATTAACACAGAACAAGAAATCAGGAGGGGGGTAAATTTTGAAAAGCCAAAAAGAGATTTTTTTCTCACTTTTAAAACTATATAGAGGGCATATAAAAAGTGTTGTTTTAGGAGCAATGTTACTCCTATTATCAACAATATTTACATTGCTTCCCCCAATTTTGATAAAAGAAGTAGTAGATAGAGTCGCTCAGATGAGTAGCCAAATGTTTTTCTTAGTTTTTGTAATGATTATTCTAGCTACAGTAGTAAAAGGCATACTTTACTATGCTCAAAGAATAGTGCTAGAAAAAACAGGACAAACTATTATTCATGATTTGAGAACAAAGACTATTAGACATATTAACAACCTTAGCTTTACATATTTTGATGAACAACCTGTAGGAGAAATTATAAGTAGAGTCACATCAGATACAGATTTGCTGGCTAATTTCTTTGGCTTTTCTATAGTTAATATATTAAACAATATTCTAACAATAGTTGGTATTTTAGTAGTCCTAATAATATGGCAACCTTCTTTATCATTAGCTTTTATAGCGTTAATCCCTTTTATGATTCATGCAATGGTGAAATATTCTCTTAAAGTTAGACCGATAATGGGGCAGATTAGAAAAGAGTTTGGCAAAATGAATGCTTCAGTTGTTCAAACCTTTAGTGGAATAGAAACTATAAAGCTATTAGGCTCTGAAGATTTTGAGTCAAAAAACTTCCAAAAAGGAACAGGAAATCTACTTGAAAAAAATATAAATGCTACAAAAATATCATCTTTTTGGTTACCCTATGTTCATTTTCTTACTTCTCTTGGAACAGCTTTTACGCTTCTTTGGGGAGGGTATTTAGCAATAAACGATATAATATCACCGGGTATGCTTATTGGGTTTATCTCATTTATGGGACTGCTACTAAGACCAATTAGGCAAACAGGAATGCTCATAGGTGCAGCAATTACAGCAATTACAGCTGGTGGCAGAGTTTTTGAAATATTAAGCCAAAACCAAGAGGATCTTACTGGTGGTATTTGGGTGGATAATTTTAGAGGAAACATAGAGTTAGAGAATGTGTATTTTAAGTATAAGAATAGTGACAATTATGCTATTGACGACTTAAGCTTAACTATCCCTAGTGGAAAGTCCATTGCACTAGTAGGGCCAAGTGGAGCGGGAAAGTCTACACTTATTAATTTAATAATGGGTTTTTACACACCTGAAAAAGGCACAATTACTATTGATGGGATTGATATAACAGAACTTAATTTATCAAAACTAAGAGAGCACACAGGATACTTAAGTCAAGAACCATTCATTTTTGATGGAACTATTCTAGAGAATATAACTTTTGGAAACGTAAATGCAAGTATAGAAAAAGTAAATGAAGCAATTGAAAGAGCGGTGTTATCAGACTTTATTCAGAGCTTACCTAAAGGAGTGAATACTCAATTAGGAGAAAAAGGAGTTAGACTTTCAGGAGGGCAAAAACAAAGACTGGCTATTGCTAGAGTTTTAATAACAGACCCTAGGATCCTAATACTAGATGAGCCTACTTCTAACTTAGATAAAGAAACTGAGGATGAGCTACAAGAATCTTTTAATAATGTCTTTAAGGGTAGAACGGTCATTACAATTGCTCATAGACTTTGGACTATTGAAAATTCAGATGTAATAGCGTTTCTGGCAAAAGGAAGCGTTAAGGCTTTTGGAACTCATGATTATTTATATGAGCGCTTGGATATGTATCAAGACTTTGTTAAAAGCCAAATTTTTAGTATGAGGGGTGAATAGTATGAGAGGAGGTATGGGGGGTCGTCTTAGTGCAGAAGTTAATAAAGAGTTCAAGCTAAGAGACCTTAATAAGGATGCAATAAAAATCCTTAAAGAGAATTTAAAAGGCCAGAGAAAAGATTTGATTATAGCCATGCTTTTGACACTCTTCATTTCAGGAACACATGTTGCTTTACCAATACTTACTAAAACAGCTATTGATGATCACATATTAGCTAAAGAAACAACAGGTCTTATTTTGATTGTGATCATATACATTGGTCTATCATTAATACAGTGGATGTCATCATATAAACAGATGTATCTAGCTCAAACGATAGGACATAAAACAATTTTTAGCATGAGAAATCAAATACATAATCATCTTATGAATTTGGATATAGATTTTCACAATAATCATCAAGTTGGTGATTTATCATCTGTTATTATGAATGATGTGGAAACTATATATAATCTAATATCACAAGGTTTTATATACTTCATATCAGATATTGTTACTCTTAGTGCAATTTCTGTAGCTTTATTTGTCCTAAATACAAGATTAGCTTTGACACTTTTAATAACAATTCCTTTTATTTTATTAAGTACGAAAATTATAGGGAAAATAATAAGGAAAGCGCAAAGAGAAGTAAGAGAAAATATAGCAGGTTTAACATCAGGGGTTCAGCAAAACATATCGGGAATAAAAACGGTGAAATCGTTTTCAAAAGAGGTTACAGAATCATCAAAAATCAGTGACCTAAGTGAAAAAACTAGAAATGCAAATATCAAAGCTGTGGCAATTACTGCTTTGCACTTTCCTATCATGGATTTAGCAGGGGCAGTAGGCTTAGCTCTTATCATTTGGCAAGGTGGTATTTTACTAAAAGAAGGGTTTATTTCACTGGGGTTATTGATGGCAGCTGTTAGTTATGTTAGAAGAATATTTGGACCACTGATGGATTTAAGCCAAATTTACACCACTTATCAAACTGCAGGTGCTTCTCTAGATAGAATCAGTAGATTCTTAGATTATAAGCCTACAATTTCATATCAAGCATCGTCTAGTGAATTAACTAATTTAGATATAAAGATACAAGGTCTTGATTTTGCTTATGACAATAAAGACTATATTTTAAAAGATGTCAATTTGGTTTTTGAGCATGGATCTAGAATTGGCATTATTGGTGGCTCTGGGGCAGGTAAATCAACACTTATAAAAGTTTTATCAAAACTATATAACCCAACAAAAGGGGATATACTCTTTGGGGAAACTCCCTTAAGGGATTTAGACAAAAATACTTATAAAAACGCATTGCAGGTTTTGCCTCAAGATACTCATTTATTCCCGCTTACTGTATGGGAAAATATTGCTTATGGGTTGCCAGATAAAACTTATGAAGATGTACTTAATCTCATAAGGCAACTAGACTTAGAAGATTTCTTTGCAAGACTTGACAAGGGCCTTAATACTAATGTAGGTGAAGGCGGGAAAGCTCTTTCTGGAGGACAAAAGCAGGCAGTAGCAATAGCTAGAGCAATGATGCGAAATCCTGATATCCTAATACTTGATGAAGCTGCATCAAACTTGGATTCACAAATTGAAAAGAAAATATATAAGTATATCAAAGAGCAGTGGGAGAATAAGACATTGATTATTATAACTCATAGAATTACTTCTTTAGATTTAGTTGATAAGATTTATGAGGTAAAAGATAAGAAAGTCTTTGAGATTGCTAAGCGTGAAATTAGTTTAGCAGGTTGGGAAAATAGGGTTTAAAAAGCAAGTGAGGCTTTGGGGTGCACCCCAAAGCCTTTTTAAGTAAGTATATGAACAATTATATATAAGCAGCATATAATTATTACATTATCATTAATACCCCGATAGAATCACCTCTAAGATTTTTGTTTGCTAATAAGTATATTCTTTAGCTTAGTTCAAATTATCAAAGAAGAGTGATGTGCTCAGTGACAAAATCACATTTCTGCAAGGATTTCTAATTTTTTCCGATCTTTTATTGTTACAGAACCTCGTTTTAGAGTGACTATACTAGACTTTTCAAACTCTTTAAGCATTCTGCTAACTACTTCTCTAGCTGAGCCAAGTTCATTAGCTATTTCTTCATGTGTGTTTTTAATAATTTCAGTATTCTTGCTTACTAGATATGATGCTACTCTTTTATTGATGCTATGAAAAGTTACTTCTTCTGTTAAGATCATTAGCTCCGTAAGAGTGGTTAATATTTTAGATAAGATCATTTCAGAAAATTCTTTATTACTAAACATTAATGACTTAAATATATCGCCAGGCAAAGCCACTAATACAGAATCTTGCTCTGTTTCAGCTAATGCCTCAAAATTAGTGTTTCCCATGATACACCCCATAGTAAAAAGGCATGTATCTCCACTACTAATTCTATAAAGAGTTAGCTCTTTTCCTTCTGGGGTAAGTTTAAATACTCTAATCAGTCCAGAAATGACAAAATACACACTTTGGCAAGTTTTGCTACTTTCAATCAAGGTTTTTCCGGATGAATAGTTGACCTGGTAGGCATGAGTAAAGAAAGTATTCTTTTCATCTTCACTAAAGATATTTATGAATTGAAGCTTATCAATTATTTCCTTTTCTAAATTGCACATATAATCCATAAATAATCCCTCTAATCTATTACTCTATAGTTTTTATCTTTAGCAATAGCCAGTAGTCGATCATTTGGAAATACTGCTACTGGATTTCCAAAAGCCTCTAAAAGTTCCGCATCTGTATGACTGTCTGCATATGCGTAGCTTTCCTTGTAATCAATTTGATTGCTAAAATGATCACTTATCTTTTTAAGCTTATTAAATCCACCTAAAACTTCAGCTGGGTTTTTCGCATCAACCTTAAAATACTCGTTATAATTGATTTTAGAGCCAATGATTGTATCAATATCAAGATCTTCTGCTATATGCTTTAGAAATCCTTCATAGCATCCTGAGAGCAGTACTGTATGATAATTCTCGCTTTTCATTTTAGTTATCTCATCAATAACTATTTGTCGTAAATACTTTGTAGCATTTTGGCTTGCTTTATGAAAAAACTCATCAATGTCTTCTACATACATATTATTAAATGCAACAAGAAAATCTGATACGGCTCTTGCACGAAATTTATCAGTACTCATTAGCTTAAACTTATTAAGAAGGTATATTTTAATGATTTTAGATTTAGCACTTCTTATAGGCATTTTTGGATATCCAAGTTCTTCCCATTGATCAATGAAGAAGGGTATGGTTTGTGCTGTAAAAAGAGTACCGTCAAAATCAAATACAGCCAATTTTTGCATTTAGTTCATCTCCTAATCTCTAGGGGTAAGCCCCACTTTTGCAATGAAAGCAGTTTTTCCTGTTGTTTCATTTTCTATTACGATTGTTAATAAACTACCATTTAGATTATGATAGATAGCAATCTTTTCTCCAAGTCTTGTTTCATTTTGATAATTTACTGTAATTTCACTTATATAATACTTATTATATAGATCTAGACTCATTGTATCAGTAATCCAGTTAAAATATATAGCGTTATTGACATGGTTGTTAATATCAAGTTCACTTTTTTGTGCTACTCTTTTAGAAATAAGTTCTAGATCATTTGGTAAATCTACTTTTTGTGCTATTTGGTCAAATACAGGGTTAATAGAGCTCTTTGGGAAATTTCTCATTCTCTTTATTCTTCTTTTGTTTAAGTCAATTAATACCCAAGATGATGTGACTGTCCCTATTAAATTGTCATCAAGCTTTATTGTATAGTCTCTAATTCCAAATATTCTATTTTGACCTACTGGCCAGGTATTAATTTTTAGGGGGTCTTGCCATTTTGGAACTTTTGTAAACTTAGCATGCATCCTAGACAAAACCCAAATCTCTTGGTTTTCTGTAACGTAATCATAGCTAAATCCAAGTCGCTTTGCATTCATTTCTGCAGTTTCTTGAAGCACTTGGAATATGGCTGATAATCTCATTAATCCTAAATGATCTGTTTCACATGCTCTTACACTGAACTCTTTTTCAGATAATAAGTTCATTAATATAACCTCCATCTAATCAAACATCTATAGTTTATTATACATTGACTTATTATTGCATGCATTAAACTTAAGGGAAAGTCTAAAATATCAAACAAAGAAATTATTAATGTATATTATCTTAACTTTCTTTACAAACTACTTATTTATAAGATATTCTATTAGTATGATAAAGGAGGATTGCTAATGGTAAAAATAAAAAACTCTCTGAAGCATATAATTATTTCACTTGCAATGTTTTTAGTAATGTTGATAATCTTTGCAATTTTAGGATATATTGATGGCAGCGTAATTACTAAAATATATCTACCAATTATAGTTGTAGTTTTGCTAGCTCATTTTCTTAGGCAATTTTATGCTGGACATATTATTCTAAGCAGTGCCATTATTGGTCTTTCAGTTGAATATGCCATTAGTACTAGTAGAGACAATCCTAATATGGGAGGAGCCTTTGCAAACACTGCGATAATTATCTTAGGAGTAGTTGTGGCGGTGTTTATTCAATATAAAGTTAATAAGAAAAAGAAAGAAAAGAAGCAAGTCTCATAAGACGAGACTTGCTTTAGTAATTGTGATACTTATTTTTATCATCAAGAAGCACAATTAAGTACTTGTGATTTTTGCAAATATCTAGTTAAATATGGGTTTGAGGACTCCAAGAACTTTCCCCATTATTCTTATATCTCCTGCGCTATATATAAGTGGTTCATACTCATCGTTTTCACTTATTAGATGCACGTTGTCTTTTTGCAACTTAATCTTTTTTAAAATGACATCATCACTAATAGCCACAGCGACTATATCATTATCCATGGCTGTGCTTTGTTTTCTTATTAACACCAGATCATCATCATTTATGTTAGCACCAATCATGCTATTGCCTCTTACACTAAGTAAAAATAAATCTTGAGATTTTACAATATCCTCTGGAAGATATATAGTCTCTTGCTCCTGATTAGCAAAAATTGGCTTCCCAGCTGATATTTGACCATAGTTTGGTACAGCAATTGTATTATCTTCTTTGTAGTGTATTTGTTGTGAAGGTGTGTCAAGAGTTATTTCTTTAGGTGAATATCTGTCTATTAATAATTCACACTTTCTCTTAGCCCTAAAATCATAATAGATATATCTATCAAGAGAATTTTTGAGCATCTCTCTATTAAACTTTGGAATATCTTCAGTGACACGGTGGTGTTCGTCAAGAAATTCAATCTTTGATCCATCTGTTACTACGCCATATTTTGCTTTTTTACAGTTTACTAAATAGCTTTTGAGCTGGCCCAGTGCATCTGTTATACCACTGTTTAGCGCTTTTGTTTCAATTATAATAAATGGTGTCTTTTCACCCTCTTTATAAATACTAACTACTATGTCAGCAAACCCCGTACTTGAAAAGTTAAAAATTTTATACTCTATGTCAATAAGCTCAATAGGATATTTATAAGTTTCTATTAGTTCATTAATAAACCACTGTCTAATCTTCTCTTCATTACTATAAATCCTATCTTCACTTATTTTATCTTTAAACTTATAATCTCTAATTGGCACATTGTAAAAACGTCGTAAACTTGAACTTGTGTCAAGTCTAAGGTAGTTTTTGTTGATTTCATCCAGAAAACGTGAGGGAGTACCTGAAGAGCTTAGATAGAGTTGCTTGCTTGCTCTTGTCATACCTACATACAGCAGTTTTCTTTCATTGGAAATTTCTGTTGAGTTATGTTCGTTGGCTCCAAAAGGTATAATGCCTTCGTTAAGGCCAATGATGAAGACAAAAGGGAACTCGAGCCCTTTTATTGAGTGCATAGTGATAAGCTTAATCGAGTCTTTGTCAAAATCAGCATTTACACTAGTAATTTTGTCATTTTCAATTCTGCGCATATCAAGATAGTTTTTAATTTCACTAAGTTGATTATGCGTTTTTGCAATAATAGCGATATCTCTAAGAGAATGATTATTTCTAATTTTATCTATTTCTTGCAAACAGTACATTATTTCTGCAGCTGAGTTAAAATGACTTTTTAATACAGGAAAACTTCCTTCTTTATCGATTAATGATGGTTTTACATAGTTTTCATTACTGACAATATTCATATCATTTTCAATTAAGCTATATGCAGCTTGTGCTATCTGTGTAGTTGTTCGATAATTTTTCTTAAGAGAAGAGCTCTTCCCAGTCATATCAAATCCTAAACTTGTAAAATTTCTTCCTCTAGCTAGCCAAGCATGAGAATAAATGCTTTGCGCAGTATCAGCTACAAAAAAGATGCTGGAGTATTTCTTTTCAATATATAGTTGTTTTAAGAACTCATAATGAACTCTGGTTAAGTCTTGCCCTTCATCAATTAGAATATGTGTGTATCTTTTTACAGGACGGCTTATAGCTTGTTTGAGAGCATATAGAGCCATATCATAATAGTCAATATATCCTTGCGACTGAAGCTCTTGATTGTAAGCAAACATAAGGTTGTGTATGGCTTGCCTAGTATTTGAGTTTTTTAAAAGTCTTTTAGGACCTTCTTCACCTTGAAAACTCATTCTGCCTAGACGGTCTGCTACTTGATATTCTGAAATTTCCATATAGTTTGAAGCTTTAATCCAGCCAATCTCCTCTAAGAGAAAGCTTGTGTTAGAAGGATGTAGTATTTCAACATTAGGAAAGTCTTTTTTAGTTTTAGCAATCAGCTCATTAATTAAGTTCTCTCTTTTAAGGTTTGCTGGTATTAGTTCATAGTTTAAGTTGTTATCGTCTTTATACATCTGGAAGTATGAATAGGTAAGACGGTCGATATTATAAACATCAACATTTCTACTATTTGAACTATTACCAAATATACTCATTGTTTCTTCTTCTTTATCACTTTGTACTTTTTTGATTAAGAACTCACAATAGTTGATTAACGTTTTGGTATATGTAGTAAAGAGTATTTTATCATCATAAGAGCAATACTCATCTAGTAAATACTTAACACGATGTATAGCAACAGTAGTTTTGCCAGATCCAGCAACACCTTTAAGCAAAGAATGACCTTTAGGTTCAGAGCGGATTATTCTCTTTTGATCCATATTTAGATGCACTTATTATCCTCCTTTTTGACAATCTAACAGTAATTGACAATGATGATTAAAGATTCTATACGTACTATACATATTCCTTTAATTTTTATCAAAAACCATAATATATTATACAGTAATCAAATTTATTGATAAGTATGCTAATCTTTATTTGGCTATGATATAATTAACGCTATGAAGGGAGAGCTTAGTATGCTTGAGAAATCCTTGAAGTATTATTTTGGATATGATGAATTTAAAGTTGGTCAAAAAGAGGTAATAGAAAAAATATTAGATAAAAAAGATACCTTAGCTATTATGCCAACTAATGGAGGCAAATCTCTTTGCTATCAACTATCTAGTGTGCTTTTACCAGGTTTAACTATAGTTATATCTCCACTTATTTCATTAATGAAAGACCAAACAGAGTCAATGATTAGCAGAGGCATTCCTGCTATTTACATAAATAGTGCTTTAGATACTAAAGAGTATTTTAACAGTATAGAAAAGATTAGAAGTGGTGAGGCAAAACTTCTATACTTATCACCAGAAAAACTAGATAATGATGAGTTTATCGGTTTTATTAAAACAATTGACATTTCTTTAGTAGCAGTTGATGAAGCTCATTGCATAAGTCAATGGGGACACAGCTTTAGACCAAGCTATCTTGATATTCCTAATTTCATAAATGAGTTAACTATTAGGCCGACAATTGCGTGCTTTACTGCTACTGCTACTAGGAATGTAGCTAGCGAGATTATTAGTGCGGTAAACTTAAGAAACCCAAAAGTTATAGTGTCTGAATTTGATAGGCCAAATTTAGTGTATTCAGTAGTTCATACTGGTAGAAGGCTTAATTTTTTAACTGATTATGTAAAAAAAAGACAAGATGAATTAGGAATAATATATTGTTCTTCTAGAAAGTCAGTGGATGATTTAACTAAGATTTTACAAAAAGAAGATATTAAAGCAATTTCTTATCATGCTGGTATGCCAGACGAGAAAAGAGTAGAAAATCAGGATTTGTTTATGAATAACGAAATCGATGTATTGGTGGCTACTAATGCATTTGGTCTTGGAATAGATAAGGATGATGTTAGATATGTTATACACTACAACGTACCAGCAAATATTGAAACATATTATCAGGAGTCTGGAAGAGCAGGTAGAGATGGGTTGCCAAGTGATTGTCTAATTCTTTATTCTGCAGCCGATATCAACACACAAAGACATTTTATTACAACAAGTGATATAAGTGATAGTAGAAAAGAAAAATTAACAGAAAAGCTCCAAGAGCTAATAAAATATTGTCACACAGATGATTGTTTGAGAAAATATTTACTCAACTATTTTAGCCAGGAGTATCTCAAAGACAATTGTCAGGCATGTGCTAATTGCTTGAGAAGTTCAATTGAAGAAGATATCACAAGTGAGTCTAAAGAAATATTTATGGCCATAAAAGACCTTAAAGAAAGATATGGCATAAATCGTGTTATACAAGTTTTAATTGGTTCAAAAAATAGACAGATAGAAAATGATGAACTTCATAAGGTTGATAATTATGGCAAGCTCAAATCTTTAAGACCTAGAGAGATAAAAGATATAATTTATTACTTATTGTCAAAAGAGTATCTAAAACTTACAGCAAGTGAGTATCCAACTCTAAAACTAACAGTAAAAGCAGAAGAGGTCTTAAGAGGAAGCCAAGTCATAAGAAGTCTATTCATAGAAGATTCTCTAGGAGAGAGTCATGTAGAGATTGATGATTTTGATAAAGCTTTATATAATGAACTTAAAAAGCAAAGACTTGAAATAGCTAGAAGTAAGAATGTCCCAGCTTTTGTCATTTTCCATGATAAATCATTGAGAGAAATAGCCAAACAAAAGCCAACTTCTATTACTGATTTGCTTAAAGTCAAAGGAGTAGGTGAGTATAAAGCTAATGAGTTTGGTCAAAAGTTTATAAGTGTAATTAATGAATATGAAAAGAACATTTTAGCAGCTAGACATGAAGAAAAATTAAAAGAGCAAAAAGAAGATATCTTAAAGCAAGAAAAAGAAAGAGCAGTAAAACAGGAAGATGTGACTATTCTTAGTAAAAAGGCTGAAAGCATTGTTAGAACTGATCAAATTCTTGATAGTAATGGGTTTGATATAGAAGCAGTTCACAATTGCTATCTACTTAACAAAGATATAAATTATATTTCTAGTGAGTTTAATATAGATCTAGAAGATGTAGTGGATGCTCTTTGTGAATGCGAAAGAATAGGACTCTGCATTGAGTGGCATAAGCTTATTGATGATCAAGATAAGGAAATGTATGTTGTAAGAAGACTTTCTAATAGAGGAGAAAGCGAAGAAGATTTAATAGATAATTTCCCAGGAAATATATCAAACGCTGAAGTTTTAGTCATTAAGAAAAAATATATGCTAGAGTAAAAAAATAGACAAGCATGTCAATATGCTTGTCTATTGTAGTATGTCATCGATCTTCTCTAAAATATGATTCGCCTAGAGAGTTTGGTGCATATTGCTTCCTCTTAAGTATAGAACTCAGTACTAAGACGACAATCGTTATCAGGTATGGGAACATTCCTATAATATGTTGTGACATAGCAAATCCAGTTTGTTGAAGTCTAAAGCCAATAATATCAAGCCCACCAAATAGATAAGCTCCAAAGATAGCTTTATACGGACTCCACATACTAAAAATTACAAGAGCAACTGCTATCCAGCCTCGCCCAGCAGTTATATTTTCTTGCCAGGTTGGAACATATACAAGTGATAAGTATGCTCCGCCTAGTGCTGATATAGCGCCCCCAACAATGATGTGAATATATTTATATCTGGTTACAGGTATACCAGAAGCATCTGCTGCACTTGGATTTTCTCCAACTGTCCTAAGATTGAGTCCTTGCTTAGTTCTTGATAAATAAAGCCCCATTATTACAGCAAGTACCAACCCACCATATACAAAGATATTTTGATTAAATAACAAATCGCCTATAAAAGGAATCTGACTTAATAAAGGAATTGGCCTAGCTACAAAAGTATTTCGTATAGTTCTTGGTAATGTGTCACCCATCATAAATCTTCCAGCATAACCTGAAACACCTGTGCCAAAGATTGTAAGTGCTAAGCCAGTAACTACTTGATTTGTTTGCAGGGTAACCGTTAGAACAGCATATAAAAATGCTCCTAGTGCCCCAGCAAGTGCTGCTACAATAATTGCAATTAGTGCACTTTCAGTTGCTAATCCTGCTGCAAACCCTCCAACTGCACCTAAAAGCATAAGCCCTTCTACACCTAGATTAAGATTACCTGACTTCTCAGTTAATACTTCACCTAAAGTAGCAAAAAGAAGTGGAGTTCCAGCTTGAATAGCTGCACGCAAAAAAGCTAAATTATCCATTTTGAATCCTCCCTTTTGCTTTTCTTTCAAAGTGTAATTTGTAGTTTATAAAGAATTCACTACCTAGTGCGAAGAATAAAATTATAGCTTGCAAAATGTCAACAATACTTTGTGGTATTTGGAAAGCTGTTCTAATAAAGGTAGCTCCTTGTACTAACATAGCAAAGAAGAATCCAACCACAGGTATCAAGAGCACTTTTATTTGTGATAGCCATGCAATTATGATTGCTGTAAAGCCCATACCACCGCTGACTTGGTCACTTAAAGTGTAATTAACACCAGCAACTTGAATCATTCCAACAATTCCGCTTAAAGCTCCACTTATAAATAGAGCCATTACTATTACTTTAGCTACATTCATCCCTGCATATTTAGCAGTTTTTTGACTTTCTCCAATAACAGCTATTTCATAGCCTAATTTACTTTTATTCATCAACACATAAATCAAGGCTACAAATACTATAAGAATGATCCAACCAGCATTTATTTGAAATACTCTAGGTAATCTTGCGTTTTGAGCAAAATTAGCAATCTTTGGAAAACCTCTTGCAGCTGGATCTTTCCATGGACCATATTGTAGATATGTTACATATCTTAATGCTATATAATTAAGCATTAGTGTAAAAAGTGTTTCATTTGTCTTAAACTTGACTTTGAATATAGCTGGTATAAAAGCGTATATACCACCAGCTAGTGCAGAAGCTATAAACATCATGCTCAGTAAAAGCACACTATTTAGCTCTGAAAAATTAAGTGCTACAAAAGTTGCTGCAATTGCTCCAACTACAATTTGTCCTTCAGCACCAATATTCCAAAACTTCATCTTAAAAGCTATCATAATTCCAAGAGCAGACAGTGATAGTGGTATTACAAGCTCGATAGTCTTTACAAACCTGTTATAGGTTCCTAAACTTCCTGTTATTATTGTTTGATATACTTCAAGAGGGTTATGGCCTAAGAAGATGAAGAAAAAAGACATTATGGCAAGTGCTAGGATAATTGCTGAGATTCTGATTATCCAGCGTTTACTCTGGGGCATATCAGCTCTTTTAGATATTCTAATCATCGCTATTTACCCCCTCAATCTTTCTTCCTACCATCATATATCCTATATCTTCTTTAGTTACGGTATCTGGATTGACTATTCCAGTTACTTCTCCATTACACATTACCATTAATCTGTCTGATATTTGAAGTAATACATCTAAGTCTTCACCGATGAAGATAATGCCATTACCATTTGTTTTTTGTTCATTAAGTAAATCATATATCTTATATGCTGACCCTATATCAAGACCTCTAGCAGGGTATGCTGTTATTATAAGTTCTGGTTGAAGTTCAATTTCTCTTCCTAGTAAAACTTTTTGAATATTGCCTCCAGAGAGTTTTGATACATTTATATCAACTGAAGGGGTGTCAATGCTTAATTTATCTACAAGTTTTTCTGCTTCAACCCTAGCTTGATTTCTATCAACAAATATTCCAGGTTGTTTCAAATAAGCTTTTAGCAAAACATTATCTACAAGATCCATTGACGCTACTAAGCCCATACCAAGTCTATCTTCAGGGACAAAGCTCATACTTATGCCTTTTTTAATAATTTGTCTAGGTGTGCTTCCTGTTATATCGTCACCTTTGAAAACAATAGTTCCTGAAAGTTTTTCTTGAAGGCCTGCTATGGCTTCGCATAACTCTTTTTGGCCAGAACCAGCAAGTCCTGCTACGCCTAATACCTCACCATTAAATAGATCAAAACTTACATTTTTTAATCCGTGAGCACCATCAGGGCGTAATACAGATAGATCTTTTACTTCAAGTAATTTACTTTCTTTTGAAGTTATGGGTCTTTCAATTGCTAAATCTAGAGTTTGCCCTACCATGTTACTTATTAATATACCTGAATCTAAATTCTTATTATCAAGGGTTGAAACATTTTTTCCATTTCTCAGTACTGTTACTCTATCGCTAATTGACAAGACTTCATCAAGTTTATGAGAGATAAATACTATAGCGTGATCATTATCCTTAAGATTGTTGATTATTGTAAAAAGTTTTTCAGTTTCTTGAGGAGTCAATACAGCTGTTGGCTCATCTAAAATTAAAATAGTTGCACCTCTGAATAGAACTTTAAGTATTTCTACTCTTTGTTTTTGTGCTACTGATAAATCATCTATAATCGAGTCTGGGTCAATATCTAAGCCGTATTTTTTTGAAAGTTCCAGTACTTGGTTTCTATATTTTTTCTTATCTAAAAAGATACCTTTACTCATGCCTGCAAGCATATTGTCAAGCACAGTATGGGCTTCTACGAGTTTGAAGTGTTGATGAATCATACCAATTCCCATATCGATAGAATGACGAGGAGAGGGTATATCAACCCTCTCTCCTTTAAATATTATTTCACCACTATCAGGTTGGTACACGCCTGCAAGTACATTCATAAGTGAAGACTTGCCAGCACCGTTTTCTCCTAAAAGCGAATGGATTTCTCCTGATCGCAGTTCAAAATCAATATGATCATTGGCTAAAACACTACCAAAAGTTTTGACAATTCCTTTTAGCTCAATGACTTTTTTCATCATTTATTACTCAATAGTTCCTACTACGCCTTGGATAAAGTAATCCATTGATAACATTTGATCATCTGATAAAGTTTCGCCTTCACCAATGATTTCATTACCAGCTTGGTCATACAAAGGACCTTGGAATACATGGAACTCACCATTATTAATAAGAGTTGTGTACTCAGCTACTGCTTCTTCTGCACCTTCTGGAGCTAAGTCAGTAAGTGGAGCAAGTAAAACCATTCCTTGATTCATACCCTGCCATACGTTTACTGGAGCCCATTCACCAGCTATATAAGCTTCTACTTGCTCTTTATAATAAGCAGAGAAGTCCCATACTGGAGCTGTTAAATATGCGTCAGGAACGATATCTCTTGTGTCTGAATGGTAACCTATTGCAAATACACCGCGCTCTTCAGCACCTTGTTGTGGAGCTGCTGTATCTTGATGTTGGGCAATTACATCAGCACCATTATCAATTAAAGATAAAGCTGCATCTTTTTCTTTAGCTGGGTCATACCATGTATGAGTCCAAACTACATGTACTTCTGCGTCTGGGTTTACTGCTTGTGCACCTAGTGCAAAAGCGTTAATTCCACGAATTACTTCTGGAATTTCATAAGCAGCTACATAACCAATTCTATTTGTTTCTGTCTTTAGTCCTGCTACTAAACCAGATAAAAATCTAGGTTCGTACATACGACCAAAGTAATTATTCATGTTTGGAGCGTCAAGATATCCAGAACAATGTAAGAAAGCTACGTCAGGATACTGATCAGCTACGTTTAGCATGTATTCGCCAAAACCAAAGCTTGTACCAAAGATTACATTAGCACCTTGGTCTACCATGTTAGCAATTACGTTTTCAACTTCTGCAGTTTCTGGAACAGATTCTTGATAAATTGTTCTAACACCTAGTTCTTGCTCTAAATACAAACGTCCTTGATCATGAGCATAAGAGAATCCCTCATTACCAATTGGAGCTACGTATAAAAAGCCAACTACTACTTCTTCAGGAGTTTCATCACCGTTTGGTTCTGGATCTTCTACAGCTGCTGGTGTACAAGCCGCAAGTAGAAGAGATAGTACTAATACTACTAAGATAGATAACTTCAGATTTTTCATGTTTCTCCTCCATTTTTTTAACACAGTATTCCTAATGAAACAAAAAAAGCTCTAACCATAAATGGGTAGAAGCTCTAAATTGAGTGCATTAGAAATAGAATGCTCTCGGTGTAGTCGAGTCATTTAAGGTAACTCGGTAGAGACTTCTGGACCATATTTCCAGGATTATACACACGAATAATCTGTGTTATATTTGTTATGCTAATATATTAACAATTGCTAATGTTTATTGCAATACATAAATTGAATTAATTTTATATATTTAATGTTCGTTTAGGGTTTGATTTTAGTGCGTTAAAAGAGTGTTTTGAATTATTATGTTAGAAAAAAGGAGCATCACTGGTAGATGCTCCCAATTGTTAATTATTTAATTTGTATTAATAGATATCCATTGATGCTAACGTCCCGTATAGTAGATAAATCTTCTGCATATGACCCATGTAGATGAGTATATACTGCTTTAATCATGACACTATCATTTTCAGCCATAAAGATTAAATCTTCTTGATTAACGGGCTCTCTAACTTCCTTTGAGCCTTCTCCTAAAAGTTTAGCCTGATCATCTAAGTACATTGTAACAAGCTCTTCTTCATTTTTGTAAACGCTCATAGCAAAGTCATTATATCTAATGTTATAAAAGTCTCCTTGATAAACTATTGGTTTAGTATTGTAATTTGTTCCAGATCTATAATAGTCTATTGGAATCAATAAATCATAATCTCCAATCACTAAAGATTCAAAATTAGTATAAAAACTAAAATACTGTCTATCAGGTTGACTAATATCATACCTTGAGAATCCTAAGGTAGCCTCAAAGCGGTCAAAGCTAAAGTCATTTGGTAAATAATCTAATTTTTCAAATCCATAATTATAGAAAAAATGATCAATTATTGAAGCAATGTCCTGCCTTGACTTATTATCTATACTACTGCTTGGTACTAATCTGCTTCCATCAAGCATGCTGTTTTCAATTAATAAATCCTCAAATCTATTATTTTGACTTCTTATTGTCATACTAGTTGCACTTAGAGGCCCATAAGAAGCAAGAATCAATGCTAGGGCTAGACTAACTACTAAAATAATATTCTTTTTACCTTTATCTATGTTTAAGAAAATCATGGCAAAAGTTGCCCATAGTCCAATCAATACTATAAAGTAGCGGTTTTCAGTTATACCATACTGGTTAATTCGCAGATAAATGGCAATAAACATCATAGCTAAAAGTGGGAAGATCGCTTTTGTGTAAACCTTAATAAACATATCTACCCATTTATTATCTCTAAAAGGCCATGCGAGAAAAATTGAAACTATACCAATAGCTGTATAAGAAACAACTAAATATGACACAATCCCACTAGGCCAATGCCAGGTTAGAATTATTCTTGCAAAATATAGATAAAGCACTACAGTGTATGCGCTTAGAAGTGGTAATACAAGGTAAATTAAAGCTGCCTTAATCACATTAGCAAAGTTTTCTCTTGTCAGCTTTTTATCATGTTTTGGCAGTGCATAGAAGAAGTAACTAGGTGCAAATGCAAAACCTGTTATTATCCAGGTGTAAGCATAAAAGTCATTACTGAGTGATTCAATTAATAAAGACTTAATAGCAAATATTAAAGCTGTTACTCCAAGTCCTAATATTACAGAGAAAAAAATAGTAGTAGCTACTATAGTTATTAGTTCAGCTACATAAATCTCAAAATTTTCTCTTTTAAGAAAGTAAGGGATGAATATAAAAGCTAGTAAAAGCGCAGCTATACTAAACCCTAATCTTATCGCAGTGATTGTGTTGTATTCAGGAAGTAAGAACTGAAAGAAGATAAAGGTTAAAGCCAGAACAGCAAGATTTGCAATAAGTTCTTCTACTTTTCCTTTTTTAAGTCTTTCAATCAATACTTTTGTTGCCATAGATAATATTGAACCTAAAGCAAATGATCCATAAAGTCTATTGTATAATTCTCTTAGTTCTCTGACTCTCTCATATGGTAAATTTATTTCAATTATTAAAAGAGTTGCAAAGGCTAAAAAGAAGGCTAAACTAAGTGGAAATCTTTCAAAAGCGCTACTTAAAATCTTCTTAGATTGGCTAAGCCAATATTTTGGTTTAAATATACTTTGTTTATCCATGATACCCTCCCCGTTTCTATCTTTAGTATATCATAAGACGACAAAGAAGAGGGTTTTGTTCCGTTACTGTTTAGTCCGCACTTATTGCATTAACTGGGCATTTTTTTATTGCCTTAGATACAAGGTTTACTTCTTCAAGATTGAGTATGTCTTTCTTGACTTTGGCGCACCCATCTTCCATATGAAAATAACTTGGGCATTCTTTAGCACAAAGCGAACAATCAACACATAAATTACAGTCTACCTTAAGTGTTTTCTCATTCTCTTTAGAGATATCTTGTTTAACAGGAAGTTCTCCCTTAATAATGACTTTCTCCATTATGAATGCCAAAGCTATGATTGCAACAACGGTAAAGATCCATCTATATAGCATAAAGTCTCCACCTAAGAAACGATACTCATTAATTAACATAGGTACTTTTATTACTGCCCATGAACTTAATATAATTACAATGTTTGAAACTTTAGCTCCTTTTTTATAAAGCGTTGTACAAACTGGGAAAGCCGCATATATAGGTCCAGCAGATAAACTACCAAGTAAGAATGAAAAAATGGGTCCTTTTAGACCTGACTTTTTCCCAAAGGTTTTGATAATAGTTTCTCTTGGTACCCAAGTTTCAATTAATGCAGAAATAATTAAAACTATAGGCATTATCATAAACATCTCTTTTATATAATATGTACTTTGACTTATGGCTCTTGATGAGATTTCTGGCATAGTAAAGTAAAGTACAACGTAAGTTAAAAGTGAAAATGTTAATATCTTATTTTTCTTCATAATACTAATCATAAAACTAACCCCATTCCAAGTGCGATAATAATTGCAAAGACAAAGCTAAGTGCATTACGCCAAAAAGCAAACTTTGCACCAAACTGTTCTTTTTCTAGTGGAAATGTAACAAAGCCAACCATTGTCAAAGTTGTTACAAAAGCTGCTGCTGTAACAAGTGATGCACCCGCATCAACAAATGACCCAGCTAAAGGGAAGGCAACAAAAGCAGGAATTAATGTTATAGCGCCAATAATAGCACCGATAAATGTCCCCATGACTTCGTTAGCACTTCCTAAGACTGATTCAATATATGATGGTGGGATAAATGCTAGTATTAAACCTATTAGAAGCAAAATACCAAAAATACTTCCTGCCATACCACCCATCATGCTTTTAGCCTTTTTGAGTGAGCCAAATGTTTTATTTTTGTCTTTAATTAGTGATATAATGAGTAAAACGATTGCAATTACCCATAAACCTAGTGTGAAAATATCCATTATTCATACCCCCTAGTGAAAGAGTATACAGATAAGGGAGGATAGTAACAGTTACCTAGGTAACTAATTAAAAACTATGGAAAAATTCTTAGAGATGTTAATTGAGTCATGTATTTTCACAAAACTAGATATTACTCATATATTGGAACATGAGGAACTGCGCCCAAGCATGAGTAGTTATGAAAAAGATTCTATTATTCACCTAGCAGGTGAGAAGTGTGATGTGCTTGAGATTATAGTTAAAGGTGAGGTTTTAGTTCAAAGTATTGATACAGAGGGGAATATTCTTACTATAAACCAGCTTAAAGTTGGTGAAGCGATGAGTGCTAATTTGCTTTTTAGTAGTGAGCCATATTATCCTATGAGTGTTTTTGCAAAAAGTGATGTTGTTGTACTAAGCTTTAGTAAGTATCAAGTTCTTGAATTTTGTAACAGGAAAGAGTTTTTAGAAAACTTTTTAAGATGCTTAGCTGATAGGACAGCAACTCTGTCAGGAAAGATAAGGATTCTTAAGCAAAAAAGCTTGAGAGATCAAATAGTAGACTTTTTAATTGCTCAGTATGCTATTCAAGGCAGGTATAAGATTGTGTTGCCTGTTACTAAAAAAGAGTTAGCAAATAGATTTGGCGTAAGGAGAAGTTCCTTATCTAGGGAACTTGGCAAAATGAGAGATGATGGATTAGTTGATTATGATGCAAAATCAATTACGATTGTAGATAGAGCAATAATATAGACATATAAAACTCTTTTCTTAAGCGAAAAGAGTTTTTTGTATATATTAGTGACAATAATAAGAAGTAATGATACAATATATAACAGAAAGAGGTGTTAGTATGATTAAAAGAATCCACTTATCTAATTTTAAGTCATTTGGCAGTATTACGTTAGATTTAACTGGCAAGAATGAAAAACCCAAAAATATGGCATTTATATATGGTGAAAATGGTTCTGGTAAATCAAACCTTGTGTCATCCCTTGTTTTTTTGAAGAGGACATTTTCTAGCTTGAATAATCTAGAGAGAATAAAAAACTTAGACTTGAGTAAAGTAACAAATACCTTGGTAAATGAAGCAGATGACTCACTAAAAGAAGTAATCAGAAAACTGATTAAACAAGTTTCCTTGGTAGATCTTGTAAAAGAGCATAAAACAATTGGAAATAACAAACCAATGTCAATTGAGATTGAGTTTCTAGTAGAAGATAAAGAAGGAAGCTATTCTGTCTTATTCAATAATGATGGTGTTATAGAGGAAACATTGCGTTTTTTAATTAATAAAAGAGTAGGAGAGATGTTTTATATAAGTCAGAAGGAAGTAAGAATTAGTCCTTCTGTCTTCACTGATAATGACTATAGGAAAGAAATTAAGGATAATATATCAAAATATTGGGGAAAGCATACTTTATTGGGGATTTTGTTCTATGAGATTAATAATAAAAATTTTGACTATATAGAAGAAAGATTCAATAAAAATCTGATAACAATTATCAATTGGTTTAATGATATTAGTGTTTTATACAAAGGAAATAAGCTTGAGACAGGATTTATAAGCACGCCATACTCATTTATGAGAGATTTGAGTTCAGGAACTATTAAAGATGAAAATGATCCAGAGCTAAAAGCTTTTGAGGAGATGATTAATGTTTTTTTCACACAGCTATATTCAGATGTTAAAAAAGCATTTTATAAGATTAAACCGGAGAAAGGACTGTTTAGCTACAACCTATATTTTAAGAAACTTATAAATGAAAACATAGTCGAAATACCTTTTTCCCTTGAATCATCAGGAACACAACGTTTGCTAGATTTGCTGCCATATGTATATTTAGTTGCAACTGGATCAACTGTAATAGTAGATGAGGCTGATTATGGTATTCATGATTTGCTTATAACTACGATAATAGAGTTTTTGTATGATGCGCATGAAGATGATCATTTTGGTCAGTTTGTAGCAACGACACATAATACTTATTTGATGCAAAATTTGCCAAGAGAAGACATATACGTACTATCAACGGATATTTTTGGAGTTAAAAATTTAATTAGCCTTGATAAGTACGAGTTTAGAACACAAAAAAACCATAATGTTCAGAGTAAATATCTCAGAGGCGATTATTCAGGCATACCAAGCATAGGTTATTTCGATGTGTTGGAAGTTGTTAGTGAAGTGAGAGAATCTATTCACTCATATCAAAAGGCTTCTCAGACAAAGCATGGATAATATTATGAGGAAAATAGTAAATCTTCAGGTAATGTCTATTGTGCATGGGAGGTCTGATTAAAGTATTTGCAAATCCATAAAATCTTATTTAATTATCCCCAGTATCATTTTTCATCTCTGTTACTGGGGATAAGTGTGTGTTCTTTGATATATGCTATTTTGTGAAAATTACTTCTTTATACTTGTTCTTAAAACCAATTGCTTTATAAATTGGAATACCTGAATCAACATATACAAGTTTTGCGCCAAGCTTTCCTAGTCTTTTTACACATTCTAATGTAGCAACGCTTGCTAGCTTCATTCTCCTATAATCAGGGTCTGTTGCAACAGGCTCAATTAGCCCCACCTTATTTTCTTTGTCAAACCAAGCACCACTATATGAAGCATAATCACCATTAGGTGCTTTAATCACAACATTTAACTGCCTTTTATAGTTTGGAGCACTTTGCATAAGTTCTCTAGACTTAATATCACCTTTTGGCTCTCCAGGATTTTCAAACCCTCTCCAGAGAACTCTTTCTAGTTTAATCAAATCATTTTCAATATCAAGACTTGTTAAACTAAATCCTTCAGGTAACTCGGGTATGCTAATTTTGCTTGGCTCAATAGCGAGTATCTCACACCAAGGATTGCTTTCTTTTGCATAATATCCTCTTCTTTTAAGAATACTGATTAGTTCTTTATCATGCATATAAGCAGTAACTAAAAGATTTCCTGTTTTTTCATTGAATAGATTTCTTTCAGCATGAATTACCATATCTTCTTTAAGGTGATAATAATTTGGGTCAAGCTGTAAAAAGGCTCTACCTTTTGATAACTCACTTGAAACTATACCGACTAGTTTCTCATCGTCATACCATACAGCAAAAGCTGAATAAGTGCTCTTATCCATAAATGGGTGATGATGCATATACTCCCAACGTGGCTGAAGCCAGTTTGGCCTATTCATTTCACTGTATGTGCTATATAGTAAGTCATTTACTTTTTCATAGTCTCTTGCATGGTCATATACATATTTATTTATCATTTCTTAATCCAATAAATCGCCAGACTGAGCTCTATTTAATCGCTTATATAGCCCTTCTTGGTTCATAAGTATTTCATGAGTACCTCTTTGAACAATCTTCCCTTTTTCTAAAACTAGAATTTGGTCAGCGTTTTGAATAGTAGAAAGTCTATGGGCAATAGCGATAATAGTCTTTTTACCGGTCAAGTCATTTATAGCTGTTTGAATTTCTTTTTCTGTCTCAACGTCAACTGAAGCTGTCGCTTCATCTAAAATAATAATTGGTGCCTTACGTAAGATTGCTCTAGCAATAGCTATTCTTTGTTTTTGCCCACCAGAAAGCCGCATGCCACGCTCGCCAACTCTTGTATTATAACCATCTGGCATATCCATAATAGTGTCATGAATTCGCGCAGCTTTAGCTGCTTCCATTATTTCATCTTGAGTAGCTCTAGGATTTGCATAAGCAATATTTTCACTTATTGTCCCGTTAAAAAGGAATGTATCCTGATGTACTGGTGCAATGTTAGATCTGAGTGATTCAAGGGACAGATCTCTAATATCATGGCCATCAATTTTTATACTTCCTGCTTTAGGGTCATAATATCTTGAAATCAATTTTGTTAGTGTTGTTTTGCCAACACCAGTAGGACCAACAAGGGCGATCATCTCGCCAGCTTTACATGAAAAATTGATGTCTGATACTACAGGGACATCATCTTCATAAGAAAAATCAACTGACTTAAAATTGATATCACCTCTAATATGCTCTGGAGATATTGGGTTGTCAATTTCCTTAATATCAGACTTTGTGTCAAGAATCATCATTACACGTTCAGCACCTGCATAAGCTCTTTGCATCTCCTCAAGAAGCCTAGCAAGCCCAGCAACTGGGGTATAAAATAAACCAAGATATAACAAGAAGGCAACGATGTCACCTACAAATATCTCACCATGAAAAGCTAGAAGCCCACCAACACCGACAACTAAAATGGTTCCAATAGATGATAAAAACTCTACTCCAGGGTGGAATACGGCACTTAGTTTTAATGCATAAAGCATAGCCTTTGTAAAAACATTTGCTTGTTCAGAGATTTTTTCTCTTTCAAATTCTTCTTGATTAAATGCTTGAATTTCATGCATTCCTGAAAAATTATCTTGCAGTTTTGAATTAAGACCCGCAAGAGCTTTTTGAGATAGTTGAAAGTTAGGCCTAATTTTAGTTGAAAAAATATATCCAGATACTAAGATAAATGGGATTGGTATAAATGTTAGAAGTGCTAGTTTTACATTAATTGTTAAAAGAATAACGATAACTCCAAAAACAGTAACAAAGTTTGTAATCATTTCAGGAATTATATGAGCGTAAAGTAGCTCAAAATGCGAAGTGTCATT
>CAZJHT010000010.1:0-64508 GCA_964546025.1 uncultured Clostridiaceae bacterium
ATATTTTTATTTTACCATTTAACTTTTTGGTGTCCAACAAACTATACTAGATCCACTACTACATGCACTAATTAGTAAAACAACTACTATTAAAGTAAAGACTAACTTTTTCATTTTTGTCCTCCAAATCTACTAACTATTATATTCCTCTGAAACTAATTCTTTATAAAAGAATATTGCTTCAGCAAGCTTAATAAATCTGTCACCCCTATTATTTTTACTTTTGTAATACTTTCCGTTAATGTAAACTAAATTTTCAGAAGCTCCATACTCTACTATAGATCCGTCTTCTAAATAAAACTCCATTTTTATCTGTAACTTTTCATCTTTATATTCACCAATAGTATAAGATAAGCTTTTGATTAAGTTATGTGCAAGCACTACCTCTTCTGGATCTGTTATTGACTTAACAACTCCATCTCTAGCAACACTAACTTCCTTAATTTGACTAACTTTTGGAACACCAAATATAGGTATACCGTTAACAATCAAACTAATTGTAGAAGTTAAAATAACAGTTAACAGTATAGGTATAATGTATTTTTTTGTAATACTTTTATAATTAATCAACATAGCTTCTCCTTAAACTGTGTAATTATACTAATCGTCTCAATAGTACAAAACAAAAGTATTGGTTCTATAAGTTTATTATATCAACCTTATTAACCCTTACTTACTCTATCAAGTTCTTTGTCTATCTGATTATACATTTGCTTAATTTTCAAATTTGAGTCTATAACTACATCTGCTAACTTTGTCTTCTCACTTATTAGCATTTGAGAGTTAACTCTAGTCATAGCTTCTTCTCTTGATAAACAATCTCTTTTCATCAATCTGTTTAACTGTTCTTCTTTACTACAAGCGACTACCCAAATCTCATCAACTAAGAAATTCCACTTAACCTCATATAATAAAGGTATATCTATGAATACTACTTCTTTTAACTGACATTTATATCGTCTCAGTAATCTTTGAACATCCCTTAACACTTGTTCATGCACAATACTCTCTAGTGCTAGGCGCTGTTCTTTATTGTTAAATATTATTTCTCCTAATTTCTTCCTATTGACAGTCCTATCATCAAGCAATATCGCACTATCAAACTTAGTTACTACTGCTTTATAAGCATCAGTATCAATTTCTAAAGCTTCCTTAGCTAAAACATCGCAGTCTATCACTGGATACCCTTTTTTTTCTAAATATCTGGCCACTGTGCTTTTTCCTGTTGCTATGCTTCCTGTTATGCCAACTTTATACATGTGTGCATCCTCCTTTAGCAATACTTGTTTTGACAAGTATTACAGATATGAGAACTTCTACCGGCAACTTTAATCTTGCTTATTTCACGTCCACAATAACTGCATGGTTTGTTTTCTTGCCCATAAGCCAATAGTGAAAACTGAAAGCTCCCTGTGTTTCCAAATCCATCGACATAATCATTAAGAGTTGTTCCTCTATTCTCAATTCCCAGTCTAAGTACCTCTCTTAAGTTTTGATAGAGTATGGACACTTTGTCTTCTGGTATACATCCTGCTAACGACTCAGGATGAATTTTAGATTTATACAAGGCTTCATCTGCATAGATATTGCCTATGCCAGCTATTATATTCTGATCAAGTAGTAATGCTTTTATTTTTCTACCCGAATACTTCTTAAGTATCCCTAAAAGTGTACTTGGCAGAAACTCTTCACTTAAAGGTTCTGGCCCTAACCGATGCCATCCTGAATCATTTATAACCTCATCGTAAGTTCCCAAGTAAATCATTCCAAACTTTCTCACATCTACATACCTGAGCTGATTGCTTTTTTCTAAGTCAAGAATAAAATGATTATGCTTATGAATCAGATTACTATTTTTCTCATAGCGTAGCTGACCAGTCATCCTAAGATGAACAATTAATCTAAGGTCAGACTCAAACTCAAACATAAGATATTTGCCTCTTCTAGTAATGTCCTTAAAAACTTGCCCAACTAACTCCTTCTCAAACTCTTCAGGTAAACAGTTTTTTAGTAAATTTGGATAATTTATACTAGCTTTAGTTATTTTCTGGCCTATAATCAGTTGAGATAATGACCTTTTTATAGTTTCAACTTCTGGTAGTTCTGGCATTAGAGTTTCACCATATCGTACCAATTTTTCCCTATCTTTATATCAACTTTTATCGGTACACTTAAATTCATAGATTCTCTCATTGTTCTTTCTAGTATTCTAGCAACTTCATCTAGTTCACTCTCAACTACTTCAAGAACTAGTTCATCATGAACTTGTAACAAGACTCTGCTCTTGAATCCTTTTTCCTTTATTTTTTCATCGAGCTTAACCATTGCTAACTTTATTAAATCTGCAGCACTTCCTTGAATAGGTGTATTTATTGCAGTTCTTTCTGCAAAAGACCTTCTATGAAATGATCTACTATTAATTTCTGGTAAATATCTTCTACGATTTAACATAGTTTCGACATAACCTGCTTCTTTAGCCGACACTATTGTGCTATCCATATACTCTCTAACTTTTTTGTATCTATCAAAATACATTTCAATATACTCTGCAGCTTCATTTCTAGAAATATTTAATTCTTGTGATAATCCATAATCACTTTGACCATAGACAATGCCAAAGTTAACAGCTTTAGCTCTTCCTCGCAGTTCACTATTTACATCATCTAAAGCAACTCCAAAAACTTCTGAAGCTGTTCTAGAGTGTATATCTTCTTCATTATTAAAACTTTCCATCAAAATTGGATCTTGTGATATATGTGCAAGAATACGCAACTCTATTTGCGAGTAATCAGCTGCTAATAAATAGTCATATTCCTTACCAGGAACAAATGCTTTTCTTATCCGTCTACCCTCTTCTAATCTAATAGGGATATTTTGCAAATTAGGCTCAGTACTACTAAGCCTTCCTGTTGCTGTTGATGTCTGATTATATGTTGTATGAATCCTTCCGTCATCAGCAATAAGTGGCAATATGCCTTCAATATATGTCGAATTAAGCTTTGCTAGCTGCCTATAATGTATTATATAAGCTGGCAACTCATGTTTTTCAGCTAAAATCTCAAGCACATCCTGAGCAGTTGAATAACCAGTCTTTGTCTTTTTCACAACTGGTAATTCTAGTTTTTCAAATAAAATCTCACTTAATTGCTTAGGAGAATTTATATTAAATTCCTCTCCTGCTATATTATAGATTTCTTCCTCAATATTTTCAAGCTGAGATTGCAACTCTTTGCCAATTTTCTCTAAAATTTCCCTGTTCATTGCAATACCACATTGTTCCATATTAAATAATATAGTGGCTAATGGTAACTCCACTTCATTATATAGTTGGTCCATATTATATTCTGATATCTTATCTTGCATTAAACTATGTAATTTTGGGAGATTCGTGATTTGGTGTTCAAAAGATTCATCTAGTGCATCCACACCAGAACTAGCCCCTTGAAGATCAAACTTTCTTATTAAATCAGAAATCTTATAACTGCTAACTGTAGGTTCTAAAACATACGCAGCTAAAGCAGTATCAAAGACTACACCATCTAGTAATACATTTTCATCTAATAATCGATGCAATACCCTTTTAACTCTGTGAGTCACCTTTTCAATTTCTTTATCTGCCAAGATTTCCTTCCACAAATCATGTTGATAATATTCCTGTTCTAGGACATAAATATCCTTTCCAGCAATAGTTAAATACATATCTGTTGTTAGTAAAAAATAAAAACACATGTTTTCTTTTATCTTATCAATAAGGCTTTTAAGAGCATCTTCACTATCAATTTTTATAGTTGTTAATTCCTCAATATCATCATAACCTTCGTTATCTTCTCTGAGTTGTTTAGAAAAGGTATTAAACTGCATTTCAGTAAAAGTTTTGAGTAATCTATCAAAGTCAGGTTCTTCTCTGATTAGCTCATCCCAAGAGAATTCAATAGGAGTATCTAGCCTAATAAGAGCTAAATCATAGCTTAGTCTAGCTACATCGCCACTTTCTTCTAACCTTTTTGGTAAAACTTTACCACTTACCTTATCAATGTTATTTAAAACACCATCTAGATTATCAAACTCTTTGATTAGCTTCAGTGCCGTTTTCTCACCTACACCACTTATTCCAGGAATGTTATCTGAAGTATCCCCCATCAAAGCTTTAACATCTATTAATTGCCTTGGGGTAACACCATACTTTTCAACCACTCCATCATAATCCATCTTATCCATATCAGTAATACCTCTTTTGGTATACAATATAGTGGTATTTTTATCTGCCAGCTGAAATAAATCTCTATCACCTGTAATTACAAATGTTGCAACATCTCCTTTAGCTTCAGCCTGTTTTGCAATAGTTCCAATAATATCATCTGCTTCATAATTATCAAGTGAAATTTGCTTGACTCTGTATCCATTTAAAACTTCTTCTATATACCCGATTTGTTCTCTTAACTCTTCAGGCATACTACTTCTAGTTCCTTTATACTCCTTGTACATGTCATTTCTAAAAGTCTTAGACCCCTTATCAAATGCCACAGCTATATAATCTGGGTTAAGATCTTCTAACACTTTACGAAACATACTTGTGAATCCATATACTGCATTTGTAAACTTACCTGATTCTGTCTTTAAAGTAAGCGGTAATGCATAAAAAGCTCTAAAAGCTAAACTATGTCCATCAATTAACACTAATTTCTTCAAAATATCGCCTCCATATAAAAAAGCTGCCTTTTTGTGGCAGCTTAATTATATCATTTTTACTTACTGAATAGCAAAAGCAACTGTAACATATGCGCTTAGCTCTATATCATCAGCTCTAATTGGGGTAGTAGCTCCATCCATTGCTACTTCTTCCATAACTTTGTTATAATCAGCTGTTCTATAGAAAGCCCCTGATATTGAGTTTTCTGTTATTGTTACAACTTTACCTCTTGATGCATTCGCTGCTCTTGTTAAGACATCAGCTTTTGTTATAGCATTTTTTACTGCTAATTCAAGTAACTCTAGTTTAAGTGCTTCTTGATCTTCTACAGTAAATCTAATGTTATTTACAGAGTTTGCCCCTGCTTTAATAGCTATATCCAAGTATTTTCCAACATCATCTAATTCCTTTGTTTTAAACTCAATTGTATTGGTAGCTTGATACCCTTTTAGGATTCTCTCACCATCAACCCAATCATAAGATGCATATAGATTGTAACCTGAAGTGATAATGTCTTCTTCAGTAATACCAGCTTTTTCAAGAGCTTCGATTACTTCTTCCATGATATTTGCATTCTCTTGTGCAGCTTCTGCTGCTGTATCTTTAGTTACCTGTACAGCTACTGTTGCAATAGCCATATCAGGTGCAACCTTCATTGTTCCCTGTCCATTTACTGTTACTAGTCTGTCCATACTTTCCTCTGCAGCTATTGCAGCTGGCTGCATAGACAATACTCCAAATACAATTGCTAATAAAGCAACTGTACTAAATAAAGCTAGACTCTTTTTATTCACAATTCACATCTCCTTTATTTCTTGCTTGGTTTCGCATACCAAATCATTAACACTCCAAATACAACGCCAGTAAAACTAAACACTAAGTTTGGTGTACCAACAATATCAATAATGTTTTCATCTTCTGATAAGGAATCATCTGTGAACTCTCCTGTAATCATTAATTGGTCATCAGCAGGATCTTCATTTTCCCCATCTGCTTCATCTTCTGAAGGATTTATTTCCATAATTCCTAGCATAGGGACCCCGTCATCAGAGTCTTCACTTTCTTCATCAGATTTCTCATCCTCATAATCTGATTCAGATTCAAGTACTGCCATTCCTTCATAAGACTTATCAGGTGCAACTGTCCTTACCCCAAAGCTCTCTATCTCTTCATAGTCGGCTTCTTTAGATAGATATGAATCTTGATCATTTAATGCCATGTTATGGGATAATAAAGGATATATACCGATACCCATTGATAAGAAAAATAAAATAAGTCCGGCCGCGACTCTTCTTAAATTCCATGTCATGTGATATATCATTCCAGATGCTTCCTTTTTTTCCCTTATTGTAACCTGGCTCATGATTTTGTTCTTTAATCCTGCTGGGGGTTCGACTTCTGCTACATCTCTAAACATGCCGCTAATAGCACCCATTTCAAGATATAACATGTTACACTCAGAACAACTATCTAGGTGATCAGAGATAAGTAAATTTTCTTCTTCTGTTAGTTCGTCATCGACATATGCTGATATTAAATTCTGTAGTTCATGACAACTCATCTCTCCACCTCCTTAATTCTTCTGACGCAAGTCACTGGGTAAAAGTTCCGATTCTTTACGCAATTTTTCAACTACTTTTAATCTTGCTCTATTTAGCCGTGATTTGACTGTACCTATTGATACATCCAATTCTTCACTGATTTCTTGATAGCTATAATCTTTCAACTCTCTTAAAATAATCACTTCTTTTTGATCTTCTTCAAGCTCTTCTATCGCCTTAATAAGAAAATATCTAAGCTCAGAAGCTGTTGCCATCTTTAATGGGTCTACTATTTCCGAATTATCTGGCAAAGCTATTTCTGTTTCTTCTTCATCGTTACTATAGTATAAAGGGGTTGTTTTATGTTTTTTATGCTTTCTTAAGAAATCATAACAGGTGTTTGATACTATAGTGCACACCCATGTGCTAAATTTCGCATCTCTTCTAAATGAACCTAATGATTTATATGCTTTTATAAATGCCTCTTGTGTGGCGTCTGCAGCATCCTCACGATTTCGTAATATACGATAGGCTACATTAAACACCATTTTTTCATACTTAACTAGTAATTTCTCAAATGCATTAGTATCGCCATTAATGGCTTTTTCTACTAGCTCTCGATCTTCTTGTAAATCATCTTTTTTCAAATTAACCCCTCCTTACATATGAGTAGCTATATTATGTATCTCATCTATTAACAACCTTAACCCTTTAATAATCTTCTCTTTTGATAATTCTGATAAACAAAGTCTAATTCCATTTTCTTTACCATTATAAAAGAATCTACTACTATCTTCTATTATAATATTATTTTTTTTCATTCTATTAACTAATAATAGCAAATTAAAGTTGTCAGGCAACCTTAAATATATAAATATACCTGTCTGAGGTACTACAGTTTTAACTATCTTTTCATTTGCACTTTTAATAATTGACCTAGCATAGTTCATTTTTCTTTGATACTCAGCAACGGTCTTTTTTAAATGATTTTGATACATTCCGCTGCTTATATATATGTTTAGCCCCCCTTGAGCTAAAATTGATGTATTTAAATCTCTATGTTTTTTATGATCAATAAATGACTCTTGTAAGGCTTTCGGTATTAATACAGCACCTATTCGAATACCTGGCATAAAAGATTTTGAAAAACTTTTAATGTATATAACCATATTATTAGTGTCATAATAGTATAGAGGCAGTGAGCGATTTGTTCCTGCTAAATCTGACAGATAGTCATCCTCAACTAAATATACTTTATATTTATGTGCTAATCTTACTAGCTTTTGCTTATCTTTCTCACTCAAGCTTGTACCTAATGGATTGTGGAATCTAGGAATTATATAAAAGAATTTGATTTTTTTACTAGCAAATATTTCTTCTAGCTTCTCAAAATCGAGACCATCAAAATCTCTTTTTACAGTGTATATGTCACTTTTATTCAGTTCAAGTAGTCTAATCATTGCAGAATACCCTGGTTCTTCTACTAATACACCTTCCCGCTCTGTCGGGAATTCTATATCAGATATTATGCTTAAAGCTTGTTGAGTACCTGCTGTTATAAATATATCTTCTTTGCTTACCGAAATCTGCTGATCCCAGAAAAATCCTTCTAATGTATTTCTTAAAACTTCAAGTCCAGCTACATTACCATAAGTAAACAAGTCATGTCTATAAAGCTCAATAGCTCTATTCATACAGTGACTAAATTCTTGATAAGGCAGAAATTTGTTATCCGGAACTGTACTAATAAAATCAATTTTTTCATCAACACTAAGATTCTTATCTTTTCCTTGGTCTACAAGGTAGTATCCACTTTGCGGTATGGAATAAATAATATGATTTTGCTCCAGTTCTTTGTAGGCTCTAATTATTGTAGACTTATTAAACCCAAAGTGCAATACCAGTTCTCTAATAGATGGCAACCTTTCTCCTTGGCTAAATTCTTCATTTTCTATACTTTTCATTAAATAGTCTATTACTTCTTGGTATTTCATGCTTGCCACCACCTGTAATTAGTTATATTATATCTATTATGACAGATTATTTTGTACCAGTACAGTTTAAATTCTTAACAATTGAACCTCTTTATAAATAACCCTATAATAATAGTATACAAATAATATGAAATTATAGTTTAGAGGTGGACATATGGATAAGAAAATTCTCAAGCTGGTGTATATTGCATTAATGACAGCTATTGTGACAATTGTTACTATGGCAATACCACTGCCTTCTCCCGCTGGTGGAGTATACAACATTGGAGATAGTATGGTTATGATGAGCGCTTTACTACTTGGCCCTGTCGGTGGAGCGATTGCTGGTGGTGTTGGATCATTTATTGCAGATATACTGCTAGCCTATACACAGTGGGCTCCTTGGACTTTAGTAATCAAAGGACTAGAGGGATTAGTAATAGGCTTTATTGTTCATAAAGCTTATATGAGTAAAGGTAAACGGTGGTTTTACATGTTTATCCCAGCTGCTATAATAGGAATTGCAATTATGGTAGTTGGCTACTGGATTGCGTATGGATTTATCTCAGGAAGCTTTGCTGCAGCAGCAATTGAAGTTCCTGGGAATATAATTCAAGGTACAATAAGTGCTGTCATCGCAGTTCTTTTAGGCTTTGCCTTAAAAGGACGACTTATTAAACCAAAGGAAAGTGATAATTAATGATAAGTAGTAAACAAAGAGCTTATTTGCGTTCTTTAGCTCACGAACTTGAACCAAAATTGCATATTGGCAAAGCTATTCTTAATGAAAATGTTATAAAGCAGGCTAATGATTACCTTGAAGTACATGAATTAATGAAGGTTACTGTTCAAAAATATGTAGAGAAAGATGTTAGCGAAATTGCTAATGAGTTAGCTACTGCAATAAATGCAGAGATTGTTCAAGTGATCGGTAGAAAATTTTCAATTTATAAAATGAACAAAAAAGAGCCAAAAATTCAATTACCAAAGTAAAAACATCCTCAGATATTATGATCTGAGGATGTTTTTTTATTCTCCTACCGCATCAAGCAGTCTTGCGTATTGCACCTTGTTTAACTCATAATACATCCCTTTGAGGTTCATTAACTCTTCGTGATTTCCTTCTTCAACAATTCTTCCATCATCAATTACTAAAATTCTATCTGCTTTTCTAATAGTAGATAATCTATGAGCAATGACAAAAGATGTTCTTCCTTCTAAAACTTTTTCAATTGCATCTTGCATCAACTGTTCAGTCTTAGTATCTATACTTGATGTTGCTTCATCCAAAATCAATATTTTAGGATCAGAAAGTATAGCTCTTGCAAAACTTATTAATTGCCTCTCGCCTACACTTAATCTTGATCCGCGTTCTTGAACTTCAGTATCATATCCATTTTCAAACTCACTAATAAATTGATGCGCATTAGCTATCTTCGCAGCTGTTATAATCTCTTCTTCTGTAGCATCCAGTTTACCATATCTTATATTATCTCTGACTGTTCCAGAAAAAATTAGTGGATCTTGTAATACTATACTCATTTGATTCCTTAGACAATCAATCTCTATATCTTTAACATCTATATCATCTATTGTAACTTCTCCATCTTTCACATCATAAAATCTTGGTATTAAGTTTATAATCGTGCTCTTTCCTGCTCCTGTTGGGCCAACTATAGCAATTGTATCTCCAGGGTTTACATTAAAGCTGACTCCTTGAAGCACTGGTGTGTCTTTATCATATTCAAAAAACACATTCTTAAAATCAACTTTTCCTTTAATATCTTCCATTGTTATTGGTTCACTTATATTGAGGATCTCTGGATCAGTGTCAAGTATCCCAAATACACGTTCTGATGAAGCCATTGCAACAAGTACTGTGTTATAAAAATTACTCATACTTCTTATAGGTTCCCAGAATCTGCCTATATAATTTATAAAAGCTACTAATATACCTACACTAATTTGTCCATTAATTACAGAGTATGCTCCATAAGCAAATACAATACAGTTACCAATCGCACTAGTTATCTCTACGGAAGGTCTAAATAGTAGACTTACTTTTGTTGCATTAATTTGTGATTCAGTAAACTCAGAATTTACTTCTTCAAACTCCTCTTCACTTTCTCCTTCTTGAGTGAAAGCTTGTATTGTTCTCATACCACTAATAGATTCTTGTAAAAAAGCATTCATATTAGCTCTTTTTTTCCTTACATCTCTCCAGCTTTCTCTTACATAGTTTCTTAAAACTACCGCTATATAGAAAAGCACTGGTAATATGATAAAACTAAATAACGCTAACCTCCAACTCATTATAATCATAATTCCCATTGTCATTAGGAGCGTTACTACATCATTTATTACTTGAATCAACCCTGATGTTAATAGCTCATTGAGATTATCAACATCATTGGTAATTCTGACCATAATTTTACCTGCTGGTCTACCATCAAAGAATCGTAAAGATAGCCTTTGTATATGATCAAATAATTGTTTTCTTAAGTCATATATAATAGATTGTCCTATTTTATTTAGTAAAACTGTTCGCAAATATGCACCAATCATCATAACAATTCTTAGCCCTAAATATGTTAGTCCTATTACATGTAGCATAGACATATCTTTTTCAGGCAAAACATTATCAATTGCTTGTTGAATTAACACTGGTCCTGCAAGTTCTGACATGGACACAGCAATTATGATTACTAATGTTATTACTACCATTTTTGTATATGGCTTTAGATATGATAATAATCTTATGAAGTGCCTTTTATTAAACTCTTGTTGAAAGTTTTCTCCCTGGTCAAAATTTCTTGCCATTATTCAGCACCTCCTGCATCTAAGAATGCCTCAAACATATCTTTTTCTTTGTATTGCTCATCAAAAGTTTGCTTGTAGTATCCATTATTGTTTAGTAACTCTTGGTGTGTTCCTTGCTCTATTATCTCTCCATGGTCAAGTACATAAATATAGTCAGTGTTTTTCACTGAGGCTATTCTATGAGCAATAACAATTGTTGTTCTGTTTTTCATAACAGACTCCATATCTTTTTGAATCTGATGTTCTGTTTCCATATCAACACTTGAAGTAGCATCATCCAAAACAAGTATGCTTGGGTTTCTTACAAGTGCTCTAGCAATAGCAATTCTTTGCTTTTGACCACCTGAAAGGCCTATACCACGCTCACCTATTGCAGTATCATATCCTTTTTCCATCTCCATGATAAAATCATGCGCTTGTGCTATTTTAGCAGCACTTATTATCTGTTCATCTGTTGCCTCAGTATTTCCAAAAGCTATATTATTTTTAATAGTATCAGAGAATAAGAAAATATCCTGGTGAACTATACCAATATCTCTTCTTAAGTCTTCAAGCTTTATATCCTTAATGTCAGTATCATCTATCTTAATTTCTCCACTTTGACAATCATAAAACCTACTGATCAAACTAATGAAAGATGATTTTCCACTTCCTGTTTCACCAATGATCCCTATATTATGTCCTGCATCTATTCTTAGTGAAAAGTCTTTTAGCACATCGTTTTCACCATATGAAAAAGTAACATTACAAAACTCTATATTACCTTTGATCCTTTCTACGCTTACTGCTTGGTCTGAATCCTTGAGTTCGATCTCTGTATCTAATACTTCAAATATTCTATTTCCAGCTGCAACTGACCTTTCAAAGAAATTGACTAAAAATGCCATTCTTCTAATTGGCCAAATTAGAGAAAAAATATAAGAATAAAACTCTGCCAACTCTCCAACTGTTATATTATCTAAAATTACTTGATATCCGCCAAACCAAACAACAGCCAAAGCACTTAATCCGCCAAAAAATTGCATTAGTGGCATATATGTTGCTCTTATAGTAATAGCATTCATCATTTTAGTAAAATAACTAAGATTTTCTTTATCAAATTTTTCTTTTTCATGTTCTTGGGTGTTAAATGCTTTTACAACTCGTACACCTGTAATGTTCTCCTGAATTGAGTTTGTCATTACGGCCATTTGCTCCCGTATTTGCATATACGCTGGTCTAATTTTATATGCAAATTTGACTGTTGTTAAAAACAAAAAAGGCAAAGTTGCTAGTGCTAATAAAGTTAACTGCCAGTTAATTCTTAGTAAAACTACTAGTACAAATGAAAATGTAAATATAGCATCATATAATTCCAATAATCCATCTGCTAATAAATGTTTAAGAGAATGAACGTCACTACTAATTCTTGACATTAATTCTCCAGTCCTTGCCTTATCATAATATGAGTAAGGAAGCTTTACTAAATGAGAAAAAATACTTTTTCTTATATCTTTAATTGCTCCCATAGCGATTCTTTCTGATAAATAGCCTTGAACGAATCTAAAAATTCCTCTACCTACTGCTATACCTATCAATGCTGCTATTATCCATGGTAATAAATTTATTTGTGATTCATAGATAACATCGTCAATCAGTACTCGAATAAGCTTTGGGCGCATCAATCCAAGCACTGTTAAGATAGTCAGCGATACAAATGCTGAAAATAATAGCATTAAATAAGGCCTATAATAACTAAAAATCCTCTTAATAGTTTTCATAAATAGCTCCTTTTAATTTACTCGTCTTGCACTTTGTGTAAGTTTTCCTCCATCATCAAAAGAAATTTTCTCATCAGTGTCATTTCTTCTTCACTAAAATTTGCATACGTCTCTTGTTCTAATTGCTGGATTTTCTTCTCCAGTTCTTCCTTTACTTCTTTTCCATGGTCAGCTAAATAGATACGTGAAACTCTCATATCTTCAGTATCTTGTTCCCTATATATAAAGCCTTTTTTCTCCATTCTTTGAAGCATGCGGGTAACTGTTGCTGGCTGCAAATTTCTATAATTTGCTATCTCTTTTTGCTTTAGCCCATCATTATCCCATAACAGTTTTAATATTCCTGGTTGACCTCGATGCAATCCTAGGCTGTGGTATAACTTTCTTGCTCTATTTCTGTGCAAATGAACTACCCTTACAAAAAGTCTATCAACTGACAAATTCTCTGAATCTTCTTTTCTATACATAATAACACTCCTCTCATGATTTAGTAGACGACTAACTAACTTATTTAATTGTAATATGCAACTAATTCTATGTCAATAAAAAAACCAGGCTTTATGCCTGGTTTTTAAACTTATTTTCTATACACACACTCGCCACCTACATAAGTAGCAAGAACATTTAAGTCTTTAATTCTTTCTGCATCAATTTCCATGATATTTTCTGATAGAACAACAAAATCAGCAAGTTTATCAATTTCTAAAGATCCTTTGATATGCTCTTTTCTCTCTGCAAAAGCTGAGCCATTAGTAAATAAACCTACAGCTTCATAAGCAGTTAGTTTCTCATCTGGCAAGAATCCTCCATCAGGATTACCATCAAGATCTGTTCTTGTCACTGCTGCTGCTAGTCCTAAAATTGGATTGCATGGTTCTACTGGCGAATCAGAGCCACCTGCAGTAGCAATACCCATTGTCCTCATTGTTTTCCACACATATGATTGCATCGTTCTTGCTTTTCCAAGTCTATCTTCAACAATTTTCATGTCTGTTGGTACAAAGATAGGCTGAATGTCACAAACTACACCTAGTTCTTTCATCTGCTCTAAGATATGCCAGTTTGTTATTTGAGCATGAATAATTCTAGGTCTTGCATCTTCCTCTTTTGCATTAGGAATAACCAATTTGAAAGCATTAAGAAGCTTTTGCATTGCAGCATCACCAATAGCGTGAGCTGATAATTGCATTTTCTTTTCATGTCCTTTTAAGTACATTTCGTTAATCTCATCTTGAGTCATAATTGACACACCACATGTAGTTGCATCATCTGTATAAGGTGCATGCATATAGGCAGTTCTGCCTCCTAAAGAACCATCAGTCATTAATTTGAGAGGTCCATATGTAATAGTGTTTTCAGGGAACTGATATCTATCTCTTATTTCAAGATACTTATCTATTTCACTTGGGTCAGACAATCTGATTTGATGATCCACTCTTAGTTTTAAACCGTTTTCAACTGCTTCTTGATAGGCTTTTAACTTTTCTTCCATACTTCCATCTGGAGACCCTAAATCGTCAGATTGAACTGAAGTAAGACCATAAGATAGTGCTAGTTCTGCACCTTTTTCTATATGTCTGATATAATCTTCTTTTGTAAATTTGGGAATTAAGTTTGACACAAGTCCCATTGCTCTCTCTCTAAGAATCCCTGTTGGAAATCCATCTTCGCCGATATCTATATGTCCGCCAACTATTTGCTCCACAGGTGTTTTCATCAGCCCAGCAAGCTCTAAAGCTTTTGTGTTTGCTACACCTACATGTCCACAAGTCCTTCTTAAAAACATAGGTCTATCAATACTTACTTTATCTAAATCGTGCCTATCTGGCATAACTTGATCTTCAAACTTAGACTGATTCCACCCTCTGCCAAGAACCCATTCTACCTGCTCGTTCTCTGTTGAAAAATCTTGACACATCTTGATTAACTCATTTCTAGACTTAACTTCGTCTAACATAACTTGCTCAAGTGCCATGCCAATGCTCATTAGGTGCATATGACTGTCATTTAGTCCTGGAATAATAGTTTTTCCTTCAAGGTCTACTTTTTTAGTGTTATCGTTTACTAAAGCTAAAATGTCATCACTTGAACCAATTGCTTTTATGATTCCATTATCTACCAATATAGCATTAGCTTCTTTGCCCTGTGCATCCATTGTGTATATTTTTCCATTAAAAAAAGCTGTTCTCATAAACTTTTCATCTCCTTTTATCATCTAAAGTATATTTTAGCTCATATTCTAAGTTAAGAAAAGAGTAACCGCTTAGTTTAAGCGGTTATTTCTTAATATTTAGGTCTAATATTTGCTCTCTTTAGTAAGTTTGCATTACTCACAACTGTAATCGAGCTTGTAGCCATAGCTAGTTCTGCAATAGCAGGATGTAATAACCCCAATATAGCAATTGGTACAGCTACAAGGTTATATATAAAGGCCCAAAATAGATTTTGCTTTATCTTTCTAAATGTTGCCTTAGATAGTTTTATAGCACTTACAACTGCTGATAAATTACCTTGTACAAGGGTTACATCAGAAGCTTCTATTGCTATGTCTGTCCCTGTTCCTATCGCTATACCAACTTCTGCTTGGGTTAAAGCTGGAGCATCATTAATTCCATCTCCTACCATGGCTACTACTGTTCCTTCATTTTGTATTCTCTTAATCTCTAAAACTTTACCATCAGGCAATACCTCAGCAATAACTTCTTCAATTCCTGCTATTTTTGCTATAGCTTTTGCTGTTCTTTGATTATCTCCTGTTAACATTACAGTTTTAATGCCCATTTCTTGCAGTTCTTTAATTGCGTTTTTGGAATCATCTTTTATTGCATCTGCAACTGCTATCATTCCAACAAATGACCCATCTATAGCAACTGCTATTACAGTTTTTGCATCTTCTTCTAATTGATTAAACTTTTCTACATCACTTACTTCTATATTGTTCTCATTCATCAACTTTATGCTTCCTACTAGGATTTCTTTGCTATCAGCAAATCCCTTTATTCCTCTTCCCGTAAAGGTTTCAAACTTATCTAAATCAAACAAATCAAGATCATCATTAACTGCTTTTGTTATCACTGCTTTAGCTATAGGGTGCTCTGAGCCTCTTTCTGCACTTGCAGCATATCTCAAAAATTCTTCCTTTGATAAACCATTTGTGATTATATCAGTTACCTCAGGTTTGCCTTTTGTTATTGTGCCGGTTTTATCAAATACTATAGTCTTAATTTCTTGAAGTTTCTGTATAGCAGCTCCGTCCCTAAAAATAATACCTGCTTGTGCACCCATTCCGCTACCGACCATTAAAGCTGTTGGTGTTGCTAGTCCTAATGCACATGGACATGCTATTACAAGTACTGCAACCATAGCATAAATTGCTTGCGCAAACCTATTAAGGTGACTCTGGAATGTCCATGGGAACACCCTAGATATTAAACTTACAATAGGAGAAGCTAATGCAGCCATTTGGTCTGGGAATACCGCCCATAATAAAAACGTTACTAAAGCTAAACCCATAACAATAGGTACAAAAACACTTGTTACTTTATCTGCAAATTCTTGTATAGGGACTTTCGTACCTTGTGCTTCTTCAACCATCTTTATAACTTGCGATAAGAAAGTATCCTTACCTATTTTTGTAGCCTTTACATGGATCAATCCTTCTTGATTTACTGTTGCACCAATAACTTCCTCTCCAATTGACTTCCTAACTGGCATTGACTCTCCAGTAACCATAGATTCATCTATAGCACTTTCGCCAAAAACAATTTCTCCATCTGTTGGAATAGAGCTTCCTGGCTTAACTACTAAAGTATCTCCTATTTCTACTTCTTCTATTGCTATTTCAATTTCTTTACCATCTCTTATTACAAGAGCACTCTTTGCTCCTAATTCAAGTAATTTCTTAATTGCTTGCGATGCTCTTCCTCTAGCTTTAATTTCTACATACCTACCTGTTAAATGAAACGCCATTATCATTGCTGCTACTCCAGCAAAGTTAGGTAAATGCACAAAGAAATGCATTATTCCTGTAGAAAAAGCCGCTGCTGTTCCTAATGCTATCAAAGAGTCCATGTTTGGCACCTTATTGAGTATTGCTTTAAATCCAGACACCATAGTAACTCTTCCTGGTCCTAATAAGGCGAAACTAGCTAATAATATCATGCCTATTTCATGATACTGTGGAAACGGCCATCCATGTTCATACCCTAAAAACATTCCTGGTATCATCCACAGCATAGCTGGAATTGTTACAATCCATACTAGCCACATCTTTTTCTTAGCATCTTTTATCATTTTTTCATCTTTATCTACTTCAACTTCATTTGTATCTAGTTCTATTTTATAACCAATCTTATCTACAGCATTTTTCATTTGACTTATGGTAACATTATTATTATAACTTACTTTTAGCTTTTCTTGAGCTAAGCTTATAACAGCACTTTCAACGCCATCTATTTGCGAAAGAACTCTTTCGATGTTTTTAGCACATGATGCTCAGGTCATTCCTGTTACATTAAAAGAGACTTTGTTTATTTCATCATCTACTTCTGGAGTATATCCAGCATCTTTAATCACTTGTTCCAAATCATCAATACCTAAGACTGTCTCATCGTAATCAATACTGGCAGTAAGTGTTGCTAAATTTACATTAGCTTGCTTAACTCCAGCTGTTTCAGATAAAACTTTCTCTACTCTTGATGAACATGCTGCACAATGCATATCCTCCACTCTTATCTTTATTTTTGCCATAATCCCCTATCCTTTTCTTGCTATTTATTATCTTTTAACAATCTCATACCATTTAGTATTACCACAAGAGCTGCTCCAGTATCAGCTAAAACTGCAATCCAAAGCGTTAACCATCCTGGGAAAACCATAAATATCGCAGCTAGTTTAACAACTAATGAAAATGCAATATTTTGCTTTATAATACTAATGGTTCTATTACTAAGTTTAATTGTATATGGCAGCTTATTTAAATCATCTGACATTAAAACTATATCAGCAGTATCAAGCGCTGTATCTGTACCTGCTCCTCCCAAAGTAATACCAATATCAGCAAGCGCTAGTGCTGGTGCGTCATTAATTCCGTCACCAACCATAATGACTTTCTTATATGTATCTTGCAACTCTTTAACTACAACTAGCTTTTCATCAGGCAATAAATTAGCATAGAATTTATCAATCCCTAAGTTCTTACTAACAGTATTAGCACTATACTCATTATCGCCTGTTAACATAACTATGTTGTCTATTTTGTTTTCCTTTAGACTAACTATTGTTTCTTTTGATTCTTCTCTTAGCGTATCTGATATAGTAATTGCCCCTAGCGATACCATATCTTTAATTACTACAACTATAGTTTGTCCGTTTTCATTTGCCTTTTTATACGATTCTTTAATATTTTCTAAGTTAACGCCTAGCTCCTTTGCAAATGCTGGTTTTATTACAAGAACTTCAGATCCATCTATATATCCTTTTACTCCTTGGCCAGTCAATGATTCAAACTTTTCTGCTTTTAAATATTTTACGTTTTTCTCATTTGCATAAGCTAGTATCGCCTTAGCTAGTGGGTGTTCAGAAAAACTCTCTATGCTAGCTGCATACATGAGTGCCTGATAATCCGTTACATTAATAACTTTTGGCTTACCTATTGTTAAAGTTCCAGTTTTGTCAAATGCAATAGCTTCAGCTTTCCCAACACCTTCTATATGAGCACCGCCTTTAATTAAAATGCCATTTCTAGCAGCGTTGCCAAGGGCAGACACAATTGATACAGGTGTTGATATAACTAAAGCACATGGGCAAGAAACAACTAATAGCGCTATGGCTCTATAAAACCATTCATGGAAGTTCCCACCCAAGAATACTGTGGGAATGAAAACGATACTCACAGCTAACAAAATCACAATAGGAGTGTAATACCTAGCAAATGTATCAACAAACCTTTCTGAAGGAGCTTTTTGCCCCTGAGCTTCTTCTACAAGCTCAATAATTCTATCTAGTGTGGTGCTCCCACTTTCTTTTGTAACACGTACTTCTAAATATCCTTCTTCATTAATGGTCCCAGCATAAACTGTATCCTCCACCATTTTATCTACAGGCATTGATTCACCTGTTATAGGTGCTTGATTAACACTAGACTCCCCTGATAAAACTATTCCATCAAGAGCTATCCTATTACCTGGTTTTATTACTAATATATCATTTATTTTTATCTCATCAACATTAAGTGTTACTTCTTTTCCATGCTTTTTAATAGTAGCCTTTGTTGGTGTAAGATCCATAAGATTTCTAATAGACCTTCTTGTCTTATCCATTGAGTAAGATTCAAGTGACTTACCAATCCCAAATAATACTGCAACCATAGCTCCTTCACTATATTCACCAAGGTAAATCGCTCCTATAATTGCAATTATAAGTAAGACATTCATATCAAGAGGCATCTTATTAACTAAAGCATTAACTCCAGCCTTTGCTGGATAGTAGCCTGCTAACAATGTTGATAAAATCAACAAGCCATTGATTACTGGTGATGTCTCATAAATAGCCGACCCAATAAATGCTACAGCTAAAACTCCTGTAGCAATCAATGTTAGTACTACTTTTAAATCCTGCCACCACTTAGTTTTTTCAAAGCTCACTTCTGTACTTTTTTCTATTTTATACCCAATTTTTTTTACCACTTGAATTATTTCATCTGATTTTATATTATGACTAACCCTTAATACTGAAGTATTAAAGTTATACTCTGCAAACTCTACACCATCTATTTGAGCAACTGCTCTTTGTACCCCTTTGGCACACTCTGGTCAATCTACCCCTGAAACGTAAAACCTATCTTGATTTCTAGCTTTGATAGCTTCATCACTTAAGCCACCTTTAAATTCCACAACATTATCATTTGTGTGGCTATGATCATGTGAATGGTTTTTGCTGTGCTGGTGATCATGACTGTGATTATGATCATCATCACAATCACTACAACATTGTTTTATTTCAACATCTTGACTATGGTCCATTTTCGTAACTCCTATTAAATATGATTCAAGTGTTCTATTCCTTGCTTTATTATTGCCTCAACATGTTCATCATCAAGAGAGTAATATACTCTTCTGCCTTCTTTTCTACTCTTTACAAGCCTTGACGCCCTTAAATATCGTAAGTGATGAGAAACATTTGATTGAGTAGTGTCTAGTATCTCAGATAGATTACACACACATAGCTCATTCAAGGATAAAGCATAAAGCAACTTTGCTCTTGTATCATCAGCCAGTGCTTTAAATAAATCTGATAATCCATGTAACTGATCTACCTTTGGTTTAACTTCTTTTATAATCTCATCTTCTACAGATAAAACTTCACAAACTTCTGTTGTCATGTTCCACCACCTCTGAATATATGATTACTTGTTCATATATTATTATATACCTCTGAGTTATAAAGTCAAGAAAATAAAAGTAGCTTAACTGCCTTTAGTGGCAATTAAGCTATCATTATTTTCATGCTTCTTTTCTTATTTTACTTGCTAATTTATCTAGTAGTAAGTACATCGCTGGAATAAAAACTAGAGTTAAAAGTGTAGCTACTGTAATTCCAAAGATAACAGCTATGCCCATAGGAGCAAGTAACTCTCCTCCTTCTCCCAGTCCTAAACTTAGTGGTATTAAAGCTAAGGATGTAGTTAAAGTTGTTATCAGTATTGGCCTTAACCTTATTGGTCCAGCACTAATAATAGCTGTTTTTATATCTTCTCCAAAATCTCTTCGTCTAGTATTAATGTAATCCACAAGTACAATTGCATCATTTACTACAATACCTGCTAAAATAATGGCTCCTATCATAGCGGGAACACTTAATCTATTTCCCGTTAAGAATAGACCCAAAGCTCCTCCAGAAAAGGAAAGCGGTACAGCAAACATTATAATAAATGGATGTAAGAACGATTCAAACTGACTGGCTAGTACCATATACACGAGTACTATACTTAGTGCTAGTGCTAATGTCAAATCATTAAGTGCATCTTGTAATTCTGTAAATTCTCCTCCTATACCATAACTATATCCTGGAGGAAAATGATACTCATCTAATACCTTTTCAACATCTGCTGAGACACTTCCTAGATCTCGCTGGTATATCTGAGAGCTAACAGTTACTACTCTTTGTTGTGCCTCTCTATCAATTCTTCTAGGACCTTGAGCAAGCTCAATACTTGCTATTTGAGATAAAGGAATGATTGCTTCTGTTGGCGTATTAATCATTAAATTTGATAAGCTTGCAATTCCTTGATTATAAATATCTTCACCTTTTATAACTACATTTATTTCGCTACCTTCATATTTATATCTAGTTACTGTTGACCCTGTCATTATTGTTCTTACTGTATTAGCCACTTGTGCTGTTGTCAGTCCATACTGGCTAGCCTGCAACCGATCAACTCTTACCTGAATTTCAGGAACACCGCTTGTAAATGAAGATGCAACCATCCTAGTGCCTTCTACTTGAGAAACAATATTAACTAGTTCACTACTAATTCTTTCAAGCTCATCAAGGTCATCTCCTCTAATAGAGATGCTAATTGGCGCGCCTCCCATTCCACCTCCTGCAAGAGATGCTGCTGACATGACACTAACGGATATATTAACACCTGGTATATCTCGCACCATATCTCTTACATTATCAGCTAAATCAGCACTTCTATAGTCTCTATCCATATCTGTCATAACATTAATTGAACTAGAGCCCTTACTTACATTAGAATAGACTGTCTTGATTCCATTGAGGGTCAAGATTAAATCTTCAACTTCTTGTGTAACCTCCAATGTTCTCTCAACTGAGGTGCCTGAAGGCATCCTAACATTTACAGAAAACTGCCCTTGATCCACCTCTGGGAAAAACTCGGTTCCAACCAATAAAATTGAGCTCATTGATATAGCAAAAACTAATACTCCTGCTAAAACTGTCTTTCCTGGGTTATTAATTGCTGCTTTAAGTAAATTATTGTATTTTTCTCTCAAACTTCCAAGCATTTTGCCTAAAGTTGTTTCTTCTAGCTCTTTTTCTGTGTGGAAAGTATCAAGCAATTTAGAAGATAACATTGGTATTACAGTTAGTGAAACTGCAAGTGAGGCTAAAAGAGAAAGCGTTATTGTCAAGGCAAGTTCTCTAAATATCTCTGATGTTATTCCTTCTACAAAAACAATCGGAATAAAAACTGCTACTGTTGTTAGTGTTGAAGCTGTAACTGCCATAGCAACTTCACTAGCACCTTTAATAGCGGCATTTACTTTATTTTCTCCACTTTCTCTAAATCTATATATGTTTTCAAGTACAACAATAGAGTTATCTACTAACATTCCTATTGCTAAAGCTAAGCCACCTAAGGTCATCAGATTTAGTGTTATATTTGCAAAATACAGTAGTACAAATGTAGCTATTACTGATACTGGTATGGCAATAGCTATAATCATTGTAGTTTTAATATTTCTAAAAAAGAATAATAAAACTAAAATTGCTAATATAGATCCTAAAATTCCGCTTTCAAGTAAATTATCAATAGATAACTCAATGAACTCTGCTTGATTTAGTATGGGTTCGATCTCATATTGTGAGTATCGATTAGTAATCTCATCTAAGGCATCCATAACATTTCTTGCAACTCTAACTGTATTAGTACCAGACTGTTTACTTACAGATATATCAAGACTTCGCTCTCCATTAGACCTTACTATGCTACTTGATTCAACTTCCACAAAATTAACCTGTGAGATGTCGCCAAGCCTAATAGACTCACCAGTCCTAAGCATAAATCTCAAATCTCTAATTTCACTAATACTAGTAAACTCACCAATTGTCCTGATGGTAAATTCTTGGTCACCTCTATTAACAACTCCACCTGGAAGGTTCAAGTTTTCTGCACCAATCATGCCCATTAATGTGTCTATAGGTATTTGATAACTATGTAAAATCATAGGATCTACAATTATTTCTACTTGTCTTGTATATCCTCCATTAACACTAACAGCTGCTACTCCATCAATTCTTTCCAATTGCGGGGACAATATTTCTTCTGCAAACAACTGAAGACTTACCAAGTCATCAGTTCCTTTTAGAGATATCTGAACAATAGGCAATGCGTCTGGATCTATTTTTTGCACCACTGGTGCTGATACATCATCTGGGAAAAATGGCCTAATCATATCAATTCTTTCTCTTAGCTCTAGAGCAGCTTCTCCCATATCTGTACCAAAAGTAAACTCAGCTATTATTAGAGAATTTCCTTCAGATGACCTTGATGAAATATTCTCTATTCCACTTATTGTGCCTACTCCTTGTTCTAGTGGCATAGTTACCAGAGACTCAATCTCTTGAGGTCCTACCCCTGGATAACTTGTAGATATGACTACTATAGGGAACTCCAAGTTTGGTAATAAATCTATAGGTAGTCTACTAAGTGAAATGAAACCAATAAGTATTACTGCTAATGTTACCATTAAAACTGTTATTGGACGTCTTACAGCTAGTTTCGGTAGTCCCATCCTACTCACCTCTAATTACGCGAACTCGGTCACCTTCACTTAGGAAGCTTTGTCCAGATACAACTACTTCATCACCTTCATTTATACCTGATACTACTTCAATTATTGATCCATTATCAAGCCCTGTTTTAATTTCTACTACTACAGCTTTATCGTCTTGTACTAAATATACAATTTCTCTATTATTTCTTATTAATACTGCTTGAGAAGGTATTACAATAGCGTCTTCTCTTGACTCAGTCACAATTTCAACTTTTGCATGCATACCTGTTTTGATATCAGAGTCAACTTTCTCAAGAGTAATTTCAGCGCCATACATCAAGCTTGATGCTTCTATTGAGGACCCAATACTACTTATTCTTCCCTCATGGTAATAGTCTATTGCTTGAATATTAACCCCAACCTCTTGTCCGACTACTAAATTATTAACCATATTTTCGGTTATATTTATACCTATAAGTAACTCACTATCATCTAAAATCACCATTGCTGGCTGCGTATTAGTTGCAATAGATCCTTCTTCTAATACCAAGTTTGTAACAATACCGCTACTTGGAGCTTTGATAGTTGTATCTCTATATGCATCACTTGCACTATCAAGTCCGACCTTTGCTTGTCTAACTGCTGACTCTGCTGCCTTTATGGGTTGGTCTGATGCAGATAGTCTTGCTTGGTCAAGCTGTGATTGACTTATTGCACCTGATTCATAAAGTACTTTTAGTTTTTCATAGTTTTCTTTAGCAGCTTCTACTTGTTCTTTGGTCATTTCATAATTTGCTTTTGCACTATCATATGCTGCTTGCGCTTGCTCCAACTGTCTAGCACTGTTTGTACCAACAAGAGTGAATAAGTTTTGGCCAGAACTAACTTTATCACCATTTTCTACAAACAACCTTGCTACTTCTCCTGGCATTTGTATAATTACTGGGATTGTTTTTATTGGTCTTACTCTCCCTGTAAATGTTGTTATAAATTCAATACTATCTGTTTTAGCATCAATTACTTCAACAGGTGTATATATCTCTTGTTCTTCAACTTCTTCTTGTTGTGAACACCCTATTAAAATAAAGATCAATATTAGTAACATAGCCAATACTTTTTTCATTGCCATTCCCCTTAATGATTCAAACTGTTCACTACTCATTCATAATACATCATTTTACAACATAAAAAGAGTATTGAATATGTTTTTTCTCTTTTTTTTACATATCCTACACACATCTTAACTTTTAAACGTAAAAAGAAGTGAGCCAAATGACTCACTTCTAAAAACCATGAATATTCTAAATAACTCCAGTTGCTCTAAGTAACACTTCTGCAATTACTGCTGATCCTACAAATGTTCCTGTAAATACTAAAAGAGCTATTACAATAATCTTTGGACCAAGTTTTGCAAAAGAACCAATATCTTTACCGATTGAAATACCAGCATATGCTAGGATTGGCGTACAAAGAGCAAGGAACTGAACTTTTGATGTATGCTCTAAGAAAAACGCACTTCCTGGTGTCCATGGTAAACTCAAAATTATACCTGTTAAAGATATGTATGCGATTGCAGGTAATTTAACTGGTACAAGGTTCTTTAGAGTTAACCCTATTACAACTACACCAAGTAGAATTAAAACACCTAAGACAGCTTGCAATGGGTTTACTGGATTACCAGCTCTATATGTAAATATCCAGTTACCTATTAATGTTATTACACTTGAAATTAAAAGAATTCTTACTTGCTTTGCTAATTCCATTATGCTGCCTCCTCTGCTTTCTTAGCTTTTCTTCCCTTAACTATTTCATACAGCTTATTGGTCATTGGTAATCCAACAAATAGTGAAGCATATAAACCTGTTGCACTAGTTAGTAGATTACTTGCAGCCGCAAAAGCTATTATTTCTGTTTCCATCGCAGGGAAAGTTGCAGCCAAAGCCCCTGATGAAGCTGACATCATGGATGCACTTCCCGTACCACACGCCATCGCCAGTGCATATGGGTGAAGTGGTAGAATTGATGGTAAAAATCCTGCCATTAAACCAAAATAGATAGCACCAAATAAAGTACCACAGATGTAAACTCCCATTACACCTTGTCCTTCTGGGGTGTCTAAGCCATATACATCACCAATAATAGCAAGTGAACCTTCACGTGCTATAGAGAATGTTGCACCAATTGCTTCTCTATCTAAGCCAAGTAACACAGCTACTGGTAACGCAAAGAATATTGTTCCAAAGTTACCTAACTCTTGTAAAACAAGTGGTAGTCCAGATGAAGCAATAACTTCGATATTAGGACCAATGTTAAATCCCATTTTAGCCGTAAGCATCAATACTGTAATACCAATATAAGTTGACGCTAAACTCATTTCCTCTTCATTAACAATTTTTAGGAACTTTGGTCCTAAAAACATACCGATAATAAGTGCATAAAGCATAGGTAATAGCAACGCAGTTCCTGGGCCTACTTGGAAAGATCTTAATCCTATAAACTCAGAAATAACTACTAAGACAAATGCAATTATATGCAATTTAAAGTCTTTAATTTTTTCCATTTTATCCTCCGAAAGACATTAATTATCTAATTATTTGTTAAATCTCGCCACATTTTTAAATATTCATCTTTTGACATAACTTGCTCATAATTACTAGCTACTTCTTTAGCTTTTGAAGCATTATCAAATAGTAAGTCTATCACAGTCATAGCCATACATTTTGCTGGAACTACATAAGCAGCTACTTCATCAGCAATTTTATAGTCTCTTGTATGAGCAGTACCTGAAATACCACCTGTATAAGGATGAATTGATGGTACTATATGACTAACATCTCCCATGTCAGTTGAACCACCAATTTTTTCAGCAATGTAAACATTGTCTTCTCCAACAACTTGATTAGCATTATCTCTAAATAATTCTGTCATAATCTCTTCTTGAATCATCGGCAAATATCCTGGGATTTCAGTAATCTCTACCTTAGCCCCTACAGAAATTGCTCCGCCTTTTAGCGCATTATTAACTTTACTATTAGCATCGATAATTGCATCTAAGTTGCTTCCTCTAACATATGTTTCAAGTTTCACTTCAGATGGGACTATATTTACTAAATCTCCACCTTTAGTAATGATAGGATGAACTCTTATTGCATCATTATCTCTAAATGTTTCTCGATTAGCATGAATACCCATAAGTCCTAGCATAGCTGCATTAAGAGCATTAACTCCTTCATGAGGTGATCCACCTGCATGTGCTTCTTTTCCTAGATATTTTACAGTTTTACCAATAAATCCATTACTACCTCCACCAACAAATACACTTTTATCAGGGGATGATGAATTACTATGGATCATCATAGCTACATCAACATCATCAAATTCTCCAAACTTAATGAGTTCTTGCTTACCTCCCATAAACTCAATCTCACCATCTGCTTGTAGCCTCTGACGATACTCTAACTCTACAAACTCTTCAGCTGGTACAGCAATAAGCTTGACTATACCATCTAAGTGCTCCATTACTTTACTTTCTGACAAACCGATTGTCACACCAAGCAAAGCTGCAATCATAGCATTATGTCCACATGCATGAACTGCACCTGTTTCTTTATCAGCATCTGGATGTTCATAACAAAGCACAGCATCAAGCTCACCAAGTACTGCTACTTTTGCTTCGTTGCTTTTACCAGCTAACTCTCCAATTACGCCAGTTCTTGCAACTTCTGAACGATAACTAACACTATACTTATCAAAAGTATCTTTTACTAATTGAGCAGTTTTAAATTCTTTATAGCCAAGTTCAGGGTTTTCCCAAATTTGTCTGCCAATAGCAATAATCTCTTCTTGATTAGTATCGATTGCTTCAAGTACTAATTTTTTTAGTTCTTGTTTATTCACTACAGCACCTCCTTTTTTTATTTCACACTTATTATACACTTTTTTAACAAAAAGTTAAGAGTATACAGTATATATAGTACAGTACACTCTTAATTGTATGATATATTATTCATTTTACTTCGTATTTATAGGTGAAAATACATTAATTACTAATTTTTATGCAATATATACGATTTCACCATCAAAAATCGTCATTTTAACTTTAAGATCTTTTATTTCTTCATCCTCTATTGCTGTTATATCTCTATCTAAAACAGCTATATCAGCTAGCATTCCAGGGACTAATTTACCCTTAATATCTTCTTCAAAGCTTAAATATGCACCATTAGTAGTCATCATTTTAAGAGCCTCAAATATAGACACTTTTTCCCTCTCTCCTGCTTGATGACCTAATGCTCCTTTTCTAGTAACAGCACTATAGAGGTTATAAAATGGATTAAAATGAGCTGAAGGCATATCTGTACTAATTGCAACTTTTATATCATTCTTCAAATAAGTTTTTGTCGGTGTGAAGTCTGCTTGTTTTTCTTTTGACATTAGATTGTCATACCCTGAAGCTTCCCCATAAATAAAAGCTGGTTGAATTGCAGCTATAATTTTGGCTTCTCTCATCATTTGTAGTGCTTTTTCTGTTGGATAGTATCCGTGTATAATCTGATGCCGTCTATCTTCTGGATTTGCTTTATATGCTTTATATATAGCCTTTACTGCTAGTTCTTGTGACTCATCACCCACAACGTGAATACCTACTCCCCATCCTGCATCATGAGCAGTTTTAACATACTCATCTAACTTTTTTAAGTCTAGTCGAAAAGGTATGTCTTTCCTAACACTATCTTCACCTAAATATGGCCACGATAAATAAGCTGTCTTTGAAGTTAGCCCTCCATCGATAGCCATTTTTAAACCACCTAGCCTTAGCATGTTATCCCCAAAATTAGTATAAAAACCTAGCTCTGATATCAACCTTTCTATTTTATCTACTTCTTGCTTTATATGAAAACCATACCAGTTTGGCATTAGTGTAGTTCGTACTTTTAACTCCTCGTTTTGATAAAGATTTTGATACGCACGCATAATAGCAGGAGTGACACCGGGCTCAATTATACCTGTAATTCCGTATTTTAAATACTCTTGATGTGCTAGCTTAATTGCTCTTTCAGTTCCTTGATTAATTCCAATTTTATCTGCTCCAAATGGCCCTGGCATTGCATCTCTAACAAGCTGTTTAGCTTCTCTGAATAATAAACCTGTTGGTTCTCCATTTTCATCTCTATCAATCACACCATCTTTAGGATCTTTAGTGTTTTTATCAATTCCTGCAAGTTCTAAAGCTTTTGAATTAGCTACACAGGTTGAAAATATTCTTTCTAAAACAACAGGATGGTTTTTTGATACTTGATCTATATCATGCTTTGTAGGCATTCTTTGCTCTCTAAACTGTGTTTCATTCCAACCCCCTCCCTGAAGCCATTCTCCATGAGGTAAATTACTTAATTTACTGCTAATTTTTTTTCTTAACTCTTCAAAATCTTTAATCCCAAAAGTAACTAATCCTTCTATAAAACGCCCTGCTTCCCATGCATGATTATGAGTATCAATTATGCCAGGAATTACAGATTTTCCTTCAAGATCAAACTTTTTAGTCGCTTCACCACATATGCTCAATATCTCTTTATTAGTGCCAACTGCCATTACCTTGTTATCCAGAATAGCAATTGCATCAACCATTTCATCATTATTCATAGTATGGACTTTTCCATTTAGCAATGCAATTTGTGGTCTTAAATTAATATGTTTCAAAAATTAACCCCCTTATTTAACTATAGCCACAAAAGTGTTTAGCTTTTGTGGCTATCTATTTGTTACTCTTTGCTCTCTTTATATGCTTTAAATTCTGCTTTTGCTTTGGCTAGATACTCATCATTAGTAAATAGATCATAAGCAACTCCTGCTAATGTCTTTGCACCAATCACGATTCCTCTATGCCCTTCTTCAGATACTGTAGCATCAGCTAAGTCTGTTGAATGTCCATTTAGTTTTTTGCTTGAAATACTAATATATGGGTGAATGCCAGGAAGTTCTTGTGATACATCTGCCATATCAGTAGAGCCAGCACCATGCTCTGCTGGTGGCAAAATTGACTCGCCTAATGCTTCAATATTATCCTTAAATAAACCACTTAATACCTGATTATTTACCATGTTTTTATATGTATTAGCTGTTTGACGCATTTCAACTTCTGCGCCTGCTGCTAATGCACCAGCTTTTGCACAGTTTTTAACCTTTTCTACGACTTCTTCCAGATAATCTGCATCTATTGATCTCACATACATTCTAATTACAGCACGGTCTGGCACTATATTAGGCGCTTTTCCACCCTCTGTTATTACACCATGAATTCTTACATCAGGCTTAACATGTTGTCTTAATGCATTAAACCCATTAAATGTCTGGATAGCAGCGTCTAGTGCATTAATTCCTTCATGAGGGGCTCCTGCAGCGTGAGATGTTTTTCCTTTGAATACAATTTCCATAGCATATCTCGCATTTGATGAAGTTCCTAGTCTATGTTGTCCTGTTGAAGGATGGAACATAATTGCAGCGTCTATATCTTTAAATGAACCATTTTCAACTAAAATTACTTTTCCTCCAGCATTATCAACTACACCTTCTTCAGCTGGGCAACCCATTAATACTAACTTGCCTGGGAGTTCTTCCATTGCATTTTTAAGTGCTATTGCTCCTCCAACAGCACCTGTAGCTATTACATTATGCCCACAACCATGCCCTATGCCTGGTAAAGCATCATATTCTGCTAAAATTGCAATTGTTGGTCCTGGTTTTCCTGTACTATACTCTGCTCTAAAAGCGGTTTCTAGTCCTCCATAAGGAAACTCTACCTCAAAACCATGTTCTTTTAGTATATTTGCTAATTTTTCTGCTGCCCCAAATTCTTGGTGTCCTAGCTCTGGATTATGATACATCCAATCATTGATTTCAAAAAGACTTTCCGCAATGTTATCTGCTTGTTTGTAAATTAATTCTTTATTCATTAGTACCCTCCTAATATTTGAGTCTATATAATTAATTCGACAAGCTAAAGATAATTCCTTTATTTAATCTGCTCATATTCACTTTTGAGGACAGAATAACATAAATCATCATGAATTGTTCCATCATATATTTTTGTTGCCATTCTCAAAGTTCCTTCGTATTTAAAGCCTAGCTTTTCGATTACTCTTTGAGACTGCTTGTTAAATGGATAATGATAAACAGTTATGATTTTTACACATCGATCTTCAAATAAATGTCTTATCACTTCTTTGCCTGCTTCAACTATAATGCCTTGTCCCCAATAATCTTCGTGAAGAACATATCCAAGTGCAAAAACATTTTCTATCCTTCTTTTACTGTCTGGGTGTATTCCAAAAGACCCTATGACCTTTTTATCTTCTTTATGATAAATTGCATAAACTTCATCACCTTTAATAAAGGAGTCAAAGATTTTCCTAGACTCTTCCTCTGATTCATGGGGCTTCCAGCCAGCCATGGGTCCCACCTTTTTGCTTTTACCTAAATCATAAAAATCATTAAAGTCTTCTTCAACATATTGCCTTAATATCAACCTACTTGTAACTAGTTGCTTCATACTTTTACCTCTTTTCTTCCCATTATTGTGTTCATGTATTTCATCACTACATACATTAAAGCCGTCATAAAGACTCCTACTACTAAGTGTGTGCTAAAAACGTTGCCACTGTCTTGTATAACCCCAAGAACTGGAGCTGCCACACTTGCACTTAACCTTGCTACTAACCCTGATAAAGATAAAATTGTTGCTCTATTAGAACTATCCAAATACTTATTAAAATATTTCCTTGTAACTGGAATATATAGCCCCCTTGCAACTTGTTGAAGTAATATTCCTAGTACACCTATCCATACTTTAGTAAAAGCTAACACAAAGAAAGAGCAAATAAATAAGAGATACAAGAAACTAAGAGTTTTCCGTTTTGTAAAGCTTATGATTTTCTCAACATGCCTAGATGATAATGCTGCTACTACGTTAAATACAAAGAAAACCACACCGAAGTATTTAACTGGTATGTCTACAGCAGACATATATGGTTGATATAAGAAAAAACCAACTCTACTGAAAACATGATAAACTGTTGTAAACAAAATCAAGCCTCTTATCTTCTTATGCTTTATTGCAAACTGGCAGCTATCTTTCATCTGCATAAAATAATTACCTTTGCTAATTTCTTTTCTAACCTCTGGCTCTTTGAACATAAACCCAACCAATCCTGCTAATAACATAAACACTACTGAAATCAAAAATGGTAGATGCACATTAATATCATAAACAAAGCCAGCAATTATTGAACCAACAGCTTGCACCCATAACTGAATAGAAAAAGCCTTTCCTAGTGCTTCTTGAAACTCATCTTCTCTGCCATACTCACTAAGTGAATCATAAAGCATTGCAACATCTGCTCCAGATATAAGAGAAAAACCAAGAGCAAAACATATCTCAGCTAGCAACAGTAAGAAAAATGTATTAAATATAGTATATATGAAAAGGCTAAGTGCTAAAACAAATCCTCCTAAGGTTAAACATAGTTTTCTTGATACTATATCTGCTAAGGCACCAGTTGGCACGTCAAAGATAACTAAAGACAATGCGCTCACAGTGTTAAGAAGCATTGCTTGGGTAAAAGACAACTCCTTCACTTCTAATAGATAGATCATTACAACAGGGCCAATTATCATCGCGCCAAAGAAAGCTTGAAACAAGTAATATTTCTTTACATTTTTTATACTTTCCATAACAATACTCCTTTCGTTAGTTTTATATACAAAAATAAAGCCCAAAGGACGATATTAAGACTCGTCCTTTGGGCTTTTATCCCAAAAGTGTAACAATCAATGCCTCACACCGCTTGGACCAGACACTTATATAAAGTCGGAACCCTAGATGTGCTCTTAATTGCATGATATATTAACTAATATTAATTTTGTAGTCAAGCAAATTAATTTAAAAATTAACTTATTTAATATTCCTGTAACATTTTCTTTATTTCTCTAAAGTGTACAACTTAATAATTTCTAACATTACCTCTACTGCTTTTTCCATTGACTGAACTGACACATACTCTGTTTTTGCATGTGCATTATGTCCTCCAGTAAATAAATTAGGACAAGGAAGACCCATATATGATAGCCTAGCACCATCTGTTCCACCTCTAATTGGTGATATTATTGGTGTTATTCCAAGGTTTTCCATGCTTTGAGATGCCGTTTCAATAATATGCATTTCTGGTCTGATCTTTTCTTCCATATTCTTATATGAGTCAATTAGTTCAAGATCTACTCTATTCTCTCCATATTTCTCATTTAAAAAACTTACAACACTCACCATTAGGTCTTTTTTAACTTCAAACTTTTGTCTATCATGGTCTCTTATGAGATAATTCATTTCTGCAACGTCTACATTTCCTTTTACCCAATTAAGATGGAAAAACCCTTCATACTCTTCTGTAAAAGCAGGCTTTTGCTCTTCTGGTAGCATAGAGTTGAGTTCCATTGCCAAAAGTATGGCACTCACCATTTTGTTTTTTGCACTTCCTGTATGAATGTTTGTTCCATTTATCTTTACTTTCGCTGTAGCTGCATTAAATGTTTCAAAGTTTAAACTTCCAATAGGGCCACCATCTACAGTATAAGCAAAATCAGCATTGAATTTTTCTACATCAAAATACTTTGTACCCTGACCAATTTCTTCATCAGGAGTAAAGCCAATTCTAATATCGCCATGTTTTATTTCTGGGTTTGCTAATAGATACTCTGCTAGTGCCAAGATTTCAACCATACCAGCTTTGTCATCTGCTCCAAGTAATGTTGTCCCATCACTTGTAATTATATCTTGTCCAATATAGTTTCTTAGTTCTGGAAATTCATTAACTGTTAGTGTAAATCCACCCTTATTAAGTACTAAATCCTTACCGTCATAATTCTTATGAATCTGTGGTTTGATATTAGCAGTTGGAACTTCATTAATTATATCCATATGAGCAATGAACCCTATAGTAGGGACTTCATAATCAACATTACCTGGGATAGTAGCAAAAATATAACCATACTCATCAATTTCTGCATCTACAAGTCCCATCTCTCTCATCTCTTTTGCTACTTCCTTTCCAAATTCCATCTGGCTTTGTGTACTTGGATATGTTTCAGAATTAATGTCAGATACAGTGTCAACCTTACAGTACTTTACAAATCTTTCTACCATGTTTTCATAGATTTTTTTCATACTTACTAGCTCCTTTTTTATCTTCTTAAACTACCTTGTATTATTACTGCTTACATAAAATAAAATCTATTGCTTCTGCTAAAAGTTTTGGTGTGTTTTCTAATAAATCAGGCAAATATATCCTTTCAGTCATCATATGTAAATCTTTACCCCATGGACCCAAATTAATAGATGGAATATCTAAGTTTGACATTAGGTCAAGTGGAATGTTATAAATATCTCCCCATAAAGGCATATTTGGTTCGATTGAACCTATAACTTCACTTGCATCAGCTAAAGATGCATAACTCATATCTGATATTCCAGTATAAAAGTGTACTACATCTAGTTCTTGTTTTAAGTTATTCCTTGTGTATTCCTTTAAATGAGCTTCTAGGTTTTTCACCTTATCATCTAAGTTTTTATTATAGTCTAAGATAACATGAGGATAATAAGGTGGTGCTAATGCTATTACAACAACAGGATTCAAATGCTTTAATCTACCTACTAGAAAATCTGATAACATACCTGTTGCTTTTGGCATGTCAAGTTCATCAGATGAGACTTGTTCAATAATACTCTCTAGATATTTATCGTATGCACTAATAAAGCTATTACCCTGTTCCTCTTTTAACTTAGTAAACAGTTCACTAAAATAATATACTTCATTTGTCCATGTATTTTCTGGTTGTTTACTATAGTGTGCCAAATATGCATTATTATATCTTTTGAGGCTCTTAGCAAATTCTTCTCTTACAATTTCTTTAATCTTCTCTAGAAGTCTTTGTGGGCTGCTGCTAAAAGTTAAGATATTAAGATATGAATATGCACTTTCTGGTAGTGACACATCATATCCTTTTTTATTATCTCTCAAGTATAGCCAAGTGGGTGCTGGTGTTTTTTCTCCAGAATAACTATCACAAAGATCTTGATTAAGTTCTATTGCTCTGACAATATCAGATATTATCCCAATCGGATTAAGTCCTTGGTAGACATTTCCTACATGTGCTCTTACACCTCTAACGTATACTGTAGGCATAATTTTTCCAATACTTCCCCTATACAATACGGGCTTTTCTTTGACTTTTCTGACATGTGTTTCAACATCTATTAAAAGCTTATAATCTAAATCATAGTCTTCTTTTAAATCTGAAAGTATGTTAATCGCATGGCGCATCCCAGCAGACAAAGTTTCTTCATCTGGAACAGCTATATAAAGGATTGAACCATTATGCATCTCTGTACTATGTCTCTCAAGATATTCAAGTTGCATAGCTGCTCCGCCTTTCATGTCAGCAGTTCCTCTACCAAAAAGCCAGTTACCACTCTTTAAATCTTGAGTACATTCTTCGTTCAAGTCTAAATCAACCATGTGTTCCATTAATTCTCTTGGTGAATTAGAATATTCTCTTAAAGAGCCATAATCATGAGTATCAACAGTATCATAGTGATTTATCAGCACTACTGTTTTTGGGTTGTTTTCATCTAGGTATAAACCCCATACAACTTCTCTCTCTAAATAATCTCCAGGTATTTCTGTCATATTACAAAAATGATCATTTTCGATAAAGTAAGGCATTTGAGCTATTTCGTGATACATAGCTATTGCCATACTTTTCTCTTCTAGCGTTGCTGTTTCAGACTTAACTTTCACAAGTCTTAGTAAAATGTCTAGTATTCTTTGCTTTTGCATATCCTACCTCCTCAAAGTATCTTATGGTTTTTTCGCTTTTCTCTACTAAAATCCTGCATGAAATACCCATATGTCCAATATATTTGTTAAAATATTTCTTATTTTTGTTGATTTTTAACCGTTTTTTAGTTTGTTTTTATACAAATCTATGCTATAATACTTCATGTAATACAGATTAGGAAGGAAGTTATAAAAAATGAAAAATGTTAAAGTATATGTTAGTAACACTTGTCCTTATTGTCATATGATTAAAGAGTTTATGGAAGACCAAGGATATTCTTATGAAGAAAGAAATATTTCAACAGACTCATCCGCGAGAGATGAGCTTGTTAGCATGAATATGCGTGGCGTACCAGTTACAGTAATTGATGATGACCTAATAGTTGGTTACGATCCACAAAAAATAAAAGCAGCAATGGATAATTAGTACTATTAAAGGGCTTTCAATTGAAAGCCCTTATTTAATTTTTAGAAACTGTTAGGTAAAAAAGCTGCTTAAAAATATCTGTTATGCTTTCTACATTTATATTACCTATTTCTTTAAGACCCTGTTTACTTTCATATATACTCTTCACAGCTGCTTCTAGTTGAGGTGAAGTTATTCCATGCTGAATTGACTTACTTGCCTCCATCATAGCTGCAAGCTCGTCTGCTAACCGTAAGAGCTTGCCATGTACTAAAGTATCAGTATTACTATTTATAGTAACATGCCTATCAGCAAATTCATTTTTTGTAAAACCTGCTAATTCTTCTTTTATGACTTTGTGAGATGAATCACTTAAATATTTAAACATCTCTTCTTCTACTATATCTGCCTCTATTTTCCCAATAATCTCATCTAAACCTGCTACAGCATGTTTAATTGGAGATATAATATCTCTTGTTACTGATTCTGGCAAATCATGGAATAACCCAGCATAGAAATTTGCAAAGAGTGTTTCTGTAGAATCTGTTATCTGAATAGTAAAATAAAACATCATAGCTGCTACAAACATTGCATGTCCCATAACTGAAGTTTTTGGTATCCTAGGAGTTTGACTCCATCTTACTTGATATCTTAACTGTTCAAAGATAAGATTGAACTTGTATAAGTCTTGCTTTGCAATCATTTGCTGAAGTCCTTTAACTTCCATAAGCGGCATTAAATTAGCATACATTTCAGACTCAGTCTCATCAAAAAGAGTGTTTCTTTCTGCAATAAAACCAAGTATTTCAAATTCCCGCAAAGTGGCATACTTATGAGCTGCTCTTAAAATTCTATACTCAAATATACTTATATCTTCTTCTTTATCTAAGTATGTCATGAATTTTTCAAGCATTTCTTTACTCAATAATCCTTGATAACGATCTATTATCCATTGATTTAATCTTCTATTTAAATCTTTGTCTTCTGATATCTGCCTAGTAACAACAACTTTTATATCTGATAATGCAATTTTTCTAAGCAGCTCGAAAAAACCGCCTTCAATAATAATTTTCCAATCAACTTGATTTCCTTGCTGTTCTTCTATTTTCCCAAAGAGATAAGCTAAAAACATTTTATGTGATTCCTTCTCCATTTGAGAAAACTCAAGTGGTCTTAATCTATCATTCCACCTTAATATTGAAAAACCCTCAAAAAGTTTATCAAGTAGTTGAAGGTCTAACTTAAGCCTTTTCAACCTTTACTCCCCCTTATTTTAAGATACAACTGATTCCATCAGGGTGATAGCACTTATTACAAGAAATACATTTAGCAGCATTTTCATCCTTATACCATCTATTAATCAGGCCTGGTTCTGCTATAAGTGGTCTAGACATAGAAAAATATTCAATCTTTGTTTGATTTAATATATTATGCATAACATGTGGAGTCCTGTTAAGTCGGGACAGTATTACTGGGATATCAACTTGTTCTGCTAATATAGCTGCATAATCTGCTAAGACAGACTCTGCCTTTTTATGTGATCCTGGTGGGGTTTTTCCACTAACCTCAATAGCGTCAATCCCAACAGAGGCTAGTTCTTGACATGCCAATTGACATGCTTTAAACGAAAAACCTTCATCTGTGAAATCTGATACATTGATTTTTATCATTATAATGAAGTCGTCACCTACTAAAGCTCTAGTCTCATCATAAATCTCACATATGATTCTAATTCTATTATTGATTGAACCACCATAATTATCAGTTCTCTTATTATAGTCAGGGCTTAAAAATTGACTCAATAAGTATCCATGGGCAGCGTGCAGCTCTACACCATCATAGCCTGCTTTTTTAGCTCTATGTGCTGCATTTGCAAATGCCTTAACAACTGTATTTATATCTTCTTTTGTCATTTCTTTAGGCATTACACCTGTGTTTGGGTTTTCAATAGCAGATGGTGCAAAAATAACTCTTTCACCTAGATTATATCTAGTTTGAGAACCTCCATATGCCAATTGCATTATTATCTTTGTATCATATTGGTGAACCTTGTCTACCAAAATTTTATTCTTTTCTATAAAGCTGTCATTACTCATACCCATCATCTTTGGGTTCGGCTGCTCATCATCCATAACAAAAGCATAACCTGTTATTATTGTACCTATTCCACCCTTAGCAAGCTCTTCATAAAAATCAATAAGTCTATCATTAACTGTACCATCTTCATCAGCCATTCTTTCCCAAGTAGCTGCTCTCATGAAACGGTTTTTCAGTACATTTCCTTTTAGCTCTGTTTTATCAAATAAGTTTCTCATAAAATCCTCCTATGTTTATTCTCATATAAACATTATATCATTAAAGTGACCTTACATAGCTATTGATTTTACTCTATTAATTTATTTGAGTCATATAAGCAGGAATTTTATTTAGTTAAGCGAATAATTATAGTTGGGAGGGATAAAAATGTATAACTACATAATTCGTAATGCAAAAATACTTGATGGGTCTGGGAATCCTTGGCGCATTGGTGATGTTGCCATTAGTGGAGACAAAATAGCTAAAGTGGGCGATTTGTCTAAAGAAAAGGCTATTACAGAAATAGATGCAACTGGGCTGTATCTAAGCCCTGGGTTTATTGACATACACACTCATTCTGAGTCAATACTCTTTCAAGACGGAAGAGCCCATGCTCATCTACTGCAAGGTGTTACTACAAATGTATTAGGGCAATGTGGAAGTTCTCCATACCCTTTTACTAGCCTCAGAAAAGACTCCAGTGATAAGAGTAACCTTGAGGTGACTTGGGAAACTACTGGAGATTTTCTTAATCAGATGAAGGATAAGAAAATTAGTGTTAATGTTGTTCCTGTTGTTGGACAAGGAGCAATTAGACAGTGTGTTATGGGTTTTAATCCAGATAAACCTAATCAAGAACAATTGGATGAAATGAAGAAACTTTTAATTGAAGCCATGGATAGTGGATGTTTTGGTGTTAGTACTGGCTTAATATACACGCCAAGTGCTTATGCCGATACAGATGAAATCATTGAATTAACTAAGGTAATATCAGATTACGATGGACTATATTTCTCTCATATTCGCGGAGAGAATGACTATGTACTTGATGCTATAAATGAAGCTTTAAGAGTAGGTGAAGAGGCTGATGTGCCTGTACAAATCTCACACCTAAAAGCGATGGGGCGTCATATGTGGGGTAAATCAGTTGAGATTTTACAAACTATTGACAATGCCCGCAATAGAAATATTGATGTAACTTTTGACCAATATCCTTACAAAGCATCTGCTACTGGGTTAGCTGCTATATTACCACCTTGGGCTCATGAGGGCGGAGCATATAAAATGCGTGAACGCTTAGCAGACCCTAAGTTAAGAGAAAAAATGAAGCATGAGATGATAAATGGTTCAGGTAACTGGATTAGTTTTTATAAAGGTGTCGAGTTTGACAATATCTTAATTACTGACACATTGAGTGATAAAAGCATTGTTGGCAAAACAATTGCACAAATAGCTAAAGAGCGAAATGATGAAGATGAGTTTAAGACATGTTTTGACATTTTGCAAACCTATGAAGGTAGAGTAAGTATTGTTTACTTTACTATTTCTGATGAGGACATTGAAAGAATAATGAAGCATCCTCTAATGATGGTTGGTTCTGATAGTAGCGCTAGACCCATAGATGGCCCTCTTACTTCAGGCTTACCTCACCCTAGAACTTTTGGAAGCTTTATTACTGTTTTAGCTACTTATGTAAGAGATAAAGGAGTTATCACTTTGGAGGAAGCAATTAGAAAAATGACTGCTGCTCCAGCTTACAGGCTTGGTCTTTGGGATAGAGGACTAATCTTGCCAGGAAATAAGGGCGACTTAGTATTGTTTGATTTATCAAAAATAGGCACTAAATCTGACTATACAAATCCTGTACAATTTCCAACTGGAATAAAGAAAGTATTTGTAAATGGAATCTTATCTGTAGACGATGGAGAGCACACTGGTGCAGCAGCTGGGTATTTACTGCGCAAGAATGAATAATGGAAGGTAATAAATGGAGAATGCTTCTTAAAAAGACTCCAAACCTAGTACTTGGTTTGTTGTTTTTCTCAGTTGGTATTTCACTAACTGTAGTAGCCCGTTTAGGTCTTGATCCTTGGAGTGTTTTTCATATGGGACTGGCTAATGTTTTGCCTATTACTTTTGGACAAGCTACTCAATTAACAGGATTTATCATTATAGCGCTGACAATGTTGGCTAAAACTATACCTGGATTTTCTACTATTTTATATACTTATGCAGTAGGAGTGTTTGTGGATATAATACTTGGAGCAAATATCATTCCAAACAGTGAAGTGTTAATAGTTAGAATATTAATGCTATTTTTTGGTATTATTATGATTGCTTTTGCTTCTTACTTTTACTTGAGCACTGAACTAGGTGCAGGTCCAAGAGATGCCCTAATGGAGGTATTAGTCAAGCTAACTAATAAATCTGTCAGGCTAATTAGGACTTCTATAGAAATATCAGTAGTTTTAACTGGCTTTCTTCTAGGTGGACCCGTTGGTATTGGCACAATTATTTCAGCTTTGTTTACAGGAACCATAGTGCAATTTGCTTTTAATATAGGTAACTATGATCCTAAGCTTGCTAATCACATGAATATAATAGAAATGTTTAAATTATTCTTTTTAGCTAAAAAGAACTTTGTTTAACAAAAAAGATGGAAGCTCATGCTATAGCTTTCCATCTTTTTTGCTATTTTCTTAATGTTGCTACTAATGCGTCTTTATTAATTAAAATCCCTAATGCTTCATCAATAGATTTTATTACTAGGTCACTAGCTAAAAGCGTATCTTTAGCACAACCTTCATGACCTAACAAACAAATTCCAAGTTCGGCTTCTTTAATCATCAATAAGTCATTATTTCCATTGCCTATAGCTACACAGTTTTTTTTACCGAGTTTTTTAATAAGGTTTTCTTTGTCTATCGTACCATTGTCACTTGATACTAATTGAACTTCTACCGGTAAGTTTTCTACTTCTGCCAGAACACTTCCAAAAGTATCTGCAGTAATAATATAGATTTTCAATTCTTCCGATAGCTTGATCAGGAGTTCTTTTGTACTATCTTTTACTTTCCCTAACTCTGCTAAAGTACCGTTGTAATCTAAAACTAAATATTTTAAATCTAATTTCTTATAGTAGGGGATACTAACTTGTATCATCTTAATAGCCATTTACCCAAGCAATTGCAATAGACTTAGGTCCTGTATGAACACTTATTACTGGAGACATTTCACTTATACTTGTTTCAAATTCAGGATACTTCTGATTTATGAGCTCCTGCATTTGCAAAACATAATCTTCACCTTTTGCATGACATAGTGAAATATGTGTGTTACTTTTTAGCTCTTTCTCTTCTATAACCTGCATAACATAACTCATTGCTTTTTTCATTGTTCTTACTTTCTCATCAAGAATAATCTCTCCACTATCGAATCTAAGAATTGGTTTTATTTTAAGCATAGTTCCAAGTGATGCTGCTACTCCACTTACTCTCCCTGTTCTTTGTAAGTGGTTAAGATCATCTACTATCAAATATGCATGATGATCTTTCTTCATGTCTTCCATGCATTCTAGTATTTGTGCAACAGTCTTACCTTTTTCCACCATATCACAAGCTTTACAAACCATTCTTTTTTGGACTGTAGATGTCATAAGAGTATCTACTACTTTAATTTTATCTGCACTTACTTCATTTGCAGTAATGAACCCAGTTTGAAATGTTCCACTTATTTTTGAGCTTAATGTAATGTAAATTATTTCATCATAGTCAAGCAATAAGTTTTCCATTAGTTCGTTTACTTTCCCAATTGATGGCTGTGATGTTGTTGGGAGCTCTTCTGCCTGATCAACTAAGTTAAAGAAATCTCTCTGTGAAATATCACCATCGTGAAAAACTTTGTCACGAAAAATTATTTGTAATGGTAAAATTTTAAGAAAAGAGTATTTACTTATAATTTCTGGCTCTACAACTGCAGTGCTATCTGTAATTATTGCGATTTTAGTCATTATATCTCTCCCATGCGCTTTCTGTAACCAATATTATACAGAGGTAGTTATGTTCAGTCAATTATAACTACCTCTGTTAACAATTCTATTTCAGATACTTATTAAAGAATTCTGTCATTCTTGGAAGAGCATCCTCCCAAGTTTTCCTAAATCTAAATGTATGCATCTCTTCAGGATAATATATTGACTCATGAATTGCACCCAACTTTACGCAGTCTTTTACTATACTACTTAATTGCTCAAAATCGACATTAGGATCATTTGTTCCTTGAAGATTCATCAATGGCTTCTTTAGATTCTCTTTATAGTACACTGGAGAACCTTTAGCCCACAAGTCTGGTCTCTCTTCTATTTTCCCACAGAAGTTTGCATCTCCGTGATAGTTGCCATAGGTGTCTTCTATCCAACTACCCCATTGAGCAATATCCCATAAACCAGCAATATTAATTCCTACTTCAAATTCATCAGGATATTGAGTTAATGAGTGAAGTGTCATATATCCTCCATAACTGAGTCCATATACAGCAACTTTGCTTTGATCAACATAGTCTAGATTTTTTAGATATTTACCTGCATTTACAATATCTATTGTATCATCTATACCCTTCTTTTTATAAAGTCCATATCTAAAGTCTTTGCCATACCCTATACCTCCTCTAAAGTTTGGAGAAAGCACAATGTATCCTTGACTAACTAAAAATTGATTATATGCATAGAAGTGCGCATAAGTAGCTGATGGGTGCCATGAGCCTCTCATTTGCCTCATAGGTCCTCCATGAACCCAAACTATAGCAGGATATCTCTTCTCTGAATCAAAATCACTTGGCTTAAATAAGAAAGCATCAATATCCCAATCCTCTGCTCCCTTATATGTAATTAGTTCTGTCTCTACAAGTTTTTCAGCTAATCCATCTGGCATAGAGAATGTTAGCTGCTGACACTCTAATTTGTCTAAATTAACAAACCAAAGATCCCCATTTTCTTTTTTACTACAATGCATAAAAGCTAATAAGCTGCCATCAGGAGAATACTTTGGAGCTAGGTTTGTTAAAGAAAAATCAGTTATCTTTCTCTCACTATGAGATTCAAGATCGTACTCATATAACTGTCTTTCTATCCTGTGTTCTTTATTTGAAGCATATACGAATTTACTACCGCTAGGACTAATTGATATTGAGTCTCCCATTTGCCCAATATCTTCGCACTCCCCATATGTCAATTGTTTTAATATTTTAGTTTTTAAAGAGTATGTGTAATAGTGAAAATATCCATCGTTTTCTAGACCAAACAAGAGCTCATTTCTTTTCATATTAGGTGTAACATTTGCATAAAAAGAACCTCTCTCTAGCTCATCCCCTACTGATAGAATATGCTCTTTATCTATAACAAACTGGCTAACAGCATTAATAACACTGTAGTCCTTCCAGTCTTCTTGATGAGGAATTGTCGCGATGTAATAGTCTAGATTTGCTCTAAACCTCCCACTTATACGATAAATAAACTTTGTATTATCAAGCCATTTACCTTCTTCTATCATATCTTTGTGTCCATCAGATTGCCATACATGTTTTCCTTGATTTGTAGCTATCGCTAAAAATGGTTTTTGTGTTTTATCTAAGAATGTATACAAGAAAAGCTTCCCATTAGGTGAAAAATCGAAAGCATCCATTCCTACTGTTTGACTGAATCTACCTGCAAAAACCTCTCCTAGTCCCATAAAGCTACTTGCTCTTTTATGCTTAAGGCTATAAAAGGTGATGCTTTTACCATCAGTAAAAGCAAATTTGTTACCACACTTTGATAAAGCTAGTTTTGGCCTGATTCCACCCAAAGTTGTTATCATTTCCTTATTAAAATCTTCATCATAGATAACAACGTTTCCGTCTTCTATCAAAATTATACCGTAGCTTGTATAGACAAAATCAGAAACCCCGCTACTTGCACTACTAATCTTTTTGCTTACTCTTGTTTTAACGTCGACATGGTATACATCAGTGATTCCACCATCATTATATTTGTATAACATTTTACTTCCGTCAGGTGCCCATTCAAATCCACTCAAGTATTTTACACTGAGAATTTCATCAAGTTTTATCATCTAGATACCCCCAAAAATTTAATATTTTATTCTTTGTCCATCACTCAAGTCAGCACTTGGAGCTTTTACTATTAGATCCCCCTCTTCCAATCCTGAAATAACTTCAACTCTATCCGATGTAACCAAGCCTACTTCTATCTCTTTTTTCTTAATTGCATTATCCTCAATTATGAAAACATAATTCTTGTCTTTTTCTATAAACATACTATCTCTTGATATGTTTGTTACATTATTCCTTTTATCAATTATAATTTCAACGTCAAGCTCACTACCGGCAATCCTAGCAAGAATTTCTGGTAGAGCTAATTCGATACCAACTCTTTTTTGCCTAATTCCTAAATCTGACATCCTTTCAAAAGCTATTGGGTGAATTTTTTCAATGCTTATGACATTACCATCTTCTAATATTACTGTTTGCCCCAACTCTATCTCTCTTGCTCTACTTTCCAGAACCTCAAGATATAAATACCTGTTATCAAGGTCAGCTACTTGAAACAAAACACTACTAGGCAAAATTGTATCACCAACATTTACATCAATCATAACAATTGTCCCCGAAATTGGTGCCTTCACAAAGTAATTATCTTTAGAACTTTCCATTCTTTCTAAATTTAACTCGATTTCTTCTATTTGAGCTTTAATATGTTCCCTCTGATATGCACTTCCCCCTCCAACTACATCTTCATATTGACTCTCTGCAAGCGCATACATAATTTTCGCATTTTGATAGTTTAATCTTACTTTATCTATCTCAGATTTTGATATTATTTCTCTCTCAAATAAAATATTTGCTCTGCTTAACTCTTCAGCAACATATTCAAAATTAGCCTTCTGCAGCTCTAGCTCTAGACTCGCTTTTTCTAGTGTGGTTTCCTCTGGCTCAATTAAACTTCGATAAGTAATTTTTGTTTGTTCTAATCTTCTTTTAATAGCAGCAATATCATACTCTAGATCACTAGCCTTTATCGTAACTATTTCATCTCCCTTTGATACACTGTCTCCGACTTGATAGTTTACAAAAAGCACCTCACCATTTATCTGAGCTAGTGTATTTGCTCTGTTCCTAACTCTTATCGTTCCTTTTTCATTAAATGATTCAACTACATCCCCCACAATAACTGTTTCTACATTGACCTCTGCAGCAGAAAAGTAGCCATACGCGAAGTATGCTGATATTGCTATTAACGATATTACTAAAATAATTATTACTTTCTTCATACTAAACCATCCTATTCTTCAAAGCTTCTAAGAACTCAAGTTTCTCTATTCTCCGTCTAGTTGCAAATTGGGCTATATATATAAACAAGATTGTTAAGAAAGCAGCCAGAATATAACTCATTATTGACGCATTAATGCTTAATGTATATAGTTCATTTGAGAACATTATATCTAAGCTTTGTATAAAAGCTTTCCCAAGAGGTATTCCCAAAAGAATACCTAATACTGTCAAAACATAGTTTTCTTTTTTTATTAAAGCAAATATTTCTTTTTTTCTAAAACCCATTACTCTTAGTGAAGAAAACTCCATTATCCGCTCAGAAATACTCATGTTTGTAGCTGTATAGATAATAACAAATCCAAGGATACCACCAAAAACAACCATCATTCCAATTGACAATATAATAAGTCCTGTAAACTCCTCAAACACTTCCCGTAATTCTTGATTTGACAATATTGATGATACTACAGGCAAATGTTTAAATTTGCTAACAATATTATCCTTTGAATTCACATATATACCTGTCATCATTTCACCATCGAGCAATACTTCATTCATAAACTCTATATTCATATAAGCATTGATGCCAAATAACTGTTTGGTGACACCTTTAACCTCAAGTAAAACATTATCTCTTTCAGGGATAAATGATGATACTTCTATGTAATCTCCTAGCTGCAAATCAAACTTCCTAGCCAAATTTTCAGAGACAATGATTCCAGTACTGGGCACTTTCATTTGCATGTAGCTAAGATCTCTAAAATTATATACGTTTGTGTTTTCTTCTAAGCCAATAATATTAATAACATAGTTTTCCCTACCTTTTATGAACTCAAAAGGAAACTCGTTTTTTGGTTCAATTAAATCTATATCTGCAAGTTCTTCAAAGTAATCTATCTGATTCATATTAAGAGGTTGTGAGAAATTAATCTCATATTCCATGGACATAAATTCCCCAAAATGCAAATTAAACATCTCATCAAACACATCGTTTATATATACTGAAAACAAAAGAACTGCATAAGTTAGCGATATTCCTAATATGATAAATATTACTCTGCTTTTTGATCTCAGTATATTTCTTAATACATTTTTCCAACTGAAACTTAGACTTGACCAAAACTTTGGCAATTTCTCAAGTATTGTTCTCTTTCCTACCATTGGTGCTTGGGGTCTCATGGACTCTGCGGGATGAATTTTTATTATTTTTATAGCTCCATATAATCCCGCTAGGACACAGAAAATAACTGATAGAATCATAGACAATGCTATATACTCATAATATATGTTGACTGTTAATAATGGTATATTAAAAAAATCTACATACATACTGGTCATCATGCCTGATAATGCATACCCTATAATTAATCCTATGATTCCTCCAATTATACCAATGCTAATTGCATATTTCATATAATGGAACAAAACTTCTTTATTGCTATATCCCATTGACTTTAATATACCAATAGCTATTCTATCATTTTCAACTATCCTTTTAAGCATAACTCCTAGAATTATTGCTGCTACTGCTAAGAAAATAAGTGGAATAGAGTTAGATGCTTTTTCAAGTCCATTAATCTCTTCATGGACCATTCTATTACTTATTTGTTCACTTCTCTCTGTTATTCTCATAACCCCAGTGTATTTGAGTACATCCTCAAGCAGTTTTTTCATGTCATGATTCTTATAATTATCTTCCAAAGTTAAGACAATATTGTTATAATTGCTGCCTAAACCATACTGTCTTGACATAAAACCCTCATCTAAATACACAACTCCATAATTTTCTGGGTTTGGCATAAAGGTCTGTTCACTCTCAATTAAGTAGACAAACTCGGGACTTGCAACTAAAGAAACTACAGCTAGTTCTATTTGCTGGCCATGAGCTTGAAAGATTAAACTATCCCCTATATTAATATTCCTAGCAACTGCTAATTGCTCTAGCACAGCTACTTCAGCGCTTCCCTTTAATGGCAATCTTCCCTCTATTAATTCTAAGTTATTAATCCTGTCTTCATTCTCTGGCAGAGATATAACTCTAACTGTTACCCTTTCATTTTCATCATTTGTTATTAAGGGTGCTTCTAAAACATGCCTTCCGTTTGCTTGACTGACTTGTTCTAAAGCCATTATATTATTAATAACAGTTTCATCTGTATTCATCAGTTCGATAAAATAATCTGCAAAATTACCAGTATCATAATAAGTGTAAAGAGAGTCTTTCAAGTTTATCGAAGAAATATTTAATGAAGTGTAAATCAAAATCCCTATAGTTAGGACTACTAATATAGCTATGTATTGGCCTTTAGACTCTTTAATTGTTCTAAGTAGTCTAAGATCTAAAATCTTCATTTTACCACTCTATTTCTTCTGGACTCAGTGGTTTCTCATTCAAATAATTCTCAATAATTTCACCACTGCGCATTCTAATTACTCTATCTGCCATCTTTCCAATTGCCGCATTATGGGTTATTACTAAAACAGTTTTTTTCAAACTACTATTTATGTCTCTAAGTAGAGATAATATCTTCTTACCAGTATCATAATCAAGTGCGCCTGTTGGTTCATCACAAAGTAGTAGTTCTGGATTTTTACATACTGCTCGTGCAATAGCTACCCTTTGTTGTTCTCCTCCACTTAATTGAGATGGAAAGTGGTCTTTTCTTTCATCAAGACCAACTAAAGTAAATACTTCATCGATATTAAGTGGATCTCTAGCTATTTCTGTTGCTAGCTCAACATTTTCTCTTGCAGTTAAGTTTGCCATCAAGTTATAAAACTGAAATACAAATCCAACTTGATACCTTCGATAATCAGTTAAATCTTTCTGACTATAATTTGAGATCTTGCTTCCGCTAAAGAATACCTCTCCAGAAGTTGGCTCATCCATACCTCCAATGATATTTAATAATGTACTCTTTCCTGAACCACTAGGACCAAGTATAACTACAAATTCTCCACTACCGATTTCAAAAGAAGCATCTCTTAAGGCATTAACTTTTACTTCCCCCATTAAGTATTCTTTTGATAGTCCGTTTATCTTTAAAACACTACTCATATTATCACTTCACTTTACTAATATAATGTAATATTCGCTAAAACTTTTTCTTAACCTGCAAAAACACAAAAAAACTGACTCTCTTATGAGAATCAGTTTCCATTTTTATAAGTTGGCACTATCCTTTTTACTTCTTCAATCAATGACCTTACATCACCTTCAATATATGTTGATAACTCTTCTAATTGTCCACATAACTCTTTAAAATCCAAGTCCAATGGATGACCTACATATATTGTGTTATTTTCAGTTTTCTCTAAACCTTCTTCATCCATAAGTAATTCTTCATAAAGCTTTTCACCAGGCCTTAAGCCTATGAACATAATATCAATATCTTGATAAGGTTCAAAGCCACTAAGTTTTATTAAGTTCTCAGCTAAATCAACTATTTTAACTGGTTCTCCCATGTCAAGGACAAAAATCTCGCCACCTTTTGCCATTGAACCAGCCTGTATAACTAACTGAACAGCTTCTGGAATTGTCATAAAGTATCTTGTGATTTCTGGATGAGTTACGGTAATAGGTCCTCCCTGTTCGATTTGCTTCTTGAATAGTGGGACTACTGAACCATTACTCCCCAATACATTACCAAATCTTACAGCGGCATATTCTGTATTACTATTTTTATCATAACTTTGTATAATCATCTCAGCAATTCTTTTAGTTGCTCCCATAATATTAGTTGGGTTTACTGCCTTGTCTGTTGATATTAAAATGAACCTATTTGTATTATACATATCAGCTGCTTTTACTACGTTTAGTGTACCAAAAACATTGTTCTTTATAGCTTCATGAGGGTTATATTCCATTAAGGGGACATGTTTATGAGCTGCAGCATGAAAGACTACCTCAGGCCTGTACTCACTAAATATGCTAACAATTCTCTTATTATCTCTAACAGATGCTATTAATGGGATAATATCAAGTATTGGATGATTTCTTCTAAGTTCATTTAATATATCATACATGCTATTCTCTGAAAAATCTAAAATAATAAGCCGCTTAGGTTGATATTCAGCTATCTGCCTACAAAGCTCTGAGCCAATAGACCCTCCACCTCCAGTTACCATCACCGTCTTATTATTAACATAAGAAAAAATTGCGTTTACATCTAAGTGGACTTCATCTCTTCCTAATAAATCTTCAATTTCAACTTCTTTAATCTCTTTAATATCTACTTTTCCATTTATAAGCTCATATATTCCAGGTACTTTTTTTACTTTACAATCAGTTTTTTGGCATTCTTTATAAACTTGTTGTAGCTGTTTTTTTGTAATTGTTGGAATAGCTATTATGATTTCATCTATATCATACTGCTTTGCTACTTTTTCAATATCCTTACTAGTTCCAGCTACCCTAACACCTGCAATATTCTTTCCTTGCTTACTTGGGTCATCATCAATAAGTACAGCTGGTTTACTTTTCAAGTCGTCGTGTTGATTAAATTCTTTAATAACTAAAGCACCAGCTTGCCCTGCACCAATAATCATGATGCGTTTATAATTCCCTTGTGTTTTAAGAAATGCCTGGAAAATAGATTTTGCTCTTGGTGCAAATCTAGACAATCCCATCAGAGCTGTATCTAATAGCAAAACTAGTAAATATATACTCCTAGGCAAAGTAACTTGCATAATTACAAAATATGCTATCATTGCTAAATTTGCAATAATTGAAGTTGCAACAATTTGAACCATCTCGGGTATGCTAGCATACTCCCATATGCTTCGATAGATGTTCATAAAATAGTAAATAAAAAGCTTTAAGGCTATGATTTGAATTATATGATGTCGAATAATCGGATAATAATTTAATAATTGCCTATTATCAAATGACTCAAATCTTAATATAAAAGCTAATGCTATTGAAATTACAATAAGTATAATATCAAGTATTATATATTTTATTTGATCTGGCTTGACCTTCACTAAGAACCTCTCCCTACTTACTCTTCATAATCATAATAGTAGTTGTAATATTGACCTCTCTTGTTTTCTGCAAAAGTTAATACGATGCCTAATATATTTGCATCAACTCTTTCAAGGGATTTCTTAGTTGCTTTTACTTCATCATGTGTTGACTTACCCAGAGCCGAAACTATTATAACACCATCTACAAACCTAGACAACACTGGGGCATCTGTAACACTTAGTACAGGAGGAGTGTCAATTAGAACATAGTCAAAATGCTCACTTAACCTCTTTAATACCTCTCCCATCCTATCAGATGCTAAAATTTCTGCTGGCATTGGTGGTATCACCCCAGCTGTTATAACTGATAAATATTTAAGTGGCTCAAATTTCTTTATTACTTGCTTGAGCGGTTGATTTCCTACTATAACATTAGTTATTCCAAATTCATTATCAAGGCCAAATATTTTATGTATACGTGGCTTTCTCAAATCACAATCAACTAGCAAGACTTTGTCACCTGCTTGAGCTAGAGTTATAGCTAAGTTTGAAATTGTGGTGGTTTTACCATCTTTCATACGAGCACTTGTAAATAACAAGAGTTTCTTACTCTTATCTATACCAGTATACTCTAAATTTGTCCTTAACATTCTATATGCTTCTGCTGGAGCAGACTTAGGTTCTCTTAAAGATACGAGACCACCAAGATCCTCTGTCATCATCTCTGTCATCTCCTTCAAATTTTGGCACTATGCCAATTACTGATAAACCAAGCCTCTCAACATCCTCTTCTTTCTTTATAGTGTTGTCTAACATATTTATTAAAAACACACTAAATAGACCTATCATTGCACTCAATACAAATGATATTGCTAAATTAAGAGTTGTCCTTGGAGATACTGGATTTTTTCCTGGAATAGCATAGTCAACAATTCGTACATTTTGTACTCCCACAATATCTACTGCTTTATCAATTAATTCTTCAGATAGTCTATTAGCAATAGTTGTTGCCATCTGTGGATTAGGGTCTTTATATACAACATGCATAAATCTTGAATCACTTATAATAGAAATATCTAAGTTATTCCTAAGCTCCGTAACTGTTAAATTCAGTCCTAAAGAATTAATAACTTCAGTTGTTACAAGCCTAGTCTTTATTAACTCACGATAGTCTGACACTAAGTTTCTATCAAACTGAATATCACCTATTGATAAATCTAGCCCTCCTATTGAAGAACTATCTTTTCCAATAAAAAGGGTTGCTCTTGATTCATACATTGGTGTTATCAAATTCATTGTAACAAATGCAGTTATTAATACTCCTATAACAATAAAAATTGCTATTATCCACCATTTTTCTAAAATAATAAAAATTAACTCACGAAGGTCTATTTCTTGGTCAATCATATCATGTTGATCCATAAATTAACCCCTCCCCCACCATGTCTTCTTTATAGGTCTAGGCTGTTTGAGATCTATACTTTGATTATCAATTATCTTTTTTGGATTATTGATAAAAAGATCATCAGCATAATCCCCTATCAAATCTCTTGTTATCTCATACGCTTTTTTCATTCTGGGCTTTCTTGAATCTGCATTGTGGCAGTCTGATGAAATAATGTGGACAAAATCATGCTCTATTAACCTATGTAAGTTCTTAGTATAACTTTTACTTCTTTTATACAATGAACTTGAATTTACTTGCATCAAGCAGCCTTTATCAATGAATTTTTCTAAGACTTTTATGTCTAAAAACTTTTCATACCTTTCAATATGAGCAAATACTACTAGATATCCTGCTAATTGCAAATTATATACTATATTTTCTAAAACACTATCTTTCCATCTTAACGGTAATTCTAATAAAATATACCTACTACTAGCTAATGATTTACATTGTCCGCTTTTCAGATTATCTAATATGTGACCATCTAAAAATATCTCATTTCCTAAATAAAGATTAATATTGATATTGCTTTCAATAATTGCTTCTTTTATTCTTCTAAACACCTCATCTAGTTTATCACCATCGTAACTATTGTAATTTGGAATAAAGTGCGGTGTTGCTATTATTTCGCTTATTCCTTCATTTTCAGCTATCTTTAACATCTCTAGTGTTGTATTGATACTATCAGATCCATCATCAACAAATGGCAATATGTGAGTATGAATGTCAATAAACATTATTGTACCAGTCCTATATATTTTCCTATCAAACTAATAACTTCATCGTATTCACCAGGGGTCAAATTGTTTTGCAAATATTCTTTTATCTCTTGTTTATCATCTTCACTCAAATTGGTCCTATCAAATGATAATAGGTAGTCCAAGTCTAATTTTTCTAATAACTCTTTGCCTCTTTCGAGGTCTTGCTCTTCTATACTTTCTAAATACTCATTTATAAGTTCATCCACGGTTCCTTCTACTTCATCGTCAATATGAAAGCTATCTTCTACATTAATATTTTGTGTACTAGTATTATCTTCGTAAATTACATTCTCTATTTCACTATTGATATTTTCTTTAATAGGCACTATTATCTTAGAGCTTTTAATCAAACTACCACTATCGATATTATTATATGCGACTAAACCTTCAACTTGATTCATGCCAGAAAAAATTAAAGGCATGATTATACTAATAGTCAGTAGTATTAATATAAATATGCCTTTTTTCACATTACTCTTCATTATTTTTCACCGTACTTTGGTAGTACTAGGCACTCTTATTTCTAAGAATGCCTAGTCTATTTTTAGTTATACCTAAATAACATATTGTAAATGAATACTGCAGTTTCTGCTCTTGTTACTTTAACTAATGGTTGATAACTAACATCGTACATTCCTCTTGCTAATCTGTCTCTATGTACAGTTGCAACTGATTTTACTGCCCAAGGTGCTATTGCGCCATGGTCCTCATATCGTGTAGCAATTAATGATCCATCAGCATCTTTATATCCTAGATATCTTGCAGCGTTTACTACTATTGCAGCTGCTTCCTGTCTATTAATATCACTGTTAGGATCAAAAACTGTAGTTGATCTACCATTTATAATACCTGCTTTATATGCTCCTGCTAAGTGGTTACGATACCACGCATTACTATTATCTACATCTGTAAATGGCATATCTGCTGGATCAGCTTCAAGTTGCAATATTCTTGCTATTAAAACTGCAAACTCTGCTCTTGTAACTAGTGCTTCTGGATCATACAATTGTGCAGTTTTACCTGCTATCATTCCTTTTCCAGCTAGTATTTCAATAGCATCTTTATATAATGCATCTAACTCTACTGTGTCAGTGAATGCTACTCTTAATGCTGCAGCAAAGTAATTACTGAATGTACTACGGAAGAACTCTACTTGTTTTGTCACAGAGTTATATACTCCGCCAACTTTCTCAATAGTACCATCATCTTTTACTAAGAATACACTAATTTCTCTTGGATTATCGCCTTCTTTAAGTGTATAAGATACTGCAACCTTAATTCTCTGGTTAAAAGTAGTAACGCTTCTTGTGCTTTCTGTTTCTCCTGTAGATTTATTAACCCTAGCTACTGAAGCTGTTAGGTTAATTACTTCTGCACCTTCTGGAATGCTTTCACCAGCTGCTAAAGTAGCTCTTAGAGCTTCAACTTCATCAGGAGAGCTTCTCTTTGCACTTAAACTAATTTTTTCTTCATAGTCTTCTGAATCTTCTGTTTCAATTGTATCTTTAGTTAACTCAAATGAAGCAACTGATGAGGATACTTTTACCTTATCAACTTGCTCAAATACTTCTTTTAAGTTAGGCAATGAAACTTCTACTTCATCAACATCTTCAGCCTCAACATTGATTGAAACTTTTGTTTCTACTCTTGCCTTTGTTGTCGCAATATCATTATCTACTAACTCTTTTGCCATAGCTTCAGCTGCCGCTTTGGCTTTAGTTACCTGATCTGTTATAGAAGTTGTGGTTAAATTAGCTGTTGCTTTTCTCTCTAGCACTGTTGCAGTCACCTTTGTCGCGCCTGCCTTCTCTACTACTTTTGCAGCTAGCTCTTCAGCAACTCTCTCAAGTTCAATTACTTCCGCTCCAACCTCTTTTGCTGCTTTTGTTGTACTAGCAATTTGCTTAATTAATTCTGTTGCTTTCTCTTGAGCTTTTGCTGGATCTGTTATCAAAGCAATAGTATTAGATGCTGTATTTACAGTTTGTGCAATTTTTTGTACTTGTACTTCAGCTTCGCCTACATTAGTACTGATAGTTTTTGTAACTGTCTCTAAATATTTGTTAGCATTACCCAATACTTTCTCTGCATCTTCTTCTGACTGAGCATTAGTTGCTCTTTCACCTAAAATCTCTTCCGCTTCATCAATGTCTTCTTCATCAATCGCCTCATCAAACTCATCTACTACTGTAGCAGGAGGAGGCGTGACTGGTGTTGTGCCAGTATCTGGTGTAAAGTTGCTAACAATTCCTAATTTGCCACTAAAATAATTATTTACAACCGTTTTATCACTAGCGCTTAAGTCATTGTTATAAAAATCAATTAGATCATTGAAAGCGTCTTTAGCTTTAGTTCTAGCTTCTGGAGAATCATTTCCACCTATAATAAAATATGCATTTAGAAGAGAGTCAATTGTTCCGTTATCGCTATACCTATTCGTACTTGTATTCCTACGAATAATTCTAATCTTCAACTCGCTTGTGAGCTTAAGTCCTTCAAAAACCCTATCAAGTCTAGTTACTCCTCTAGAGATTAGATCTTCATCTATACCAACAGAGCCAAATTGAATTCCTCTTGCATAAAATGCATCAGCAAAGCTACTACTATTATTATCTCCTAAGTAACTTCTCATGTTAGAAAGTGTCGTGCTCGTCACAGTAGGATCACTAACAAACTGAACTACTAAATCATAAATCTCTTTTTCAGTATCAGATATTTCTGCTTCATGCATCGTATCTAAAGCTTCTACTATAGTTAGATATATATCTTTAAAATCATCTCTAGCATTATCGCTTAAAGCATGGAAAGTATCTACCATATCCATAAACATTTCATTGTTATCCATATAAAACAACTCTTCTACAAACTTTACTATTGGATCAGCGCCTCCATAAGCAACACCTGTAAAAAGTGACAGTGTCAATACAATTACCAAAATACTACTAAACAGTTTGCGTATCAAAAAAACCAACTCCTCTCAAATATTGAATTTGTTTTCATCTGCCTTCAATACCTCATAAACAAAGACAATCTAGAGAATCTGTCATTTGTTTGTGACATTTGCCATCTATCTTATAGCTTCATTGTAATATTTTTACATTGTGAGCTACAGATAACCACATATCACATTTGAGATATGACCTTTTAGAAGGATTTTTATACTTTAGTTCTGGGTTACTAAGAAGTAGTCTAAATACTTTTACCTGATGTTTGTCACGTGTGAGTTAAATCTACTGAAATGAATTGTTCTGTTATTATTTAGACACTATACATAAAAAGGCAAGAAAACTACAAATTACTCACATTAATTTTACTCCATTAAACGCCTACATTCAACAGTATTTCAATAATAATCGAGACTTTTTATACACTTTTCATACTGAAATCACACCTTGACTTACAAATAAAACAATTAACCCCGCAATTAGGTTGCCAATCATTACTGCTGGTAGAATCCATTTAAATCTCATGTTCAGCAATGTAGCTGCTAGTGTGCCAGTATAAACGCCTGTACCTGGCAGTGGTATGGCTACTAAAAGAATCAGTCCGACAAATCCATACTTTTGTATCCTTTGACCTTTGTTAAGTGCTCGATTTGAAACTTTCTCTACTATATCTTTTAACACAGTTTTCTTTAGCCATTCTACAACTGGTCTGAATGCAAAAACTATGATAGGTACTGGTAATAAACTACCAAAATAGCTTATTATAAATGCATGAAGTGGAGACATGCCAAGAGCTATTCCCATTGGGATTGCTCCTCTAAGTTCTATAATGGGTATTGCTGCAACAATTAATACTTTTAATTCTATAGTTAATAACTCTAAAATTCTCAAAACTTTTCCTCCGCCTACAGTACAAATTTTTTCTCAATGTTTTTAAAATGCTCTTCTTCAACTATGCTTTCAAGTTTTATATAGCTTTTTAACTTTTTAAATAATGCGTCTACTTCGTCTTCACTTAATACAATATTTCTTTTTTCTAAATCACTCTTGAGACTCTCAATTAAATTTTCTTTCTTTAGTACTAACACATCTTTTGATATGTTCTTGATTTCTTTTAATTGGCAATCAGCCTTAAATAAAATAACAGATATAAACTTTTCAGTTGATATATCAGCAGTTTTCGCTAATAGGTTTATGTATGTCTCATTAAGCCATATAGGATTATAAAACTTATTATGCTCTCCATCATGATTTTCTATCCATTGCATCTGTTCTTGATCTGCTTTAATTTCACCTTGTCTGTCTTTTGGCTGAATCACATAAACGCCTTTTTGCGTTATCATTACTATGTCAATCAATATCTCTGATCCATCTTCTTTTTCTAAATGCAGTCTTGTTAAGAGTCTTTTATATCCTGGAATTTTATCTAACATATAAAATGTCATAAATTCACTATATATACTTATATCAAAAAGTTTCCCTATATCTTTCCATGTAGCATTTCCTTTACTTGCTTTGAAAAACTTAAGGAAGCTCCATACAAAGAAGATTTTTACATTTATAACGGCTATTTTATATATAACTACAACTAAACCGATTAGTCTTAACATGTTAAATCTCCTTTTAATTTTTAATAATTACAAGTAATCGCTACTAGTATACCCATTATATAGCAAAAGATTGCATTGTGAAATATTAATAATTGAATAGCCTCTACATTTCCGTAAGATTAATGTAGATTTTATTATCTTTTTTCATTATATTCTTTACTTTTATTTGCAGCGAAATATCTTTATATTAAATAATGTCAAATTCTATTGAATTATTACCATTTTTAATATAAGATTTATGTAGTACACAAAAGGAGGACATTTAAAGTGTCTAAACAAGATATAACTCTCAATTTTAGTGATGGCTTTAATGGTGAATTAGTGGTTAAGAATGGAACATTCAATGTAGGTGGGAATGAAGGACAATTACTACCTTATGATATGTATTTAGGAGCTCTTGGCTCTTGCTTTTATGCTACATTTCTTGAAATTATAGAAAAGAAAAAAATTACTTATGATAGCGCATCAATTCGCATCACAGGAGAAAAACGCAAAGAAGTACCAACATTATTATCATGGGTAAACTTAGATATTACGATAATAAATCCCTCAACAGAAAAAGGACTCGAAAAGTCTGCTGAGTTAGCGGGTAAGTACTGCTCTGTTTATCAAACTACTTCTAAAGTAGCTGATATTACGTGGAATTTAAAAATAGAAAGTAACTAGCAAAAGCAGCCATTTTTAATTATGGCTGCTTTCTTAATATATCCTCTATTGCTTCAGCTGACTTTGGTTTATAAAAATAGTATCCCTGCCCAAGTTTGCATCCTATTTCTTTTAAGAAATTGCAACTTTCTTCATTCTCAATTCCTTCTGCTATTACCTCTAGGTTTAGATTCTTTCCCAAGCTTACTGCCGATTTTACAAAATCTTTATTCTTCTTGTATTCCATCTCTATAACAAAACTTCTATCTATTTTCATAAAGTCAATTGGCATCTCTTGTAAATACCTAAATGATGAATAACCTATTCCAAAATCATCAAGAGATACTTTTATACCTAAGTTTCTTAAATTAGTCAAAACTTCATTAGCTCTCTCAATGTTTTCTATAACAACATCCTCTGTTATTTCTATGCTTATAAATTCACCCGGCATATCATATTTTTGTAGCACTTTACTAAACTCACTTGCTAAATCTGTCTGGTGAATTTCTAAAGGCGATATGTTAATAGCCATTGTAAAGTACCCATAACCTTTATCATGCCACTCTCTTAACTGTCTAACGCTTTCATTAGTAACATATTTTCCAATTTCTTTTATGAAACCCTTTTTCTCTGCTAAACTAATAAAACCATCTGGGTAAACCACTCCCCTACTAGGGTGGTTCCATCTAACTAAAGCTTCAAATCCAATTATTTTTCTCTTCTCTAAACAAATAAATGGTTGGTACTCCAAGAATAGCTCATCTTCTTCTATTGCTTTCCTTAAATCACCCTCTAAGCTAAACTCTTTAGCTTTAATATTAGATATTTCTTCTGAATAATACAAAACACTATTTTCATAGCTCTTTCTTGCCTCCACCATGGTAACTCTTGCATCTTTAACTAAATCATATGGATCTTTGTAATTAATAGAGTTAGCTATGCCGACACTTAGTGACATATAGTGACTTATACCTTTCTCTACTCTTTCTTCTTCTAATTTGTTAAATAAACTTTCTACAAAACTATTTACTCTATCATCGTTAGTAATTACTATAAATTCAAAGGCCTCTTGATAGCTTAGAAAATAATCATCATTTTTTATTTCTTTCATAATATCAACTAAATGACTTAATCTTTCAATCAAATACTCATAACCCATTGCATTCTCAATTTCTATGTAATCATCAAGACCAATATAAATCACAGAAAAACAGCTCTCTTTTTCTTGTAATTTTTCTTTAATTAATGCTGCTGCGCTATGCCTATTTGGCAAGTTTGTCTCTTGATTGTAATAAGCTAAGTTTTCTACTTCTTCTCTTAGATTAAAGTACTCATCAAAATCAGATATTACACCAACCATTCTGACAACTTCCCCACTACTATTCCATTTAGCAGAACCTGTATTCATTACCCAGATATAATTATCTTCTGTATCCTTAACTCTGAAAAAAGATCGATACACATCTACTTCTTTACTCAAATATGAATTGATCTGAGAGTAAAACTTGTCATAATCATCAGGATGAAGTATCCTATCTAAACTATCAAACAGATTTCCTTGTTCTAATCCAAGTGATCTAACCAGCCAAGAGGACATATTAAGCTGATCTTTCTTAAAGTCATAGTCCCAAATTCCTTCTACTCCTTTAAGAGCAAGCTCATATCTATTTTTACTTTCTTGAAGCCTTTCTTCCTTTAATTGTAATTCCTTATAAGCAATATCAAGTTTTTCAAGGCTTTCCTGTAGTTTACTATTTGCTACCTCAATTTGCTTTAGTCTTCTTTCTACAAGCATGTATATTAACAATGCGGAAATAAAAACAAAAGCCACACCTTTCACATTTTGTGCAAATTGCGTATTACTAATTACAGAATATACTAGATAATCAGAGAATATTATCCACAAGACACCAAACCCTAAGTACCAAAGTGCTATTTTGATCGCTTCTTTGTATGAAAAGTACTTGTTTCTCATGGCCTTCTCCTTCTCAATTCTATATATAAGCTGCTCCTAAAATTCCCGCTTGATTTCCAAGCCTTGCTACATTTAATTTAAAATCATGATTGCCATAAATATATCTCTTTATCTCTTTATTTAATTGGGTAACAAGAAATTCCCCTTCTTCACTTATTCCCCCACCGATTAGCACTAATTCTGGTTGAATTATTGTGATTAAGTTTGATATTCCAATTGCTAAATAATAAATATGCCTGCTCATTAATCTTTGTGCATATTGGTCTCCTATCTTTGCAAGTCTATAAATCTCTTTTCCAGTTATTCTACCCTTTTTCAGTTCCGTATCTTTTACACCATTTACATTTTTCTCTGCATAATTTACTAACGACTTCATTGAAGCATAAGCCTCAAAGCAACCTTGCTTACCACATCCACATAACTCCCCATCTGCAACTATTACATGGTGTCCAATTTCACCAGCAAAACCATTATGACCAGTATAAATTTTTTTGTTTATAACAAGGCCTCCACCAATTCCTGTGCCTATTGTCACTTGCAGTATATCACTATAGCCTCTTGCTTGACCAAAAAGCATTTCTCCATATACTGCACAATTAGCGTCATTTTCTATTTTTACTTTAACATTAAGCTTATTACTCAAAAGTTTAGCTAGGTTAATATCCTTAAAAGGCAGATTGCTTGAAAATATAACCTTTCCCTTTCTTGAATCAACTGCTCCAGGTATTCCTGCTCCTATATTTTCTAAGTTATCTACTTTTATTTCGTTATATATATTGAATACACTTGATAGAATTTCTTCGATCGTCCATCTTTTATTTGTATATATATCTTTTTTCTTTAGTATATTCCCTTCATTGTCTACTAACGCTCCAGCAATGTGTCTCCCGCCTATATCAAAGCCTATTCTCATTTTTTATCTCTCTCACAAATTGTATCTAAATTAATTTTTATTTCCCTTTTATACTCCTCAACACCTGGCTGATTAAAAGGATTGAGCTCTAGCAATAATGAACTTAGTGCACAAGATTTTTGGAAGAAATAAAACAATTTGCCAATTGTCTTCTCATCAAGAGATTCAAGCTCAATCATTAGATTAGGAGAGTCCCCAGAATAATGAGCATTAACAACTCCATTTTTTACACAATTTAATATCTCATTATATGAAACCCCTGCTAAGTAATTAAGATTACCCAGATCATCGTTGTCATCTTTTATTTTCATCTCTATACTGTTTTTTATTACTAAAGATGTTTGCATAAATGTTTTATCACCGCTTTGAAGTAATTGACCTAATGAATGCAAGTCAGTTGTAAACATAAGAGATGTAGGGAACAATCCTTTTCCTTCTTTACCTTCACTTTCAGCAAATAATTGTTTATACCACTCTGCAAAATATCTGAGTTTCTCTTTATAATAAGAAAATACCTCGATTTTTTTGCCACTTTGATATAGAAGATATCTAATTGCTGCATAAAGATAGCTTGGATGGTCCATTCTAAAATCTTTCATTTCAAGTGCTTGTTCTTTTGCACCCTCCATAACTTTTCTAATATTAATGCCAGCCACTGCCATTGGTAAAAGGCCTACTGTGGATAAAACAGAATATCTACCACTTATATTATCTGAAATAGGTAAACTGACTAAATCATACTTATTAGTGTAATCTCTTAAAAGTCCTTTATCCCCTGTGGTAACAATAATTCTACTAAGAGCTTCTTCTTCTCCATATTTCGTGATCAATGCTTCTTTTAGGTGCCTAAAAGCCAATAATGTTTCAAATGTAGTTCCTGACTTAGAAATTACATTTATCACTACATCTTTATGATTTATAATCTCTAATAATTCAAGCAAATAATCTGGGTCTATATTATACCCTGCAAAGTATATCTCTGGGTTTCCAGTTCTATCTTTTCCAAGTTGATTGTAAAATGTATGGGTGAGTGCACTAATAGCTGCTCTAGCTCCTAAGTACGAACCACCAATCCCTATAACTATAAAAGCGTTCTTCTCTCTTGCTTTACTTGCAATACTGATTATATTATTAAGTTCTAAATCACTAACCTTAGTTGGATAGTCTATCCACTCAGCTCCATTATTGCAAAGCCCTTCTTGTCTATGTAAGATTTCATGAGCGTTACGTAACTTATCTTCAATATTTAATAAATCAATCTTGTTAATATACTTATCGGCATATTTAGTTATTAACTTGATACCAGACATCTAATCATCTCCATAATCTAAAATAGTATTATTTACTAATTCTACCAATAAGTTTGATTCCCTGCTTTTTCACTATATTTAAAACAAAAGGTCTATCCATATAAAAGGATAAACCAATACTTTATAGCTGCAATATTTCTTTTAAATCTGAGTATTTGTCTCTTGCTAAAGGTATTTCTTCTTTTCCATTTTCCATTTCTATTATATATGCATTAGCACCATCAGATCTTAAAGACCTTACCTTTAGGGTGTTAACAATATAGCTTTTGTGACACCTAAAGAAATGGTAACCCTTAAGTTTTTTCTCCCAACTCTTAAGTGTCCCTCTTTGACAATGTTCTTGCCCCTTTATATAAAAGCAAACAACACCAGACTCAATCTTTAAGTATTCTATATCAGAAGGATTGAAATGCAAAAGTTCAGAACCCTTCCATATTTGGACTTTTTTTTGTGAGCTATTGCTCTCTAAACCATTTAGCCCAGGAACTTGTCCTCTTATATCCTTTTCATACTTATCTAAGCCTATCTCTATGCTTACTCTTAAATCATCTTCATTAATTGGTTTTATTACATATCCATATACATTTGTAGACTTAGCTCTCTCAAGTGTTTTATCATCACTATGAGCAGTTAAATAAATAATAGGGACATTTTTCAGTTCTGATATCTGTTTTGCTGCATCAACACCATCTATCTCACCTTGTAGTCTAATATCCATTAACACAAGTGAAACATCATTCCCTTTTACAAAATCGATGGCTTGCTTCCCACTATTAACTACTCCTTCAACTATATAACCAAGAGAAATCAATCGCTCCATCAATTCAAGAGCAATTATATTTTCATCTTCTACAATGAGTATCCTTTTCTTATCCATAATTACCTTCCTCAACTAAGATTTGCTTTTGGTAACTTTATAGTAAATTTTGTTCCATTATTAACCTCTAAAATCATAGTCCCGCTTAGCTGATTAACCAAGCTATCTACTATTTGCATACCAAGTGACTTTATTTTCAGTTCATCCAAACTAATGTTAATCCCAATGCCATTATCCGCTATCTCTAAAATAAGACATTCTTCCTCTTCTTTAACCCTAATACTTAACATACCTGTCTGTCTATCTATAAAGGCATGTTGAACAGCATTAGTTACTAGCTCATTTATCATCAACCCAACTGGTACAGCTTTATTAATGTTAATTCTAATATTGTCTATATCCATTATTAACTTAATATCTTTACCTATTGTATAGTAGTCAAAAAGTTGTTTATTTATTCCAATAACATATTCTTTAAAATTAAAATCTCCCAAATCATCTCCTTTATATATTCTATCGTGTAACAGGGCCATTGCCTTTAGTCTATTAATGCTCCCTTGCAAAATTTTCTTAACTTTCTTGCTATCTGTATGCAATGTTTGTAAATAAAGTAAGCTTGATACAATTTGTAGGTTATTTTTTACTCTATGATGGATTTCATTTACTAATATTTCTCTTTCATTAATTTTTGCAATTAAAAGCTTTTCTTGCTGTTCCCTATTGAGTATATTTACTATCATTTGAGTAAACAAATGCAATAAGTCTAATTCTTCATCTGTATATATTTTTTCAGTCCTTACAGAATCAAACCCAGCAAATCCAACGCAAGTGTCACTTAACATCATTGGAACAGTTAATACACTTTTTATGTTTTGAGACTCAAGTATAACTCTAACCTTGTCATCATTACTTAAGTTTGAGACATTTGTAATATGAATAGTTTCTCCTAATAAGTGGCGATTAACCCAACTTGCTATAGACTCAAGTGGAACATCTTGAAGTACTTCTATCTGTGGTTCAATATTATCATTGCACCACTCGTAAAGGTTTGATGTCGTTCCTTTTTCAAAATTGTAGTCAAATATATACACTCTATCTGTATCTATGAATTTACCCATCATTTCTAACGCTTTGTTTATCGTATTAGTTACTTTATCTAAAGGAACATTTATAAACTCTGTTGCAAGTTTCATCAAAATATCTTGAAAACTACTATAATACTGAACTTGTTCTTTAGCTTTTGTAAGCTCTGTCACATCGATTAATTCGGACAATAGATAGTTTGCTGTGTTACTCTCAATAAGCTCTATATAATGAAGTAGATTAATATTCTTAATGCCATCAAAATAAGTCTCTTCATGAGTTGTTTTTATTGATGTTAAGTAAGATTTTAATGAACTAGATTTAACTAGACTTTGTAGCCCTATATCCTTGAAAGTCTTTCCTATAACTTCTTCTTTAGTAAACCCAAATGTCTTAAGAAATGTTTCATTTACTTCTAGTATCTTCTCATCTTGATAATCATGTAGTGTAAGATAGTTTGGATTACTATAGAATAGTTTATTAAATCTAATTAGTAGTTCTTGTTCTGTGCTTAAATCTTTAGCAAAAACAAATATTACATCCCCATCATTCCACTTACTTAACCATGCTTTTGCATGAGTAGGAATTCCTTTTTTATCCTTTGTCTGAAATGTGAGGTGACTATCCACCCTCTCACCATTTAGAATTTCTACTAAATCTTCTTCTAACTCATTAACATTTTTATCTAGAACAATTCCGCTAAATCTTATATTTCGCAGATCACTCACTGAATACCCTGTTTTCTCATTTACTGCTCTATTACTATAGATAATTTCTCCATTGCTATTTAGTATAAAAATAAATTCATCTATTGAGTTAAACATATTCTGATAATTCATACGACTATGCTCAAGACTATATGTAAGCTTTTTCATGTCAGTAATATCATCTGCAGAAATATAAATATTATCATTTTTCATAATACCAGAAACTTTTAGATCCCTTATGCCTCTAGAAGTGCTTACTGAAACTTCATAGTTTGTCACTTCCCCCTGTGTCAGACTAGTTGTCGTGTAGATGATATAATAATACAAAGG
>CAZJHT010000011.1:0-58553 GCA_964546025.1 uncultured Clostridiaceae bacterium
GAGTATATCACATTTGGCCTTGTTTATTTTTCTAGTTTAATTTTACAATCCGCGTATATATAAAAAAATGCAAAACTATTTAAAGTTTTGCATTTAATTTTATTTAGTTATCTATTTGATCTATAACTTTTACTATTATTTCTACCTCTACCCATAACATGCCCAAATGCAAATGGAGGGCCTTCTTCTATTCGGTCAGATAAATCCTCAAGTAATTGTACCGCTTCTTCTTCTGTAATTCTTTCATTTTCAACTTGATAAGCTAACTGCTCTTCAAAGCCTTTTAACATATTCTCTTTCCACTCATCATATAGGCCTTCTTCTTTAAGTGAATCAATCATAGAAGTTCCACCTATGCAACCACTACCCTTTAATTCAGCGATATCTTCTAGGCTTCTGCCTGTTAAGCTGGACATATGAGTCATGCCTCTGCCGAACTCACCAAAACTAGAAATACCATTGCCTCCATTAAAAGCAAGCGCTCCTCCAACAACAAATAGACTAAAAACTGCTACAATAGCTATTATTTTTTTCACAATAATCATCCTTTCTCTTTGATGATTTCATTCTACTAGCTTTATGTGACAGTTTTGTGTCAATTTAGCTAGAAGTTTCGTATCTTAAACAAGCAGGGTAATTATTCTTGCTTTTATGATGGCTTACACAATCACAACACACACTATGGTTCTCACATTTGGTATTTTTGCAAGGACAAACAGCGTTATTCTCTTTCAATTTTAGACATTTTACCTGATCCATCTAATACACCCCCATCAATTTATACTAAAATATTATAACAAAAAACTTTGATAAGATAAAGCACAAAGGTTATATGATGGTGCTTGTGTTGTGCAACTTTTCAACAGTAGCAGTGAAAAGGCTTAATCATAAAAGAAATTAATACTTATTTTAGAGAATGTAGAATTTGGCTTAATATATGGATTCTGCAATAAAATTTCATAATGCAGATATAATATAGTTGTTAACATACGTATTAATATGTATAATTCATTATGAAATAATTTTGAGGAGAGGTAATTCATGAAAAAACTATTACCATTAGCACTTATTGTAGTGTTAGCAATCACACTATTTAGCGGATGTACACCAGATGCTGAAGATCCAGCGGGTAACGGTGACGAAGTACAAGAATTAGAAACTTTAATTGTTTATTTTGTTCCTTCCAGAGAGCCTGATGAGATCATTACAACAACAGAACCTTTGAAAGCTATGTTAAAGGATGAACTAGCAGAATTAGGGTTCAATATTGGTGAAGTAGACATAAAAGTTGGTACTACTTACAACGCAGTTGGAGAGGCTTTATCAGCTGGTTCAGCTCATGTTGGTCTAATTCCTGGTGGTACGTATGTATTGTATGATGATGGAGCAGATGTAATTCTAACAGCTACAAGAGCTGGTCTTAATAAAGACTCAGACAATCCAGCTGATTGGAATGATGGCGAACCTACACTACCTATAGATGAGCAAGTTACTTATTATCGCTCACTCATAGTAGCTGGTCCTTCTGAGAAGGGTCAAGAATTACTTAGTAAAGTAAATAGTGGTGAAGAATTAACACTTGAAGATTTACAAGGCGCTGTTTGGGGTGTTCAAGGATCAACCTCAGGAGCTGGATACATCTATCCAACTATTTGGGTTAGAGATCACTTTGGCGTAATGTTATCAGACATGAATATTGTAAGAATGGATTCTTATGGGACAGCTGTTAATAGATTAGGCACAAGTCAAGTTGATGTTATTAATATTTATGCTGATGCTAGAAGAGACTATGCAGACAGATGGGTTGATGAATTAGGGCTTGATAGTATTTGGACTGACACAGGTGTAATTGGTGTTACTTCTGGTATTTATAATGATACCGTTAGTGTTACAAGTGACACATCAGTAGTATCTGAAGAATTAAAAGCTGCTTTACAACAAGCATTTATTAATATTGCACAAACTGAAGAAGGATTACAAGTTATCTCTATTTATAGCCATGAAGGTTATCAAGTAGCTACATCAGCTGATTATGATGTTGCAAGAGAGGCTCAAGAGTTACTATCACAAGGAAACTAATTAATATTGAGCCCATGCTAGTTTTTGCATGGGCTTTATTTATTTCAGGGGGAAAATAAAGTGATAAAATTTGAGAATGTTAGTAAAACTTACCCTGGTGGTGTTCAAGCTTTAAAAAATGTCGAACTAGAAATAGAGCAAGGCGAGTTTGTCGCTATTATAGGGCTTTCAGGGGCAGGTAAGTCTACATTAATTAGGGCTATAAATAAGATGCATGGAATAACAGAAGGAACACTAACAGTTAATGGATTGGTAGTAAATGATTTAAAAGGGAAGAGTTTAAGAAAGTTTAGAAGAAATATAGGAATGGTATTTCAGTCATTTAACTTGGTTTCTAGAACAACCGTGATAAAAAATGTTTTAGCATCTAGAGTTCCAGATATGCCACTATGGAAGTCTTTACTCGGTTTATACTCAAAAACAGATAAAATAAAAGCTTTAGAATCTCTAGATCAAGTCGGAATTTTAGACAAAGCTTATGTTCGAGCTGATAAGTTATCAGGCGGGCAAATGCAAAGAGTAGCTGTAGCAAGAACACTTGCTCAGGACCCAAAAATAATACTAGCTGATGAGCCAGTAGCATCCCTAGACCCTGTTACTGCAAGGCAAGTAATGGGAGATTTTAGAAGAATCAATAAAGATTTTAATATGACAATAATAATTAATATTCACCATGTGGATTTAGCATTAGATTATGCTGATAGAGTGATAGGTATTAAAGCTGGTGAAATTGTTTATGATGGACCAGCTTCAGGAGTGACTAGAAATACATTAAATGAAATCTATGGTGGAAGTACAGAGTATGAGAGAGAAATAGGGGAGGCATAAAAATGAGCTTTTTCAAAAACCTATTTGCTCAAAAGGAAATTACACTTAGTAATGGAAAAGTAGTTAAGCAACCTAGGTCGATTGTTCCTATAGTGTTGATTATCTTAGGTTTTTTTGTATATATATCAGTAGAAATCACGGGTTTTGATATGCAAGTTTTAATTAGAAGACAAAGGTTCTTCTTTGATATATTAAAAGCAATGTTTCCTCCGAGATGGGATTTTGCAAGTGATGTTTGGCAACCACTATTTGATACGATAAAAATGTCACTATTGGGTTCTATTATAGGTGCAGTAGCGGCTGTTCCATTTGCAGTATTAGCTTCACAAAATGTAAATCAAAATAGTATTTTAAGAAATATTATAAGGGTAGTTTTCAGTATACTAAGAACCCTTCCAACTCTTATTATTGCGCTAATAGCAACCTACATTTTTGGGATAGGTACTTTTGCGGGTACATTAGCTATTACTATCTTTACGTTTGCTATAATAACAAAAATGCTTTTTGAGCAAATTGAAACGGTTGAAATGGGTCCGTTTGAAGCAATGGAATCTTTAGGTGCAACAAAAACACAAGCTTTTATTGCCGCTATAATTCCTCAACTTCTTCCTACATACTTGGCTTTTTGTTTATATTGTTTCGAAATTAATGTAAGGTATGCTGCCATTTTAGGTTATGTGGGTGCTGGAGGTATAGGTTTACTACTTGATGAAAAACTTGCTTGGAGAGAGTATTCTAGAGCAGGTATGGTATTGTTCATGCTCTTTGTAACTGTTGTAATCATAGAGTCTATGAGCAGATACTTTAGAAAGAGGTTGACATAAATGAAAGATAATATAAGAAAAACTTTTGAGGCTCAACCCAAGACTCTGGTAAGAAATGTTTTAATTGCTTTATTTCTAATATTCTTGATGTATTGGTCATCCACAGCTATCGAATATGCAGGGATTCACCAAGGAGGAACCAATGTAGCAAGAAATATAATGCGTGGACTCATCAATCCAGATCGTAACTTGCTCTTTAGTACAACAGCGCAAGGTGTTCCATATTTGATTTTAGAAACAATGGCTATAGCTTTGCTTGGTACGCTAATTGGTGCAATTTTAGCTATACCAGTCTCTTTTCTTGCTTCTAGAAACTTGATGCCTAAAGTAATAAGTGGTTTTACAATGTTATTTTTAGCAGCAGTAAGAACCTTCCCAGCGTTTGTTTATGGATTAATGTTTATTAGGGTAGCTGGTCCAGGGCCTTTTGCTGGAGTATTAACACTAGCTCTAACTTCAATTGGTATGATATCTAAGTTGTATATTGAGTCAATAGAAGATCTTGACAGAGGGATTATTGAATCCCTTGATGCTGCAGGGTGTAATACTTTAGAAAAAGTACGTTATGGAATCCTACCTCAGCTAATGACTAACTTTTTGTCTACTACTATTTATAGGTTTGAAATAAATGTTAAGAATGCCTCTATTTTGGGACTAGTTGGGGCAGGCGGACTGGGAGCACCTTTATTATTTGCTATGAGTGCATATAGGTGGTCTGAAGTTGGTGCTATATTAATTGGTTTAGTAGTGTTAGTGCTGATTGTTGAACAAGCATCTTCAATGATAAGGACCAAGCTAGCACGAGGATAATATTATATATTTTGAAAAAGAAGGCCTCTATTTGGAGGCCTTCACTTTATAGTACTGTGTTTTATCTATAGTCACTTCTTTATGCTTACTTAAGTAGTCAATAATTTGCTCTGCTACATCAATTGGTAAATCTTTAACTGTCTTACAGTCTCTAAAAAACTCGTAACCACCAGTGCCTGATGCCCTGTAATTATTCATAACTAGAGTTAAAACATCATCATGTGATACTTCTCTTCCATTAAAGCTTAGAGTAACAACTCTTTGGCCAACTGGTTTAGTTAAATCAAATTCATAATATATGTTTGAGAAATAATCAAAGTTATAATGAGCTACTTTGGGTTTCAAAAATTCATTTGCTACTACTATAGAATCATTTTCCATCGCAAAATAGCTAGCACTTCTTTCAAGAGCTTTTCTTAATATTTCTCCACTTACTTCCTTTACCACCAGAGTGTTTGGATAAACATAGGTAGAAACAACATCTCGAACAGTAACTTCCTTCCCAAACCCTTTCATAGAGTTTGCCATTGAAGTACAAGAAATATCAGCACCTGTAACTTCTAGTTGCACCTGATTAAAAAAGTTTGCTAAATAAGTGCCTTCTAAAGCCATCTCTAAATGTTTTTTAGGGATAAGTTCAACATCTAAGAATCCAACAGGTGTGTCTAACCATGTTTGAACTTGTGTCTCCCAACCCAGAAGCTGTAAAGATAATTCTGGATGAGCATCTTTGTTTGGTTGTTGTATACTTCCTTCTATCTCAACTATTTCTTTATTTTCTATAGTAATATTTATTTCAACATATGCTTCTCCATTTGCTGGTGTTTGTGCAATGTAGGTACCAAATATACTTTTGTTAATTATAGGAGTATGTTGGTGCCCAGTTAGAAGAACATCAAAAGGGAAGTTCTTACATAGCTTATATCCAATATTCTCTGTAGAATCAGACAATTTTGTATCAGTCTCTAAATCATACTCAAAGCCACCATGGTAAGCGCCAATTAATATATCATGCTTAGGCAACTCAGACATGAGATTTTTCATAGTTTGATAGGTATCACTCACTTCAAAATTATTAAGATTCTCTTTGCTCTCCCAGATATTAATGTAATCAGTTGTTAGACCTACTACTAAAACCTTTGTCTCATTTGGTAGTGTGAATAGTTTGTAAGGCTTAATCAGCTCTTTATTTTCTTTATGCTTAACATTAGCAGCTAATGTGGTTCCTTTGAAGTCTGAGATAAAATTCACTAAATAGTCTTCCCCATAATTATAGTCATGATTCCCTGTTATAAAAATATCATAAGGAGCTTCGTTTAATACTCGTGCTAGAGGATGCTGAGTAAAATTTTGATTTTTTAGATAAGTAGTAAAAGGAGAACCTTGAATTGTATCCCCTCCATCGATTATTATGGTATTAGGTGTTTTTTCAAAAGAGTTTAATATGTTTAAATAACCTTGATTTTTAACCTTAGTATCCCTATAATCAGTTGGATAGATGTGTCCATGTACGTCAGATGTAAAATATATTTTAAGTTTCATAGTTCACCTCTAGAAAATTGATAAGAAAATTATAACATAAAAAAACAGTCAAGCTGTAGGAGAAACAACCAATCTACAACACTATGTTTATTATAAAGTAAAAAGAGATTGAACAGTATCTTGACTACATGTTCATTATTTAAGGAGAAAACAATGAAAATAGTATTTGATTTAGATGGCACACTTTTTTCTTCAGGAGAATTAGCAATTCTAGCTTATAGAAAAGTTTTCAGTATGCTAGAGTTAAAACCTTTAGATGATTGTACATATCTTAATACACTTGGTTACCCTATAAAGGAAATCTGGGAGATGCTTTTGCCAGATTGTAATCAAAACGTAAGAGATGAAGCTGGCCAAATGATGGAAGAAGTTGAAAATGGAATGATAAAAAACGGAATAGGCAATCTATATCCAGATGTTATAATGGTACTAGAAGAGTTAAAAGAAAGAGGACATAGTCTTTACATATTGAGTAATTGTGATAAGCCTTATCTTGATGTGATAGGTTATAGATTTGGGTTTGATGAGATATTCAATGAGCAATACTGTGCGAGTATGTTCCCTAATCAGACAAAAGATGAAATTCTAAAATATATATTAGCTGGAGACACCCATGGTGTTATGGTTGGAGATAGATTCCATGATATAAAAGCTGGTAAGACTAATAGAATAAACACTGTTTGGTGTAATTATGGCTTTAGTAATGAAGAACTAGACCCTGATTATGAGATTAATAAGTTTAGTGAATTACTTGAAATAATAGTCAAGATAGAGGAAGAATCTAAATGAAAAAAATAGTTTTTACTGGTGGGGGAACTGCTGGGCATGTAATACCAGCTATAGCATTATTTGATGAGCTTAAAAACATGAGCTATGAAATATATTATATTGGAAGTTATGAAGGAATAGAAAAGTCATTAATAAAGGAACAAAACATACCATATTACCCAATAAGCACAGGTAAGCTTAGGAGGTATTTTGATTTTCAAAATTTTACAGATCCTTTTAGAATAATTAGAGGGATTCTTCAGGCGAAGAAAATCTTGAAGAGAATCAACCCAGATTTGATTTTTTCAAAAGGTGGATTTGTAGCTGTTCCTGTCACTATTGCAGCTTCATTACTAAAAATTCCCATTATCTTACACGAATCAGATTTTACACCTGGCTTAGCGAATAAAATAGTTTTAAGGTTTGCGGATAAAATTCTAGTCACTTTCCCAGAAACGCTTAAATATTTACCAGAAGATAAAGCTACTTTAACAGGGACTCCTATTAGAAATTCTATATTGGAGGGGCATAAAGATAAGGCAAAGTCTTTACTCAATTTTGATGATAAGCCTGTAGTAATGATTATGGGTGGAAGTAGTGGTTCAGTTGTTATAAATAAAAATGTAAGAAAGGCACTTTCTAGTTTAATAAAAAAATATAATATTATACATTTGTGTGGAAAGGGCAACTTATCAGAAGAACATGAAAACTTAAATGGATATAAACAATTTGAGTTTGTTACAGATGAGCTAGCTGATTTATTTAGTATAACAGATGTAATGGTTTCAAGATCAGGCGCTAATACATTGTATGAGATTCTTGCCCTAAAAAAACCTAATCTATTAATTCCACTATCGCTACGTGCAAGTAGGGGTGACCAAATATTGAATGCAAAATCTTTTGAAAAAAATGGGTTTAGTAAAGTATTAGAAGAAGAGAATTTGACTGTAGAAACACTAATTAATTCTATTAATTGCGTTTATGAAAACAAAGATAAATATTTAGAAGCTATGCAAAATTCAAAACTAAAAAACAGTAATCGAGTAGTAATTGATGTTATTAATCAATATTTAGACAGCTAATCCCAGGGTTTACTTGGGATTTTGTATTAAATAATAGAAAAAAAGCAGTTCTAGTCAGTAATGTGTGAAACTTTTAACCAATTACTTATTGAATTTTAATTAAAGAGGTATAGAATATAGATAGCCATTGTGTTCTATATAAGAATATGGTGATTTGCTTTTATGTGACATTTTTGTCACTTTAGCAGTCACATGATAGTCATTAAAAAATAGTACACTTATTAAAATAATTGCTTCAATCATGGAACAAAAAGGAGTACAATTAGTCTAATGTCTGTAGATATTGAAGGAGTTTATGTAGGGGAGGTGCGAGATGAGTAAAAAGTTAATAGCAGTGAACAATTTATCTAAGATTTATATAATGGGAAAAGAAAGAGTAGCAGCTCTTAAGCGGGTAAATCTTGGATTTGAAGAAGGAAAAGTTTACTGTATTGTCGGCAAGTCAGGTTCGGGAAAATCCACGTTGCTTAATATGATGGCAGGATTGGAAAAGCCAACTCAAGGTGAAGTGGTATACTTTAATAATACTCATTTAGAAGAAATGGGAGAAAGCAGACTTGCTAAGTTTAGGAGACAGAATATAGGATTTGTATTTCAGTCATATAACTTGATGGGGCAACTTACAGCTCTTGAAAATGTGGCAATGCCACTTATATTCAAAGGTTATTCAAGAAAAGTCAGAAATAAGGCGGCTAAACTTATGCTTGAGCAAGTCGGTTTGGGAGATCGTATAAAGCATAGACCTAACCAAATGAGTGGTGGCCAGCAACAGCGGGTTAGTATTGCTAGGGCATTTGTGAGTAGGCCAAAAATAATTTTTGCAGATGAACCTACAGGAAATTTAGATAGTAAAACATCTATTGAGATAATGGAACTGATAACTAAAATTGCAAAGGCAAACGGACAAACACTAATTTTAGTGTCTCATGATGAAGAGACAGCAGAATACGCGGATACAGTTATCAGTTTTCTTGATGGTAGAGTTGTTGAAGTAGCAAGTAAATAATAACAAATGGAGGAGTTGCCATGAATTTTGATTTAAAAGCAATAGCTAAACCAGCAACCTTTTTAGCTATTTTGATTTTATTAATGTCAAGTATTGTTGTAAATGCACAAACGATAGAAGTACCAAGTATTTATAAAGAGCCACAATTATACATAGAAAATACTGAGTTACCAAAGGTAAAAGTAGGAGAGACATTTGATTTAGATTTAACAATACTAAACCAAAGTATTTATACAGCGAGGGATGTATATATTAAGCCACAAATTGAAGGAACACCTTTTGACTCTGTAGAGTTGCAAAATATCCAAACGTTGAATAGGGTTTTAGCAAACCAAGGGACTGATGTTTCATTTACATTTAAAGTGAATGAAGAAGCTACACCTGGTGTATATCCCCTAACTATAGAGTTTGATTATCAGAACATGTATAGAGATGAGTATAAAGGTAGATCAAAGACTATTTATTTAGAGGTAATTGAAGCGCCAAACTTACCACATGTAGAAGTGTCAGGTATAAAGGTGAATCCAGAAAATATAAAAGCAGGAACTACTGGAGATGTTACTTTCTTTGTAGAGAACTTTGGTGAACAAGAAGCTAGTGATATCTCTTTTAGACTAACAGGATTAGGTGAATCCAGCTTTTCTATAACTAATGATTTGAATATTAGAAGAGTACCAAGTTTAGAAGGTGAGGAGTCTACTGAGTTTGTTTATTCTCTAAAAAGTAATGAAAACATGCAAACTGGCGGGCATAAGGTAGATTATGAACTGAAATATAAGGACAGATTTGGAAGAACATATACTGAAAACGGAGAAGTGTTTCTTTCTGTTTTAGCTAAAGATGATGATGGTGAAGAAGAGGAAGATGACGATACAACAACTGTTCCAAAAATGATTGTATCATCGTATGGCACTAATCCAGGTATTGTTAGAGCAGGACAGAACTTCACTTTGAATATCAGTTTCCAAAACACAAGTAGTATTAGAACAGTTAGAAATATTAAAATTTCTCTTACTACACCAGTTGGGTCAAGCGATACTGGAAATGTATTTACGCCTGTAAATAGTAGTAATACAATTTTCATAGATGAGATATCTCCCAGAGGTGTTGTAACAAGAAATATGCCTTTTTATGCAGTAATGGATGCGCAGCCTAGAACATATACTGTTGCTGTTAGTTTTGAGTATGAAGATACTAATGGAGAACAATTTACAGCAAATGAAGAAATAGGCATAAGAGTTATTCAGCAACCAAGGCTTGAAACATCAGACCCACAGATTCCACCTATGGTAAGCCAAGGTGAGTCTTTCAATTTATTTACTGAGTTTTATAATATGGGTAGAACTACTATTCACAACCTGATGGTAAAAGTTGAAGGTGATTTCGAAGCAAGAAACCCTAACTATTTCGTAGGAAACTTTAATTCAGGAAATAGAGATTATTTTGACACTATGTTAACAGCAGTAAAAGAAGGAGTCTCTGAGGGCAGAATTATTTATCAGTTTGAAGACTCAGCAGGTGAACAACAAGAGGTAATACAAGAATTTTCAATTGAAGTGATGCCTGGGATGCAACAAGAACCGGGATTTGAAGATAGGCCAGGCATGCCTGGAGAATATCCTGAGTATCCAGGAGGATATCCAGGAATGGAAGAGCCATCTACACCTATCTGGCAGAAGCCATTAACTTGGATAATTGGTTTAATATTAATCGCTGCGATAGTAATAACACTAAAGAGACGAAAAAATAAAAAAGACAGAAAAATTGAGCAGGATTTGCTTAAGGACATTGAGATAGATGAATAGTCTAGATATTTTAGCAATGGGTGTGCGCAATCTCTGGAGAAGAAAGGTGCGCTCATTGCTAACTGTACTAGGTGTTATTATAGGAACTGCAGCGATTGTTGTAATGATTTCATTAAGTGTTGGTATTGAAGATGCTTTAATTAAGCAGTTTGAAAATATGGGAGATTTAAGTGTAATTGAAGTATGGCCAGGGTATAGTGGTAATTCAAGAACAGTTATTGATAATGAAATGATGGATAAAATCTCTGAGATTCCTGGTGTAGAAATTGCTACTCCTTTATATGACTCATATGCAAAAATAATTGCAGATAGATATGAGGTAACTACATCAATCATGGGGATTAAGCCTGAAGCGCTTCCGTATCTAGGTATAGAAATTGCCGAAGGTCGACTCTTGACCGAAGATGATGATTTGCACATGCTTTTTGGCGGACAAGTTCCTCAAAGATTTCAAAGGCCTAGTTCAACAAGTGGAATGAGAGGTGGTTATTATGACTATAATCAACAAAATTCAGAACCTCTTGTAGATGTAATGGAAGTAAATTTAAAACTCACTTATGATATGGGTTGGGATAACAGCAGGCAATATGAGCAATATAGAGCTGAAGCAGTAGGAATTATAGGTGGGGAAGCTTATAATAGATATAGCTACAGTATTATTATGCCTCTTGATACTGTTGTTAGATTAGCACAGGAAAATGGAAGTGATAATAATAGGTCTGGAAGATTTGAGCCGGAATACAATCAAGTTATGGTCAAAGCAGCAAGCCTTGATGATGTTGCAAGCATAACAGAGGGAATACAAGCACTAGGACTTCAGTCGTATAGTTTAAATGAAATATTAGAAGAAGCTAAAAAGTCTACAGAACTGATAAGAATTATCTTGGGTGGTATTGGAGCAATATCAATGCTAGTAGCTGCCCTTGGAATTACTAATACTATGGTTATGTCAATTTATGAAAGAACAAGAGAAATTGGTGTAATGAAAGTTTTAGGGGCAAAATTAGCTGATATTGGTAAATTGTTCTTAGTGGAATCAGCTCTGATTGGGTTGTTTGGTGGTATAGTAGGTCTTGGTGCAAGTTTTGGTATATCATATATATTAAACAATGTAATAATGGGTGGAGGCATGGGTGGAGGCATGATCGGTATGCCAGTTCAAGCAAAAATGTCGATTATTCCACCTTGGCTAGTGATATTAGCTTTAGCATTCACTTCTGGAATAGGATTAATCTCAGGCCTGTACCCTGCCATTAGAGCTATGAGGTTAAGTGCTCTTGATGCTATAAGAACCGAATAAACTGAGTTTCACATTAATTTTACAGAAAAATAAAAATAACACTACACAAATTACATTGAAGTATGGCATAATGGTAGTGTGAATAAGATAAATCTACTTTCAATATAAGATAGTCTAGGGGACCGGGAAAAGCTCGCAATGCGGGCTTTTCCTGTTTTAAATAAAAATAAATGTTCTTTGAGATAAAAAAAGGACAAACGTATTGTTTAGATTAATTGAATAGGTATTATTCAAACAATTGACTGAAAAAATATACATAATCTTTTGTCTGATAAAGAAGGAAAGAACTTTCGGATGTCGAATAACAAAATAGTGTCAAAAATATGTGAGAAACAATTACATGCTGAGAGGAGGCTATTTTTTGTCGCTTGATGTATAAAAATTTATGGGGGTGTAATTTAATGACTTTTGCAAACAATCAATTTTTTGCATTTATTTCATTTATCCTTATTGTTGGATTTGTAGTGTATAAGATTGTTCAAGCACAAAATGGGAAAATTCCTGCAATAAGAAGAATAGCTGGATTAGATGCAATTGAGGAAGCAGTGGGACGTGCAACTGAAATGGGAAGGCCAGTACATTATTCACCAGGTGTTGGTGCACTTGATGCTGCTACATTTGCTGGTTTAGAACTACTTGACTTAGTAGCAAAGCAAGTCGCTAGATATGGGGCAGACTTAATAGTAACGATTAGACAGCCTATAGTATTGCCAATAGCTGAAGAAGTTGTAAAAACTGGGTATAGGTCTGCTGGCGTGGAAGAAGCTTATAACCCAGATTCTGTTAGGTTCATTTCTCAGGAGCAATTTGCTTATGCAGCTGGAACTATGGGAATTATGGAAAGAGAACAAGTAGCAGCTAATTTAATGTTAGGATACTTCCTAGCTGAATCAATTTTACTTGCAGAGACAGGATTTAAAGCAGGTGCTATACAGATAGCTGGTACAGATAATAGATCACAGGTTCCTTTCTTTGTAACTACGTGTGACTACGTTTTAATAGGAGAAGAACTATTTGCCGCTGGTGCAGTAGCTTCTCAGAATCCGCTTAAATTGGGTAGTATTGCAGGCCAAGACTTAGCTAAAATATATGCAATTGCACTGTTAGTAATAGGTAGTGTAGCTGCAAACTTTGGTATTACTGCTATCTCCAATTTATTAAGTAAGTAGGAGGGGGAAAACTAAATGAAAGTAGCTAAGCTAATTTCTCTTGTATTTGCAATAGTATTAATTTTACAATTCTTTTTTGTGTCAGATACAATTAATACATTTGGAAATACAATTACAAGTTGGAATATTGTTATAGCAGCATTTGCAATGGGACTTGCTGCAATTAACTTAATTAGAATACATGTTATAAGAATTCAGTTAAAACGAGAAAACTGGATAAATTCATTAGTGCTGATTATTGTTTTAGTATCTCAAGCAGGAGTAGGCTTGTTTTTAGGAGATGATAGTAGTCAGTATATGTTCTTCTTTGACGGAATACTAAATCCTTTAGGAGCGACTATGTATGCACTTATAGCTTTTTGGATTGCAAGTGCAGCGTTTAGAGCATTTAAAGCGAGAACTATTGATTCAACTGCACTTTTGACAGTAGGTATTATAGTTATGCTAGGGAACGCTCCAGTTGGGGAAGTAATATGGAGTCAATTCCCTGTATTACAAGAATGGTTAATGAATGTACCTGCAATGGCAGCAATTAGAGCATTGTACATAGGTGCTGCAATTGGTGGAATAGCAGTAGGTGTTCGTGTACTTTCAGGAATTGAAAGCGGACACTTAGGTGCAGGTGAATAGGAGGGTAGATTATGCTAAAGAAATTACAAGATCTTGACTCAAGGATAATATATTTGGTTCTCTTAGTAGCAATATCTCTCCCTATGTTTAATCCATTAGGGCTGCCTGTAAGTGTAATCGAGCAGACAAGAAGAGTATATGACTTTATAGAAGAGCTTGAACCTGGTTCAGTTGTGGTTATGTCAATGGATTATAGCCCGGGAGCTGCTCCTGAGATACATCCTCAAGCAATAGCGATAACAAAGCATTTATTTAGTAAGAATATGAGAGTAATGTTTATGGGTATATCTCAATATGCAAGTCAGTTTGCAAGGGATGCTATCAAAGAAGCCCTTACTTTACACGAAGCAGAATATGGCGTTGACTATGTAGACTTAGGGTTTAAGCCTGGTGAAGAAGCAACTGTAACTGCTATGGGTAGAAATGTTCACAATACATTTCCTGAAGATACCTATGGCACGCCAGTATCTCAAATACCTATGATGGCAGATATACAAGATGCTAATGATTTTGCTATGGTAATAGCCTTTGATTCAGGCGGATCTAGGCACTACTATGTTGGGCAAATTAACTCTTTATATGGTACACCAATTGCATGTGCATTAAATAGTGTAAATGTTACTAATACAATGCCTTATTATGCATCAGGACAAGTATTAGGAATTTTAAACGGTGTAAGAGGGGCTGCTGAATATGAGCAGATGATAGGTAGTTTAGGAACTGGTACGACAAACTTAGACTCAATCTCATTTGGCCATTTAGTAATTATTTTCTTTATTATAATTGGTAATATCTCGTACTTCGCATCTGGCAGAAAACCATCTAAGAGGGAGGTAAGATAATGAGTACTAGTTTAACCACATGGGTAGCGGCTATCGGTACGTTAGCTTTGCTATCTTTCGCATGGAGAGAGAATAAGTTTTATAGTCTCTTTGAGCATATATATGTTGCTTCGGGTGCTGCTCATGCTCTTGTACAAGGTGTAAAGAATATAAGAGCAAATGCAATAACACCTCTAATAGGTGGACAATTAATCGCGATAGTTCCTATAATACTTGGTTTGTTATTTTATACAAGATTTATTCCTGGAAAAGCAAAATGGTCACGCTATCCTATTGCTGCAACTGTAGGTGTAGGTTTAGGACAAAACTTGCCGAGACTTGCTGGAACTAACTTTATGAGTCAAATAAGAGCCTCATTTAGTATTTGGACATTCAATACAGTACTAGTTTTGGTTAGTATAATTTGTGTTATACTATACTTCTATTTTAGCGCAAGTGAAAAAGCATATAAGATTATTAAGTATCCTACATATTTTGGAAGATTAATTATGATGATGGCTTTTGGTGCCCTTTTTGGTAATACAGTAATGGGGCGTCTATCACTTATGATAGGACGTGTATCTTTCCTTTTACAAGACTGGTTAGGTATCGTCGGATAAATAGGGAGCTTAGGCTCCCTTTAGTTTTATCCTAAAGGAGATAAAAGATGATGAAGGTAATAAAGAATGCAAAAGTGTATACAATGACTGGAGATGCAAAAGTATATGAGAGCTTGGCTTGGGAAGGTAATAAAATCACTGCAATTTCTAGCAACAAGCTTCATGCAGAACATGAATTAGTTGGTGAAAACGTAGTCATAACTCCTGGTTTTATCAACCCTATTTCAAACGTAGGACTTAAGGAGCAGTTTGTTGATAAACTGCCAGGCGATGATACGGAAGACAAATCATATCCAATAAATCCTCATTTTGATACTATATCCGGTATAAATCACTCAGATAAAGGATTTGAGAAACTAAGGGAAATGGGTTTTTTAATCAATGGTATTGGTCCTGGAGACATGAACCTTCTAGGTGGCAATATTGTGTTGGTAAAAAATAGACCTGGCTTTGTTGAGGACAATATTATTAATGGAAATATAGGCATTAAGTCAGTTTTAGGCTCACGTACAAAAGGGGTGAGTGAAAACCCTGCTTTTCCTAAAACTAGAACTAGAGCTGTTGCAGCGTTAAGACAAATTTTGTATACAACTAAAGATTACATTTCTGATAAAAACAGCTTTAGTCTTATGTTTGAAGCATTAGTCCCAATAGTCAAAAAGCACAGACCTTTATTTATCCATGCAAATAGGGCTGATGATGTTTTTACAGCACTGAGAATAAAAGAGGAATTTAACATAAATATTGTAATAGTAGGAGGGGCAGAGGCACATAAAGCTGCTCTAAAACTAAAGAGTAGTAACACCCCTGTTTTACTTACGTTAAACTCAATGCTTACCAATGATATTGAAGTTAAAGAAATGAGATTGGATAACCTCAGCACTTTAGCAAAGTTAGGTGTTTTAACAGGGATTACAAGTGATTACCAGCTTCCAGCAAGCGCAATTTATGACTTACTGCTTAAGTTAGTTGATAACGGATTTGAAGTAGCTGACTTACTGCAGTTTTTAACTTTGAATAATGCAAAAATATTAGGAATAGACAACTCATATGGAAGCTTAGAAGAAGGTAAAAATGCAACATTCAATATTTTTAGAACTGATGAATTATCTCATGAGAATATATTATGGTCAGTTATTGATGGAGAGGTATTTGCCAAAAAAGGAGAACGGAATTATGTTGCTGATTAAAAATGGGAATGTATTTGATACTAAAACAGGTGAATATAATAAGCTTGATATTCTGATTAATGATGGAAAAATTGAAAAAATTTCTAGTTCAATCAATGAAGATGTGGAAGTGATTGATGCGTTAGGCATGAATGTTTACCCAGGGTTCATTGATGCTCACACACATATGGGAGTAATGGAACTTGTTATTGGTCCTGATGGGTATGATAATAATGAAATGGCAGACCCAATAAATCCACAGTTAAGAGGAATAGACTGTATAAACCCACAGACAAGAAGCTATGAGGATGCTAGATCTGTAGGTGTGACAACAGTAGTGGCAGGGCCTGGTAGTCAGAATATTATTGGTGGTACACATGTTGCTCTTAAGACGTCTGGATATAGAGTAGACGACATGGTAGTGAAAAACCATGTAGCTATGAAGTGTGCATTTGGAGAAAATCCAAAGAAAAGTTATGGTGATAGAGGCATTGCCCCAAATACAAGAAGAGCCCAAGTAGCCATGCTTAGAGACACACTTTATAAAGCAAAAGAGTATATGAAAATGAAGGATGCTGCAGGGGACGACCTTACTAAGATGGGTCCTGTTGATATTAAGCTTGAAGCTCTGATCCCAGTATTAAAAAGAGAAATGCCTATCAAAGGGCATGCTCATAGAGCAGATGATATATTGAACTTTTTAAGAGTTGCCAAAGAGTTTAATTTGAGGATTATAATTGTACATGCAACAGAAGGGCATTTAATTGCTGATAAATTAGCTAGTGCAAATGCTGCTTGTATACTAGGTCCAAGTTTCAGTGATGGTCTCAAAATGGAGATGAAAAATGTAACATTTAAAACACATAAGATTTTACATGAAGCTGGAGTGAAAATAGCAATACAAACGGATGCACCAATAAGTCCAGTATTAGATTTACCACTAATGGCTGCAATGGCAGTAAAAGAAGGACTTGATGAGGCTGAAGCAATAAGAGCTATTACAATAAATGCTGCAGAAATATATGGATTTCAAGACAGGGTTGGTAGTATTGATGAGGGTAAGGATGCTGACATTGTTATAAGTAAATCGACCCCACTAGACTTTGAGTATTTAGCAGAAATAGTTATAATAAACGGTCGAAAAATTTACTCAAGATTGGGGGTTTAGGAATGAAACTATTTAAAAATGCTGTAATTAATACAGTAACTAGTGGTGTAATTACTAATGGAAGTATACTAGTTGAAAATGGATTAATCAAAGACATTGGAAAAGATATCAAATGTGATTTTGATTGTGAGATAATTGACTTGGAAGGAAAGACCATTTACCCTGGTTTTATTGATGGTCATTCACATCTTGGGCTTAATGAACGAGCAATTGGAAAAGTTGGCCAGGATGGTCATGATGAGACTTTTCCTGCAGCTCCTGAGCTAAGAGCGTTTGATGGGATCAACCCTCATGATGATGCCTTTGATATTGCAATTAGAGGTGGCATTACAACAGCAATAATAAGTCCATCTTCGGGCATTGGTGCTGTTATAGCTGGTACAATGTCTGCAGTAAAAACTAAAGGTGATTGTATTGATGAGATGATAGTTGATAGTTTTGTAGGTATGAGAGGGACAATGGGTCCATCTGCAAAGTTCCCTGCACTAATAATGCCTAAGTTCCCAAGTAGTAGAACCAGTGTGTCAGCTGTAATTAGAGAGCTACTTCTTAAATCTAAACAATATATGTTAAAAAAAGAAGCAGGCATAAAGCAAGCATATATGATAAGCTTTGAGAACATGATACCTGTATTAAAGCAAGAAGTGCCGCTAGTTATACATGCAAACCTTAAAGAAGATATTTTTACTGCTATCAGAATAGCTAAAGAGTATAATGTAAAATTAGTACTGTTGTTTGTAGCTGAGGGACATTTAGTTGCTAAGGATCTTGCCAAAGAAGGAATTGATTGCTTAGTAGGCCCTGTATATCAAGGTCATACAAGACCAGAGTACAGATATCATTCTAAAAAAGTTGCTGCTGAATTAGCAAAGCACGGTGTGCGAATTTCCTTAATTGCAAATTCAGGCAACGGTAAGTCAGATAGCATTAATGTACAAGCAGCACTAGCGATAGCACAAGGGTTAGATGAGAAGACTGCTTTAAAAGCTATTACAATCAACGTAGCTAAGATATTTAATTTAGATAAATGTGTAGGTTCATTAGAAGTTGGAAAGCATGCAGATTTTCTAGTAACAGAAGGTAGAATTTTTAGTAGAGACTTTTTAATTGGGGATGTATATATACTTGGCGAAAAAGTAAATTAACATGAAACTTTGTGTGATGTTTGATAGAATATACTGGAGATTACTTTAGCGAGGTGTTTTATGAGCACAAAATCAAAGAAACTTTTAGGTTCTATAATACTTGTTGTTTCTAGTCTTATGTTATTACTATTAACAGAAGATAGATTCATTCGTTTGTTTATTCTTACTGCTATAATTATGGGTTTGATATATACACGAAAATGGAATGTGAGAAAGATAGAGAAGGAACGAAGACGGCAGGAGATAATAAAAGACCTCGAAAAAGAAGAAGCTGATGAAAGTAATGAAAATAAAGAAGTTTAATAAGAAACATTCTCTATGAAAAAGGGAATGTTTTTTTTATGCTATGTCTATGTAAGTTTAATACAATTAATAAGCTTATATAAATGACTAGTATCTTATAGTCATATAAGATTATAAAACATTCAAACTATAACAAGAATATTTAAGCATAATAGTATAATAAACTATACTATTACAATAATTTTGGGAATAAATTTAAAAATAAAAAATTAAGAAAAAAAAGCCTTTGACACATATTGTAACTATGCTATTATTTACCCACAAAGTACACAATAGCCGAAAGGACTGATATTTTAAGTGGTTGCAATAATAGCATCGGATAAGATCAAGGCTATATGCCAGAATATTTACTCGAGTAATCAATGTTTAATTTTTGACAGTGGACAAAGTGTAGAAGAATTTCTTTGTAGCATATATAAAAGTAACACAATGCATCTAATTGTAGATTACAAATATGTAGTAAGCAGAAAAATCTTTGATGCAAATAGGCTATTAAAGCAACATGAGAAGTTCACGAAAACAATAATATTAGCACCAGAGAGTTTGTCTGGTGATTTATTATTAAGCAAAATGGTTAATAAAGTAAAAGTTAATATTATATGGTATGGTAAAGGTGTAAAAGATTTGAAAAAAAAACTACTAGATTGTATAAAGAATTATTCAAGCATTAAAAATTTAGAGAAGACTTTGGCAAAAAGAAAATATGATTTTACAAAAAAAGTTATGTTTTTAAATGCAAACTCAAAAGCTGGGTCATCTTCTATTTGCCTTAGTTTTGCTAAATATTTAGCTGAGAAGAATCTAAAAACTGTATATTTAGAGTTTCCTTTAGATAAAAAAGCACATAAAAGTATAGCTAATTATAAATCATACAAAGAGTATAGCCTCAGTAGATACCCAGACTTAATCAAAAGAGAAGTATATCTACGTAACAAAAAAATATCAAATTTGAGTTATATTTTTAGCAACCCAGAAAAAAAAGTGAATAGAAACCTAAGTGAATATGATGTGTTAAGACTTCTCGAAATTGCCAATGATTCAGACTTGCTACTGTTTGATGTAGGCGTATTTTGGAATCATCAAAGTATCTTAAAGCTGTTGCCAATGATAGATTATATCTTTGTTCTATTTGATTACAACAATTTAGATGACGCAAAAGTCTTAGAAAGCATTGATTATTTCCGGAAGTATAAAGTCCACAGTTCAAGAATGACATTTATTATGAACAAGTTTTGTCACACTGAATCAGAGCATCACTTAGGGCTTGAACCAATTATTTATATGAATAAGAGGAGTAAAAAAGATATCAGCCTCATAAGAAAAAGCGCTTACTTTAGCAATCTACCTCTTGAAGTACAGTTTGAACTCAAGAATATTTACTATCAAATGCTGCATCATATACATAAAGAGCTCTATTCAAGTTCTATAAAAACTTACAAGGTGGCTGAGGGGGACTAATGAGCAAATTAAAAATTATACTATCAATACTATCAATTGCTTTGGCTGTTTTCATATCATTTTTTGGGGGACCAGTGCTTAGTGAGACTGAAAATACATTTGTTAAAGTTTTAGTGGCAACAGATGATATTAATGGAAAGGACAAGATAGATGGTTCTAATACAATGCTTGCTACATATGACATTAGCGTTGTTCCAGAAAAGGTCTTAGACAAAATTCCAGATGAGCCTATATATGCAGAAAATAAGATTTATAAAGGGGATATTATTACTGAGCATAAAGTAGTTGATTTAACTATATTAAATAATGAGCTAGAAAATCAAGACTCAGTAATCGTATCTTTGCAGTTTAGAGGTCTTGCTGAAAGTGTTTCTGGTCTTATAAAAAGTGGAGATAAAGTATCTGCTGTTAGTTATGTAAGTGGAAAAGTAGTCTTACATGAAAGTCTATCAGAACTGCTAGTTGTAGATTTAGTTGACCGTCAAGGTAAAAGCTTAGGAGATAGCAAAAATATCACGGGGATAGGGAGCAGTTCAGCAGTTCCTGAAACTATTGTATTAAACTGTGACATGAACCAAGCTTTGAAATTAATCGAGATAGATAGAGTTGGGCAATTACATTTTGTTTTAGTTAATTGGAGGTAACTGATTAATATGATAGCTATATGGGGAGCAAGGGGTGCTGGTAAAACTACATTTACAGCTCATTTGGCTAAAGAATTAGGAAGGCATAAAAAAATCTACGTTTTAGGTTCGAACTTAGTATCTCCATCAGTTTCTTTATACTTTACCAGTGGAGATAGTTCTAAATCAATATATAAAGCTTTTAGAGATCCAGAACAAGTAGAAGAAAACACAATTAAAGATAAAAAATCAAAAGCTCATATCATTGATTCTAATACATCTGATAGTAGTCTTATGGCAGGATTTACCTCAGATAATCAAGTAGATAATTTACTTAAGAAACTAGAGAAAAGTAGCGAAATTTTACTTGTAGATTGCAATTCGGACCATAGCAATATAATCACTAAGCAAGTTTTATTAAAGTCAAGCATGATATATTTTTTGATTAAGCCAGAACTAGAAAGTTTTGCGTTTTACTTAACAAACATAGCTCTGATAAACAAGATTAATCTTGATAATAACATTAGATATATTCTAAATATGTCAACAAAACAGCTAAGTCATAAATTAATCGAGGAAGAGTTAAAAATTAAGTTTTCTTATATTATAAAAAGCAACAAAAGAATCAAAGAAAACTCACTGAGAGGACAAATAACAAGCAGGAATAAATCCAGAAAATTTTATAAAACATTAAGAGCTATTGCCCAGGAAATAGAAGCTGATTTAGGTGGTGCATCAAGTGAGTGACAAAAGCATATATGATTTGTTAAAAGAGATGAATGGAGATCAAATTAAGGAAGAAGCAAATTATCAAGATGAAAAGTATAGCGAATTGCTTGAAGAATTGAGAAGTTGGTTGAGTAATAATTACTCTAATGAACTCTTAAGACTCCTAGATAATGAAAATACAAAAGACAATATAAGAGATTTAATTAGAGTATTCTTAAATGAAGTGGAAATAGATTATTACAATTACGAGTTTGAAAACTTAGTTAATAAATTATTTGATGATCTTGTTGGTTTTGCTTTCTTAGAAAACTACATCTACGACGATAGAATTGAAGAGATTAATGGGAATTCATGGTGTGATATTGAAATAGTTAGTAATAATGGCTGGTATAAACTTAAAGAAAAATTTGCTTCAAAAAGGCATGCTATTAATATTATAAGAAAAATGATGCGACTTGGAGGAGTAATATTAGATGAAAAACAGCCTATTGGAGATAGCTACATTTCTTCAGGAACACGCATATCAGCTATAATTTCCCCAATTATCGATGAAGATGTAGGTGTGACATTTTCTATAAGAAAACAAAAAGCAAAAATATTTACATTAGAAGAGCTTGTTGAGCTCAATACTTGCACAAAAGATGAATTTAGGCTTTTGCAAACTTGTCTTCAACATGGTATTAGCATCGGTATAGCAGGTAGTACCTCTTCAGGAAAGACATCTGACATAGCTTCGCTTATATCTACAATGGCCCACGAAAAGCGAATTTTTGTAATAGAAGATACAAGAGAAACCTTTGTAGACAGTTTAGATAAAAGAGTTATCTTTGTAAAGACTAGGGATAGTGATGAAAAAGATAGGGATGTCTCTGCATCAAATCTACTAAAAACTGCTTTGAGATATCATCCGGATATAATTGTACCTGCTGAGATTAGAGATCAAGCTGCACTAACAGCTGTGGAAGCTGGAAGAACTGGACATGCTATACTGACTGGACTTCATGCAAACAGCGCGATAGAAGCATATGACAGAATATTGAGTATGTGTATGATGGGAAAAAGAGATATAAGCGAAGACCTGCTGATGAAGTTTATCTTGTCCGCTTTCCCAATTATGGTATTTAAAGCTCAACTACCTGATTATTCAAGAAAGTACATGGAAGTCTTTGAAGTTTTGGGTTATGAGAAAAGTAGCAAAAAGATATATGGCAATACACTGTATCGCTATATTGTAAAGGATACTTTATTTGATAGTGATGGCAAAATAGCAAAGGTTGAAGGCGAGCACATAAGAGTAAACCCGATCAGTCATAGTCTAGCTAACAAACTATTGAGAAATGGGTGCAGTAAAGAAACAATTGACTTTTTTGCAGGTGATGGGTGGGATGAATATGAGCACTAAAATCATATCATCTGGGTTAATAGTTTTTGCTGGAGAGTTATTGCTTGGATTTCCAATGCTAAACCTAGTAAGAGACATTATTAAGAAAATACGTAAAGTAAACACAAGGTTCTTCCATTGGCTTATAAAAAATATTTCTATAGGAGTGTTGAAAAAAAAGCTGAAAAGCCTTGAAAGTATTATGATTCAACAAAATAGCAAATTTACACATATTGAACTGATACAGTTTCTGAGTTTTGTAAATGTTGTGATCCTAATTTTATGTTTAAACACGGGATATGTTTTGCTAGGAATAACATTGCCTCTAAGTTTATCATGTTTTGTTTATCATTATGTGCTTTATAAGTATTATAAGCATTTGCATAAGGTAAATATAGATTTAAACTTTTCATTATCGTTAATTACTAGTAGCTATGTAAAAAACCATGACTTAATAAAGTCTATAAGGACAAATCTGCATAGAATGCCAGGAGAAATAAAGGAGGTGTTTTCTGATTTTCTGGTAAGAGCAGAGATAATAGATTCTGATTTAATAAAGGGGGTTAAAGAGCTTAAAAAAGGAATTAATAATTATTATTTTACTAGATGGTGTGATATTTTAATTCAATGTGTTGATGATAGAGATTACATAGAGGTGTTACCTGCAGTAGTTAGTGAAATGAATGAAATTAATAAGAATGCAAAAAACTTTGAACTAATGGTTGAAAAAACATATAAAGATTTCTTTCAACTAGTACTAATTACTGCAATAACACCTTTGATGTTACGAGTGACCTTTCCAGAAATGTATATTACTTTAATGTACACGAGTGTTGGAAAATTTATCGTTGCTATGGTTATAAGTGTATTGCTTGTAACTAGCTCAAAAGTGTTAATTGTAAACAAACCAATAAATAATAGTTAGGAGTGAGATATGGGATTAAATCAATTAGTAGCATCAATTATAATATCGTATAGTTTATATTACTTATTTAGTTGCGTTTTCGGGTTTTATGATAAAAAAGCAATTAAGTCATTAAAAAGTTTAACACCAAAAAAAATTGGTCATAGAGAGAGACTAGTTAAGGTGTTGGCAAAATCGATAAAGCTTAACCCTGACACGAAAAGTGAAATGGAAATATTGTTGCATAAAAGTAAACAGAGTTTGACTCCAGAAGAGTTTTGTGTAAAAACATTACTAAAAAGTTTAGGGTGCTTAATCATTGGATTGATTTTGCTATCAGTAAAAATGGGAGTTTCTGGGGTAGTTTTAATTTTGCTATCTTTGCTAATATACTTTAACTCTAAAATAAAACTCAAAGAGAAAGCAGATAGTTACGAAGATAAAATCATCAAAGAACTTCCCCAATTTATTGGGTATCTAATACAGTCTCTCCAAACAGAGCAAGATCTAATAAAAATAATAAACAAATACAGGGCTATTGCTAATAAGGAACTAAAAAGTGAAATAGATATCTTGTTGACTGAGCTTAGAACAGGAAGTTATGAACTTGCATTAATCAATTTTGATAAAAGAATGAATGTACAAACTTTAACATATTTAGTGTCTGGTCTCATAAATGCAAATAAAGGTGTAGACCAAAGGCTTTATTTGCAAGGGTTAGAACAAGAAGTCAGACAAATCTTTATGAAAAAGCATAAAAAAGAGCTAAATGAAAGACCCAAAAAAATCAAATGGGCTTCAACAGCAGTATTGCTAAGCTTCTTAGTTATAACCTCTTACCCAGTGCTAGTGTATATCTATGAACATTTAAGAACATTTTATTAAGGAGAAAAAATTTGAAAGAAAAAATATATTACTTAGTAGTAAAGTTTAGAAGTGTTTTTAACAACAAGGGCAACGCGTTTGTCGACTTAGCAATTAAAGTGGGGATAAGTGTTGTAATAGGGTCAGTCGTTATTGGTATTTTTAATGAACAAGTAGGAGGTATTTTTGAGAGTTTATTTACTGAGATTAAAAATTTGCTTAATTTAGAAGGATAAATTAATTGGAAAATAAAGGTTTATCTAACGAAGGAAGTGTATATATTTCTGACTTATTCAGAATACTGATATTCTTCTCAATTTTAGTTTCTGCTATCTTTATGCCAACACCTTTTATTCGTTATATGCATTTGAGCAATATTTGCGAGGTGATTGTAGACAGTATTCAAAGACACGGTGTTATAGATGATAGTACATATGAATTACTTGAAAAGCTATCAAAATTATACAATGTAAATCCAGAGATGACTGTGTCTGGCAATTTGCAAACCTATGGTAGCGACATAAGAGTTCAGCTAAATGATGAGTTTGAAGTTTCACTAAAAGATACAGTAGAGTTGTTTGTGATTCTGCCAAAACTGAGTAATCGACTCTCAGTTGAATTACCTATAGAGAAAACAATTCTAGGTAGGGGTCGATATTATTGGAGAGACTAAACAATAAAGGGTTTGCTTCAGTCTTACTAATTTTAATAGTAGCATTTGTCTTCTTACTATTAATTGAAATAATGCAAATATATCGATTACATAAAGAAGTTACAAGTGAACTAACCACTTTAGCAGATATGGCAATAATATCAAGTATAGCAAAAATATCTCGAGAAGGATCACCTCAAATAGACTTGGAGATTATAAATCAGAACATTATAGACATAAAAGAGAGGGTCATAAAAAAGCAGAAGTATGAGAAAATTAATGTTGAGTTTGATGAATTCATATACCAAGTTAGTAGTACTGATTTAGAAATAAGCAGTGAGATGACAATATCACTAGTGTTCTTAAAAAGATTTTCAGAGGCAATAAAACTAAAGCTGCCGATACGAGCAAGGTCGCAAATTCAATATATGGGTTAACTATGGGCTCTATGCTCATAGTATTTTTTTAAGGAGGAAGATTAGTTGTATAAAAAGATATATAAAAGAATAGCTATCACTTTTTTAATCACTCTATTCCTAGCAAGTATGAATGTCACAAATGCACATATATCAGAAAGTAATATCGATGGATTGCCACTAAATTATCAGATATGGCATGATTTTGACCTTATTGTTTATGGAAACTACAAAACTGCTAATACAGGAATAAATGATATAAAGTATTATCACGATACGGAAGATTTAGAGATTCCTTTGTATTTCAAAGATCAATATGGCGTTGCTTGTGAATATAGGTACTTAGGGTATACATACGATGGTAATAAAATGCCAAACCCATTGTTTCCTAAAGATATGGATACAGGCAACCCACTAGAAGATAGACTTTGGATTAAAGAACCTTGGTTAGCTGGGAGTAGTCTTATGGATAATATAAGCTATGTAAATAAGGCCATCCAAAGCAAGGTTAATGGTTATAACAAAGCTAATGATTATATTAATAGTGCAATAGACTTTGATATTCTTAGAGCTTATGATTCGTCAAGTAGTGAAGTTATATATCACCAGAGTCAACCTTCTTTAAGCGAGTATGTTAACGTAGAATCTCTGCCGAGTGTGTTATCTACTGGATTAGGTAGGATGCTTCATAAAAAATCAGACTCTTATTGGTATCAAACATTTAGCATTCCAACTATTAAATCAAAAGAACATACTCCAATTGAGCTTCATTATCATATATTAAATACAGAAGAATTAAAGTTTGAGCCAGGTGAAAAGAGCAAAACGGTTTTACTTGAGGTAAGGGCAAAATTAGCTGATGAGGAATATTTTGAAGCAAAGAGTAATAACACAAACTTGACTGATGATGAGTATAAAGCATATAAGCAGTCAGTGTTTTACCATCGTTATGATATAAAGAACTGGGAGATAAGACTAAATATCAATGGCAATAGCATAGTAGAAGAGCTAAAAACCAACTATGATGCTAATGGCATTAATAAGATTTTTAGGCTGAGTATTAATCCAAATGAGATTAGTGATTCAAAGATTGATATAAGTGGAAAGATCAAAGCAAATTATTATACTGGAGAAAGTAGTCCATACGAGCATTTTAGCAGTCAGATTGATTTATCTCATAGTAGATTTGCTAACTCAGTATTTGTGATTAATAATGAGATTCATCTTAGTGAAAAAACCGATGTAAGTGCATCAATGTTAGGCTATGAAGACTTTTCAAAAGGGGAAATAGATGAAGTTACCTGGATATTTGAAAACTTAACAACAGGTAAGGTTTTTAGTTTTAATAGAGAAGAAATAAGTAACTATTTTGTAAATGTAAGCTTTTATAATCAAGTCAAAGAAGGCTTTTTAGATGACATTGATAATTTTGATGTGTTAAGCAATCTTTTTTATGACTATAGACTAACACAGAAGATAAAAACTATTGACGGTGTGGAGAGCTTTGCTAGAAATTTCAGAGTAATTTTTAGCAAAGATAATATTGACATAAAGGTTATAAAACCAGATTTAGTATTACCTGAATCTGTTTATGATTTTGAGCAACTCAATGTGATTGATAAAACAGACATGACGAATGTGCAAGAAATAAAAGTTTATGTTGAAAATAATAAAATTGAGTATGACTACTTTGTTTCAGGAAACTATTCATTTTCCAGTAGTATAGGACTTCTAGAGGAAAATAATAAATATATCAAAGTACTACTTAAATATACAAGTGTCGATGATGTTGTGAGTGAAATCCATAAATGGATAGAAGTAAAAACAAGTTTGCCAAAGGCATGCTTTGAGATTACTGGCAATTTAATGGAGAATAGAAAAATTGAAATAAATAATCACTCTTATCAATTAAATGATTTTAGCAATGACATGTTCAACATGGAGTATAAATGGTCATATGAGGTGCTTAAAGGAGGTGAGCCACTATTTGATATAGATAATGACGATAGGAAAACATTTTTATCAAAGGAGGAATCAATTTATCGCTTTACTCTAATTGCAGATAATGGTTTTAGAGAATCTCGCCCATATACAATCGATATCCCAATTTTTAGAGATAATCTTCCTGCTGTAATGTTTAATATATATAATCCAAGTTTAATTAGAGGAGAGACTTTAATATTTGACTATGAAAAAACAAGCTTAGATGGAGACATTATTACTGGTAGTAGTTTTGAACTATATTATGACACTAATGATAATGGGAAGTATGATGAATACATAGGAGAGTTTAGTTACGAAAGCCTTAAAAACTGGAGTTCGAATAGGCTAGGTATGTACAAACTTGTCTTAACTGTTACTGAAGACTTTGGTCATGAGACAATAGAAAAATTTATTGAAAATGGTGATAGAAAAGAAGCAGTTGTAAAGCGATATTTCAAAGTAGAAAACTTAAGTCCTCTTACACAAATCTATACTGACACATTAGTTGAATTTGGACTTGTTGATTTATATATAGTTTTAGATGAATCTTTAAGTGATTCTGATAGACTATATATATTAGAAAACCGTATTGATTTAACAAATGCTCTTCGTAGGTTTGGTTTGGATGCTAAAATAGATATCTGGGATTTAAAAGTTTATGAGGATTTAATGGAGGTAACTACAAGCAAAGAAACAGGCGGGGCATACCCAGGTCAAACGCTTAGTTACAATCAGGATGGATATGTTGGGGAATTACAGCTAGATGAAGTTATCAATAACAGCTACTATGAAGACCAAGGAAAATATGTGACAGTAACAGATTCTAAAACTGCTTATGATAGTAATGCATTTTTCACTTGGACAACATATAATCAAGACGGTTCAATTATGAATCAGTATGACCCAGTTTTGTCACCAATAAGTTATGAACAAGATGGGTATAGCGGCTTTTTACATCATTACAGTTCTACCTTAGATGATACCATTTATGACTATTATTTTGATGGAAGGATTAGAAGAATAACAAATCAATACACTGGACATTATCAAGGAACAGTAACAAAATCATACCAAACATGGGAGAACAATTGGCAATTAGTAAATGACTATACAGGACTTTACTGTGGGACAGTAGCAAAGCAAATGAAACAAGAATTTACTGATAATTTTCGTATGAATAGCGAAAAGGTCTTAGTGTATTTGACAGAAGATAATATATCCTATGAGGAGGTAAGTTTTCTTGAAGAAATGATAAGAAGTGAAGCTGTAGTTCTTACTATTAACGACTCATATGAAAGTGGAATTAGCAAAATTGAAGAATTCTTTGATAAACTAGTAGATATAATTGAATATGATTTAGTAGAAAAAATAGAAAATGTAATACTAGTAGGGGAAGAGTTTGAAATATCAAGCTACTATGTTGACCCTGAGGATGACCCAATTATTCTTCATCAATGGCAAGTGCTGCATAATCCTGAAGTGTTTGATAACAATACAGGTATGGCTAGTTTTGCTAATGAACAGTTCAGTGAAGATTATTTTATTGAAGGTGATGATGCTTTGCAATTGAGCATAAATGATAAGGGACTATATACATTCATTAAAAGAGTAGCTGACTCACCAGTTGAAAAACCAATTGCAAGCGAATATTCAAATCAAGCAAAGCATATGATTCTAGTGCATGAAAGACCAATTGCAGACTTTGATTTAACATGGGACTTTTGCATTGAGGAAAATATGTATTTACCAAATATAATAGATAAAAGCTATGACCCTGATTTTCAATATAGAAGAGAAGACAAGGGGATTAAGCAAATAAAGATAAAAACACATTTAAAGGATGGTTATGTATATGGACTTCCTGATAAACTTTCTTCAGGATCATATGAAATTGACTATATGGTCCAAGACTATCACAATGCATGGAGTGATAAAATAACTAAAACTATAGAGTTTCCAGACTCTCCTGTTGTCATCTCTACAACCCATATAAAATATCAGGCAAATAACAATACTTTTTATAGCGAAGTAATTTATGAAGAAGTTGAATATGATAAACAGATTGTAAGGACCTACTATGCAAAAGATTTTGAACCCATGTATTTGCTCAAAGGTCCTATGAAAAAAGAAGTTTCAATAGATAAAAACAGCTTAGTGAACGAAGTGGTTTTTACGTACGAGTTACATAAACAAGAAAACCCTGATGTGTCAGTTATAGTAGCCTCAAATCATATGAGAGATGACAACACTTTAGCTGCTGGCTATGGTTATGAACTGAAAGTTGATGTAAACAATATAGGTGATGAAGAGATAAAGTCTTTAGAAGTTAAGGCTGTTTGGCTTGAAAATATTAGTTATGAATGGGTATATAACCAAAAATATAAGGTAGACAATGAGTACTGTTTTGAACTTATAAATAACAAACTAATGCTAAAAGAAAACCAAGACTCAATTAATAAAAGCCGATTAATTTTTATTCCAGTGGAACTAGGTGATGGTGTTTACACAGGAAAAGTAATAGTGAGTAATGTAAAAAGAGAAAACTATTATGTTGATGAAAGCGGTGAGGTTAAAGAAGGGGAAATTTCTTTTGTCACTATAGAAGCACCTTATCACATTACAATCAAAGGTAGTATGTATGATGATATAAATATTATAAGTTAATAATCGAAGCTTTTAAAAATTTATATAAGAAAATGATTCATATTATGATACACTATTTATATAAATTTAGAAGAAGGTGTGTTGATGTATAAAGGAGTCATAGAAAGGTATAGAAAATTTTTGCCAATAAACTGTGATACACAGATAATTACCATAAACGAAGGTAACACTCCCTTGATTTATGCAGAGAATTTAAGTGCACAGATGGGAATTAAGCTTTACTTGAAATTTGAAGGATTAAACCCAACAGGATCTTTCAAAGATAGGGGGATGACTCTTGCAATAACAAAAGCGTGTGAAGAAGGTGCAAAGGCAGTAATATGCGCATCGACTGGAAACACATCTGCTTCTGCAGCAGCTTATGCAGCAAAAGCAGGGATACCTTGCTTTGTTATTCTCCCAGAAGGAAAAGTAGCTTTAGGAAAATTAGCACAAGCACTAGCTTATGGAGCAAAAGTAATCTCTATTGATGGTAACTTTGACCAGGCTCTAGAAATTGTTCAAGATTTATCAAAAAGATTTAATATGACAGTTGTTAACTCTATTAACCCATACAGAATTGAGTGCCAAAAAACAGCTGCGTTTGAGATAGTTGATGATTTAGAAGAATGCCCAGACTATTTATTTATTCCAGTAGGGAATGCAGGCAATATCACCGCATATTGGAGAGGTTTTTGCGAATATTATGAAAAGGGATTTATTGATGTTGTTCCTAAAATGATGGGTTATCAAGCAGCAGGGTCTGCTCCAATAGTTAACGGGGAAATAGTTAAGAATCCTGAGACTATCGCAACAGCTATAAGGATAGGCAATCCTGTTAGTTGGGAGAATGCCCTTAAAGCAAGAGATCAGTCAGGTGGAGTGATTGACTCAGTAACGGATGAGCAAATTCTCAAGGCTTACAAAAGCATTGCAACTAATGAAGGAGTTTTTGCAGAACCTGGTTCAGCAGCTTCTATTGCTGGGCTATATAAAGCACTAGAACAAGGCCGTATAGCCCCAAATAGTATAGTGGTAGCCATATTGACTGGTCATGGCTTGAAAGACCCTGAACTGGCAATTAAAGAAAGTGATGAGGTATATAAAGTTAGTGCTAGTAAAGCAGAAATCAATAAGCTTGTAAGTGAGTTGATTAATCATGAAAATTAGAGTGCCAGCAACCTCAGCAAATTTAGGGTCAGGATTTGATTGCTTAGCAATAGCTCTTAATCTGTGGATGGACGTTGAAGTAGACTTCAATTACGATGGCATTTATGTTGAATCATTAGGCCAAGGAGCAGAGTACTTACCAACAGACCAAAGGAATTACTTCATTAGGACTATTAACAAAGTCTTGAAAATATGGCAGTTAAAGCCCATTGAAAATATTCATATCAAGGTAAATAATAGAATTCCACTGGCAAGAGGGCTTGGGAGCAGTGCAGCAGTTACCGTTGCATGCTTAAAGATTGCTTCTGAAATAGCGCATAAACGTATAAGCGCTGAGGAAAGTATAGATCTAATAGCAAAGCTTGAAGGTCATGCAGATAATGGTGCTGCAGCATATTTTGGAGGGCTAGTCTTGACTGGATTAAGAGTAGGTAGAGTCACTAAGGCAGTGCAAATAGAGTTAAAAAATGAATTACCAAAAGTTTTAGTTGCAATTCCAAATCATAGAGTTAGAACAGCTGATGCTAGAAGAGTTATACCTAAGAAGATATCTATGTATGATTTTGTCCATAATAACTCACGAACGGCTTTATCTGTATATGCTTGGACAACAGGGCAATATGACTTATTGCAATTAGGGATGCAGGATAGGATCCATCAATATTATCGCTTGAAACTCATTCCAGGAGCAAATTTAATGCTCAAGTCTGCAAGTCACATTAAAGGTGTATATGGAGCATCAATAAGTGGTAGTGGTTCAACAATAATTGCCTTTGGGCAAGAGCAAGGCTTACTTGACCTTTCACATAAATGGGAAGATATCTGGAAGAGAAAAGCAATAGAGGGAGAGATGCTAATTCTTGATGTTTCTGAAGAAGGGGTAGAGGTTGAAAACTAGTAAAACACAATATGTTGTGGGTTGCTTCTGAAATAAACACAATATATACAATAAAAAAGCTATCGCTGAGCGATAGCTTTTGTTATAATAAAAACCTAAGAAAATAAAAAGGAGATGATCGGCTTGATCCTTAGCAATAGTGCTAAAACAGTACTAGAAAAAAGATACTTAACAAAGCAAGATGGAAAAATTATTGAAACCCCAGAAGAAATGATAAGAAGAGTTGCCAAAAACATCAGTAAAATTGATGGAGAATATGGGGCTTCAAAAAAAGATATAAAGAAGAGTGAAGATGAGTTTTTTAATATTATGTGGCAGCAAAAATTCATGCCAAATTCACCTACGCTGATGAATGCAGGGAAGGATCTACAGCAATTATCTGCATGTTTTGTACTTCCGGTAGAGGATTCTATGGAGAGTATTTTTGATGCTGTAAAGAATGCCGCATTAATTCATAAGAGTGGCGGTGGAACTGGATTTTCTTTCTCAAGGTTGAGACCAGCAAATTCAACAGTAAGAAGTACAGGTGGAGTTGCTAGCGGGCCAGTCTCTTTTATGAAAGTTTTTAATGCTTCAACAGAAGCAGTTAAACAAGGAGGAGTTCGTAGAGGCGCTAATATGGCAATCTTACGTGTAGATCATCCTGACATAGAACTTTTTATAGATTGTAAAAAAGACAATAGTGAATTAACCAATTTTAATATTTCAGTTGGCATAACTGAAGAGTTTATGGCAGCTTTAGTTGAAAATGGTTCATATAATATTATAGACCCAAAGACAAATGAAATTGTTAAAGAGCAAAGTGCAAAAGATATTTGGGATAGGATAGTAGAAGGTGCATGGAGAAATGGAGAGCCGGGTATTGTCTTTTTAGATAGAATTAATGATGGTAATCCAACTCCTGAACTAGGTGAAATAGAGTCTACAAATCCATGTGGTGAACAGCCTCTATTACCATTTGAATCATGTAATCTTGGTTCAATTAACTTTGCTAAGTTTGTACAAGATGGTGAAATTTTATGGGATGAGATGGCTAAAACAATACATACAGCAGTTCACTTTTTAGATAATGTAATAGATGCTAATGACTATCCATTGCCTAAAATAGAAGATATGACAAAAGGTAATAGAAAAATTGGTCTGGGTGTAATGGGTTTTGCAGACATTTTGTTAGCACTTGAAATCCCTTACAATTCAGATAAAGCAGTTGCACTAGCTGAAAAGCTAATGAAGTTTGTAAATGATGAGGCAAGAAGCAAATCTAAAGAGCTTGGTGAAGCAAGAGGTTCTTTCCCTAATATAGATAAGAGTATATTCAAAAAAGAAAAGCCAATGAGGCATGCTACTGTTACTACGATTGCACCTACGGGTAGCATAAGTATAATTTCTGGATGTTCATCAGGAATTGAGCCAATTTTCGCATTTTCATTTGTAAGGAATATATTAGATGATGATAAACTTATCGAAGTTCATTCAGCATTTGAGAATTTGATGAAAGACAAGAACCTATACTCAAAAGAATTAATGGAAAAAGTTGCAGAAGAAGGTGGAGTAAAAAATACCAAGCTTCCTGCTAACATAAAAAAATATCTTGTTACAGCTCATGATGTATCTCCATACTGGCATATGAGAATTCAAGCTGCATTCCAAAAGCATGTAGATAATGCTGTATCAAAAACAGTAAACTTTGAAAATTCAGCAACAATTGAAGATGTCGCTGAAGTGTATCTTTTAGCGTATCAGCATGGATGTAAAGGTGTTACGATATATAGAGATGGATCAAGAGATTCACAAGTTTTAAGTGCTGGAACAAAAACTAAAGAAGTAGTTCCGATAATGGATGGTAAAATTATACCAAGACCAAGGCCTGAAGAAACATTTGGGAACACAAAGAAGTACTTAATAGGTGGATGTGGTAAACTTTATGTAACAGTTAACCAAGATGAAGATGGTATATGTGAAGTGTTTACTAACACAGGTAGTGAGGGCTGTGAAGCAATGGCAGAGGCTCTTGCAAGGTTAATTAGTATCGCAATAAGGTCTGGCATAGACATTGACGCTATACTTGATCAGTTAAAAGGAATAAGATGTATTGGTTGTATTATAGATGATGACACAGAAGTGCTATCATGTCCTGACGCTATTGCTCAAAGTATAGAAAAGATAGTTAAAGGATATAACGAATTTCAATTAGACTTTGTTGGAGGACCAAGAACTGTAGAAATATGTCCTGAAGAGGGTTGCGGTGGATTAATTGTTTTCCAAGATGGTTGCTATATTTGTAGAAACTGTGGATTTACAAAGTGTTAAATAGTTAGAGGTGATATATTTGAGTGAAAGTATTCTTGTTAAAATTGCAAAGAATGTTAAGTTGAGAGAAGGCAGCGAAGGTGTAAAATCATTCTTCAGGGTGGTCTATCAAAACCAAGGAATCTCAACAAAAGAAACAGCTAAACAAATGAGAATTCCTATTCCCATAGTAGCAGCTATTAAACAAGAGGCTATTAAAGAGGGATTAGTAGAGCCAGGCTCAACTTTGAGAGTGACTGAAAAAGGAAATCTTTTTTGCAAAGAAGACTTAGGGTTAATGCTACATCAAAGCAGGGTATGTGATAATTGCAAAGGACTTAAGTATATGGTGCCTGATGACTTGAGGGAACTTGAGAGTAAATTTGAAAGCATTATAAAGAATAGACCTATAGTCGATGTGACTGTTGATCAAGCACATGCTACTGTGAAAACTTCAATAAGAAGAGCTGTATTAGCGCTAGAAAAGGGCTTGCTGTTTAACAAAAGAATAGCTCTTATGGGTGATGATGATTATATTTCACTAGCAATAATGCTTTTATGGCAAGAATTGTATGACTCAAATGGACCAGAATTAGTAGTGTTTGATATTGACCAGCGAATTTTGAATCATCTCGATACATTAGCAGAAAATTTGAACTATAATTTAACTACTGTCTATTATGATGCAAGAGATCAACTAAAGGAAGAATTTATCAATCGTTTTGATGTGGTTTTCACAGACCCTCCTTATACAGTAAATGGGGCGGATTTATTTGTAAAAAGAGCTAACCAACTACTTATAAATGAAATTGGAAAAACCCTTGTATTCTCGTTTGGACAAAAAGCGCCTCTTGAGTCGTGGGAGGTTCAAAATAGGATAATTAAGCATGGTTTTAGCATAGAAGAAGTAATCCTTGGCTTTAACGAATATTTGGGAGCAGCAATTTTGGGGAGTGTTGGACAACTTATGGTTTTGATCAAATCAAACCTAAATCAAGAGATTGAGGAGTATGAAACAAAGGATATTTATACACGCCAAAAGTGAGAGGTTTAATCTTCTCACTTTTTCTCTTTGAGAACATTGTCAGAATAGCATATAATAGTAATATAAAAATTAGCTGAGGATGATTGTGATGACCTTTGCTGCTGAAGTAAAGAAAGAATGCTCACGACTAGATACAAAGGACACATGTTGTACTAATGCTGAGCTGGCAGCTTTTGTTAGATTAAATGGAGTGTTAGAACTTGGAGGTAGAGGGAAGTTAGGTTTAAGCATGAAAACAGAAAATCCAGCTACTGCAAGAAGGATATATAAGTTATTTAAAGATACTACGGATTTAACTGTGAATGTTTATGTAAAGCGAAAAGCAAAGCTTAACAAGAATTTTTCATATATGATAAGTATAAGATCTAGTTTAGCCACAAAGAATTTTTTAATGACATTAGGGATGATGGACCAATCACATTCAATCATCCCAGGAATTGCGAACAAATTTATTAAAAAGAGATGTTGCAGAAGATCATATTTAAGAGGTAGTTTCTTAGCTTCTGGCGCTGTTAGTGACCCTAAAAAAGGTGATTATCATTGTGAGATTTTAACTCATGATGAAATTCATAAAGATAAGCTTGTAAGCTTGTCAAAAAAAGAAGGACTTATCTGGCATGAGTTTAAGAAAAAGAATCACACTGTCTTATACATAAAAGATAGTGAGCAAATCACAAGTTTTCTAGCTATGATAGGGGCTATCAACGCATCATTGGCATATGAGAATGCAAGGGTGTATAGGGGGATGCGTAACAAGATTAATAGAATTGTAAATTCTGAAACAGCAAACCTTAATAAAACTATGCAAGCATCTTGGAGGCAAAGCCAGAAAATAGAAAAGATTGATAGCGCGATTGGATTAGAGTCATTGCCAGCAGGGCTACAAGAAATAGCTAGATTAAGACTTGAAAACCCTGAATATTCGCTAAGTGAGTTAGCAGAAAGCCTAAGTAGCCCAATGAGTAAGAGTGCTGTAAATTACCGTCTTAAGAAAATTGAGAAGATGGCAGATGAATTAGAAGGAAGTTAAGCAGATTAATTTGCTTTTATTGTGGAGTTTGTTTGAAATAAAGAGTAAACTATGGATGTATGATTTATTAATTATGAATACTTTTAGGAGGAATAGAAATGACTGTAAAAGTGGGTATTAATGGATTTGGAAGAATTGGTAGACAAGTGTTTAGAATAGCACATAAGAATCCTGATGTAGAGATTGTGGCTGTTAATGATTTAGCTAGTATTGAGCAAATGGCTTTACTTCTAAAGCATGATTCTAATTTTGGGGCTTTTATAGCAGATGTCTCATATGAAGATGGAAGCTTAATTGTGGATGGTAGAGAAGTAAAGTATACCAATGAAAGAGATCCTAAAAATCTTCCTTGGGCTGAGCTAGGTGTAGATGTAGTCGTTGAAGCTACAGGTGTTTTTAGAGACAGAGATAAAGCAGCAATGCATCTAGAAGCAGGAGCAAAAAAAGTAATTATTTCAGCTCCAGGAAAAGATATTGACTACACTATAGTCCTTGGTGTGAATGAAGAAGGATATGATAAAGATAATCATCACATTATTTCAAATGCATCATGCACAACAAATTGCTTAGCACCAGTAGCAAAAGTATTAGAAGATAATTTTGGAATTGAAAAAGGTTTAATGACAACAATTCATGCATATACAAATGATCAAAATATTTTGGATGCTCCTCACAAAGATTTTAGAAGAGCAAGAGCAGGAGCACTTTCAATGATACCAACATCAACAGGAGCCGCAAAGGCAATTGGGGATGTATTACCAGTGCTAAAAGGAAAACTAAATGGAATGGCTGTACGTGTTCCTACCCCAACTGGCTCTATTGTTGATTTAACAGTAGAACTTAAGAAAAGCACAACTGTTGAAGAAGTTAATGAAGCTATTGAAAAAGCAGCTAGTGGTAAAATGGAAGGCATTTTAGGAATTAGTTACGAGCCACTAGTTTCAGTTGATTATGTTGGAGATTCAAGATCTTCTATTGTAGATGGATTGTCTACACAAATGATTGGCGACAAGATGCTTAAAATTTTGTCTTGGTATGATAATGAGTGGGGCTATTCTTCTAGAATGGTAGACCTTATCGCATACATAGGAAATAAAGGAGTTTAATTATTAAATGGAAATGCATTTAATGAGCAATGCCGACCTAGAAAATAGGTCGGTATTACTCAGAGTAGATTTCAATGTTCCCATAAATGATGGGACAATAACTGATGACACTAGAATAAGAGCTGCTTTGCCAACAATAAATTACATCTTAGAAAAAAACGTTAAGTTAATACTAATGAGTCACCTTGGAAGACCCACAAAAGAAAAAGAAGCTGAGTTTTCTTTAAGGATTGTAGCGGAATACCTAAATAGTATGGTTGACAACAATGTGAAATTTGCTAGTGATACTATTGGTCCAGAAGCAGAAAAAATGGTCAAAGAGTTAAAAAATGGAGAAATCTTGGTGCTTGAAAACTTAAGGTTTAACCAAGAAGAGATATCAAATGATGTAGAATTTGCCAAAAAACTAGCTTCATTTGGCGAAGTATATGTCAACGATGCTTTTGGAGTAAGCCATAGGGCACATGCTTCTGTCGAGGCTTTGCCAAAAGTTATGAAAAACAAAGCTTATGCAGGATTGTTGCTTGAAAAAGAGCTGGTGTACGCTAAGAAGATACTTGAGAATCCGCAAAGGCCTTTTACAGCCATAATTGGCGGGTCAAAAGTCAGTGATAAGATTGGTGTAATCAAGTCATTATTAAATATAGTTGATAACCTTATTATTGGCGGAGGTATGGCAAATACATTTATAAAAGCAAAGGGATATGAAGTTGGTAATTCTCTATGTGAGCTAGATAAGGTTGATTTGGCTAGAGAGTTAATGGCTTTAGCAACAGAAAAAGGTGTAAACATTTATCTTCCAGAAGACGTGGTAACAGCTAAAAAGTTTTCTGCAAGTGCTGAGCCGCACTACCATGACCTAGAAGACATCCCATTTGATGAGATGATTCTTGACATTGGACCAAATACTTGTGAGGAGTTTGCAGAAGTCCTAAATAGTTCTAGTTTAGTTGTTTGGAATGGGCCAGTAGGTGTTTTTGAAATGGAAGCTTTTTCAGTTGGTACAAGAACTATAGCTGCTTATTTAGCTGCAAGTGATGCAGAAGTGGTTATAGGAGGTGGAGACTCCGCTGCAGCAATAACCCAATTTGGTTACGCTGATGATGTGGATCATATTTCAACTGGGGGAGGAGCATTCTTAGAGCTTATGGAAGGCAAAACATTGCCAGGTGTAGCTGTATTGCTAAAAGGAGAAAATTAAGAATGAGAAAACCAATAATTGCAGGAAATCACAAGATGAATCTTTTGCCATCAGAAGGTGTAAAATTCATAAAAGAATTAAAAAAGATAATTGAAAGTCAAAATAATGTAGAAGTAATCGTGTTCCCTCCATTTACTTCAATCAATGCAATGAAGCAAGAACTTGAAAAAAGCGACATTGCCTTAGGAGCTCAAAATATTTATTATGAACAAAGCGGTGCATTCACTGGTGAAGTTGCAGCTAATATGGTTGCAGAATTAGGATGTGAATGGGTGCTTTGTGGCCATTCTGAAAGAAGAGAGATTTTTGAAGAAAGTAATAAGGTAGTAAATCTAAAGATAAAAGCTACACTTAAAAATGATTTAAGCCCAATGCTATGTGTTGGTGAAACTTTAGAACAAAGAGAAGCTGGCAAAACAGAAGAAACATTAATTGACCAGGTTGTAGGTTCACTAGCTGATTTAAAAGAAAATGATCTAACTGAATTAGTGGTAGCTTATGAGCCAGTATGGGCTATAGGAACTGGGAAAACGGCGACTCCTGAAGATGCTCAAACAGGTGTGTTATATATAAGAAATAGACTTAGTGAGATGTTTGGAGAAGAGTTTGCACAAAGCACAAGAATTTTATATGGTGGTAGTGTAAAGCCTTCTAATGTTAAAGAGCTTATGGCCCAAGAGGATATAGACGGAGCTTTAGTAGGTGGAGCCAGTCTCAAGGCCGAAAGTTTTGCTAAGTTAGTGAAGTACAATGAGTAAAAAAGCTGCTTTGATAGTTTTAGATGGTCTTGGCATAGCACCAAAAGGAATGGGCAATGCTGTAACTTTGGCTAAAACTCCTTTTTTAGATTCTTTATTTGATTCTTATCCTCATACAAAGTTAGAAGCTTCAGGTGAAGCTGTAGGGCTTGAAAAAGGACAAATGGGAGATAGCAATGTAGGGCACTTAAATTTAGGTGCTGGAAGAGTTGTGTGGCAAATATTGCCGCAAATGAATAAAGCAATTAGTCAAGGAGCACTTAATAATAGTAGTGTACTAAAAGAAGCCTTGATAGATTCTGAGAAGAAAAATAGGCCAGTTCATTTAATGGGTTTAGTGTCTGACGGCGGTGTTCATAGTCACATGAATGTAATACGAGATTTCTTAGAAGTAATTAAGGATTATAAAGTAAGCGTATATATTCATGCATTCTTAGATGGGAGAGATGTTTCACCTAAAAGCTCTATTGATTATATAGACTTATTAGAAACATGGATTAATGAATATTCTTTTTCAAGTCTAGCAACAGTCAGTGGTAGATATTATGCTATGGACAGAGATAAGCGCTGGGATAGAACAGAGCTTGCACTTAATGCCCTAATGAAAGGGCAAGGCAAGGTTTTTCAATCAGGCAAGGCTGCCATAGAAGATTCTTATAAAAATGGTATTACTGATGAGTTTGTTATCCCAAGTATAGTAAATAGTAGAGTTGACGGAAGAATTCTACCTGAGGACAATGTAATATTTTTTAATTTTAGAGCAGATAGAGCAAGACAGATTACTAAACGCATGCTTGAGGAAAATGTAAAAGTTATAGGCATGACTCATTATGATGATAATCTAGCAATTCCTATTATCTTCCCGCCCCAAGAGGTAAAGAATACTTTAGCTGAGTGGTTAAGCAAAAAGGGGAAAACACAGCTTCACATAGCAGAAACAGAAAAATATGCTCATGTTACATTTTTCTTTAACGGAGGAAAAGAAGTTTCATTTGAAGGAGAAGAAAGGATATTAATTAATTCTCCTAAGGTAGCTACTTATGATATGCAGCCTGAAATGAGTGCTGATGAAGTAACAGATGAGGCAATACATGCGATTAGTGAGAATATGTATGATTTTGTAATACTTAATTATGCAAATTGTGATATGGTAGGACACACAGGGGATATTAGTGCAGCTATCAAAGCTGTTGAAGCAGTGGATAAAAATTTAGGCAGACTAGTGACTTTTTTAAAGCAGAAAAACTACCAGATATTAATAACTGCTGACCATGGTAATGCTGAACAGATGATTGTTGATGGTAAGCCGCATACGGCACACACAAGTAATTTAGTTCCGTTAATAGCTGTGACTAATAAAGAGCGTATACTAAAAAACAACGGCAAGCTAGGAGATATAGCCCCGACGATTCTTGACTTGATGGAGATTGATAAACCTAGTGAAATGACTGGAAATAGTTTAATTAGTTAGGAGATATGAGATGACTCAAATTTATGATATTTATGCTAGAGAGGTATTAGACTCTAGAGGAAACCCAACAATAGAGGTAGAAGTGGCATTAGAGGGTGGCGCAGTAGGACGTTCTATTGTCCCTTCCGGAGCTTCTACTGGAGCTTTTGAAGCAGTTGAGCTTCGTGATGGAGAACAAGACAGATTTATGGGTAAAGGTGTATCAAAAGCTGTTGAAAATGTGAATGGATTAATAGCGATAGAATTAATTGGGCGCGACGCGCTTGATCAAGCTGATATTGACCAAACACTCATTGATTTAGATGGGACAGATAATAAGTCTAATTTAGGAGCAAATGCTATTTTAGGAGTATCACTGGCTGTAGCAAGAGCTGCTAGTGATGCACTCAAATTACCACTTTACAAATATATTGGCGGTGTAAACGCTAATGTTTTACCAGTTCCTATGATGAACATTCTAAACGGTGGGGAACATGCAGATAATAACGTTGATATCCAAGAATTTATGATTATGCCTGTTGGTGCTAATGATATTTATGAAGCAATAAGAATGGGTGCTGAAATATATCATAACTTGAAAAAAGTATTAAGCTCTAAAGGCTTAAGTACTGCAGTAGGCGACGAAGGTGGATTTGCTCCTCACCTAAAAAATAACGAGGAAGCAATTGAAGCAATTATTGAGGCTATTGAGCTGTCTGGATATAAGAGTGGAGAAGATATTTTACTAGCTCTTGATGTGGCTGCAACGGAGCTTTATGATAAAAATGAGAAACTATATGACTTTAAAGGCGAAGGTGTAAAAAGAACAGTAGAAGAACTTGTAAGTTATTATGAATATTTGGTAGATAAATACCCAATTATATCTATAGAAGATGGTATGGATGAAGAAGACTGGGATGGTTGGAAACTACTAACTGATAGAATAGGTGAGAAAGTTCAGATTGTTGGAGACGATTTATTTGTTACCAATACTGAAAGATTATCAAGAGGGATTAAGAAGAAGATAGCTAATTCTATTTTAATTAAGTTAAATCAGATAGGTACATTGACAGAAACATTACAAACTATTAAAATGGCCGAAAGAGCTGGTTATACTTGTGTAATATCACATAGATCAGGTGAAACAGAAGACACAACAATAGCAGATTTGGCTGTAGCAACTGGTGCTGGCCAAATAAAAACTGGCGCACCATCAAGAACAGACAGAGTTGCAAAGTATAATCAACTTATAAGAATCTCAGATTATCTAGACACAAGTGCTATTTATCCAGGATTAGATGCTTTTTATAATCTTTCAAAAGAATAGTGTTGTATCTATGATTATGATGTGATAAAATACTTATCTGTAAGCAAACCAAGGAGGTGGAATGATGCAGATAGCACTAACAATTTTATTAGTCGTTTTTTCGCTAGGACTGATAGTAAGCGTTTTGATGCAATCAGGTAGCAGCGCTGGACTAGGTGCTGTTGGTGGAGGAGCGGACCAGTTTTTCGGTAAAGGCAAAAAATTAGATGATTTATTTTCAAAAATCACTACTGCTTCCGCCATTGGTTTTATGCTGGTATCATTATTATTAACTGTTACTCAATAGGCTTAAATTGCCTCGACCCTCTGGGTAGAGGCATTTATTTTGTGATTAATTATTATCAGGAGGTAGGGGTATGAACATGGAGATTATTTTATGGCTGGCTCCAGTAATTGGTGCAGTTTCTCTCGCATTCGCACTTTTTATTTCTGCTAACATAAACAAAGAAGAAGTAGGAAATGAAAGAATGCAAGAAATAGCTGCTGCAATTCAAGAAGGTGCAATGGCTTTCTTAAAACGCGAGTATCGAGCATTAGCAATATTTGTAGTTGCGGTGTTTATTGCTTTGGCAGCATTTATCAATATTCAAACAGGTATTTCTTTTATAGTGGGTGCAATAAGCTCTGCTATAGCGGGTTATATAGGAATGAATGTTGCAACAAGAGCCAATGTTAGAACAGCAAATGCAGCTAGAAAAGGGCTTAATCCAGCATTAAAAGTTGCTTTTAATGGTGGAGCTGTTATGGGAATGGCTGTTGTTGGGCTTGGTATTTTAGGGTTAGGAGTTCTATATTTCATATATAGAGACTCTGCAATAGTTAATGGATTTGCACTTGGAGCAAGTTCAATTGCTTTATTTGCGCGTGTTGGTGGCGGAATTTATACTAAAGCTGCTGACGTTGGTGCTGACTTAGTTGGTAAAATAGAGGCTGGAATTCCTGAAGATGATCCAAGAAACCCAGCTGTTATTGCTGATAATGTTGGTGATAACGTAGGTGATGTTGCAGGAATGGGAGCAGACTTATTCGAGTCTTACGTTGGCTCAATTATTGCTGCTATTGCTATTGGTACTGCTGTATATGGTATGCCAGGGGTTTATTTACCATTAACAATTAGTGCAATTGGTATTGTTGCAAGTATTATTGGTAGCCGTTTTGTAAAAACAAATGACGAAAGTAAGATTCAGCATGCACTACACAATGGTGTATATATTGCAGGTGGTCTCACTATAATTGGTGCGTATTTTGCAGTTTCACAAACAGTTGGAGATGTAAATGTATTTTTCGCAATTGTTGCAGGATTAGTAGCAGGTGTTGTAATTGGACAAGTAACTGAGTACTATACAGGAAGCAATCATAAGCCTGTAGAGTCAATTGCCTCTGCATCACAAACTGGACCAGCAACGAATATTATCACAGGTTTATCTGTTGGTATGAAATCAACAGCTTTACCCGTTTTAGTAATTGCTTTAGCAATATTTATTTCGTATCATTTCGCAGGACTTTATGGTATTGCATTGTCAGCAGTTGGTATGCTAGCTACTACAGGAATCACTGTAGCTGTCGATGCTTATGGTCCAATTGCAGATAACGCAGGTGGAATTGCAGAGATGGCTGAGCTAGGACCAGAGGTAAGAAAGATTACAGACTCACTCGATGCAGTAGGTAATACAACAGCAGCTATGGGTAAAGGATTTGCAATAGGTTCTGCAGCATTAACAGCTTTAGGACTTTTTTCTGCATACGCAACTGCCGTTGGTTTAGATGCAATCAATTTATTAGATGCTAATGTAATTATTGGTTTATTTATTGGTGGTATGCTGCCATTCTTCTTCTCAGCAATTACAATGTCTGCTGTGGGAAAGTCAGCATTTAACATGATTGAAGAAGTCAGAAGACAGTTTAGAGAAATTCCAGGTATTATGGAAGGAACTGCAAAACCAGATTATGCTAGTTGTGTAGATATTTCTACAAAAGCAGCTCTTCGAGAGATGATTATTCCAGGGGTACTAGCTGTAGTTGCTCCTATATTAGTTGGACTAGTTTTAGGAGCAGAAGCTTTAGCTGGCTTACTAGCTGGGGCATTAGTAGCTGGACTTATGCTAGCTATTATGATGGCTAATGCTGGTGGAGCATGGGATAATGCAAAGAAATTGATTGAAACTGGAGCTTTTGGTGGAAAAGGAACAGAAACTCATGCAGCAGCAGTTGTTGGAGACACAGTTGGCGATCCATTTAAGGATACTTCTGGACCTTCAATTAATATTTTGATTAAATTAATGACAATAGTGGCATTAGTATTTGCCCCATTATTTATGTAAATAATTATTAGCCGTTTGCTTATATAAGCGAGCGGCTTTTATACTTTAAATAAGATTCTTATTTATTTATCATAATAATTATTGTAAACTAGATAGTTAAAAGAGAGGTAAATAGACATGCGATATAAATTGATAGCAATAGATCTTGATGGAACTTTACTTGATAAGAGAGAAAATATAAGTGAGCTTAACAAAACAGTTCTTAAGAAAGTAAGATCCAAAGGAGTAAAACTTGCAATAGTCACAGGCAGAAGATATCATAGTATGCTTAAAATTGCTAACCAACTGGAAGTAGATTCTCCATATGTATGTTTTAATGGTGGATTAATAGTAGATTATGAGAAGAATGAAATTATAAAGAATGTAACTTTAGACAAGGACTTTGCTACAGAAGCATTCGATATTATAGCTGACAGTGATATCCCAATCTTTTCATATAAAGGAACTTTAGATAAAACCAATGTATATTTTAAAAATGAGTCTAATCATCCAAGAGTTAAAATGTACTTAGAGCAAGAAGGGGAGCAGCTTTTTAGAGTAGATAATGGCAACCAAGTAGGCTTTTTGCCAATGTGTATTAAGACCTTTGGATATGAAGAAGAAGTAGATAAGGCATATAGCCTGGTCAAAGATATTGTTCCTAAAAATGTACAAGTTCTTAGAACAGTTGGAGTCAATGGAACTCATTATCTCGAATTTTTTCCAAAGAAAGCTAATAAAGTATTTGGACTAGAATACTTAAGTCAGTTCTATAATATTCCACAAAATGATATAATAGCAATTGGAGATAACCTTAATGACAAGGAAATGATTCAATGGGCAGGATTAGGTGTTGCAGTTGGAAACGCACATCCTGATATTAAGAAAGTTGCATGTATGATTACAGAAAATGCTGAAGATAGTGGTGTAGGCAAAGCACTTATAGAGATTTTTAATTTGTAGAATGGGAGAGAATTTTATGATGGATAGAGTTGAAGCACTAAAGCTGATTAAGAAAAATGTGAAAAATAAAAATTTACAAAAGCATATGTTTGCAGTTGAAGCTATATGTAAGAGAATGGCTCAAGAGATGGATCAAGATCAAGAAAAATGGGCTCTTGCTGGTCTTTTACATGACATAGACTATGATTTAACAGCAAAAGACCCTCATAAGCATAGTATGATTGGGGCCGATATGTTATCTGATGAGGGACTACCAGATGATGTTGTTTACGCAGTAAGAGTACATAATGAGGTGCATGGCTTGCCAAGAGAATCATTACTAGATAAAGTTTTATATGCAGCTGACCCACTTAGTGGTTTAATTGTAGCCGCTGCTTTGATAAATCCTGCTAAGAAGTTGAATGCGATTGATACAGACTTTATTTTAAGAAGATTTGATGAGACATCGTTTGCAAGAGGCGCTGACAGAGAACAAATAAAAGCATGCAGCGAGTTTAATATGGAACTTGATGAGTTCATTAAGCTTAGCTATGAAGCTATGCTAGAAATATCTGATGATTTAGGACTATAATGCGGAGGATGACGCCTCCGTTTTGTCTTATTACTCATAAGAACAATGAACATCAGATACATTAAAGAAGAATAGGAAGATAAGAATGAATAAACAAAGAATAATAAAATTTATGGATGAGCAAGTATATAGGCCTCTAAAGTTTAAAGAATTAGTTGAACAACTTGAAGTTACAGAGGGAAATATGGAGCAATTTCAAGAGATATTAAATGAGTTAACAGAAGATGGAACTGTGATTAAGACTAGAAGTCGAAGATTTGGATTACCACATAAAATGAACCTAGTAGTTGGACATTTGCAAGGTCATAGCTCAGGGTTTGCATTTTTAATAAGTGAAAGACATAAAGAAGATACTTTCATTGCACCAGAGAATTTAAACGGAGCAATGCATGGAGATAAGGTTGTAGCAAGGATGATACCAAGCTCTCATATATCCAAAAATAAAGAAGGAGAAATTATTAGGATTATAGAGCGTGCTAGAACAGAGCTTGTTGGTAGGATGGATTTAGTTAATAAAGATTATGGTTTTGTAGTTCCAGATAACCAAAGAATAAGTAAGGACTTTTATGTCCATAAGAAGAACTTTAAAGGTGCAAAAAATGGAGACAAGGTAGTAGCAGAAATCTTAGAATGGCCAAAGGCAAACAGGTCACCTGAAGCTAAAATAAAGGAAGTTCTAGGAAAAGACGGAGACCCAGGAGTAGATACTTTATCTGTTATACATGAGTATAAATTGAGTACGGAGTTTCCAAAGGAAGTTTTGCAAGAAGCAAAGAAGGTAGCAAAGCAACCAATTACAGCCAATGGTAGGCGAGACCTGAGGAATCAATTTACTTTTACTATAGATGGAGCAGATGCTAAAGATTTGGACGATGCAATTACAATAGAAAAAACAGATGATGGAATTATGCTGGGAATTCATATTGCAGATGTTGGTTACTATGTAAAAAAGGATTCACTTATCGATATAGAAGCTTTTGAAAGAGGTACGAGCGTATATTTCCCAGATAGGGTTTTGCCAATGCTTCCACAAGAACTTTCAAATGGTGTATGTAGTTTGCACCCAGAAGTTGATAGGCTTACTGTTTCTGTGATAATGAAGCTAGACGAAAATGGGAACATTAAGGATAGCTCGATAACAGAATCTATTATTAATAGTGATAGAAGATTAACATATGATCTTGTTAATAAGTTGGTCGTTGATAAAGATCAACAATTAAGAGAAGAATATCAAGACTGCATTGAAGCTCTAGAGCTTTCTGCTAAACTTGCTGTAATATTACGTGAAAAACGGATGCAAAGAGGAAGTATTGACTTTGATTTTGCGGAATCAAAGATTGAGGTAGATCAAGTTAGTGGACGGCCAGTTAATATTCGACCTCGCAGAAGGACTTTTAGTGATGGAATTATTGAAGAGTTTATGCTCTTGGCTAATGAAACTATAGCCGAACATTTTTATTGGCTATCAATTCCTTTTATGTACAGAGTCCATGATGAACCGCTATCAGAGAAATTATCTGATTTAACACAGTTCCTTGCTAATTTTAATATCTATCTGAAAGGGGTTCATGATGGAGAGGTGCATCCAAAAGAATTCCAGAAAGCAATTAAAGAGGCAGAAGGAAGACAGGAAGAGAAGTTAATTAATACGGTAATCTTAAGATCCATGCAAAGAGCTGTTTATTCTGACACATGTGATGGTCATTTTGGACTGGCATCCGACTATTATACTCATTTCACATCACCTATTAGAAGGTATCCTGACTTGGTTATCCATAGAATAATAAAAGATTTTTTGAATGATAATATTAAAGTAGGTACAAAAAAAGAAGAAGAGTTAAGTGAGTTCGTTGCTATAGCAGCGAATAAAGCATCAGCAAGAGAGAGAGTTGCTGACGAAGCTGAGAGAAGTATTCTTGATTTATTGAAAGTTGAATTTATGGCTCAAAGTCTATATAACGAGTATGACGGGCTTATTTCTGGAGTTATACCATCTGGTTTCTTTGTGGAGCTTGAGAATACCGTTGAAGGGTTTGTGCATGTCAGCACACTTTTTGATGACTACTATTTATTTGAGAAAGAAAACTATAGATTTATTGGTGAAAGAACAGGGAACATATTTAGACTAGGTGACAAAGTTAGAATTAAAGTGGTAGGAGCAGATGTGCAGTCAAGAAAGATTGACTTCAAACTTGTTGATATGGAGAGTTAATGTTATGAAAAAGCTAGTAGGTGTTTTGCTAATTATAATAGCAGTTTATTATCTAACAATACCTTCTCCATTTGCTTTAGAAGTTGAGATAAATGTTGTACCAGGAGAAGTGAAGGATGCAAAGCAGCTTCTTATTAGCCAAATACCAGTTCTAATGTATCATAGTATCTCAGATGCTGGAGGTCCATGGGCTGAGTTATCAGTAAGCCCAAGCTCATTTAGTGAACAGATGAAGTATTTAACAAAAGTGGGCTACCAAACAGTTACTCTGAAAGATGTTTATCTACATTGGACAGAAAAAGCACCATTGCCTGCTAAACCTATTGTGCTAACATTTGATGATGGATATCTTGATAATTACACAAATGCATTTCCAATTATGCAACAGGAAGGACATGTAGGAGTGATGTTTCCATACTTAAACAAAGTGGGGACAGCCAATAGCTTGACTTGGGAGCATCTAGTTGAGTTTTCTAGAGCAGGTTGGGAAATAGGAAATCACAGTAAGACGCATATGGATTTAACATTAGCTAGTCAGAGTCAGTTAGACAGAGAAATAACATTTGCTAATGAAGCTTTTGAAGAAAATGTAGGTATCGATATTATAAGTTTTTGCTATCCAGCGGGTAGGTATAATCAAGAAATTATAGACTTTCTGATAGAATCACCAATAGTTTTAGCGGTTACTACAAATTATGGTGTTGCTACAAGTGAAGAAGATTTATATGAATTATCTAGGGTAAGAATTAATAGAAGTGATTATTTGAATGGGTTTATCAGAAAATTGCAAAGGTACGAAAACTAAGGTGTTGAAGATGTTAATAAGTATAAAAGATATTTTACAAGAAGTCTCTATGCAATATGATTTATTAAGCTATGCACTGCCTCATATTGAAGAGGAAACAGCCGATTTTTTAACAAATATTATAGCTGCAAAAAAAGCACAGAATATTTTGGAGATAGGAACATGTCTTGGGTATTCAACAATTGTGTTGGCTAATAGTGTAAGAGAATATGGAGGAAGAGTAGTAACTATAGAAATAAATGATGATCTATTTTGGAGAGCTAAGAAAAATATTGAAAAAGCTGGCTTAAAAGATTACGTAGATATGATTTGTGCAGACGCAAGTGAGGCTATTCCTTTTCTTAAGACTAAGTATGACATTATTTTTCAGGATGGGCAGAAAGGAATGTATGTTACTATGCTCGATAATCTTCTTGATAAACTAAGAAGTGATGGAGTAATTATAGCGGATGATACCTTGCTAGACTTAACAAATCCCTATAAGAGTATTAGGAAAGCAATAAGAGATTATAATAGCTTAGTGTTTTCAAGAAATGATCTTATAAGCACAATCTTACCAATAGGAGATGGATTAACTTTAAGTGCCAAGAAGTTTTAGAAAGGTGAGATTTATGAAGAATATTAAGAGAATTAATCTAGAAATTTGGCCAACTCCTATACATAAGTTGAGTAGATTTGGTCAACTTATAGGAAATGAAAATACATACATAAAAAGAGATGATATTTCATTAACTGGATTAGGTGGGAATAAACTAAGAAAGCTTGAGTACTGGTTAGGGGAAGCTAGGTCTAGAGAAGCTACTAAGATTGTTGTTGCTGGGGGAGAACAATCAAATTTAGTAAGATTAACTGCAGCAGCCTGTGCAAAATCAGGGTTTGATTGTATCGCAATACATAATTGCAAAAGACCAGCGAGATTTCAGGGTAATATGCTGTTGAATAAACTTTTCGGTGCAGAGCAAATCTTTATTGGTGATGTAACTGAAGGGGAAAGAGACTTATTTGTAAAGGACAAGATTTCGCAGTTAACAAAGATAGGGGAAGTTCCTTATTGCATAAATAATGAAGAGATAGGTTCATTAGGTTACACCAATTGCTTATATGAAATTGATAATCAATCGCCAGATACGAAACACTTAGTTATTGTTGGTGCAATGGGTATTACTGCAAGTGGTTTTATATTTGCAAATAGGGTTTTGAAAAACAAGTATACTATACATGTTATAAGTGTAGAATATGAAAAGGAAAAACTAATAAAGATATTAGCTAAAAAGCTACTGTTTTTAGAAGGTAATGCCTTAGAAGATGTTTCATGGCTAAAGTTTGATAAGAGTGACCTAGAAAAGCAGTATAATTCTTACGTTTATGATGATTATATGGGAAAAGGTTGGGGAATTACTACAGAAGAGTCTCTTCAGACAATTAGGGAAATGGCTCAATTAGAAGGTATACTGCTAGACCATGTATATAATGCTAAAACATTTACAGGGTTAAAAGGATTGGTTGCAAACGGTGTAATAAAAAATGGAGAAAAAACCTGCATAGTTCACACAGGAGGCGCTCCAGCTATATTTGGGCATGCAGAAATATATCAAGATTTAGATAATAGTTAAACCCAGTAGTTTTGCGAAGTAATATGTTTGATTGAACGAAATAGTTAACCCCTTAAGGTTTTCTAATGTGTAAATACAGCCATCAATATTAGATGTTTGCAAATCTGTTTTGTCAAACTTGCAATTTGCAAAAACACCTTTTGATAATTCACATTTGTCAAAATTTACAGTATGGAAACTGCTACTTGTAAAGTCAGCGTGTTGTAGGTTAGATTCTTCAAATTCAGAGTTTTTAATACTAGAGTATCTAAGAGTTATATAAGAGGCATTGCTATCTATTACTCTAGTATCAGTAAAAACACTATCAGGAAACTGGCAACCTATCAGCTTGCAATTAGTAAATTTAACTTTATCAAATATAGAGACATCAAAAATACAATTATTAAACTCACAATGCGAGAATTCTGTATTAATAAACTCTGCTTTTAAAAAGTTTGAATCATTGATAGAAACATTTGATAATAATGAGTTTTTGAACCTGAGATGTTTTAGAAATATATTATGTAGGCCAAAAGAATCAAATGAGATGGACTCATAAGTTTCTTCATCAATTTGAGGGAGAGTAGTGTATGTTTCTAAAGACTCATAGTTTATTTTAGGGTCGATAATTTTAATTTTATTCATTTTAATTCTCCAATCAAAACATCTTTTGTCTATGTCTTTTATATGATAAAATGAACAATAAATCAAGAGAGGGTAGTGAAATTATATGACAAAAGCAAAACCAATAGAAGCCTCTAACTTTATCGAGAGGTTAATTAATGAAGATTTAGAAAATGGCGTTTATGATACGATTCATACCCGTTTTCCTCCAGAGCCTAATGGGTTCTTACATTTAGGACATATAAAAGCTATTAATATAGATTTTGGCACTGCACAAAAGTATGGAGGCCAATGTAATTTGCGTTTTGATGATACTAACCCAGAAACAGAAGACCATGCTTTTGTAGACTCTATTCAAGAGGATATCAAATGGCTAGGTTATGATTGGGAAGATAGATTATTTTTCTGCTCAGATTATTTCCAAGATCTTTATGATATCGCAGTAAGGATGATAAAAAATGGAGATGCTTATGTCTGCCATCTTACAAAAGAGGAAACAAGGGAATATAGAGGTACTTTAACCGAGCCAGGGAAGAATAGCCCTTATAGAAACAGGACTATAGAAGAAAATCTTGAGTTATTTGAAAAAATGAAAAATAGGGAGTTTGAAGAAGGCGAGTGCGTATTACGAGCAAAGATTGATATGCAAAGCCCAAATATGAACATGAGAGATCCTATTATGTATCGCATTAGCTATACTCCACACTTAAGAACAGGCGATGAGTGGTGTGTTTATCCTATGTATGATTACTCACATCCTTTATCAGATGCGCTTGAGGGAATTTCACACTCTTTGTGCTCAAAAGAATATGAAGATCATAGGCCTTTATATGATTGGTTTGTAGAAAAGTCTGGATTAGAGCACAAACCAAGGCAAATAGAGTTTGCGCGTATTTTTGTTTCGGACTCCTTAACAAGTAAGAGAAAAATCAAAATGTTAACAGAGATGGGATTAGTTGAAAATTGGACAGATCCACGACTTGTAACAGTAGCTGGAATGCGCAGACGAGGATATACCCCAGAAGCGTTAATTAACTTCATAGAAGCAGCTGGAGTAGCCAAAGCTGATAGCGTGGTGGACTTTGCAATGTTAGAGCATTTTGTAAGAGATGACTTGAAATTGAAAGCTCCAAGAATTATGGCAGTTAAAGAACCTCTGAAAGTGGTTATTACTAACTACCCTGAAGATAAAATAGAATATTTAGTGTGTACTAATAATGTGTCAAATCCAGAGTTGGGCGAAAGAAAATTGCCTTTTGGAAAAGAGATATATATAGATAGAGATGATTTTAGTGAAAATCCACCACCTAAGTATAAAAGACTTTCACCTGGAGAAGAAGTCAGGCTTTTCTTTGCATATTTCATTAAATGTGATGAGGTAGTAAAAGACGAAGAAACGGGTGAGATAAAAGAACTTCTTTGTACATATGATCTAGAAACAAAAAGCGGATCTGGATTTAAAGGTAGAAAACCTAAAGGAACAATACAATGGGTTCATGCTGATACTGCTGAAAATATTGAAATGCATGTTTTTGATAATCTTTTTATAGAAGGGCATGAAGATAGTGAGAATCTTGAAGATTCAATTAATTCTGATTCTATAAAGGTTTTCGACAATGCAAGAATTGAAGCTGCTTACAAAGATATAAACGTTAATGATAGATTCCAATTTATAAGAGATTCATATTACTATATTGATCCTTTGAGTGAGCATGATAATAAAGTCGTGTTTAACCAAATTGTGCCATTAAAAAGCTCTTGGAAATAAAGTATAGGATTAAAATTTTGCCCTCAGATGTTAGACTATTCTAGCTAATGGGGGCACTTTTGGTTAGTGAGAATTTGAAAGGATATTCTAATGCAAAAAATAGCAGTGATTGCGCTGATAAAAAAAGATGATAAGATTCTACTGGTCAACCACTTTCAAAGAGGATGGGATATTCCTGGAGGCTATGTTAAAGATACAGAGGATTTAATTACAGCAGTCAGTAGGGAAATATTAGAAGAGACTGGCTTAAGTGTTCACAAGTTGAAGCTTAAAGCAATATATTCTAACTTGGAATATGAGCTTGTAGGAGACCAGAAAGCAACAAAATTAATATTTGGTTTTGCATGCGAATACTTAGCAGGAAAAATTCAGTTTTCAAGAGAAACTGAGAATGTATTATTCATAGAAAAAAAAGTCATTGGTTCTTATGTGACAGATGTCTTGCAAAAGGACAGAATATATCACTTAATGAGCGAAAATTTAAAATATTATGCATATAGCAAAAATCCTTATATCCTATTGTCTGAAAATGAACTATAATATTAAACGAGTTTTTGTTGTCATTGCATATAATAATTAAAAATAAAGCAAATATGTGATAGAATTAAGAAAGCAACTATTAAAGAAAATGGTGATAACATGCCTTCATTCATAATAACTGATATTGGAAGTACAACTACAAAAGCCTTATTCTTGGCAAAGAGGAATGGATTTTACAGATTAATCGCGAGAGCAGAAGCACCTACCACGGTGGAAGCGCCTTTTGAAGATGTTACGATAGGTGTGAAGAATGCTTTAGAAGTTTTAGGTAAAGAAGCACAAAAACAGTTTTTGAGTGAAAAAGACGGGGAGCTAATATCGCAAGAATTTGAGTATTATTCATCAAGTTCAGCTGGTGGAGGATTGCAAGTACTAGTAATAGGCCTATTTAGTAAAATTACTGCTATAAGTGCTCAGAAAGCTGCGCTTGGGGCAGGAGCAATCCTAATAGATGTTATATCAAATGATGATAACAGATCGTTATATGAAAGAGTAGACATTGTCAGAAAAGCAAGGCCTGACATGATACTATTAACAGGCGGATTTAACGATGGTGATGTTAACTTTGTTACTGAGTTTGCAGATATAATCAATGCAGCAAATCCTCTGCCAAGGTTTGGAACAAAGCTAAGGCTACCTGTTATATATGCAGGCAATATAGAAGCTAGAGAACTTATAGAAGACACTTTGAGAGACGAGTTTGATTTGCATATAACAGATAATTTGAGACCATCAATAGATAAAGAAAATTTAGAGCCAGCGAGAAAAGCTATTCATGATTTATTCTTAAGCCATGTTATGCAACAAGCTCCTGGTTATTCAACAATTTCTGATGCTGTTAGTGCTCCTATTATGCCAACACCGCTAGCTTTTGGGCATATTATTTCGGAGCTAAGTAAAGAAGAACAGTTAGACATTTTGGCAGTTGATATTGGTGGAGCGACAACCGATATTTTCTCCTCAATAAATGAAGAGTTTAATCGAACAGTTAGTGCTAATTTAGGAATGAGCTATAGCATTGCTAATGTTATGCAAAATTCTGGCTTAGATAACATCAAAAAATGGCTGCCTTTCGAAATAGAGGATATTGTTTTAGAGAATATTATTGGAGATAAAATGTTAAGCCCAACAGTATTGCCTAAAAATGAAATGGAATTAATGATAGAGCAAGCAGTAGCTCGAGAAGCACTGCGGCTATCTCTAATACACCATAAAAGCTTAATAAGAGAGCTACCTAAAGATAGTGAACTATCAACAAGAGGGTTTATATCTGATGAATTATCAGAAAAAGAGTGGGATAACACAGATACGTTAGTAGATATGATGAAAATGGGATTATTGATTGCTTCAGGGGGAGTGCTTTCACATGCACCTAAGAGAAATCAAACAACTATAATGATGATAGACGCTTTTCGCCCTTTAGGGGTGACAAGAATGGCAGTAGATAGCGTATTTATGATGCCTCATTTAGGAGTGCTGGCTCAAAAATATCCAAAAACAGCCTTGCAGGTTTTGATAGATGATTGTTTTGTGCCTTTGGGTACGGTCATAAGTGGTGAAGGCTCTGTTAAAATTGGGCAGAAAGCTGCAAGAGTAGAGGGTCAAATTAATAATCGAAAAATAGAGTTTGATTTATATAGAGGAAATATTAGAGTTATGCCGGTATCTAGGAATCAAATTGGAAACATTAAAATAATTCCTGAAGAGGGGATGAACTTTGGTAAAGGCAATGGAAAAATTGTTGAAACACCTATAACAGGTGGAGAAACAGGTCTAATATTTGATCTTAGATTTGGTTGTGACCAAAGAGTTTCTCCAGACATAGTTAAAGAGTGGCTTGTATCTACTGGTTGTTTTAGCAGTGAAGAAATTGAAAATGCTAGGAGGCAAGCACGTGAACGTTCAAGAGATCATAGCAACTAGGACTTTACCTTATGCGGGTACTGTTATCGCAAAGGTTGGCCAAAAAGTAAAACCAAATGATGTAGTGGCTGAGATGAACTTTTATCCTGGCCTTGTACTACGTTTAAAAGTATCTGAACACTTAGCTATAGCAGCAAGAGAGTTAAGAAGTGTTATTCAGGTAAATGTGGGAGAACTAGTTGAAAAAGGCCAGATTCTAGCATTTGATAGTAAGTGGCATCAACCACAAATAATGGTCGCTCCTGAGCCAGGGATAATAGGAATGGTTTCAAAAACACTAGGAATAGTTTATCTAAGAAGGTTGACAGAGTTTAACCCTAATCCATTTGAAGTACATAATATAGCAGAAGAATTTGGCATCAGTGAAGAAGATGCAGCAAATACAATTATAGTAAGTAGAAATCAGAAGGTTGTTCCTGGGCAAATATTAGCTCAGCAACAGTGGAAAAAAGATGAATTTAGACTAAAATATGTTGCTAGTAGCATGTTTGGATCTATTCATAAGATTGATAAACATAAAATTTGGATTAAGAGTCGTGAGATAAGTAGAAAGTTGTATGCATACTTATCAGGAGAGGTAGTTAGTGTAGAACCTTATTGGTCTGTTACAATAAAATCAAGAGCATATAAATTAAACGGTACATATGGTATAGGCGGAGAGAGGTTTGGCACTATTTCGATAATTGATACTGAATATCTAAAAGAAGATGATATAGGTGCAAGATATAAGGATAATATTTTGATTGTTAAGGGTAAAATATCTAAAGAGGCTTTAGATAAAGCTGCAAGAATAGGTATTCCTGCAATAGTAGCTGCTTCTTGTGACTTAAGTGTGTTGAGAAAATATGCTGGTGAAGGATTTATTCCAGGCATCACTGGTGCAGAAGAAGTGAAAACGAGTGTAATATTAATGAATAATTTTTGTAGTACGGAAACTATGGGAGATGAATTCGAGTTTTTCAAAGAACGTGAAGGCAAATATATGTCTGTCAACGGTTCAACTCATATAAGAGCTGGAGCAATAAGGCCGCAAGTGTTAGTTTTTCCAGATGAAGGAGATGCGTAAGATGTCAATAAGTGTTGTAATGAATGTGGTAAATAGAAAAAAATTTTTAGATAAATATAGCTGCATATTTACATCATCAATGAACCAAGATGAATTGTCTGATTATGCAAGGCTACGATATAATGACCTAAATTTACAAGTTAGTGACAAGTTTGAGACTTTCGTTCTAGATGTAGAAGGCAAAACATGTCCACAGTTACCTATTCTTGATAGTGAGAATACTCTTAAATTGGCTGCTCATCTAATTGGGTATTCAGAAGAGGTTACAGCTAAAATAACGCCTTATATTGAGAAGATAAGGTCGAAAATAGAACAAAAATGGGATTTGTACGGAGCGAGTCTTGTTAGCCATGTAATCCTTGGTTATCAATGGCAGTATATCTGGACCAAACTAACAGTAAAAGAAGGAGGAGGAACTGTTACATTCGTAGACTCTCCTCATTCAAGTTATGTGTTGTTCCCTAGAACTTTTTCTTTAGATACTGGGAAGATCTTAATATATTGGCAGACAAAACTAACATATAATGATTATGTTTATAATGATATTTTTAATAGACCAAACATGATAAAGATGCTAAGAAGCATGGACAAAGATGGCATTATGGTTCCCTATGGGAATTCAGAAGAGACATTGTTGAAAATGCGGCTTGTCAAAAGAAAGAGTCACAAGGGTAGTAATGTCACTTCTTATAGAAGTGTAATTCCAATAATTAGGTATGAAGACTTGAAAGAAATTGAAGAAGAGTTAGCAGATTTGTGCGAGATAGCAGTTAATTGCTTTCCAAAAGTTATAGAAACAGTTAAAGTTTCTAGAAAAGCAGCTTTTAAAGATATGTTTCTAGTTGATGATGAAGATATGTTGCAGGCAGGATATTATGTTTGGTCATATTTGATTTTTGAGCAGTTAAGGGCAATTAACATAATTTAGCAGCAAATAGTAATTTAAAGTACTAAAGTTAGCATTTATAGTGATTTAGCCTTGACATAAGTCCCAAAATTATAGATAATTATTATACCCCTTTTTGAGGGGTTTAATAATCTAAGTGTCTATAAAGTATTTATAAGTTTTGTGAGAATGTTCTTGACTTAGGGACACGCAGATGATACTATAGGGAAGTCGTCACAAACAGGTGACGCATATAAAAGAGTTAGAACATTGAGAATTGAATAGTGAAGCGAAAGTACTTGAGCAA
>CAZJHT010000012.1:0-50624 GCA_964546025.1 uncultured Clostridiaceae bacterium
TAAATCTTTTTTCTCTAGTCTGATGAAAAAAACTTATTTTTGTCAACAACCTCAGGCCCCTGTTTTAGGGGCCTTTTTTACTTGCAGAGAAAATTTTACATTTAATATTCCTTAGAAAGTACATCTTAAACTATAATTTATGTATAATAGATAAGAAGGCTTCAAAACTGGAGGTAGTACCTATGAAGTATGTATATAAGTTATTATTAACATTGATCTTATTCACTTTAATAATATCAATAGGAGATTTCACAATAATTGCTAATGCTGAATTTTCAGAAGTAGCATTAAGAATTAATGGCGAAAATATAATATCAGATTCACCACCACTACTAAGTAGTGGTAGTACTATAGCACCAGTAAGAATCGTATCTGAAAAATTAGGAGCCTTTGTTGGTTGGAACGGAGAAACTAGGACTGTTACAATAGACAATAAAGGCGAAATAGTAAAGCTACAAATAGATAGTAAAACAGTTGTAAGAGGAAGTGAAACTTTCTCTTTGAGTATAGCGCCACAAATCATAGATGGAAGAACTTATGTCCCTTTAAGATTTGTCAGTGAAGTATTGGGTTATATAGTAAACTGGGATAATGCTAACAAAATGGTTATTATAGATAATCCACAATTTGAAGAACCAAATGACCCAGTAGTACCTGGTGAGCCAAGTAATCCTGATGTTCCAGATGAACAAACAAACCCAAATGATAAAACTCCTTTTATCAGTGACATTTTAAGAGTGAGGCTAAATGATAACACTCTTGCTGTATTTGTTGATATCAAGGGAGAATATAAGTATAATACAACTTTACTTTCAAACCCAGAGAGATTAGTGGTAGATTTTCCAAATACCAAATTTGATCTAGATAAATCACGGCTTGATAGCAATGGAGTATTTACTTTGCCTATGAATGGTCAATACATTAATAGGGTAAGAGCAAGTCAGCATACTGTTGATGCAGGGTATGCAAATATAAAGCCATGGACATCAAGAATTGTCTTAGACTTATCGGATAAAAATGGTTACGTAGAGATTGAAAAAAGAGATGGATATTTGGCCATATATTACACAGGCACAACTGGCAATACAGTAAATCCAAGTAATCCAGTTGATCCAGACCTCCCAAATCCACCTAATGGAAATAACGATTTACCAATGGGGATTACAGGACATACATTAAAAATAAACACCCTAGTAGACAAAGAAGTGAAGGTTGAGGGATTTTTAGATGAGCAACAAACTTCCATATATGGATATATTAATGGATCTGTTGTTAATTTAAGAACAGGCCCAAGTACAGAATCGGAGGTAACAAGGACTTTACCACGAGGTACAAAACTTCAAGTTGTAGGGCAGACTACGGGGTGGTATCAAGTGGTATATAGCAATAGTGTTTATTGGGTTTCTGATGAGTATTTTGCTGTAGAACTTAAAATGCTTAGGAATAATGTAAACGTAAGAAGCGGACCAGGATTATCATTTTCAGTTATTGATAATATCCCTAGAGGAACGATTATAAAAGTTTTAAGTAGACATCCTGATTGGTATAAAGTTGAAACACCAAGTGGAAAAACTGGATATATTGCAGATTATTTAATTGGTCTTAATGAAAGGCTAATTGAAACAGCAACACAAAACGAGGTTATTGCCAAAGATTTAGTGTTGACATTTAAAAATACTCATAGTAGTGACATCGAGTTAACCAGTATTCCAGATATAGTCATTGACCATAGTGTTGAGTCAGATGGTTCTGATACAAAGGTGCATTTATCATTTAGTTACCCAATTGCATATAGATACTCAAAAGTTGACGGCGGGTTTCAAGTTGATTTAGGGTCTGTGCTAAAAGATATGGTAGTAACTGAAAATGATAATAGAGTAATTGTTGACATGTATTTTGACGCACCAACAAGATTTGTAATTAACCAAAATCTTGCAATGCATAATATGATGCTTGAATTTATGTATACTAAGACTGCGAATGAACAAATATATAACGTTGATAGCGAAATAGTTAAGACAGTAGAAACAATAAATACAAGTGATAGTTTTCAAGTAAAAACACTCATAGGAGATATCGGTACATACAAGCTTAATACAACAGGTTATTCTGACCATGTTAAATTAGAGTTTGTTAGCTCATCACTAAATGGAAAGATTATTGCTATTGATCCTGGTCATGGAGGTAGTGATCCAGGTCCAATCCATGCAGGAATTAAAGAAAGTGATGTTGTGCTCGCTGTTTCTCTAAAAGTAAGAGACTTACTTTTAGATAGAGGGGTAACGGTAGTTATGACTAGAGATACAGATAGGCATGTATATCTAGATGATAGAATAAGTTTTGTTAATCAAATGAATGCAGACATTGCGGTGAGTATACATGCAAATTCGGTTACAAACCGATCAGTCACTGGGGTTGAGACAATATATTACCCTAGAGCAGAGAGTGAAAGACTTGCCAGAGCAATGCAAAATGGATTAGTTGCAGCAACAGGATTTACAAACAGAGGAATAAAATCTAGACCAGAAATAAGATTTACTAGAGAAGTAAATATGCCATCAGCACTTCTTGAAATTGGATTTTTAAGTAATGCATCAGATCGAGCATATATTACAAGTCAAACAGGACAAAACAGAATAGCAGAGCAAATTGTTGCTGCTATCGAAAGATTTTTCCTATATCAGTAAGGTATTTCTTGACGATTTTAGTTCGCTTTGCTAAAGTTAAAACTATAGAAATAAGTGGAGGTCATTTATGTGAACACAAAAGGCAAAATCACACATGCACAAGTCGAAGAGTTAGAATTCTTACTAAGAAAGATTAGTGCAATTATAAAAAGGCGCGGTAGAGATATATTGACTAACTTTAAAATTACTCCACCACAATTTAATGCCCTATTAGTGCTAAGACGACATGGCGATATGACAATAGGTGAACTCGGAGAACAAATGTATCTAGCATGTAGCACAGCTACAGATTTGGTTGATAGGATGGAAAGAAACGGACTCGTAGAACGTGTTAGAGATACAAACGATCGTCGTGTAATTAGAATACATGTTTTAGAAAAAGGCGAGGAAATTCTTGGAGAGGTAATGACAGCGAGAACGGATTATCTTGAAGAGGTATTAGAAAGTGTTAGTGGCGAGCAATGCCAAGCAATGATTGAATCAATGAGTCTTTTGTATAAGATGATGACAGAAGAGGAACTAGCTTAAGCTAGTTCTTTCTTTGTCTAAGTGAATATTAGCACTTGTTTATTACTTGAAAACTAGGTAAAATTAAAGTAGGTAAGTTTGGGAAGAGGGATATAGTGAGAGTTGATGGAAGAAAGAATGATCAAATAAGAGAAACAAGTATAAAAATTAACTATTTACATCATAATAAAGCAAGTGTTTTGATTAAGATGGGAAATACGTCAGTGCTTTGTGCTGCAAGTTTAAGTGAATCAGTCCCACCTTTTTTGATTGGTAAGGATAAAGGATGGGTAACAGCAGAATATTCAATGTTACCATCATCAACCCCTATTAGAAATTCCCGTGAACGCTCTAAAATTAGCGGTAGAACGCAAGAGATACAACGACTCATAGGTAGATCCTTAAGAGCTGTTATTGACCTTGAGAAGCTAGGTGAGAGAACTATTACAATAGATTGTGATGTGCTAGAAGCTGATGGTGGAACTAGGACTGCTTCAATTACTGGTGGTTATATAGCCTTAGCTCTAATGATTAAAGAATTGCTAGATAAAGGCGATATAAAAGAAGACCCACTAACTGCAAAATGTGCAGCAATCAGTGTCGGTTTGATAGATAATGAGATATTACTAGACTTATGTTATAAAGAAGATTTCTCAGCTGATGTTGATATGAATATAGTAATGAATGATAGTTTTGAATTTATTGAAATACAAGGAACAGCTGAAGAAAAGACTTTTAGTCTTGAGGATTTAAACGGAATAATTGCTTATGCAAAAATAGGAATACGGAGGTTAAGTCAGTTGCAAGACAATGCACTGGTGGATTAATTATGGAGAGAATAATTTTAGCAACTAGAAGTAAAGGCAAAATTGCTGAGTTTAGTGAATTGCTAGCTCCGTATAATATTGAAATCTTAACAAGCTATGATTTAGGAGAGCCTTTTGATATAGTAGAAGATGAAGACACCTTTAGAGGCAATGCTCGTCTCAAAGCTACTATTTATATGGAAGCCACCAATATGGCAGCCTTAGCAGATGATTCAGGACTCGTAGTAGAAGCACTTGATGGTGATCCAGGTGTTCATTCAGCTAGATTTGCTTTTGATGGTGCAAGTGATGAAGAAAATAATCAATACTTACTAGAAAAACTAAAGGATGTTCCTTATGAAAAGAGAACAGCAAAATTCATTTCTGCAATTGCTCTAGTTTTTCCAAATAATTCAGTACAAATAGTGGAAGGCCATTGTGATGGAGTTATCTTGAGTGAGCCAAGAGGAGATAATGGATTTGGTTATGATCCATTGTTTTTTGTCCCTGAAGCAGGGAAGACTTACGCAGAGATGAGCCCTCATGAAAAAAATATTTATAGCCATAGAGCTAAAGCTATGCAAAAACTTGCAAGAATTATGCCTTCAGTTTGGAGATAAAAAAGCTTGACTGATTTTGAGATATATGCTATCATCATTTTTGTTGATTAAGCGCCTGTAGCTCAGCTGGACAGAGCAACGGACTTCTAATCCGTAGGTCACAGGTTCGAATCCTGTCAGGCGTGCCAACTTTTATTTTCAGACATGGTGGGTGTAGCTCAGTCGGTTAGAGCGCTAGGTTGTGGCCCTAGAGGTCGTGGGTTCAATTCCCATCACTCACCCCATAGAGTTGGGGCTTGGCCAAGTCTGGTTAAGGCACCGGACTTTGACTCCGGGATGCGCTGGTTCAAATCCAGCAGCCCCAGCCAATGTGCGGAAGTGGCTCAGTGGTAGAGCATCGCCTTGCCAAGGCGAGGGTCGCGAGTTCGAATCTCGTCTTCCGCTCCAAATTAGAAGGAGGCACCGTAAAGCTTGGTGCCTTTTTTTATCATGTTTTAGAAACTTTTTGTAAATTAATCTGTCTTATACATTGGAGGTATATTATAATGAAAGTTGTTAGCGAAAGATTAGAAGGTAATATTGTAGAATTAAAAGTTGAAGTTCCTGTTGAGCAAGTAGATAAAGCTTTACAGCAAGCATACAAACAAGTTGTAAGACAAGTGACTTTACCAGGGTTTAGAAAAGGTAAAGCACCTAGAAAGTTATTAGAGTCAAGGTTTGGTGTTGAGATTTTTTATGAAGACGCACTAGACATTTTATTAAATGAATCATATCCTGAGGCTGTAGATGAGGCTAAAATAGAGCCAGTAGATACTCCTGAGGTTAAAGAAACTAATTTAGAGCAAGGCAAGCCTTTTACATACACAGCAATTATAACAGTTTTGCCAGAAGTTAAATTAGGTGAATATAAAGGTGTAGCTGTTGACAAGGAAGAAGTAGAAGTAAGTGAGGAAATGCTCAGTGAAGAGTTAAAAAGCTTACGTCAGCAACATGCACGACTTGAAACTGTTGAAGAAGAAGCAATTAGTGGAGACACCGTTGTTATTGATTATACAGGATCTGTTGATGGAGAAGAGTTTGCAGGTGGTGCTGCAGAAAATTACTTATTAGAACTTGGTTCAAATTCATTTATTCCTGGATTTGAAGATCAATTAATTGGGAAGAAAGCTAATGATGAAGTAGATGTAATTGTTACATTCCCAGAAAATTACCAAGCTGAAGAACTTGCTGGAAAAGAAGCAAAGTTTGAAGTTGTAGTTCATGAAGTTAAGAGAAAAGTTATTCCAGAATTAAACGAAGACTTTGTTTTAGAGACAACTGAGTTTGAAACTGTAGAAGAATTTACGACTGATACAAAAGAAAAACTAGCATTAGCGCTAGAGCAGCAAGCAGATGCGACTTTTAGAAATCAATTACTTGATAATGTTGTATCTAATTGTGAAGTTGAGATTCCAGAAGTTATGATTCAAAGCGAAATTGATCGTATGTTAGATGATACAGCTAGAAACATGCAAGCATATGGAATTGGTATCGAGCAATATGCACAAATGCTTGGTAAAACTATGGAAGACTTAAGATCAGATATGCATGAGCAAGCAGCTAGAAGAGTTAAGACAGACTTAGTTCTTGGAGCTATTGTGAAAGAAGAGAATATCGAAATTAATGAAGAAATGTTTGAAGAGCGTTTAGCTGAAATGGCACAAGCATATAACCAAGAAGTAGCTGAACTTAAGAAAATGCTTCATGCTCAACCAGAAGCAATTGAAAGTTTACAAGATGGTTGGAAGAAAGACCAAGCAATTGAGCTACTTGTAGAAAATGCTGAAATTACTTTAGTTGAAAAAGCTAAAGAAGAAAGCCAAGAAGAGGAAACAGAAGAAAACTTAATATATAAGTAAAATAGGAGGATTAAGAGATGAATTTAATTCCAATGGTAGTAGAACAAACTAATCGTGGTGAAAGAAGTTACGATATTTATTCAAGACTACTCAAAGAAAGAATTATCTTTTTGGGCAGTCCAATAAATGATAGTGTTGCTAATGTTTTAATTGCTCAGCTCCTGTTTTTAGAAGGTGAAGACCCTGATAAAGATATCTATCTTTATATTAACAGTCCAGGAGGACAAGTTAATGCAGGTCTTGCTATTTATGACACTATGAAATATATAAAGCCTGATGTATCAACAATATGTGTTGGCTTAGCAGCAAGCATGGCTTCAGTTTTATTAGCTGGAGGAGCAAAAGGAAAGAGATTTATCTTACCACATGCTGAAGTAATGTTGCACCAACCACATGGCGGTGCTCAAGGGCAAGCTAGTGATATAGAGATAAGTGCTAAGCAGATTCTGAAAACAAGAGAAAGATTGAATAGAATCTTAGCAAATAGTACAGGGCAAGATATTGAAAAGATTGCTCAAGATGCAGATCGTGATTTTTGGCTTGATGCACAAGAAGCTGTAGATTATGGTCTAGTTGATAAGATTATGGAGAATAAAAACTAGCTCTAAAGGAAGGTTTAAATGTTCAAATTTGAAGAAAAAGGTCTTGTGAAATGCTCTTTTTGCGGCAAGACACAAGATAAAGTAAGAAAAATAGTAGCTGGACCTGGCGTATATATTTGTGATGAATGTATAGAGCTATGCATGGCTATTATTGAAGAAGAAATCGAACAGCAATCGGAGCTTGATTTAAAAGATGTTCCAAGACCTGAAGAAATTAAAAGAAGTCTTGATGAATATGTTATAGGTCAAGAAAGAGCAAAGAAAACTTTAGCAGTTGCTGTATATAATCATTATAAAAGAATAAATGCTTTAGCTAATAATGATGAGGTAGAACTCAACAAGAGTAACATTGTCTTAATTGGACCAACTGGTGTAGGAAAGACATTTCTAGCTCAAACATTAGCAAGAGCACTAAATGTGCCATTTGCAATAGCTGATGCTACATCACTAACAGAAGCTGGATATGTAGGAGAAGATGTAGAAAACATCTTACTTAAACTAATTCAAGCTGCTGATTATGATGTAGAAAAAGCTGAAAAAGGTATAATTTACATCGATGAAATCGATAAAATTGCGAGAAAAAGTGATAATCCATCTATTACAAGAGATGTTTCTGGTGAAGGTGTACAACAAGCACTTCTAAAGATTTTAGAAGGAACTGTAGCATCTGTACCACCACAAGGTGGAAGAAAACATCCACATCAAGAGTTTATCCAGATAAATACAGAGAATGTTCTTTTTATCTTAGGAGGAGCTTTTGGTGGCCTTGAAGATATTATACAAAAGCGTATTGGCAAAAAATCAATGGGCTTTGGTGCTAAGGTAGAGACTAAAGAGAAAAAACAAATTGGAGAGATTCTAAAAGAAGTAGTCCCACAAGACTTGCTTAAATATGGTCTAATCCCAGAGTTTGCAGGAAGAGTTCCTGTCATAGCAACTTTAGAAGCTCTTGATCAAGAGGCATTAGTTACTATTTTGCAAAAGCCAAAAAATGCTTTAGTAAAACAATATCAAAAATTATTTAGTATAGATGATATAGAACTTGAATTTACTGATGAGGCGCTTAAAGCAGTTGCAGAAAAGGCGATAGCTTTGGAAACTGGTGCAAGAGGATTAAGATCAATTTTAGAGAATTTAATGCTAGAATTGATGTATGACTTGCCATCGCAAAATGACGTAGTCAAGTGCGTAATCACTGAAGGCGTTATTAGAAATGGTGAAGATCCTGTATTAGTTAAGAATTCTGAAAAAGCAAAGAACCATAGTGCCGATTAGATAAGCACGCCCCTTTAAGCAGTGTTGCTTGAAGGGGTTTTTGATAATAGAGAGAAAAATATAAAATACGGAGGTGCCCCAATGACAGCAAAGGTATATCCAGCTGTAGCATTGAGAGGAACAGCAGTATTTCCATTTTCCGTCAAAACACTTGATATAGGTAGAAAAAACTCTTTAATAGCAGTTGAACAAGCTGTAAGTGAAGAGTCTTTGATTGTACTAGTAGGGCAAAGGAGCTCCAGTCAGGAGTATCCACAAAAAGAAGATCTATATAGTGTTGGTGTCATGGCAAGAGTCAGACAGGTAATGAGAATTCCTGGAGGCTATTCAAAAGTGTTAGTCGAAGGACTTCATCGCGTATATATAGATGAAATTAATGACATTGAGCCATATATATCAGTACAAACAAGTGAGATGGATACAGTTAAGGATGAGGATAGTGTTGTCCCAATGTTAAGAGTTGTGGATGACTTGTTTATGGAATACATATCATTAAGTCAAAATTTGAATTTCCAAAATCTTGAACTAGATATAGATAACGAAGACCCAGAGCAATGGGTAGATATTATTGCAGGCAATATTCCATTTAACATGGAAAAGAAACAAGTTTTGTTAGAAACTGCAGATTTAGCTGAGAGAATGGAAATGCTTTCGGTTTATCTGCAAGAAGAGATTGAGTTTCAAAATATTGAAAAGAATATAAAGAAGCAAGTTCAATCAAAGATGGAAAAAACTCAGAGAGAATACTTTTTACGTGAGCAACTTAATGCAATTCAATCAGAGCTAGGACAAAAAGATGGAGATCCTGAGGTATCAGGATATAGAAAGAAACTCGAAAATTTGAATTTGTCTGAAGAAGCTTATGAAAAAGTAGAACAAGAAATCAATAGATTAACAAAAATTCCACAAGGATCTCCTGAAAGAGTTGTTATAGATAATTATCTTGAATGGATTTTTTCATTACCATGGAACATAACTGATGAGCAAGAAGTTGACTTAAAAGCAGCGCAGGAAATTTTGGACGCTGATCATTATGGTCTTGAGAAGGTTAAAGAGAGGATTATTGAGTATATTGCAGTACTTAAATTGACTGATAGTCTTAAAGGACCAATTATTTGTTTAGTTGGACCACCAGGTGTAGGAAAGACATCATTAGCGCAATCAATAGCTAAAGCCTTAGGTAGGAAGTTTGTAGCTAGCTCTTTAGGTGGGGTGCGTGATGAAGCAGAGATTAGAGGTCATAGAAGAACATATATAGGCTCTATGCCAGGAAGAATTATTCAAGCGCTAAAAAGAGTAAAGACAAAGAATCCACTTTTCTTGTTTGATGAAATAGATAAAATGAGTAGTGACTTTAGAGGAGACCCTGCTTCAGCAATGCTTGAAGTGCTTGATCCAGAGCAAAACGCTAAGTTTATAGATCATTTTTTAGATATTCCATTTGATCTAAGCAAAATTGTGTTTTTGACAACTGCAAACGCAACTCACACAATACCTCGACCACTTCTTGATAGAATGGAAGTAATTAATCTATCAGGTTATACAGAGTATGAGAAAATTGAGATTGCCAAACGACATCTAATACCAAAACAATTAAAAGCTCATGGACTAAGAGCTTCGCAAGTTAAGTTTAGTGATGAGGCAATATCAATCATGATAAATGAGTATACAAGAGAAGCTGGAGTTAGAAATTTAGAGAGAACTATTGCCAATTTATCAAGAAAAGTAGCAAGAGAAGTTGTTGCAGGTGAGAGAAAGACTGCAAGTATAACTGAAAATACTATATACAATTATCTTGGCAAACCTTTGTTTACTCAAGATGTTATGTCAGAAACACCTCAAATAGGAGTGGCTACAGCGCTGGCTTGGACACAAGTTGGTGGGGATACTATGCCAGTTGAGGTTGTAGTTTCAAAAGGAAGCGGCAAGTTATCATTGACTGGAAAACTTGGAGATGTGATGAAAGAGTCAGCACAGACTGCTATAGGCTATTTAAGGTCAAAAATAGATGAAAATGATATAGAGCCAGACTTTTTCCAAAATAATGATATACATATACATGTTCCTCAAGGAGCAATTCCAAAGGATGGACCGTCTGCTGGTATAACAATCGCAGTAGCAATTCTTTCAGCTATTAGAAAGCAACCAATTAAGCAATACTTAGGATTTACTGGAGAAGTTACTCTTAGTGGAAAAGTGTTAAAGATTGGTGGGCTTAAAGAGAAATTATTAGCTGCAATTAGATTGGGGATTACCGAAGTTATAATTCCAATGCAAAATAGTAGCGATGTAGAAGAGATGTCAAAGCAGATAACAGATAAAATAAAATTCAATTATGTAACACATGTTGATGAAGTATTTGAGAAAGCATTTATGGGTGAAAAGAATGAAGATTAATCAAGCAGTGTTTGAGAAAAGTGCTCCCACAATATTACATGCTCCAGAAGGAAACTTGCCTGAGATTGCTTTTGTGGGAAGATCTAATGTAGGTAAATCTTCGCTTATTAATTATTTAATAAATAGAAAGAAACTTGCAAGAACTAGTTCTGCCCCTGGGAGAACCCAAACACTAAATTACTACTTATTAAATGATAAGTTTTATTTTGTAGACTTTCCAGGTTATGGATATGCTAAGGCTTCTAAAGGGATGCGAAATCAATGGGAAAAAGCTAGGGAAGAATACCTTTTAAACAGAGAAAATCTAAAAGGTGTTGTACATGTAGTAGATATAAGACATGATGCTTCGCCTCTTGATGTTGATATGCTGAACTTCTTAAGGGGTTTAGATATGCCTTTTTTTGTAGTTTTAACAAAAGCAGATAAGATTAGTAAGTCTAAGCAAAGGCAACATGCACAAAAAATAGCTAATGACCTCTCAATGGGCATAGATCAGCTATATGTAATTTCAAGTGAAAAGAAATATGGTAAAGATTCCTTGCTTAAAGAGTTGGCAAACCTTGTTATTTAGGTTACAATGAATATTGTATACAATACAGAGTAGAAGGTGGGAGATTATGTCATATAAAGTACAATTTATGGACACAACTTTACGCGATGGCCACCAGTCTTTATGGGCAACTAGAATGAGAACTGAAAGCATGATTCCAATTTTAGCAGAGTTGGATGATGTAGGCTTTTATTCAATGGAAGTATGGGGCGGAGCTACATTTGACTCATGCTTACGCTTTCTAAATGAAGATCCATGGGATAGATTGGATGTTATCCGTGAGCATGTAAAGAAAACTAAACTGCAAATGCTATTAAGAGGACAGAATATCTTAGGTTACAAGCACTATCCAGATGATATTTTAACTAAGTTTGTTGAAAAGACAATCGAACACGGAATTGATGTATTGAGAATATTTGATGCTTTAAACGATGTGCGTAATATGCAAAAAGCTATTGAGGTTACATTAGCAAATGGAGCTATTGCAGAAGGTACAATTGTTTACACTATAAGCCCAGTACACAATATTGATAAGTATCTTAAGACAGTTGATGAGTTAGTAAATTTAGGATGTCAGCAAATATGTTTAAAAGACATGGCTGGGATATTGGATCCATATCATGGAGCGGAACTTATAAGCGCTATTAAAACAGAATTTGGTGTTCCAGTACACTTACATACACACATGACAAGTGGAATGGGTAATATGCTTTATCTAAAGGCGATTGAAGATGCAAAAGTAGATATAATTGATACAGCGTTTGCACCACTAGCAATGGGAACATCACAGCCAGCTATGGAACCAATAGTAGCTACGCTTAGAGGTTCCAAGTATGATACAGGAATTGATCTAGATAAATTAACTAAAATAGCAGGATTTTTCGAAGAAATGGAGAAACAGTATCCAGAGTCTAAATTGGTTAATAAATCTGTTGATATAAATGTACTTAAGTACCAAGTTCCTGGTGGAATGTTATCTAACTTCCGCAAACAGCTAAGTGAAACAAATCAGCTAGACCTATTACCTGCAGTACTAAAAGAGGTAGAACAAGTTAGAAATGATTTGGGTTATCCACCTCTAGTAACTCCATCTAGTCAGATGGTAGGAGCACAGTCTGTTCTTAATGTAATGGCTGGTGATAGATATAAGATGGTTACTAACGAAGTTAAGAATTATCTTAGAGGGCAATACGGAAGACCTCCAGGAGAAATTAGTGATGATTTCAGAAAGAGTATTATTGGAGATGATGAAGTTATCACAGTTAGACCAGCAGATTTATTAGAGCCTGGATATGAAAAAGCTAAGCAAGCAATTGCGAAATATATGGAGAAAGAAGAAGACGTATTATCATACGCAGCTTTCCCAAATGTTGCTGAAGAATATTTCAAGAATCGACAAACAGGCAAATATAACGTTAATTTTGATGATTTAGAGAAGCATCAAGATAATGGAGATGAGGGTGTTCACCCAATTTAGACAAAAGAAGCGATATCGCTTCTTTTTCTAATTGAAACAACAGGAGAGTGGAAAGATGACCGGAATTATTGTATCTTTAGTAGCAATCGCAACATTAGCAGTTTATATCTATAGGATCTCAAATAAACTAAGAGTGACTAAAGGATATATTAAAGCATTACTAGAAAAGTCATTTAGTGATGAAAACTTTAAAAATGATAATATTGATTTTAAAAGAGATAATGAAGCTACACAAGCAGCTGACTTAGAATTCATTAAGTATAGTATAATTGCGAAAAGTGATTCTAATAAGACATACGAGTTAGAAGGTATGTTATACAATCCAGAAGCTGAGTTAGAAGACAAAGAATACGAACAAATGCAAAAAGAAGTAAAAGCTGAAGATAAAGCTGCTACGAGTGTTATGAGTGGAGATCCTACTTCAGCAAACACTGCTACAATTGAATCAGCTCAAAGTCTATTAAGTGATCAGAATAAAAGAGAAACTGAAGAAAGAATGATTAGAGCTAGTATTCTAAAGCATGAGTTGGGTCTAAAGATAGCAGGTAATCTTAGTAAAAAGAGCAGGCTTATTCCACAGATTTATCATTATGACCAGCAAAAGTTATTCGCGATATATGAGAAAACAGGCAAAGTTTTATTAAAAGATCATCTAGTGGAGCAAAATGAAGAAGCTCAAGATGTACTTATTTTTAGCATTGTAGCAGATTTAGCAAAAATGCATAATAATCTAGAAACTGTAAGGTCACTCTTGCCTCCAAGGAGAGATATGGAGGCTGAAGATTTTAGGCAGTTACTACGATTAGGACTTGATAAAATCTATGAGTCCAGATTGCTTAATGCTAATCAAGTTCAAGAAATATTAAATGAGTATTTTTCTATTGGAGTATTCTTGACAGATCCTTATTATGCGAATATTAAACTACAAGGACTATCACCATATAATATGGTATATGAAAATGGGAAGGTCTTTTTAGAAGAGTTTGCTAAGTTTGACATTGGACCACATTTAACAAGTTTAGTAGAGTTTTTAAAAGACCCACTAATTTATTCTGGAAAAGAACGAGAAAAAGAAGCTTTGGCAGCTTATTTTAGTATCTATAAAAGTGATATGAGCTTTGAAGAATTCACGAAACTTTATCACCTAACTAGTGCTCATATATTAACTGTCCAACTTTTCTACATGAAGCTGTTTATCAAAAAAGTAGAAGAAAAAGGTCAAGATCCTACATTAGCTCCATTGATTAACTGGGATAAAGATCATTTAAATCTTATATTTTCAGATGCTAAGGATCATTGGCAATCATATGACGAAAGTAAGTTTTTCATAGAGAAACTAGAAGAAATCTTTTTGAGTATTTGACACCTTTATTATTCGATGATATTATATAAAAAATCAAAGCTATTGATTAGAAGTAGTAATTAAGGGAATCTTCTAGAGAGAACGAGCCACCGGCTGAAAGCTTGTTTAAGAGTTAACTTAGTGAAGTCGTCTATGAAGCCATAGTATGAACTTAGTAATACTATGCGGATGCAAACCGTTATTTGCTTAGAGAGCTATATCTATCATGATATAGAATTAAGGTGGTACCGCGAAGCCCATTCGTCCTTTAGACGTTTGGGCTTTTTTTAGTTTAAGGAGGTAAAAAAAATGAATGATAAAATTGCTAAAGCTTATGATGCAAAAACAGTTGAGCAAAGATGGTATCAGCACTGGGAAGACAAGGGATATTTTAAACCAAAAGAAAGAAAGAAAGATGCGGGAAAATACTCTATAATGATGCCGCCGCCAAATGTCACTGGTCAATTACATATTGGTCATGCTTTGGATATGACTTGGCAGGATATTTTAATAAGATTTAACAGGCAAAAGGGTCTAGAAACTGTATATATTCCAGGAACAGACCATGCTGGAATCGCTACACAAAGACGAGTAAGAGATCAACTTGCTGAAGAAGGTATTGATATATTTGATCTTGGAAGAGATAAGTTCATTGATAAAGTTTGGCAATGGAAGGACCAATATGGTGCTGTAATAATTGACCAAGCTAGGCAATTAGGTATTTCTTGTGATTGGGAACGTGAAAGCTTTACTATGGATGAGAGATGTTCAGAGGCAGTAAAAGAAGCGTTTGTAACACTTTATGAAAAGGGTTTAATTTATAAAGGTAGTTATATAGTAAATTGGTGCCCTTCATGTGATACTACAATATCTGATATAGAGGTGGATCATATTGATAAAAAAGGTAAGCTTTATCATGTCGCATACCCACTTGCAGAAGAAGATGGAGAAATAATCATTGCAACAACAAGACCAGAGACAATTCTTGGGGATGTTGCAGTAGCAGTTAATCCAGATGATAAAAGATTTAAAGATTATATAGGAAAAGAATGTATTTTACCTATATTGAATAGAAAGATACCAATTATTGCAGATGATTATGTTGATATGGAATTTGGAACTGGTGCTCTCAAAATAACACCAGGGCATGACCCTAATGATTTTTTAGTTGGTAAAAGACATGACCTACCTGAGATTAATATAATGAATGATGATGCAACGATTAATCAAGAAGGTGGCCCATATGTTGGCCTTGATAGATACGAGTGTCGTAAGGCAATTATAAAAGACCTTGAAAATATAGGGTTACTTAGGAATATTACTGATAATGATATGTCTATAGGACAATGTTCAAGATGTGACACAGTAGTTGAACCACTAATTAAAAATCAATGGTTTGTAAAAATGGAACCTTTAGCGAAAAGAGCAATTGAGGCTAGTGAGAATAAGGAAGTAGAGTTTGTTCCAGAGAGGTTTGAAAAAATTTATCTACAATGGCTTGATAAAATAAGAGACTGGTGTATAAGTAGACAGCTATGGTGGGGACATCAAATACCAGCATGGTATTGTGCTTGTGGTGAAATTATTGTTAGTAGAGATGAGCCTGATCAATGTCCAAAATGTAAGAGATTTGACCTAATCCAAGATGAAGATGTGCTTGATACATGGTTTAGTTCTGCCTTATGGCCATTTTCAACACAGGATTGGCCAAATACCAAAGTAGAAGATTTAGAGTTTTATCCTACTTCAACATTGGTAACAGGATATGATATCATCTTTTTCTGGGTAGTTAGAATGATTACAATGGGGCTAGAATTAACTGATAAAATGCCATTTGACACAGTACTGTTACATGGATTAGTAAGAGATAGTTTGGGCAGAAAAATGAGTAAGAGCTTAGATAATGGAGTAGATCCACTTGAAGTTATTAAAGACTTTGGTGCTGATGTTTTAAGATTTACTTTAGTGACTGGGAACACTCCAGGTAATGATATGCGGTTTCATTTTGATAGACTTGAATCTAATCGAAACTTTACAAATAAGATTTGGAATGCAGCACGTTTTATTCAGTTAAATCTAGATGATGACATAGAGCTTGGTCTACCTGATGAGGCTGATTTAACAAATTCAGATAAGTGGATTATTAGTAGGTTCAATCAATTAGTAGCAAGAATAACAGATGTGTTACACCGTCATGAGTTTGGTGAAGCTGCTAGAATGCTTTATGATTTCTTGTGGAGTGAATTTTGTGATTGGTATATAGAGATGACAAAACCAAGGCTATATAGCGATGATCAAAAAGCAAAAGATACTGCTAGAAGTGTTTTAGTAACGATTTTTAGTAAGACCTTGCAGCTTCTTCATCCTTTCATGCCTTTTATTACAGAAGAATTGTTTACATCGTTGCCTCATAATCATGAGTCAATTATGATAGCTCCATGGCCAGAGGTAGGTTTGATTGACGAAGATAGTATTAAAGATATGAATACTATTATGGATGCTATAAGAGTAATTAGAAACTTAAGGCAAGAGTCTGATATTAAACCATCCAAAAAAATAGTAGCTTATTTCTTATGTGAAGATAAGGTAAGTTTTGATTTGTTCAGAACTAATGAAATCTATCTTAAGTCATTATCAAATCTAAGTGAAGTACACTTTGAACTTGACGAGGATAATCTTCCAAATAAAGAAGAGTGTTTAACTGCAGTTGTAAAAGGAAGCTCTATTTATCTGCCACTTATTGAGGCAATAGATATAGATGCCGAGATTGACAGATTATCAAAAGAAGAAAAAAGATTAGTAAGTGAAGTTAAGCGGGCATCAGGAAAGTTAGCTAATGAGAAATTTGTAAGCAAAGCACCTGAAAAATTAGTAAATGAAGAAAAACTAAAATTAGCAGATTATCAAGCTCAACTTGACGCAGTTAAGAAAAGAGTTGAAGAACTGATAAAACTAAAGAGGTAAAGTAAAATGAATTATCAAGAAGCAGTTGACTTTATACATAGCATTGAAGTATTTGGGTCAAGGCCTGGTTTGGAAAGGATCAGTGCCTTGCTAGACCTAATGGAAAATCCACAAAACGGTTTAACAATAATACATGTAGCAGGTACAAATGGTAAGGGTTCAACTTCAGCAATGATTGCCAATATATTGCTTGAATGTGGATATAAAGTAGGACTTTTTATATCTCCTTATCTTGAGAGTTTTAATGAAAGAATCCAAATTAACAATAAACCTATTGCAAAGGAAGCAATTGCAAGTTTAGTTAATGATATTAAACCTCACGTGGAAACTGTTGCTAAAACAGAAGCGGGGCATCCTACCCAGTTTGAAGTAGTTACAGCAATGGGGTTTGATTATTTTAAGAAAGCTGAAGTAGATTTTGTCATTTTAGAAGTAGGTCTGGGTGGCACATATGATGCAACAAATGTAGTCAACCCATTAATTAGTGTAATAACATCAATTGGGCTTGATCATCAAGCAGTGTTGGGAGACACCTTAGAGCAAATAGCAAAAGAAAAAGCAGGCATTATAAAAGAAGGTGTTCCAGTAGTAACAGGAGTAAAAGAAGAAGCTCCTTTACATGTTATCAAAGAGGTGGCAAGAAGAAATAATGCATCAATTTTTGTCTTAGGAGAAGACTTTTCTGTTAAGCGAACTGAGTTTTCTTTAAGTGGGCAAAAATTTAATTACACAAGTAATGATAATAGTGTAAAAGCTAGTATTAAATTCATTGGCAAGCACCAAGTAGAAAATGCTTCATTAGCAATTACTGCTGTCAATTTGCTACCAAACCTGGGTTATCAAATAGATAGCGACAAAATGCTCAAAGGACTAGGAGAAGCTTCTTGGCCTGGAAGATTAGAAGTAATGCAAAGAGAGCCGTTGTTGATCTTAGATGGCGCACATAATAATCAAGCTACTTCAGTGATTCGGAGTGCTATTAAAGAGTTACATGAGGATCAAATAATAGCTGTCTTAGGAATATTAGCTGATAAAGAGTATGACCAGATGATTAAAGATATAGCAACACTGGCAAAGAAGGTCATTATTACAGCACCTGATTACTATCGCGCATTAGATACAGATGCACTACTTAAGAGCGCACAGAAGTATTGTGATGATTGCGAGATAATAGCTGGAGTGCCAAATGCTGTTGAAGGAGCTTTAAGACTTTCAAAAGAAGATGACCTTATCTTAATCACAGGTTCTTTGTATACTATAGGTGAAGCAAGAAGCCATATATTAACAAAACTAAAATAAATGCATAAAACTAATAAAAAGGTTGAACTAGACGTTTGACCTTTTTTGCTATTTTTTATATATTAATATAGTTATATTGCGATTTTTGTGTTATTATGAGTCCGAAAAATGAAATGTATACTATATCCAAAAAGCTATATGGAGTTGAAAAAGTGATACTTAGAGATATTATAGAAGCTATAGATGGAAAGCTAATTAGTGGGGAAGAATTTTTAGATAAAGAAATTGAAGTTATTTGTGGTGCAGATTTAATGAGTGATGTTTTAGCATGCCATATAAAACCAAAGACATTATTGGTCACATCACTAATAAATGCACAAGTTATGAGGACTGCTGACATCGTTGACCTTGAAGCAATTATATTCGTACGAGGGAAAAAGCCTGCAGATTTAGTTATTGAGATGGCCAAAGATTTAGAGATCCCTCTGATAAGAACTGATTACACTATGTATAAATCATGTGGTATTTTATATCAATTAGGTTTGCAAGGATGTAATTAGAAGGAGGAATAGTGTTGAGGCAAGAATTTACCATTAAGAGTAATGACTTTTTTGCAGCTGGAGAAGCATCAGCAAGAATCAAAAAAAGCTTACAACAAATTGGAATAGCTACAGATATTATTAGAAGAATTTCAGTTGCAGTTTATGAAGCTGAGATGAATATTGTGATTCATGCATATTCTGGGGTTATTACTTTAGATTTAGAAAGTAATAAAGCAAAAATTGTAGTCAAAGATAAGGGACCGGGTATTGAAGATATTGATATGGCAATGAAAGAAGGGTTTTCTACAGCTAGTGAAGAAGCTAGAAGACAAGGCTTTGGAGCTGGTATGGGTTTGCCGAATATTAATAGAGCAGCAGATAGTTTTGAAATAGAATCTATTGTTGGTAAAGGTACAACTCTAAAGCTAGAATTTGTTCTGTAGATAAAGTAGGGAGAGGGTGAATTATGGTTTATTATTTCCATTCTGTAAGACTAGATCAAGAAAAGTGCAAGGGATGTACTAATTGCATTAAAGGTTGTCCCACTGAAGCAATAAGAGTAAGAAATGGTAAAGCACATATTCTGGAAGAGAGATGTATAGACTGTGGTGAGTGTATCAGAGTATGCCCAGAGCATGCTAAATATGCAATTACTGATAACTTTGCAGATATAAATGATTATAAATATAGGATAGCAATTCCGGCACCATCTTTTTTTGGACAATTTAGTGATAAAGTTAGTGATATAGAGGTTATTGCAACTTTGAAAATGTTAGGTTTTGATGATGTTATAGAAGTAGCTCTTGGAGCTGATTATGTATCTATGGCATATAGAAAGTATTTTCAAAGAGATGATATTTTAAGACCAGCAATAAGCAGTGCATGCCCTGCAGTTGTAAGGTTAGTTCAAGTAAGATATCCTTCGCTAATACCACATATAATACCTATTGAATCACCAATGGCGGTTGCAGGATTTATTGCTAAAGATACTTATTCTAAAAAATATAATGTAGATATGGATGAAATTGGAGTTTTCTTTATAACACCATGCCCTGCAAAAGTAACAGCAGTCAGGCAACCTGTAGCAGGGCAAGCAAATGTTGATGGAGTTATCTCAATTTCAGAGATGTATGGTTTAGTGATGAGGAATATAAGCAAGTTAAAACATTATCCTGAGTTTTTAAAAGCTGCTAAAACACAAGCCTCAGCTAATGGATTAAGATGGGCTAGGCCAGGTGGGGAATCTATCGGATTTGCAGAGAATATTTCTCATGTACAAGTTCAAGGTATCCCACATATTATAAAAGTACTTGACCAGTTTGAAATGGGTAAACTAAAAGGAGTAGATTTTCTAGAATTACAAGCGTGTCCTGGAGGGTGCTTGGGCGGAGCTTTAACTGTAGAAGATCCTTTTGTAGCAAGAGTATATATTAATAAATTAGCAAGAAAAAGATTATCAGAAGCGGATATATCTGATGAAGATTATGAAAGAATGATTAATGAAGGTCTATTGTTCTTTGATTCAGAAATAGAGGCAAGACAGATAATGAGTCTAGATGAAGATGTTAACATTGCATTGTCAAAACTTGAGAAAATCGAGAGGCTTGCTAATGAGCTTCCAGGACTTGATTGTGGAGCATGTGGTTCACCAACTTGTCGAGCTCTAGCAGAAGATATTGTTCAAGGCAAAGCATATAGGACAGATTGCCCTATTGAACTAAGAAATAATGTTAAAGATTTAGCGGAGAGAATGTTAGAGTTAGCAGATCATTTACCTCCTACGATTGAAGACACCAAAAACAAGGAGTAAGCATAGTGAAACTAGAAAAAATTGTTGAAAAGTTGGATTTAAAACCTTTGAATGAATACGCGAAAGATAGAGATATAGCTGGAGCTTATACCTCGGATTTGTTAAGTGATGTAATTGCAAATGCTGAAGAAGATGAACTATGGATTACACTTCATGGCCATCAAAATGTAGTTGCAGTAGCATTGCTTAAAGACCTTGCTGGAGTTATAATAACTGGAGAACACCATGCAACGGAAGATATGCTAGCAAAAGCAAATGAAATGGAAGTATCTGTGTTTAAGACAGACTTAGACAGCTTCCAAATAAGCGGAAAGCTATATCAATTACTTTGTAATGATGGATAAGTACATCACTATTGATTTACATGTTCATACGGCTTTATCTGCTTGTGCTTCTGAAAAAAACACGCCAGATATGATAGTAAGCAATGCAATAAATAGAGGACTGGACTGTATTGCTATTACTGACCATAATACCGCCCTTAACGTAAGAGCGGTAATTGATGCTGCTAAAGGAACAAATTTACTAGTAGTCCCAGGCATTGAGGTTGAAACTAGCGAAGAAGTGCATCTTTTAGCACTTTTTCGTACGATAGAAGATTGCTTATCATATAACAATATAGTAAAATCAGCATTAAGTGCTAGAGATAACATACCGCAATTTTTTGGCAAGCAAATATTATTTGATAAAAGTGGACAAAGTCAATATAAACCACTTTTAAGCCAATCGACTTCTTTAGAGTTAGAAGAAGTCATTAATGGGGTTAATAAGTTAAATGGATTAGTGATACCAGCTCATATACGCAGGAGGTATAATGGGCTAGTATCAATTTTAGGTTTTATACCATCAGGACTTAATATCAATACTATTGAGCTCTCAAGGTCTAATTATGATAAATACTATAAAGCTTATGAAGATTATAATGTGATTGTAAATTCAGACGCACATAATTTAAATGCTTTTTATAAGGGGCCTAGTACTGCCTTGAAAGTTGAGAAGTTTGATATTGATGAGGTATTAAATAAATTAAGATACAAACTGTCGAAAGATGAGGTGATAATTTACTAAAACTGTGCTGTTGCTAGTAGTTATACATCGCGAGGAGGTAAGAATATGATAATTGAGTTGACTGCAGAGCAAAAAGAGAAAATAGACAGTATTATTGAACAATATAAAGATCAAAAAGGTTCATTAATACCAGTACTTCACAAAGTTCAGAATATCTTTGGCTACTTACCAAAAAATGTACAGAAACATGTAGCTCATAAGTTAGATATCCCTGTAACAGAAGTTTATGGAGTAGTTACGTTCTATTCATTATTTCACACTGAACCATCAGGTAAATACATAATTGAATTATGTATGGGAACAGCTTGTTATGTTAAAGGGGCTGTGGATGTCCAGCATGAAATTGAACATATTTTAGGCATTAAAGTAAACGAAACTACGGAAGATGGACTATTTACACTTAAATTTTCACGTTGTGTAGGGGCATGTAGTTTAGCTCCATTTGTAACAATAGGGGAAGATGTATATGGTCGTGTTAAGCAGGAAGATGTACAAAAGATACTTGCTAAATACCACTAATGAAAGAACTATCACTACATATTTTAGATGTAGCTGAAAATTCGCTAAGAGCAAATGCATCTTTAGTGCAAATTTTAATTGTAGAATCTACTAAAGATGATAGCCTGAAAATTGTAATTATTGATGATGGATGTGGCATGACCAAAGAGTATGCAAAGGAAATACTAAATCCATTTGTGACAGAAAGAAAAACTCGGAAAGTCGGCATGGGAATACCTCTATTTGCTGATACTGCAAAGGCAGCAGGAGGGGAGCTTAAAATAGAATCTTATTTAGGAAAAGGCACAACAGTTGAGGTTTTCATGAGGAGAAACCATATAGATAGGCCTCCATTGGGTGATATAGCTAGTACACTAACTGGCATAATTTGTAATGAAGACGAAACTGATGTGTATTTTATGCATAAAATAGATGAGCTTGAGTACTATCTTGATACTAGAGAAATTAGAGAAACAATGGGTGATATTCCTCTATGTACTAATAGTGTACTCAACTGGATCAAAGAATTTATAAAAGAGAATGAAACCAAGATTGGAGAGGAGATAGAAAATGAAATCTCTAGCTGATTTACAAAAAATAAGAGACAAAGCGAAAAAAGAACTTGAGATGAGACAATCTGCAGATAGAACTCAAGTACGTGTATATATGGGAACATGCGGCATAGCCGCAGGTGCAAGAGAGAGTATTAGTGCTATTATGGATGAGCTCTCTAGGCATGATGTTTCTGATGTTGAAGTAACTCAGAAAGGCTGTATTGGTTTATGCGAGTTTGAACCAATCGTAGAAGTTCAAAGACCAGGCGAGAATTCTGTTATGTATGGTCATATTGGGCCAGAGAAGGCTCGTCGTATCGTTTTAAAGCATGTTCTTGGAGGAATAGTTTTAGACGAGTGGATAGTCAACGAGAACAAGTAAGCTGAGTACTTATAACAAGAAAACTGGAGGGTAAAAATATGCAATTATTTAGAGCTCACGTTCTGGTCTGTGGAGGTACGGGTTGTATTACCTCAGGATGCAAAGAAATTGAAAAAGAGCTTCGTAATCAATTAGAAATAAATAATCTCACTAATGAAATTAAAATAACTGTTACTGGATGTGTAGGGTCATGTGATCTAGGTCCTATTATAATCGTTTATCCAGAAGCAATTTTCTATCAAAAGTTAAGAGTGTCAGATGTAAAAGAAATTGTAGAAGAGCATCTGCTAAAGGGACGTCCAGTTCCAAGTCTAATGTATCAAGATGAAACATCTGAGATAACAAAGTTTATTGAGAAGTATTATGACATTGGATTCTTTAACAAGCAAACAAGAATAGTCCTAAAAAACACAGGAGTTATAGATCCATCAATAATTGATGAGTATATAGCTCGTGATGGATATGCTGCAGCTGCTAAAGCATTAACAACAATGAAGCCAGAAGAAGTAGTGGAAGAAGTTAAAAAATCTGGTCTTCGTGGACGCGGCGGTGGAGGATTCCCATCTGGTATAAAACTGGAATTGGGACTAAAAGCTTCTGGTGATGAAAAATATATGATCTGTAATGCAGATGAAGGCGACCCGGGTGCATTTATGGATCGTTCATTACTAGAAGGTGATCCTCATGCGATTATTGAGGGTATGATTCTTGCGGGTTTTGCTATGGGAGCAAATCAAGGATATGTTTATGTTAGAGCTGAATATCCTCTGGCAGTTGAGAATCTGATGGTAGCAATTGATCAAGCAAAAGAATACGGTTTGTTGGGTACGGATATATTTGGATCAGGGTTTGATTTTGACCTTGATTTAAGAGTAGGCGCTGGTGCATTTGTATGTGGCGAAGAAACAGCTTTAATGAGATCTATTGAAGGATTTAGAGGTGAACCTACGCCAAAGCCACCTTGGCCAACTGATTCAGGTGTGTTTGAAAAACCTACAGTAATAAATAATGTTGAGACAATTTCAAACTATCCGCAGATTGTATTAAATGGCGGAGAATGGTTTGCAAAATTTGGAACAGAGAATAATAGAGGTACTAAGGTATTTGCAGTAGCAGGAAATGTTGTAAACACAGGGCTTGCTGAAGTAGAACTAGGTACAACTTTAAGAACATTAGTTTACGATGTTTGTGGTGGCGTTCCTGATGGGAAAAATCTAAAAGCTGTGCAAATTGGTGGTCCTTCAGGTGGATGTATTCCAGCTGAGCATTTAGATACACCAATTACTTATGACAGTTTGATAGAGCTTAATGCAATGATGGGCTCTGGTGGACTAATTGTCATGGATGAAGATACATGTATGGTAGATTTAGCGCGATTTTTCTTAGATTTTACTCAGGAAGAAAGCTGTGGTAAATGTGTTCCGTGCCGTATCGGAACAAAGAGAATGTTAGAAATACTTGAAAGAATTACCGAGGGTAAAGGTGAGTCTGGAGATATTGAGAAATTAGAAGAACTAGCTTCAGCAATTAAAGATTCTTCTTTCTGTGGGCTAGGAAAGTCAGCACCTAATCCAATACTTAGTACTTTGCGCTTTTATAGAGATGAGTATGAAGCTCATATACATGAAAAACGATGTCCAGCAGGTATTTGTAAGAGCCTATTACAGGTTGTAATAGATGAAGACCTGTGCAGAAGCTGTGGTATATGTGCTAGGGTATGTCCAGTAGATGCAATTTCTGGAGAAAGAAATGTACCTTATATAATAGACCAAGACAAATGTACTAAATGTGGAATGTGTATTGATAGCTGCCCGTTTAATGCTATTAGTAAGCATTAAGTGAGAGAGAATCGGAGGTGAAATCTATGCAAACTGTAACTTTAACCATTGATGGAAAAAAGATAACTGTTCCTTATGGTACAACAATACTTGAAGCAGCCAAAGAAGTTGGAATAGATATTCCCACGCTTTGTTATATGAAGGGGATCAATGAGATCGGTGCTTGTAGAGTATGTGTTGTAGAGATAGATGGATATAGGAATCTAGAACCGTCTTGTATATATAAAGCAGCTGATGGAATGGTTGTAAAGACGAATTCAAAAAGAGCAAGAGAAGCAAGAAGAGTTAATGCCGAACTATTATTATCAGATCATGCAAAAGACTGTTTAGTTTGTGCTAGAAATAACGACTGTGAACTGCAAGAATTAGCTGCAAAACTACATATTGATGATTATAGATTTGAAGGGGCTAAAAATATAGGTGAAATAGATGATTCAAGTCCGTCAATTCTAAGAGATATGAGCAAATGTATAAATTGCCGTAAGTGTATAGCTGTTTGTGCTAAAGTGCAAGGAGTACATGCACTAGGAGCAGCAGATCGTGGTTTTGAAACTGTAGTTGTCCCAGCACAGCATTATGATTTAGGAGAGATATCATGTGTTGCTTGTGGACAATGTGTTGTGGCATGCCCTACAGGAGCTTTAACAGAAGTAAGCCATATCAACAAGGTTATCAGAGCGCTTAATGATGATAAAAAACATGTAGTAATACAGACAGCGCCAGCAATCAGAGTATCAATTGGTGAGGAATTTGATATTGAACCAGGTACTAATGTGCAAGGAAAACTAGTATCAGCTTTAAGACAAATTGGGTTTGATGGAGTGTTTGATACAGACTTTACTGCTGACTTAACTATTATCGAAGAAGGATACGAGTTGATTAACAGAGTAAAAAATAGTGGAGTTTTACCTATGATTACATCATGTAGCCCAGGATGGATTAAATTTATTGAGCACAATTATCCAGAGCTACTCGATCATTTATCAACTTGTAAATCTCCTCAACAAATGTTTGGGACATTAGCAAAAACATACTATGCAGAAAAAGAGGGTATAGATCCTAAAGATATATTCTCTGTATCACTTATGCCATGTACAGCAAAGAAGTATGAAAGTCAACGACCTGAAATGAATGACAGTGGTCATCAGGATGTTGATGCAGTTTTAACAACTAGAGAAGCTGCTAAATTAATTAAGTCAAGCGGAATTGACTTAAAGTTTATGGAAGATGAAGACTACGATGCTCCACTTGGTATCTCTACAGGTGCAGGCGTAATTTTTGGAGCTACTGGTGGTGTTATGGAAGCTGCTCTGAGGACGGCTTATGAAGTTTTAACAGGAGAAGAGCTAGCTAAACTAGACTTTGAAGAACTTAGAGGAACTACTGGAATAAAGTATGCAAGTGTTCCTGTTGGAGATTTAACAATTAATGTTGCTGTAACACATTCTTTAGTAAAAGCTAGAGAATTAATGGATAAACTAAAGGCTGGGGAGTTAAGTGATATTCATTTTATTGAAGTTATGGCATGCCCTGGTGGCTGTATTAATGGTGGAGGACAACCAAGGTCTAAAGATCCTGATATTGTAAACAAGAGAATTAAAGGACTCTATGATGTTGATAAAGCTATGACATTAAGAAAATCTCATGAAAACCCTGCAGTTAATAAGTTATATGAAGAGTTTTTAGGAGAGCCTAATGGGCATAAATCTCATGAGCTACTTCACACTCATTATACAAAAAGAGAATTATAAAAAGACTCTATAAAAAAGCTGGCTCAGATGAGCCAGCTTTTTAACTTAATTTGTAAAATTTTTGCGCATTAGTATAATTAGAATCCATTAACTGATAGAATTGAAATATTAAAATAAGGTAAAGGTGGGTATATATGAAGATTGTTTTAGCGTCAGCTTCTCCTAGAAGAAAAGAATTACTCAAGCAAATAGGAATAATACCAGAAATTATTAAGACAGACTATCAAGAAGACGAGAGTTTAGTTCCAAAAGAACAAGTCTCATCAAATGCAGCAGGGAAAGCTCTTTGGCTTATTGATAATTATAATATAGATGAAAGCCTTATAATCTCTGCTGATACTATCGTATGCATAGACAATAAAGTTCTTAATAAACCAATAGATAGAGATGATGCCTTTAATATGATGAAAGAGTTATCAGGTAAAAGACATTCTGTTCTAACAAGTATATGTGTGTTAAACTCAAATAATAAAGAACTAAAAAGTATATTAGTCGAGACTCTTGTATATATGCGAGAATTAGATGAGATAGAAATTAATGCATATATCGATACTGATGAACCATATGATAAGGCTGGTGGATATGCTATCCAGGGTAAAGCTAGTATTTTTATAGATAAGATAGAAGGATCATATTCTAATGTCGTAGGATTACCATTAACAGAGTTGACAATGATATTAAAAGAGTTCAATTTTGAGGTGACAGCTGCATGGTAATGTATCACAAAAGTACAATTAAAGAAATGGCACTTGATTGCCAACCTAGGGAGAGACTAATCAAGCACGGAGCATCTTATTTAAGTGAGGCTGAACTTTTAGCAATAATAATTAATACGGGCTACAAATTTAGAGGAAAGCTTGTAACTGCAATTGACCTAGCAAATACACTCTTGTCGTATTATACTATAGAGGAGTTGATTAATGTCTCAACAACGCAGTTGCAGCAAATACCTGGAATAGGAAAAGCTAAAGCAGCTTCAATCAAAGCTGCTTTTGAGTTGTCTAGAAGAGTTGCTATGATAAGCAAAGAAGATAAAATAAGTGTAATGAGCCCAGAATGTGCAGCTAATTATTTAATTCCTCTGTTAAGATTTCAAAAACAAGAGAATTTTGTGGTATTATTATTAGATGCAAAGAATAATGTAATAAGATATAGTAAAATACACTTAGGAACAGTAAATGCATCAATAGTTCATCCAAGAGAAGTTTTCAAAGAAGCCATATCTCATAGTGCAGTATCATGCATTGTTGCTCATAACCACCCAAGTGGAGATACCACTCCAAGTGGTGAAGATTTAGGCGTTACTAAAAGACTAATTGAGGTTGGACAAATAATCGGAATAAACGTAGTAGATCATATAATAATAGGGAATAATGACTACTTTAGTTTTCGGAAAGAGTCATTGATGTAATAGGAGGAAAAAGGGATGCCAGTACTAGATAGTTTTTCAAAATATATAAGCATAGATTTAGGCACAGCTAATACGTTGATTTATGTAGCGGGGAAAGGTGTTGTATTAGATGAGCCTTCAGTTATTGCAATACAGGAAAAAACCAAGAAAGTAATAGCTGTTGGTCATGAAGCAAAAGCAATGATAGGAAGAACACCATCAAATGTAAAAGTAGTTAGACCTATACATGATGGCGTTATAGCCGATTTTGATGTTACTCACCAAATGCTTGAGCAGTTTATAAAGAAAGTTTATAAAAATAGAGGTTTTGTTAGGCCTAAGGTAGTTGTATGTATACCTTGTGGTGTTACGGAAGTTGAAAGACGAGCTGTTAGAGAAGCAACAATCCAAGCTGGTGCAAGAGAAGCTGTGATAATAGAAGAGCCTATGGCAGCAGCAATTGGTTCTGGCATAATGACACTTGAGGCAGAAGGTAATTTAGTTATTGATATAGGTGGAGGAACTACAGAAGTGGCTCTAATTTCATTAGGAGGTATTGTGGTATATCAGTCTGTTAGAGTAGCTGGAGATGCTATGGATGAAGCAATAGTTAATGCTTTTAAGCTTGACTATAATTTAGCAATTGGAGACACAACTGCTGAAGAGATTAAAATGAAGATTGGTTCTGCGTATCAAGATGAAGAGTTTGATAAGAAAACACTTGATGTTAGGGGTAGAGACCTGGTTCAAGGTTTGCCAAAAACAATTACTGTCTCAGCAAAAGAAATACGTAAAATATTAAAGCCAGTTGTAGATTTAATCGTTGATGCCATAAGGTATACACTAGAAAGAACGCCACCAGAATTAGCATCAGACTTGATGAGGCGAGGATTACTTTTAAGTGGAGGTGGGGCATTACTTCATGGTATGGATAAAAAAATCAGTGAAGTAACAGGCATGTCTGTGATTATACCAGAGAATCCATTGACAGTAGTTGCTATTGGTGCTGGTAAATACTTAGATTATATTTCAAAGAATAAGTAATTAAGTAGTGGGGTTAGTATGAGAGATTTTATAGGCAATCATTTACTAATAGTTATTATAATAGCAGCGGTCATCCTATCTGGGATACTTATATACGCTACTGGAAGTAGAGAGGATTTGTCAAGTGTAGCAGACCATCTTTTTTATCCATTCCAAGTGGTGTTTCAGTCTATTCAAAATTTCTTTTCTAATATATCTCAAGATGTAGCTGATTTTAGAAGTTTACAAGAAGAAAGAGATAATCTTGAAATTGAGATGTCAAGTTTGAAGATCAGTCAGATTTTGCTTGATGAAAAGCGCCTTGAAGTCAAACAACTTCATGAAGCTCTTGAGTATTATCAAACTGAAGAGGAAGATGAACTAATTTTCAGCCAAGTAGTAGCACGTAATCCAAACAGTTGGTTTGATTCTATTACTATTGATGTTGGAAGTAAAGATGGTATACAAGTAGGTATGACTGTAATTGCAAATCAAGACAATAATATAGGCCTTGTTGGTACAATTGAAGAAGTGTCATATAATACATCAAAAGTCCATCTTTTAATAGACCCAAGTAAAAATATTGCAGTAGCGGCAAAAACATATGGAACAATTCTAGGAGCAGAAGAGGCGTTTTTTGATGGCATAGTAGAGGGTAGTTTTGATAGTTTGGGACATCTTGAAATGATTTATATCTCACATGAAGCAAGAATAGAAACTGGTTCACCAGTCTTATCTACAGGACTAGGTGGGTTTTATGTGCCTAATATTCCTATAGGTGAAATCATAGAATTTAATGAAGACGCTTATGGGTTGTTGCAAACTGCTAAAGTTAAGCCACATGTAGATTTTACCAGGCTAAAAAATGTTTTTGTGGTCAAAAGTCCTTTACCACAAAATTATCAGAGTGATCATAATGAATAAAAGACATTTTATTGTAATCGGTGTTGTGTTAGCCCTAATAGAGATATATTTTGCAAACGTAGTACATATAAACGGATCAGCTCCGAATATTACAGTAGTGTATTTAATTATGCTAGCTTTGAGTAAGGGAAATGAAGATTCTTTACTAGCATCTTTGTTTACAGGTGCAGTTTTAGATATTTTCTTTTACGGAAACATAGGCCTTATAACGATTTTTTACGTAATTAGCACATATATAGTGGGTTATAATAGACATTACTTTTTTTCAAGTAATTTAAATATAGTATTAACATTTGTAGGAGTTGTCTCTGTAGCAATGGAAGGATATTTACTTTTTAGTAGTTTTATATTTTTAAATATGCCAACTATATTTAATGTATACTTTTTCGCGGGGAAAGTAGTATATAACTTAGTAATAGCATTACTATTTTTCTTCATATCTAAGCTAAACTGGAAGAAGGCTATACAATGATAGAGAACAATATTGACAAAAAGCGAATAAGAATAGCATTTATCATAGTATTTTTAGTAGGGGCTTATCTTTTAGGCGGCTTAATATGGCTGCAAGTAATAGAAGGCCAAGAATATGCTAGGAGAGCAGCCTATAATAGTTTGAGATTTTTATCTATTCCTTCAACAAGAGGAGATATGTATGACCGAAATGGTGAAGTAATTGTTAATAGTACTAGTGGTTATACAATAAATGTGACTTATACATCAGCAGAACAAAATGAGGCAGTTATAAAGGTATTAGCACCATTGATGCTTAATCAAAGACTCAAGGAGGATTTTTTACTTATAGATGACTTTGACAGTATCGAAGGGTTTGAAGAAGAGTATGAACAATATATTTTAGAGAATAGAGAAACAACTCTTGCAACTCTAGAAGAAAACATAAAATCTATAATTGATTCTCAAAGATACTTTAGAAGATATGAACCGATCAAAGTTGCACCAATTTCAGGGCAAACTATCAGAGAAGTTGAAATGAGTGTAGTAGCAGCCGTAGAGGGAAGTAGAGCTCTTTTACCTAATGTGAGTGTAGATGTGCAACCAATTAGGCAATACAAGTTAGGAGACTACGCTTTTCACTTAATCGGAAGTATTAATCAAATAGATAGAGTGGGTAATGAAGGTTTAGAAAGGTCATTTGATGGTCTTTTATCAGGAACTGATGGCAGAAAACTTGTTGAAGTCAATGTTCATGGAAGACCAGTAGATGAGATTGGAATAATAGAGCCAATATCTGGTCACGATTTAGTCCTTACATTAGACTCTAACTTACAAAGAGTGGCTGAGGATGCTCTATTAGCCTCTTTAGCTAACACCAGAAACTCTGTTTTATCAAGCGACAGAAATACCCCAGAAAGTATGTTGCCATATTCTGGAGCTGTTATTGTTATGGATGTGAATACTGGAGAAATATTAGCTAGTGCTTCCATGCCTCAAGTTTCTAGGGATAATTATGCATATTACTCTAGTGCAAAAGCACTTGAAAATCCGCTTAATGCAAGATTTACTCCCCTGATTAATAAAGCTACTAATGGTTTAAGACCCCCTGGATCGATAATGAAACCACTAGTTGGGCTTGCTGGGCTTGAAGAAGAGATTGTAAATGCTTCTACAACGGTTTATTGTTATGGTAGTTATAGAGGTTTGAGTGGAAACTGGCCAAGAAGTGCAACGATGTATTGTTGGCACAGAGCAGGTCATGGTGGACCTATTGATATAAGAGCAGGACTTAAAAATTCATGTAATATATATTTTTATCCAATTGGAGAACGATTGGGAATAGATTCCTTAAAAGAATATTATGATAAGTTTGGGTTTGACAGGATGGTAAGCTTAACAAACAGGACAGTTAGGGAAAGAGAATTATTCACTCTCTATGGTGGAAATCCTATGCCTGCTGACTTAGCACAACTTGCAATTGGACAAGGTGCTTTAAGTGTTACACCGCTACAAGTAGTTCAATTTGTTTCGATTATAGCAAATGCAGAACTAATTAATGAAAATACATACGTAGGGAATATGTATAAGCCACATATTGTATCACAAGTTATTTCTTCTGAGGGAGAAGTGGTTGAATATTATGAGCCAGAAGTGATGCAAGAAATTGTTATGGAGAAAGAGGCATTAGATCTAATTAGAGGTGGCTTAAGAGATGTTATAATGGAAAGAGGAGGTATTGATGGTAATACTGGTACAGGTTACTGGCAGTTCCATCAAGGAAACCAACCTATATTTCCTTTTGAGATAGCAGGAAAAACAGGAACGTCACAAGAAACTTCATGGGGTAACCATGGCTGGTTTTTTGCATATGCTCCATATGATGAGCCAGAGATAGCAGTTGTAGTTTTAATGGAACAAGGACGTTCAGGAGGGACAACTGGTGGTCCTGTAGCTAGAGAGATATTTCTTGAGTATTTTTCTGATAGATTAGACTAGGGGGAATCCTAATGACAACTGAAGCGATAATGATAAAAGGTGATAAAGAAGGAGTTAAGGTCTTTGTAAATGCTACTTTTAGCGAAGCAGAGATTATAACAGGAGTTAAGAATAAACTATTGAAAAATCCTGACTTCTTTAAAAATTCCGAGTTAAAAATCGTTAGTACTACAATAGAGACACTAACAAAGGATTCTTTTAACAATTTAAAAGACATTATAGAGAATGAGTTTTCTCTTAAAGTTGTATCAACATATAAATCATATATCCTAGAAGCAAAAAAAGATACCCACATGCCAACAGAGTTTGTTATTGGTAATGTAAGATCGGGGCAGTTTGTTGAAGTTTTAGGGCATGTAATTGTAACTGGAGATGTTAATGCTGGGGCGCAGATTCATGCTGATGGAAATATTGTTGTCATGGGAGTAATTAGGGGAACAGTGCATGCTGGTTATTCTGGAGACAGAAATGCAATAATTGTATGTAAACAGTTTAGAGCACCACAAGCACAAATAAGAATTGCTGATTTAATAGTTTTTAAAGAAAAAGAAGAAGCAACAAGTTCAGAAAATCTAGAAATAGCACATATAGAGAACGATGATATCGTATTATTAAGTAAAGAAAAAATGTATGAGTAAGGAGAAAAGTATGGGGAGAGTAATAACAGTAACATCAGGGAAAGGTGGAGTAGGTAAAACTACAACCACTGCAAACATTGGAGCAGCTTTAGCAAAAAGGGGTTTTAAAGTTGCTTTAATTGATGCTGACATTGGATTAAGAAATTTAGACGTTGTATTAGGATTAGAAAATAGAATAGTATTTGATATAGTTGACTTAATTGAAGGTGAATGCAGACTTAATTCAGCTTTAATTAGAGATAAAAGGTATGAAGGATTATATCTTTTACCTGCAGCACAAACTAGAGAAAAAGACGCTATAACTGAAGAGCAAATGAAAGATCTAACTATTGAGTTAGCTAAGGAATATGATTTTGTTATAATAGACTGTCCAGCTGGAATTGAGCAAGGATTTAAAAATGCTCTTTCTGGAGCAGATCAAGTGCTAATTGTAACAACTCCTGAAGTAAGTGCAGTTAGAGATGCTGATAGAGTAATTGGCCTAGTTGAATCAAGAGGAATTAGTGATATAGGACTAATTGTTAATCGATTGAGACCAGAGCTCGTTGAAAGAGGCGATATGCTAAGTGTAGAGGATATCTGTGATATCTTAGCAATTAAATTAGTAGGAGTTATCCCTGAGGATGATAGCATTGTAATATCTACTAATAGAGGAGAACCTGTAATAGGAGCAGATGATTCTAAAGCGGGTAAGGCATTACTTAACTTGACAAGTAGAATCTTAGGTGAAGATGTACAATTCTTAGACCTAAAGGATAAACCTAAAGGCTTTTTTGCATCACTACGCAGTATCTTTGCGCAGCAATAGATAGGGAGTGATATTATGATTTTTCAATTTTTCAGAAAGAAAACACAGTCAGATAGCAGTAATACAGCAAAAGCGAGGCTTAATAATGTTTTAATGGCAGATAGATTAAAAGTTTCTCCTGAAATAATGGAACAAATAAAAAGAAAAATCCAAGAATCTGTAGGCCAATATGTTGATATTGATGCTGCTGACATAGAAATGCAAGTAGAACAAAAATCAAGTGGAGTTACATTATCAACTAAACTACCAATAAAAGAATTAAAAAAGAAGAGATAAAAAGTGTTTGATTTTGATAAAAAATACTTACAAAATTTAGATTGGCCAATAGTTATCATATATATACTCTTATCAATTGTTGGTTTATTAGCAATAGCATCCACAACTGGCTCTGAGGCGGGCTATTTCACTTCCTCAGTCAAAAGACAGCTACTATGGATGTTATTAAGTGTTGGCGTAGTTATTGTTGTCTTAGGGATTGATTATAGGATTTTCAGTCAAACTGCTTACATACTTTACGGTGTTGGAGTATTAACTTTAATAGCTGTTTTTCTTTTTGGAACAGAGATAAATGGTTCAACACGATGGATTTATTTTGGGGGTATGTCTATTCAGCCATCTGAGTTTGCCAAAATTTTCTTAGTTTTAGGTTTTTCAAAGTATCTTGTATCAAAAAAAGATGACATTGATAAGATATCAACACTTATTCTTGCACTTGCAATTGCAGCAATTCCAATGTTTCTTATTTATATGCAACCTGATTTGGGAACAGCACTAGTATTACTTTTTGCAATAATCGTGATGCTTTTTATAGCCGGGATCTCCTGGAAATATATCGCTACTGCAGCAGTTGGAGCAATAGTATCAGCTCCGATTGCTTGGAGTATGTTAAAAGATTATCAGAAGAATAGAATATTAACATTCTTTAACCCTGAACTTGACCCTTTAGGAGCTGCATACAATGTTATCCAATCAAGAATAGCTATTGGTTCAGGAAATTGGACGTTTCTTAGTGAGTCAGGAGCCTACCTATTTGATTTTTCAGGGAAGGGACTTTTTGCGCCAGACAGCATGACAAGACTTAGGTTTATACCAGAACAATATACTGACTTTATTTTTTCAGCAGTTGGAGAAGGTATGGGAGTAATAGGTGCTGGGTTAGTGATTATTATGATGACAATATTAATTTATCGATCCTTTAGAATTGCTATGAGAGCTAAGGATTTATATGGTGCATTTGTTGTGTCTGGGTTAGCAGGAATGTTTTTGTTTCACTTTTGGGTTAATATTGGTATGACTATGGGTTTAATGCCTGTAACAGGGTTACCTTTGCCATTTATAAGTTTAGGTGGTTCATCATTTTTAGCCAATTCCATTGCAATAGGTATAATACTTAATATTGGTATGAGATATAAGAAAATTCAGTTTTAGAAGGAAGAAGGATGTAGTAATGAGAAATAAAATAGAAAAAATATTACCAGGAGTTAAAAGCCCTGCTAAATACACAGGACATGAAGTAAATGCAATCCAAAAGGATTTTGATAATATAACTAGTAAGGTCGCATTGGCTTTTCCTGATGTTTATGAGATTGGAATGTCCTATCCTGGATTTCAGATACTTTACCATACGATTAATAAGCAAGAGGATGCTCTTGCATCTAGAGTATTTGCACCAGAGATAGATTTAGAAAAGGAATTGACAAAGAATGACTTGCCTTTATTTTGCTTAGAGTATTGGAAGGATATAAATGAATACGACTTTTTAGGTTTTACATTGCAGTATGAAATGAGTTTCCCAACTATATTGTACATGCTTAACCTTGCTAATATTCCTATCAGATCAGTTGATCGATTAGAAAATCATCCAATAATTCTTGGTGGAGGACCATGTGCTTTTAATCCAGAACCTGTAGCACCATTTTTCGATTTAATCGTTATAGGTGAAGCAGAGGAAGTATTAGTCGAATTATTAGATTTACATAAAAAAATGAAAGCTGAGAATTTCGCAAAAGATGAATTTCTAGCTAATGCAGCACAAATAACTGGGATATATGTACCTAGTTTGTATGAAATCATATATAATGAAGATAATACAGTTAATGAAATAAGACCAAAATCTATGTTGGTGTCCCCTAAAGTAGAAAAAAGAGTTATAAAGGATCTTAATAATGTAGATTACCCAACAAAACCAATCATCCCATATATTGATATTCCTCATGAAAGAATGGTCCTCGAACTATTTAGAGGCTGTTTAAGAGGTTGTCGCTTTTGTCAGGCAGGCTTTATTTATCGCCCAGTTAGAGAAAGATCTAAAGAAGTTTTAACAAAACAAGCAAGAGAAATGTATGAAAATACTGGTTATGATGAGATATCTTTAATGTCTTTAAGTAGTAGTGATTATTCTTGTATACACGATTTATTGACAGACTTAAACGAGGATATGTCAAAAGATAATGTAAGTATTTCGCTTCCTTCTCTTAGGGTAGATGCTTACGATATAGAGCTAGCTAAAGAAGTTCAAAAAGTTAGAAGAACTGGTTTAACATTAGCACCTGAAGCTGGAAGTCAAAGAATGCGAAATGTAATTAATAAACAAGTTACTGAAGAAGATTTGATGGGTACAGTAAAAGCTGCTGTAGATAATGGTTGGAAACGAGTAAAGTTATATTTTATGATAGGACTTCCAACAGAGACAACAGAAGATTTAGAGGGCATTGCAGACCTTGCAATCAAAGTTGCACAACTAGGCAAGCATGGACCAATGCAAGTTACTCTAAGTACTGCTGGTTTTGTGCCAAAGCCACATACTCCGTTTCAGTGGGTAAGACAAAATTCAATAGATGAATTGATGGAAAAACAGAAATATATTTTAAGTTTACTAAAAAGAAAAAGATATATAAAGTTTAACTATCATGATGCTGAAACAACTTATATAGAAGGTGTACTTGCTCGTGGAGATAGAAGACTAGCTGATGTTATAGAACATGTTGTAAAAAATGGTGCAAGGCTTGATAGTTGGGATGAATATTTTAGTTATGAAAGATGGCAAAATGCTTTTCAAGAATGTAATATCGATGCAGACTTCTATACTGCAAGACATAGAGATAAAGATGAATTGTTCCCATGGGATCATATAGATGGTGGTATTGAAAAAAATTTCCTATTTAGCGATTATCAAGAGGCATTAAATGCAGGGATTTTAATTGATTGTCGAGATGGAGGTTGTACTTTGTGCGGAGTGTGTCCTAACTTGGATATTGAAATTAATTTAGCAAAGGATATTAAATAATGAGATATTGGATTAAATTCACTAAATTAGACAAGCAAAAGTATATTTCTCATAGAGACATGCACAAAGCCATAAATAGAATAATTACAAGAGCAAAGCTACCAGTAGCATTTAGCCAAGGTTTTAATCCACATCAAAAGATATCATTTTCATCTCCACTTGAATTAGGTATTGCAAGCAAAGCAGAGTATTTGGATTTAGAATTAACAAATGAGTTAAATGTTTCAGAGATTTTATTTGAATTAAATAATGTCTCTCCAATAGGGTTTGAGTTCTTACAAGCACAGACTTTGGTAACTGGAGCACCAAAGTTGATGGCTTGGATAGAGTTAGCTAAATATACAGCAGAAATTGATGATGAAAGAAAAGTGCTAGAAACTATTGAGGATTTATTAAAAAGAACAGAAATAATGGTTGAGAAAAGAAGTAAAAGAAAACTTAGAATGATAAACATCAGAAGTTTTATCCATGAAATTAAGTTATATGATGGAAAACTAGATGTGATTTTACAAACTGGTCAAAAAGGCAACTTAAAAGTGAGTCAGTTTATCGAAATTTTTAATGAGTATAGTGATAAAGAGCTAAGTTTTGACAATATTATAAAAGAAGAAGTATTTGGAGATAATTTAGGCCAATACATTCCACCTTTTGTGCTTCTTAATCAACTAGACAAATAAGGAGGGAAATTTTTGCCAGGTGAAATAATTGTAAATGTAACACCACGAGAGACAAGACTTGCGCTGATGGAAGAAGGCGCACTACAAGAAATTTATTATGAGAAACCTGATCAACATCGTATTGCGGGTAATATCTATAAGGGTAAAGTAACTAATGTCTTGCCAGGAATGCAAGCAGCATTTGTTGATATAGGTCTTGAAAAAAATGCATACTTGTATGTAAGTAATGCTCTAACTATGAATACTGTTATAAACGGTATGAAGAAGAATAGAAAACGCAAAAAGATAAATCAGCTATTACATGTGAATCAAGATGTTATAGTACAGATAACTAAGGAACCTATAGGTTCTAAAGGTGCTAGAGTTAATTCTAAAATCTCACTGCCAGGTAGATACTTGGTGTTGACACCTCTTGAGAAAAAGATTGGGGTGTCACAGAGAATAGAAGATACTAAAGAAAAACACAGGCTTCGCAAAATAGGAGATCTAATTTCCAAAAAGAATGAAGGATTAATAATAAGAACAGCTGCAAAAGGAGTATCTGAGCATGACCTAAGGCAAGATTACTCGTTTTTAATCAATCTTTGGAAGAAAATTAAAATTAAAGCTGTAAAAAGTAAGGCACCAGTATTATTACATGAAGATGCAGACTTAGTTTTTAGAGCAGTTAGAGATCTTTTTGATGGAGATGTCGATAGATTTATAGTTGATGATAAAGATGTGTATCAACGACTTGTATCAATTGTGAAAGATCTAGCTCCAGAAGCAAAGAATAAAATTGAACTTTATAAGCAAAAGCGTAATATATTTGACGTTTTTGGTGTTGAAGCTGAAATCAACAAAGCATTAAAGAGGAAAGTTTGGTTAAAATGTGGCGGACACATAATTATTGATAGAACAGAAGCTATGACTGTGATTGATGTCAATACAGGAAAATTTGTAGGTAAAAATGACTTATCAGACACTGTATTAAAAACAAATTTAGAAGCTGCAGACGAAATAGCCAGACAGCTTAGATTAAGAGATATCGGTGGTATTATAATTGTCGACTTTATAGACATGACTACAAAAAAGAACCAGACAAAAGTTGTTGAGGCATTAGAAAAAGCATTTTTAGTAGATCGAGCAAAACCTACAGTTTTAGGTATTACCAGCTTAGGTCTAATGGAGATAACTAGAAAAAAAGTTAGTTCAGGGTTATCTGATATAATGCAAAAAGAATGCCCTTATTGTGAAGGAACGGGAAGAGTAGTATCTGAGGAAGCTATAGGTACATATTTAGAAAATGAAATACAGAAATATTTTAGCACATATGACACAGAGGCTATATTGATAGAAGTTAATCCGCTTGTAGCAGCAGTACTTATTGGGTCTGGTGGATCTAATTTACAAAGACTTGAAAGAGAAGTTGGCGGCACAATATATATACGTGGTGCAGAAAATAGACATATTAATGATTGGAAAATAGTCAGTTCAGGGACATCTGAAAGTGTTCAAGCACAAGCTCTACCTGTTAATGTTGGAGATATGCTCACGGTTTTAATAGAAGAGAAACATCAATCTAATTCAGATGTAGGAATCGCTAGGGTCAATGGCTATGTGTTACAAGTACCTGGAGCTGGTAATAGAGTGGGTAAGAGAGTAAGAATTGAAGTAATGAAAACCCATAGAACGTATGCAATGACAAAAATAGTGTAAAAACACTTGCTTTTTATATGAATTATTGCTAATATTAACAGTCGTAGTGCTTGGTCAAAACCGTTCGATTTAGGTTAATGAAATGTCTATACTTTTAGACTACCTAAAAGCGGCGAGTCTAAGACAAGGAGGTGCAAGCATGTACGCTATTATTGAAACTTGCGGAAGACAGCATAAAGTTGCTGTAGGTGATGTAGTTAAGTTAGAACTACTTCATGAAGAAGAAGGTAATGAGGTAACATTTGATAAAGTTCTTATGGTTAGTAATGAAGGAAATTTACAAGTTGGAAGCCCATACGTTGAAAACGCAGTAGTAAAAGCTAAGGTGCTTGAAAATGGAAAAGATAAGAAGATTATTGTTTTTAAGTTCAAGCCTAAGAAAGACTACCGTCGTAAGCAAGGTCATCGTCAGCCATTTACAATGGTTGAAATAACAGAGATCGTAGGTTAGTTTAATGATCAAGGCAGTTTTCTGGAGAGAACCCAAGCACATAACAAAGTTTAAAATTAATGGGCATGCTGATTATGCAGATTACGGGCAAGATATTGTTTGCTCAGCAGTTTCAGCGCTAGCAATAGCTATCATTAATGGAATGACTGAGATTGTTAAGGCTCCAGTTGATTGTGTGATTAGTGAAGGAAACATAGATTGTGATTTAGAGAAAACAAGACTGGATGAAAAGGTACAGGTATTAGCACAAACGCTATTACTTGGGCTTGAAGAAATTCAAGTTATATATCCAGACAGTATAAAGATAGAAATTATCACCAAATAAAATCAGGAGGTGAGTTCAATGATTAGAATGAATCTTCAGTTATTCGCTCACAAAAAAGGTGTAGGTAGCTCAAGAAACGGAAGAGATAGTGAGTCTAAGAGATTAGGTGTTAAGAAGCATGACGGACAACTAGTTAGTGCAGGCTCTATACTTGTGAGACAAAGAGGTACAAAGGTCCATCCAGGAAATAATGTTGGTCGCGGTGGCGATGACACTTTATTTGCTTTAGTCGATGGTGTTGTATCGTTTAAACACATGGGTAAAAGACGCAAAAAGGTATCTATTATACCTGTTGAAAATATTGCTGACTAAATCTAAACTAAAACTTCCGGAATTCCGGAAGTTTTTTAATTATTAAATCTTTAGAAAATAACAAAATAGTATTATACTATTTTGTAGGAAAATATAAGGGGGCTTTATTATGTTTATAGATAAAGCGCGAATTAAAGTTGTTGGGGGAAGTGGAGGCAATGGTATCGTTGCTTTTAGAAGAGAAAAATATGTACCCCATGGAGGACCAGCAGGTGGACGCGGAGGCAATGGAGGGTCAGTCATATTAGAAGTAGATAAGGGATTAAGAACTTTAATTGACTTGCAGTACAATAAAGTATATAAGGCTGAACGTGGAACACATGGAGAAGGTTCAAATAAAAACGGAAAAAATGGTGAAGATATTATCATAAATGTTCCTCCAGGAACTTCAGTATATGATAATGACACAGGAAATCTATTGGCTGATTTAGTAGTGCCTGGACAAAGGTTTATTGCAGCTGAAGGTGGAAAGGGTGGCAGAGGGAATACAAGCTTTGTTACCTCTGTTAGGAGAGCTCCTAGTGTTGCTGAAAATGGAATGCCTGGAGATGAAAGAAATCTTAGACTTGAGCTTAAGCTTTTAGCAGATGTTGGTCTAGTTGGTTATCCAAATGTAGGTAAGTCTACATTGTTATCTGTCGTTTCTGCTGCAAAACCAAAGATTGCAGACTATCATTTTACAACACTTAAACCTAGTTTGGGTACAGTGTATCTAGATGTAGGCGAAAGTTTTGTAATTGCTGACTTACCTGGATTAATCGAAGGGGCAGCACAAGGGCAAGGCTTAGGCCATGAGTTCTTAAGGCATATCGAAAGAACAAAGGTTATAATTCATGTAATAGACGTATCAGGATATGAGGGAAGAGACCCTATTGAAGACTTTCATGATATTAATAAAGAACTTTTTGATTATAGGGAAAGGTTAAAAGACTTACCTCAATTAATAGCCCTTAATAAGTTTGATTTGATTAATGAAAAAGAGTTGGTACAAGATGTTATTGATTATTTTGAAGATCTTGGATTTAAAGTGTTTTTAATATCTGCAGCCACTGGTTATGGAACAACGGAACTTATGAGACAAGCTTACGTCTTACTAGAAGAAGTTTGGGCTAATGAACCGGAAACAAAAGATATAGAAATGGTTATAGTTCCACCACCAATAGATGATGGAACCTTTGAAATAACAAAAGAAGACGGTATTTTTGTGGTTAGTGGACCTATTCCAAAGAAGTTGGCAATTATTACTGACTTTTCTAGTAAAGAATCACTATATAGATTCCAAGGTTTACTTAAAAAACATGGTATAATTAAAGAGTTGAAAAAAATGGGTGTACAAGAAGGCGACACAATCAGGTTTGATGATTTAATGTTTGAGTACTATCCAGATTCAGAATAGGGGTTTAGATATGAGCAGATTTGGCATATTAGGAGGCACATTTGATCCAATTCATAATGGTCATTTATATATCGCAGAAAATGCAAAACTTTTTTGCAACCTAGATAAGGTCATCTTTATGCCTTCTGCAAAGTCACCGCATAAATTGGACAAAAAGGTGACAGATTCAATACATAGGTATAAAATGTGCAAGATGGCTACTGAGCAAGAAGCAAGTTTTATTGTTTCTGATTATGAGATAAATAAACAGGAAGTATCTTACACTTACAATACTTTAATTGAATTTCAAAATAAGTATAAAGATGTTGAGCTTTACTTCATTTTAGGAGCTGACATGCTTAAAGATTTTCCCAACTGGTATAAAGCAGATGAATTAATTAAAAAGTTTAATATTATAGCTATAGCAAGGCCAGGGTATAATCTTAATGAGATTGTTGGCAACTCATTTTATGAAGAGTATAGTGATAAAATAACTTTAATTGACTTAATACCAGTGAGTCTAGCTGCCAGTGATATTAGAAGACAGTTTTATAGGGGTTTATCAATAAAATACCTTGTAGCAGATAGCGTTTATGATTATATTTCTGACAAGAATTTATACATTGAGGATCTGTAATGAAGATAGAAAGCATTGCTAAAGATTTAAGTAGCTATCTTTCACAGTATCGCCTTAAGCATTCTGTATATGTTATGCATACAGCAAAAAAGCTTGCTTATAAATATGGTGTTGACCCATACAAGGCAGAGATTACAGGGCTGTTACATGATTGTGGTAAGTATATGAGTGATCAGGTAATTATTGCCAAAGCAAAAAGCTATAATATCAAGATTAAAAATGTTCAATATTATGAACCAGATTTGTTACATGGTCCAGTTGGGGCTATGATGGCAAAGGAGAAGTATCCTAATATTGATGAAGAAATGTATAATGCAATATATTATCATACAACTGGAAGACCTGAAATGAATGAACTAGAGAAAATCATATATGTTGCTGATTTAATAGAACCAACAAGAAACTACCCTGAAGTTGATGAGCTAAGAAGCTATGTAGGGCTAGATTTGGATGTTTTAACATTAAAGGTTATGGATAAGGTATTACTTTCATTAATCAAGAGTGGTAAGTACATAGATCCATTAACTATAAAAGCAAGAAATAAACTTTATAATAATGTATATAGTAGAGAATAAGGTGAGAATATGGCAAAATCAAGTAGAAGAAAACCTTTATTACGAATTTTAATAGCTTTCTTAATTATATTAGTAGGTGTAGGTCTTTATGGTGGTCTTAGAGTTTGGAGATTTATGGGTAATGTTTATAATGATGTACCAGAATCATTATTGGAAGATAAACCCCAAGAAAATGAGCCTATTAACATTTTGTTTATGGGAATTGACCATAACCCAGGGAGAACAGATACGATAATTATGGTAAGCTTTAATCCTACTACGGAGAAGCTATTAATTATGTCTATTCCACGAGATACCCAAGCTTTAATACCTGGTTATTATAGAAATACACAAACACCTTATGGAGTGCAAAAAATTAACCATGCACATGCATACGGAAGTATTCCTTTAACTTTAAGAACAGTGGAAAATTTTTTAGGTGTAAATTTTCACTACTATGCAAGAGTAGACTATACAGCTTTACATAAGATAGTTGATGCGATTGGAGGAGTTCCAGTCAATGTTCCATTTAACATGAACTATGTAGATAATGCTGGCGGGTTAACGATAAATTTAAGAGCAGGTGAACAGACTCTTAATGGAAAGAAAGCAGAAGAGTTTTTAAGGTGGCGACAAAATAGCGATGGTACAGGTGATGGTAGGGGAGATATTGGTAGAGTAGAACGTCAACAGATGTTTATTAACTCTGCCATAAAACAGCTTATGAAACCTTCTAATTTATTAAAAATTAATGTTTTAGAGGAAATAATTGTTGAAAGTGTGAACACAAATATTCCGCCATCATATATGCTTGAGTTGTTCAGAGAATTTGCAGTAGGGTTTGATTTTGATTCAAATATGCAAATTCTAACAGTACCAGGTGATTACTCGACCAATGGGGCTAATTGGATTGTCGAAGGTGAGAATCTAGAAGAAATGAATAGTGTCATTCAGAAGCATATGGTTCCAGGGATTTCTGAAGAGATCACAGTAAAAGTATATAGCTCAATTGACAACCAAAGGTTAAGTAATCGGGTTGTTGACAGACTTAACACATATGCACATATAAATGCAGTTTATGCTGGAAAACATGATAAACAATTGCCTTTAACAGAGGTTATTAGTTATACTGATAGTAGTATAGCTTCTTATGTTGCTAGCATAGTGAATTCAGCAAATAACATATATCTTGGAAAAGATAATGAAGATGTAGATATTGTAATAATAATTGGAGAAGATTTAGATATTTAATACTAGGAGGCAGGAATTTGCAGATTAGAGAATTAGCACTTAAAGCAATTAGTTTTGGGCAAGATATTAGAGCACAAAGACCTGTGTTGATGGATGTAAGAAAATTAACACCTATGACAGATTTTTTTGTAATAATGTCAGCTACAAACACAAGGCAAGTAGCAGCAATAGCAGACAATGTAAAGCTAAAATTTAAAGATGATTTAGAAGTTTTACCACAAACTGAAGAACGAGATGATAAGAACCAATGGATTCTTCTAGATTATGGAGACTTTGTAGTACATGTATTTTTAGATTCAACAAGGGACTTTTATGATTTAGAGAGGCTTTGGGGAGACGCAGATATTATAGAGGTTATTTAATGAATAAAGCTTACACTTTCTTAGCTCAATTTTATGATGAACTTATGGATGTTGATTATAATAATTGGGCTAATTACTTAATAAAGTATTTTGATAGCAGTAGTAAAACATTATTAGATTTAGGATGTGGCACTGCACATATAACAAATGTGTTCCATGAAAATGGATATAAGGTGGTAGGTGTGGATTCTTCTCTATCAATGCTTAATTACGCGTGGGAAATATACAAGAACAAATTTCCAATACTACATCAAGATATTAGAGATTTAGAGCTTGGTCAGAAGTTTGATGTTATCATCAGTACTTGTGATGTTATAAACTATATTACAAGTAAAGAAGATTTAGTCAAAGTATTTGGCAGTGTGTTTAGTCATTTAGAAGAAGGTGGAACTTTCTTGTTTGATATTAGTTCTTCTTCTAAGTTAATGAATGCGCTAGGTGACAATACCTTTGCTGAGCAAAATGAAGAGTTTGCATATATTTGGGAAAATGAAATAGTAAATGATATAGTTGTTATGAATTTAAGTTTTTTTATTTATGATAAAGAAAAAAACTCGTATAATAGATATGAAGAAAAACACACTCAAAAGATATGGGAAATTTCTGAAGTTAAGAATTTATTAGATAGTTCTGGGTTTACAATCATATCTTGTTATGAAGGTTTTACAAGCAATGCAGTAACTGAACTATCAGATAGAGTTCAGTTTGTTGTAAAGAAGAAAAAAACTTAGTTTATGGGGGTCTCTATATGAAGATAATTGCATTAGCAGGTAGTCCAAGAAAAAACGGTAACTCTGATACATTATTAAATGAGTCAATAAAAGCTTTAGAAGCAAAGAATAGTGTTGTTGAAAAGTTTTATTTAGATGATTTAGAAGTGAAGCCTTGTATAGCATGTGATTCTTGTAAAAATCACCCAGAGAACAAATGTATTCATGATGATGATATGCAGTTGTTGGGTCAAAAGCTAGCACAAGCAGATCTTTGGTTAATAGCAACTCCGATTTATTGGTGGGGTCCGACTGCACAACTGAAGCTTGTTATTGACAGATGGTATAGCCTTTATAGAGAATACAATCTAGCGGGTAAAAAAGCTGCTATTATAATAACTATGGGAGATACAGAATATCAAACAGCGATCCCAACAATATTAATGTTTGAAATGGCATTTTCGTATTTAAAAATGGATAGTAATCAGCCTCTTGTAGTAACAGCGCATGATAAAAACGATGTAGCAAATGATAAGGTGTTACTAGAAAAAGCATATAACTATGGGGTAGAAATATCTAAATTAGTTAATTGACATTAGTGAGTAACACTTATATAATATTATGCAGTGCATGGGGGTATAGCTCAGCTGGGAGAGCGCTTGACTGGCAGTCAAGAGGTCAGCGGTTCGAGCCCGCTTATCTCCACCATATAAAAAAACGTTGTAGTTACAACATAAATCAAGTGTTGTCTGCAACGTTTTTTTGCTTTTATAGGTGATTTACTGTAGGTTTGCTGCAAAAAGACAAGAATATAACGTAAAATTCTTAACTTTAGTGAATTATACACCTAATTGTCTTTATAATCTAATTATTGTATAGTGAAGAAGATAACAATAGATAAGGGAGAGAAGTAGAATGAAGTTAAACAAAGAAAGAATTGAGAAGTTTGAGAAATATTTAGATAAACTTATAGAAAAAGATGATATCCCTGGTTTATCAATTGCGATATCCTTTCAGGAAGAGGTGTTATATTCAAAAGGGTTTGGCTATAGAGATATAGAAAACAAGGAAGAAATGACGCCAGACACAATTTTAGGAATAGCATCAGTAAGTAAGTCTTTTACATCAATAGCAATAGCACAGTTAATAGAGCAAGGTAAAATTAGCTATGAGGATTCAATTACTGAGTTCTTCCCAAACTTCAAGGTTCCAGGAGAGTATGATCCTTCTGACATAAAGGTTAAGCACCTTTTGAATCATACAGCAGGATTTCCACCAATGGAATCTTTAGGATACTCAATAGCGGCAAATACAGAAGCTGATCCTGATGAGGATAGATCAAGGTTCACTGAGGACCATCAGGTAAATAGTATGGAAGAATTCGTAGAATTCTTAAGTAATGCTGATTATGAAATGCTTGGGAAACCAGGTGAGTATTTGAGTTACTCAAATGACAGCTATGGATTATTAGGCGGAATTGTAGAAAATATTACTTCAATGACTTTTGCAGATTATGTGAAAGAGAATATATTTCTACCTCTAGGAATGAATAGAAGTCTATTTGAAGCAAAGGAGTTAGAAAACTATGAGGATGTCACAACTCTATATTATAAGAAAGATGGAGAAGTAAAATCATCTAACTATTGGCAAGAAGCACCTCCGTTTGACGCTGTGGGCTGGATAAAGTCCTCTGCGAATGACTTGATCAAATATGGTCAAATGTATGCTAATGGTGGAACTTATAAAGGTAAAAGAATAGTTACTGAAGAAAGACTTGAAGGGATGCTTTCAAAGGATGCAGATTACCAGTCATATGGTAAATATGGATATGCATTTAGTATCCAAGAGAACTACAATGGTGTAACCTTAGTTGCACATAGTGGGAGCTTTAAGGGTGTTTCTGCTTACTTTGGATTTGTTCCAGAGGTAAATCTTTCAGTTGTTGTTCTTTGTAATCGTACAGGCGTTTTTGTAAGCGACATATGGTTAGCTGCACTTAACACAGCTTTAAGTTTGCCGCTTGAAACTAAAAGAAGACAATATAGAGATCAAAAAGAAGACATAAGAGAGTACCTGGATTTTGAAGGTAAATACGAATCTGCAGAAGGAGCAGAAATAGAGTTAGAAGTAAGGCTTATAGCTAAATATAAAGAGGGAGAGCAAGAGGTAAAGATTGTAGAACCAAGTTTAGGTATAATAGAGATTGGTGATAGCAAAATAGAAATGCCACTTTATAAAGATGAACAAGGAAAAGCATGGGCAATAGGTTCAGCTAGTAGAATTATTAGAAAAGTAAAAGATAGTGAGTAAAATAACAAGCAATCCAATTGGATTGCTTGTTCTGTTTAATTAACTGAGAGTAAATTAATAAACCTATCTATGTCTTCATTTTTTGTAGCCCAGGAAGTGACAAGTCTAACAGCAGAAGTAGAATCATTTATTTTCTCGATTACATAAAAATCAAACTCTGCAGAAAGTTTCTCAATTACATCATTTGGGAATATTGGAAATATCAAATTTGTCTCTGGTGTTGCTAAAAAATCATAGTTATTCTTGATAATCCCATCCACAAGTCTAGTGGCAGCACTATTAGCTTTTTTTGCTAACTCAATAAAAAGGTTATCTGTAAATAACTCTAAAAACTGAATTCCTATAATTCTTCCTTTTGCTAGCAAAGCACCTCGTTGTTTCATGAGGTATCTAAAATCATCTTTTAGTTTGTCATTATTTATTACTATGGCCTCACCTATTAATGCTCCATTTTTTGTTCCACCTATATAAAAAACATCAACAAGCTCAATTAAATCTCTAAGTTCTAAGTTACTAGAAGCAACAGCTGATCCTAACCTTGCACCATCTAGAAAGAAGTATAGGTTATTCATTTTACAATAATCACTAATATCTTTTAGTTCCTCTTTTGTATATCTAGTGCCAAGCTCTGTAGAGTTTGAGATGTAGACTAATTTTGGCTTAACCATATGCTCATCTTCATGAACATTTATTACCTCTTGAATGTGTTTTGTTGTAAGTTTACCATCATCTGTGTCAATTACACATACTTTGTGCCCAGTAGCTTCAATCGCACCCGCTTCATGTACATTAATATGACCAGTAGTAGCCGAAATGACTGATTCATGAGGTCTTAGTAGTGATGAAATGATAATTAGGTTAGCTTGAGTCCCTCCAGTTACAAAATGTATGTCTGGATTTGAACTTTCTAAAACTTCATGTATTTTTTTTCTCGCCTTGTTTGAAAAATAATCTTCACCATATCCTTCTGCTTGTAGGAGGTTAGTTTCTACTAAGCGATTCAATATATTAGGGTGAGCACCTTCAGAATAATCATTTTTAAAACTAAATTTTTTTATTTTATCCATTTTCATTTCCTTCCTTTAGTTGCTTTATTGTAGTATATCAAAGTTACTTAGATAAACAAAACAAATTTACAGGAAGCATATTTTAAAGTGTGTTAAAATAAAAGAACAGTAAAATAATTGATAAGGGTGTTTAAAGTGGATAATTTAGAGCCAATGTCTAATAGATATATTCGTCAGATTGATTTACCTGGGATTGGAAGAGAGGGACAGGACAAAATTGAAAAGGCAAAAGTTTTAGTAGTCGGACTCGGTGGATTAGGCAGCCCAGTAGCTTACTATCTCGCAGCTGCAGGAGTAGGCCATATAGATCTACTAGATAATGATACAATAGCGCCAAACAATTTGAATAGACAAATACTGTATGATACCAATAGAGTGGACATGGACAAAGTTGAATCAGCAAAACAAAGATTGAGTGCTTTTAATCCTGACATCAATTATAACATTGTGCGCACTATGGTAACTAGAGATAATGCAGCAGATGTAACAAGAGGATATGATCTCATAATGAGTTGTGTGGATAATATTAAAGCTAGGAGAAATTTGAATCATGGAAGTAAAGTTAATAATATTCCATTAGTTGATGGTGCAGTACAATTATACTCTGGATATGTTCTACCAATAATTCCAGGAAAGACTCCATGTTACAATTGTGCTTTAGGAAACCTAGAACATCAAGATGTTCCAAAGCCCATATTGGGTTCTGTGGCTGGTACCGTAGGTACATTAATGGTTACGGAAGCAATCAAGATTCTTTGTGGCATAGAGAGTGATTTGCTCGGTCATATATTATTATGTGATTTTTTAGAGATGAGTTTTATTAAGGCGAAAACAAGGATAACAAAGTACTGTAACATGTGCCAAGCAGATTTTCAGTAGATATATTCTTGTGCTAAAATATGAAATATAAAAGACTGAAGTGGAGTAGATAGCATATGAAATCATTCTTAAGAGAACCTATCAATTCTTTAACACATCTAATAGCAGCAATTGTTGCTTTGCCAGCATCATTGTATTTAATTCATCTTGCTGTAGTGAATGCAAATGCAATAGACATTGCTAGTTATACAGTATATGCTGTGAGTCTTTCTTTAGTTTTTATCACAAGTGGTGTTTATCATGGAGTAATAGCTAGTGAAAAGGTTATAAGAATTCTAAAGAGAATAGATCATTTAATGGTATTTGTGCTTATTGCAGCAACATATACGCCAACATGCTTAAATGCACTAGACCCAAAAACAAGAAATATTATGCTTGTTACTGTATGGGTAGCTACATTGATAGGGATTATCATAAAGACATACTTTATAGACATGCCATCTAGTTTAGGAGCATCTATATATGTTGTTTTAGGATGTATATCATTATTTACTATATTTCAGTTTAAAGCAAATCTTGCTCCTAGAGCATTTATATTTCTTATTCTTGGTGGAGTAAGCTATATCGTAGGAGCAGTAATTTATGCTATAGATTATCCTAAAAGGGGCATCTATGGTTTTAAAGCTCATGAAATATTTCATGTTTTTGTTATTATGGGAAGCTTATTTCATTATTTAATGGTGTACAGCTTTATAAAATTCCGTTTGTCAAATTAAACTAGAAAGAATTAATCTTTCTTAACGTATTCCAGA